>NZ_SPEY01000020.1 GCF_009360615.1 Comamonas sp.
CTGGCCATGGACATCACATATTCGGGACTGGAGCGGAACACCCAGGCCAGCAGCCGCGCCATGCCCCAGAAGCACAGGCCGTAGAACAGCGCAATGACGGGTGCGCGCCGCACATCGCGCAGACCGAGCAGCAGCCAGTGCCAGGGCTGCCTCCAGCGCAGCGGCAGAATCTGCAGATTGCCGGACTCGGCCTTGACTTCGGAAACAGGGGAAGCTTGCATGCGAGACCCTCCTTGTCGCCCGTGCCGCGCCTCGGTGGCGGCAGCCGACAAGAACAAGTTACCCGCTCAACCTTGAATCTGCATTGCGGAAAGCCCGCATGCCGCCCTCCGCATTTTTACTATGAAAACAAGAGCTTATGGCACCCGGCTATTGTTGACTTCGATCAATAAAAACCTTGAAAGAGCCTGCAGGCAAGCGCTGCCAGCTCTCATCTGAATAGCTTCAACCAAAGGCCTTGAGCAGAGCCTGGGCCAGATCGGCCTGCAGATCGGTCGCATCCTCGAGGCCGATGGCAAAGCGCACCACGGTCCCGGCCTTGATATGCGGTGTGGCACGGCTGCGCATCTCTGGCAGGTCGTAGGGCACGACCAGGCTCACGGGCCCGCCCCAGCTGTAGCCCAGCTTGAACAGGCGCAGGCTGTCGCAGAAGCAATCCACGGCTGTCTGGTCGAAGCGTTCGTCGATGACCACGCTGAACAGACCGGCAGCCACGCCATCCTGACCCGGGCCTTGTGCGCAGAGCTGCTTCCAGTGAGCATGGCCCGGGGCGTCGGGCATGGCGGGGTGCAAGACCTGCGCCACCGCACTGTGGGTGGCCAGCCACTGTGCCAGCTGGCGTGCCGAGCGATCCTGTGCGTGATAGCGCAGGCCGATGCTGGGCAGGCTGCGCAGCACGGCTTCGGCGTCGTTGCCGCTCACGCCCAGACCCAGGCGCATGTGCGCGAGCTTGATGCGCATATGCAGGGGCTGGTTGCGCGTGATGATGCTGCCCATCAGCACATCGCCGCCGCCGCTGGGGTACTTGGTCAGTGCATGGGCCGTGACATCGACGCCCACGCTGCCGTCGCCCAGCAGGTCGAAGGGGCGAAAGGCCAGGCCCGCGCCCCAGGTGTTGTCCAGCACCGTGGTCACCCCCCTGGCCCGGCACAGCCGTACCTGCTCGACGAGATTCGGGAACTCCATGGTCACCGATCCCGGGGCCTCCAGCCAGACCAGCCTGGTGGCCGGGGTGATCTTGGCGGCCAGATCATCGAGACTCATCGGGTCGTAGTACTGATGACCGATGCCGAAATGGGCAAGCTCACCCTCGGTCAGCGTCTTGTTGGGGCCGTAGGCGTTATCGGGCACCAGCACCTCGTCGCCGGTCCTGAGCAGCGCCAGCGATGCCGTGGCGATCGCGGCCAGTCCACTGGGGACCAGCAGACATTGCAGGCCGCCCTCCAGCGAAGCCAGCCGCTCTTCCAGAGTGTAGGTCGTGGGAGTTCCGTGCAGACCGTAGGTGTAGCTGCTCTTGTCCAGCCAGCGGCGTTCGCGCATGGCCTGCACATTCTCGAAATACACGGTCGAAGCCTTGTGCACGGCTGGCTGGGGGCCTTCGAAGTCCGAGGGAGCCCTGTAGGGATGGTGAATCAGATGGGTGGAAAGCTTGTGGTCGGCTTGGGTCATGCCCTGATCTTAGTGCCATGCAGGTGCAAAAAAGCCAGAGGGCTTGCGTCCTCTGGCTTCATGCGAGATCCCGGTGAAAGGTCTCAACCCGCCTTCACGGTCAGGTTGTTGTTGACCGAGGTCACGCCCTTGGCGGCCTTGGCAATTTCGCCGGCCTGGGTCTTGACGGCTTCGCTGGGCACGGTGCCGGTCAGGGTCACGGCACCCGCCTTGGTGTCCACATTGATCTGCAACGCGCTGATCTCCGGGGCCTTGATCAGGTCGGTCTTGACGGCGGCAGTGATGCCTGCATCGTCCAGCGCGGCACCAGCCTTGGCAGCGCCCTCTTCCATCTTCTCGCCAGCCTTGTCCACGGCAGCACCCGCGGCTTCACCCGCCTTGGCCAATGCATTGGCCGCAGCATCGCCGGCCTTGGCCGTGCCTTCTTCAATCTTGCTGCCAGCATTTTCCGCAGCCTTCTCGGTCTGGGAAATGGCGGAATCGAGCTTCTGGCCAGCGGTCTTGTCTTCGGACTTGCCACAGGCAGCCAGACCAAAGGCCAGGGCAGTGATGGCCAGAACTTGAGCCGAACGCTTGAACATAGTGGTCATATCGATTTCTCCCTTAATGCTTGCAAAAACATGACGGTCAACTGTAACCAGCCACCATTTTGACCCGGATACGAACTTTTCCCGCATCCCTGTAGGACAAATTTGTCCGAATTTGTGACATTCAATCGAAAAAAGTAATCTTCCGTAAATTACAGAAACGGGCTGCAAGCCCGTCCTCTGAGCAGGCTGGCCCGCATGTGTGAATGGCGCGCGAAATCCTGTCCCGATTGGGTAGCCAATCGCATGACAAAACCGGCAAAAAGGCTCAGCGCCTGCTGGGGCTGCATGAAGCCTAGCCGCCCGAGGGTCTGCTCGGTGGAAGCAGACCGGCCCGGCGGCCGGGTTTCGCAAGAGCGGACCCCGAGCATGCTCATGCCCGACAGCATGTTCAGGCCCTGCCCGAGCGCCGTCGCACACCTTCCCGCGACGAACGGCAGCGCCATGCCGGCACAGCCGCAGCGGTGCAGCGGCAGACTCGCAGCCAAGGGCTGCGGCAGCCACTGCCCTGCCGCAACAATGGAGGGTGCCCGCCGCTTTCCGGTTTGCTTGCGAAAATCACATTGTCGGCAAGACGGGATGCTCGCGCATCGCGCCAGACAAAGGATGCATGCCTGGAACGACTACAGGAAATCGTATGCAGCTAAGCTTTTGGATTGGCAAACCCTCACATCGGCGACTCCGGCACCCGTCGCTATACTTTGCGCCCTAATGACAGCAGGATTTCCCGGCATGCGCCCGAACGTTTTTTTGCGCCCTTTGCTCTGTTTGAGTCTGCTCGGCCTTGCCGCCTGCGGCAGCAATCCGCCCAGCCCCGCAGCGACACCCGAGCCGCCTACCGCCACCACCTCGGCCCCCGCGATCAAGATCGGCCTGGCCCTGGGCGGGGGTGCGGCCAAGGGCTTTGCCCATATCGGGGTCATCAAGATGCTCGAGGCCAACGGCCTGACGCCCTCGTTCGTGGCCGGCACCAGCGCCGGCAGCGTGGTGGGCGCACTCTATGCGAGCGGCATGAACGCCTTTGAGCTGCAGGAAAAAGCCGTGGCGCTGGACGAAGCCAAGATCCGCGACCTGCAACTGTCCTCCGGAGGCCTCGTGCTCGGCCAGAAGCTCGAAGACTACGTGAACGAACAGGTGCAGCGCAAACCGCTGGAGCAGATGGCCAAGCCCTTTGTTGCCATCTCCACGCGCCTGGAGGATGGCGAACGCACCGTGTTCGCACGGGGCAACGTGGGCCAGGCCGTGCGGGCATCCAGCAGCGTGCCGGGTGTTTTCCAGCCCGTCACCATCGGCAAGTACCACTATGTGGACGGCGGCATCGTCAGCCCGGTGCCAGTCGATGCCGTGCGCAATCTGGGGGCCGACATCGTGATTGCCGTGGACATCTCCAACAAGGCCAGCGGCAAGACTCCCGCCAATATGCTGGGCGCGCTCAATCAGTCGATTGCCATCATGGGCCAGAAACTGGGTCAGGCCGAGCTGGCTCGCGCCGACATCATCATCCGCCCCAAGGTACTGGACATTGGGCCTGCCGACTTCGCGCAGCGCAGCCATGCGATTGTGGAGGGAGAGAAAGCGGCCACGGCGCTGATGCCGCAGATTCGCGAACGCATTGCCCAGTTGCGCGCGGAACGGGCCAGATCCACCCAGATGGCACAGCAGAGAGCTGCCGAAGCCAGCTACCAGGACTGCCTGAAGCAGCGATCCGGCCTGCAAAAGCTCTCCGGCATGGTGGGCATCAGCGACCATTGCGAAAAGCCCTGAGCGCACATCCCTGCAAAGGCCCGCTGACGCGGGCCTTTTTGCGGTGCCGTGCGGCTTAGAACGCCTCTTCCTCCATGGCCGCACAAGTCATGTCGCGCGCCTTGACCACCTGGAGCCAGGCACCGATGCGCGGCAACTCGTAGTGGAAGAAGTAGCGCTGCGCCGCCATGCTGCCGCGATGCGCGGCAATCGCCAGATCCTGGTCCATGGCCAGCACGGCCAGCGCCACATCCAGCCAGATCCAGGCCAGCACCATATGGCCGAAGGCCTGCATATAGGGCACGGCATTGGCCAGGGCCTCCTGGGGATTGCCGCTCGCCCAGGCCGCCTTGGTGGCGGCGCCTACATCGGCCAGCGCACGCGCCAGCTGGTTGGCATGGCTCGCCAGCTTTTCGTGCTGCATGGCGCGCTGGGTGGTGGCATTGATGCGCGCCGCCAGCAACTGCAGCCCCTTGCCGCCGTCCATGACGACCTTGCGGCCCAGCAGATCCATGGCCTGGATGCCGTGCGTGCCCTCGTGGATCATGTTCAGACGGTTGTCGCGCCAGTACTGCTCAACCGCAAAGTCCCGCGTATAGCCATAGCCGCCATGGATCTGGATGGCCAGCGAATTGGCTTCCAGGCAGAACTCGCTGGGCCAGCTCTTGGCCACCGGCGTCAGCACCTCCAGCAGCAGACGGGCTTCCGCGGCCTCCTGGCTCTGGCCGGTGTACTGCTCGTCCACCAGCCTCGCGCACAGCAGGTTCAGGGCCAGAGCGCCTTCGCAATAGGCCTTCTGCGCCAACAGCATGCGCTTGACATCGGCATGCTCGATGATGCGCGACTGCGGCCGGCTCGCATCCTTGCCGCCCTCGCCAATGGGGCGGCCCTGGGGGCGGCTCTGCGCATACTCCAGGCTGGCGTGGTAGCCCGCCATGCCCAGCATGGACGCTGCCATGCCGATGGAGATGCGCGCCTCGTTCATCATGTGGAACATGCATTTGAGACCCTCGCCGGGCTTGCCGACCAGATAGCCGATCGCGCCCGCACCGCGGCCGTCCAGCCCCCCGCCATGCTGTCCGCGCACCGGGTATCTGCCTTCGCCGAAATTGAGCAGGGTATTGGTCGTGCCGCGCCAGCCCAGCTTGTGGTTGAGTCCCGCCAGTGCCACGTCGTTGCGCTCGCCAGTCAGCCGCCCCTCTGCATCGACGAGCTTCTTGGGCACGATGAACAGCGAGATGCCCTTCACGCCGGCAATGGTCTTGCCATCGGCGCCGGGAATCTTGGCCAGCACCAGGTGCACGATGTTCTCGGTCATTTCGTGGTCGCCCGAGCTGATCCACATCTTGTTGCCCTTGAGGCGATAGCGCGGCCCCAGCGCATCGCTCTCGTACTCGACGCCATCGGGCTCGGCGCGCGTGGCGATGTCCGACAGCGAGGAGCCCGCCTGCGGCTCGGACAAGGCCATGGTGCCAGCCCAGCGACCGTTGAACTCGTTGGCGGCAAAGACTTTTTTCTGCCGTTCGGTGCCATGGGCCATGATGGCGTTGGCATTGCCCGAGGTCAGCATGTTCGAGCCAATGCTGATCGAGGCCGCTGCGAAAAAGCAGTTGGCCGCCGCCTCCACGGTGTAGGGCAGCTGCATGCCGCCCATCTCGTAGTCCTGGGCCGCGCTGAGCATGCCCGATTCGGCATAGGCCTCGCGGGCTTCGTAGGTGCATTGGGGCAGGATGACCTTCTCGCCATCGAATTGCGGCTCCTGCAAGTCCACCGTGCGGTTGAAGGGCGCGTATTTCTCGCGCGCGATGCGCTCGCAGGTGTCCATCACCGCATCAAAGGTATCACGCGAATGATCGGCAAAGCGTGCGCGACGGGTCAGGCCTTCGGCCTGAAGCCAGTCGTAGAGCAGAAAATCAATGGTGGATCGCAGGCGCATAGATTACCTATCAAAACAGGCTGCAAGCGCTCTATCCACCAGCGCAAGCAGCTATCAAAAGAAGAGTTGCCGACTAGGCGGATGCCCCCTCGGGACGCTCGGGCAGCGCCGCGATCGTGCCCTGCGCCACGGCGCACAGCCTTTCCTGCCCGTCCGCCAGCACCACGAACACCTCGCAGCGGCACACCGCCTGCGAGCGGCCGGCGTGCAAGGCCTCGGCGCGTGCCAGCAGGCGTTCGCCCACGGCCGGGCGCAGGTAGTTGATCTTGAGTTCGGACGTCACCACGGGCCGGCCCAGGGCGCTGCCGCCGGCATAGGTGAGCGCGTTGTCGGCCAGGTAGCTCAGCACGCCGCCGTGCGCGAAGCCGTGCTGCTGCTGCAGTTCACGCCGCATCGGCAGCGCGAGCGTGCAGCGCCCGGGCTCGAAGGCTTCCAGCACGGCACCCAGCAGGATGCTGAACGGCTGGGCCGCCAGCACCTGCCGGCCCATGGCCAGGAAGGCTTCGGGCGACACGGCGGCGGGCGCCGCCCCGGTAGCGCCTGCCATGTCAGAGCACCTCGAACACGCCCGCAGCGCCCATGCCGCCGCCGATGCACATGGTCACGCAGACACGCTTGGCGCCGCGGCGCCTGCCCTCGATCAGTGCATGGCCCGTCAGGCGCTGGCCCGAGACCCCATAGGGGTGGCCCACGGCAATCGCTCCGCCATTGACGTTGAGCCTGTCGGCCGGAATGCCCAGCTTGTCCCGGCAGTAGATGACCTGCACGGCAAAGGCTTCGTTGAGCTCCCACAGATCGATATCGTCGATCGACAGGCCCAGCTTCCTGAGCACCTTGGGAATGGCGTAGATGGGGCCGATGCCCATTTCGTCGGGCTCGCAGCCGGCCACGGCAAAGCCCAGGAAACGGCCCAGGGGCTTGAGGCCCTTGCGCGAGGCGTATTCCTCGCTGACCACGGCACAGGCCCCGGCCCCGTCGGAGAACTGGCTCGCATTGCCGGCGGTAATCACCCCGCCGGGCAGCGCGCTGCGCAGGCCGCTGATGCCTTCCTTGGTCGTGCCCTCGCGAATGCCTTCATCCTTGCTGACGGTCACCTCCTTGGTGATCAGGCCGCGCACCTTGTCGGCTACGCCCATGACGGTCTTCATGGGTGCAATTTCCGCGTCGAACAGGCCGGCTGCCTGTGCCGCAGCCGCTTTCTGCTGGCTGGAGGCGCCGTACTCGTCCTGGGCATCGCGGCTGATGTGGTAGCGCTTGGCCACCTGTTCGGCAGTCTGCAGCATGCTCCAGTAGATCTCGGGCTTCATGGCGGTCAGCTCGGGATCGAAAGCCATGTGCGGATTCAGGTGGGGCTGCACGCAGGAGATGCTCTCCAGACCGCCGGCCACCAGCACGTCGTTCTCGCCCGCGATGATGCGCTGGGCCGCCAGCGCAATCGCCTGCAGGCCCGAGGAGCAGAAGCGGTTGATGGTCAGCCCCGATGTCGTGACCGGCAGGCCTGCTCGAATGGCAATCAGACGGGCGACGTTGCCGCCTGTCGTGCCTTCGGGCAGGGACATGCCCATGATCACGTCCTCGACCTCGGCTCCTTCGATGCCTGCGCGCTCCACGGCCGCCCTGACGGCGTGGGCACCCAGAGTTGGGCCATAGGTCATGTTGAAAGCGCCCTTCCAGCTCTTGGCCAGCGGAGTGCGCGCGGTAGAAACAATCACTGCGGATGTCATGTTCTGTCCTTTGATTCTGGGTATTTCGTGGCGAGTCGCCGTTCACACAGGCCTGCAGATCGAAGATCTGCGTTGGAGACGGGGCGCGAAGCCGCAGCCGACACGGGCATGACGACAAGGCTTCGCAACGACGTCTCGAGGTCTGTGTGCACGGCACCTAGCTGAACTGCTTGCCTTCGGCAGCCAGCTTGGCCAGCAGCGGCGCGGGCTGCCAGAACCTGGCATCGTCATTGGGGTTCTGGGCAAAGCGGCCCATGGCCTGCACCACATTGAACAGGCCGACCTCACCCGCATAGTGCATGGGACCGCCGCGCCATAGCGGGAAACCGTAGCCCGTCAGATACACCATGTCGATATCGCCGGACTTGCTGGCAATGCCGTCCTCCAGAATGTGCGCGCCTTCGTTGACCAGGGCATAGACCAGGCGTTGCACGATTTCCTCGTCGGAGATCTTGCGCGGCGTCAGCCCCAGACTCTTGCGATGCTCGTCGATCATTTTGGCCACCACGTCCGAAGGGATGGCATCGCGCTTGCCGGGCACATAGTCATACCAGCCGGCACCGGTCTTCTGACCAAAGCGGCCCAGCTCGCACAGACGGTCCGCACTGGCGCTGTACTTCATGTCGGGCTGCTCGACATGGCGACGCTTGCGAATGGCCCAGCCGATATCGTTGCCGGCCAGATCGCCCATGCGGAACGGCCCCATGGCAAAGCCGAACTTCTCGATGGCCTTGTCGACCTGCTGGGGCGATGCGCCTTCGTCGAGCAGGAAGCCAGCCTGGCGCGAGTACTGCTCGATCATGCGATTGCCGATAAATCCGTCGCAGACGCCGGAGACCACCGCCGTCTTCTTGATCTTCTTGGCCACCTTCATCACCGTGGCCAGCACATCCTTGGCCGTGGCCTTGCCACGCACCACTTCCAGCAGCTTCATCACATTGGCGGGACTGAAGAAATGCATGCCCACCACGTCCTGCGGACGCTTGGTGAAGGCTGCGATCCTGTCGACATCGAGCGTCGAGGTGTTGGATGCCAGAATCGCGCCGGGCTTGGCCACTTCGTCGAGCTGCTTGAAGACCTGCTCCTTCACGCCCAGCTCCTCGAACACGGCCTCGATGATGAGGTCGGCATGCTTCAGATCGCCATAGTTGAGCGTGGTGGACAGCAGGCTCATGCGCTGCTCGTACTTCTGCTCGGAGAGCTTGCCCTTCTTGACCTGGGCCTCGTAGTTCTTGCGGATGGTCGCCACGCCGCGGTCCAGGGCTTCCTGCCTGGTCTCCAGAATCGTGACGGGAATGCCCGCATTGAGGAAGTTCATGGAGATGCCGCCCCCCATGGTGCCGGCTCCGATCACACCTACGGCGCGGATCTCGCGCACCGGCGTGTCGCCGGGGACATCGGGGATCTTGGAGGCTGCGCGCTCGGCCATGAACAGATGGCGCAGCGAACGCGACTCGGGGGTCATCATCAGCTGCATGAAGGCTTCGCGCTCGGCCACCATCCCGTCGTCGAACTTCTTGGTCGTGGCGTTCTTGACGGCCTCCACGCAGCGCATGGGCGCGGGGAAGTTCCTGGACATGCCCTGGACCATGGTCGCCGCAAACTCGAAATAGGCCTCGCCCTGAGGATGCTTGCAGGACAGGTCGCGCACACGCGGCAGCGGGCGGACATCGGCGACCTCCAGCGCAAAGGCCTTGGCCTCGGCCAGCAGCGTCTCGGCCGAGGCAGACATCCTGTTGAACAGCTGCTGGCCGGGCTGCATGGCCAGCATTTCGCTCATCACGGTCTCGCCGCTGACAATCATGTTCAGCGCAGCCTCCACGCCCAGCACGCGCGGCAGGCGCTGGGTGCCTCCGGCGCCCGGCAGCAGACCCAGCTTGACCTCGGGCAGTGCCACGGCCGTGCCCGGGGCCGCAATGCGGTAGTGGCAGCCCAGCGACAGCTCCAGGCCGCCTCCCATGCACACCGTGTGAATGGCAGCGATGAGGGGTTTGGTGGACAGGTCCAGCTGCTGGATCACGGAAATCAGATGCGGCTCGCGGTAAGCCTCCTCCTTGCCGAACTCGGTGATGTCGGCCCCGCCCGAGAAAGCCTTGCCAGCCCCGGTGATCACGATGGCCCTCACGGCATCATCCGCCAGAGCCTGGCGCAACCCCTCAACCACCCCTCGTCGCGTGGCCAGCCCCAGGCCGTTGACCGGCGGGTTGTTCAAGGTAATGACGGCAATGGCTCCGTCCACTTGGTATTCAGCAGTCATGCTGTTGTCCCCTGTTCAATGAATGTAAAAAGAACGGTCGTGCGTTTTTATTGTCCGAGTTTTGCTGCATTGCGCAACTGATGCCTGTCCTGAATGAGACAACGACTGGCGCAATCGCCGTCAGAGATGCCGAGCAAGAGCCACCTCGCGACGGTGCCGCCCAGGTGGGGCCGCCCAGGCAATGGCATCGCCCCTCCCGCAACGCGAGAGACGGAGAAGGCGCAATCAGCGCCACAGGGGGCGACTCACATCACACCTCCAGCCACTCCTTGCGAACCTTCTCGTTCGCCCTGAGGGTCTCGGGGGTGCCGTCAAACACGATGTGCCCATGGCCCATGACCAGCGCCCGATCCGAGATATTCATGGCGATGGTCAGCTTTTGCTCGATCAGCAGCACGGAGACGCCGCGTTCCTTGATCTTCTTGAGGTATTCGCCCACCAGCTCTACGATCTTGGGTGCCAGGCCTTCCGTGGGCTCGTCGATGATGATGAGATCCGGGTCGCCCATCAGCGTCCGGCAGAGCGTGAGCATCTGCTGCTCGCCGCCGGACATCACCCCGGCCTCGGTATGCTGTCGCTCCTTGAGGCGGGGAAACATGGCGTACATGTCGTCGAACCCCCATCGGCTGCCTTTGCCCTTGCCTTTCTGGCCCAGAATCAGGTTCTGATGCACGGTCAGATTGGGGAACACATCGCGACTCTCCGGCACATAGCCGATACCCAGATGGGCCACCTCATAGGCTTTTTTGCCATTCAGGTCCTGGCCCTTCCAGTCCAGCGCCCCCTCCCAGTGCACCAGCCCCATGATGGCCTTGGCCGTGGTGGAGCGGCCTGAACCGTTGCGCCCCAGCAGGGCCACGATCTCGCCTGCATGGACCTCGAAATCCACGCCATGCAGCACATGACTCTTGCCGTAGTAGGCATGCAGATCATTGATCTTCAACATCTTCTGCTGTCCTCTCAGATTCTCGATAGGCGGGAAGCCTCAAAACATGCTTGCCCCATGTCAGTGACGGAGATCAGGGGCCGACTGGCCGCGAAGCCCTCGACTCGCTCGCGCGACGCGAGAGAAGAGGCAGAGAACGCGGCAGGGCCGCGCGGGAAGGGCTGCATCAATGCGCTCCTGCCTGCTGGTCCGCCACGGAGGATCCCAGGTAGGCCTCCTGCACCCGCGCATTGGCACGCACGGCTTCGGGTGTGTCATAGGCGATGACCTCGCCATAGACCACCACGGCAATCTTGTCCGCGAGACCGAAGACCACGCCCATGTCGTGCTCCACGGTCAGCAGCGTCTTGCCCTCGGTGACCTTCTTGATCAGCTGGATGAAATGCGCGGTCTCGCTGTTGCTCATGCCTGCCGTGGGTTCGTCCAGCAGGATGACGCTGGCACCGCCGCCGATGGTGATGCCGATCTCCAGCGCGCGCTGCTCGGCATAGGTCAGGTTCACCGCCAGCGTGTCGCGCTTGCGGTGCAGCCCGATCATCTCCATCAGCTCGTGGGCGCGTTCGTTGGCGTCATGCAGGTTGGAGAGAAAACGCCAGAAGCTGTAGCGATAGCCCAGGCTCCAGAGCACGCTGCAGCGCAGGTTTTCAAACACCGAAAGCTTGGGAAAGATATTCGTGATCTGAAAGCTGCGCGACAACCCCATGCGGTTGATTTCGAAGGGCTTTTTGCCGTCGATGCGCTGCCCGTGCAGCAGTACCTCGCCGCTGCTGGGCTCGAAGCGACCGCTGATCAGGTTGAACAGCGTGCTCTTGCCTGCACCGTTGGGTCCGATGATGGCGACCCGTTCGCCGGCATTGACCGCCAGGTTGGCACCGCGAATGATCTCGGTCTTGCCGAAGCTCTTGCGCAGATCACGCAGCTCCAGCGCATGGGAGGGCTGCTGCACCGCTTGCGCAGCCGGTTGATGGATGGCGATGCTGGACATGGATCAGCCCTCCCCTTTCTTGATGCTTGCTTCGATCGCTTCCTGTATCCTGCCCCAGCGGCGGGCCGTCAGGCGGCGCACCCCCTCCAGCAGGCCCAGGCCCACCACGAACACCACGATCGCAACGGTCCAGGTCGCGGCGGCGCTGGTGTCCAGCTCCGCCCCCATGAAGGGTACCTTGGGGCCGAGGGCCGCGTTGAGCTGCATGTGATAAATCATCTCGATCAGCGATGCGGCACCGACCACCGTCACGATGCCGGCCGCCACGATGCCCATATAGGGCATGAGCAGGCGCCTGAAGTGGCCGAACTTGGCTACGCGCAGATTCATCATGATCAGGCTGGCCACGCCGCCGGGCGCATACATGACCATGAGCAGGAACACCAGGCCCAGGTACAGCAGCCAGGCCTTGGTCAGCTCGGACAGCAGCACCGAGGCCAGCACCAGCAGCACGGCGCCGATGATGGGCCCGAAGAAGAAGGTGGCACCGCCCAGGAAGGTGAACAGCAGATAGCCGCCCGATCGCACCACGCTGACGCTGTCCATGGCCGTGATGATCTCGAAATTGATAGCCGTCAACCCGCCGCCGATGCCGGCAAAGAAGCCGGCGATGATGAAGGCGAAGTAGCGCACGCGCTGGGTGTTGTAGCCCACGAACTCGACACGCTCGGGGTTGTCGCGCACGGCATTCAGCATGCGCCCCAGCGGCGTTCCGGTGAAGGCGAACATGGCAGCCGTGCAGACGAAACAGTAGACGGCGATCAGGTAATACACCTGCAGTCCGGAGCCGAAGTCCAGCCCGAAGAACTTGCTGTAGACCCGGTCCGTGGTGATGCCGCCCTCGCCACCGAAGAACTCGGGGAACATCAGGGCCATGGACGCCACCAGCTCTCCCAGCCCCATGGTGATCATGGCAAAGGTGGTGCCCGATTTTTTGGTCGTCACATAGCCGAAGAGCGCCGCGAAGAACATGCCTGCGAGACCGCCCACAATCGGGATCAGCACCAGCGGGATCGCAATTTCGCCCGCAGCGGCCTTGTTCATGGCGTGAATGGCCAGGAAAGAGCCCAGGCCGGTGTAGACCGCATGCCCGAAGCTCAGCATGCCGCCCTGCCCCAGCAGGATGTTGTAGGACAGGCAGATGATGATCAGATAGCCGATCTGGCTGAGCATGGTCAGCGCCAGCGAGCTGGTGAAGATCAGCGGTGCCACGATCAGCGCCAGCGCGAACAGGCCCCAGACCAGGATTCGCCCGATGTTCAGCGGCTTGAAGCGGTAATGCGCCTGAGCCCGGGCCTTGTCTGCAGCAGAAGAATTCATGGATGTTTTTGCAATCGAAGACATGGCTCAATCCCCTCTGGTACCCAGCAATCCCTTGGGCCGGAAGATCAGAATCAGCACCAGGAACAGGTAAGGCAGAATCGGCGCGACCTGCGACAGCGTCAGCCGCAGCACGGGCCAGCCGAACGTGGATTCATTGACCTGATGCCCCATGGAGGCAAACAGGCCGGCCAGCGACCAGTCCAGCGCCACGGCAAAGGTCTGCACCACGCCGATCAGCAGCGACGCCACGAAAGCCCCGGCCAGCGATCCCATGCCGCCGACCACCACCACCACGAAAATGATGGAGCCCACGGAGGCCGCCATGGCGGGCTCGGTCACATAGGTGTTGCCGCCGATCACGCCGGCCAGGCCGGCCAGCGCGCAGCCGCCCCCAAACACCAGCATGAAGACGCGCGGCACGTTGTGGCCCAGTGCCTCCACCATCTCGGGGTTCTTGAGTGCGGCCTGGATCACCAGGCCGATGCGGGTGCGCGTCAGCAACAGCCAGACGGCCACCAGCATCAGCAGTGCCACCAGCATCACGAAGGAGCGCGACTTGGGGAACTGCGTTCCGTACAAGGTGAACAGCGGTCCCTGCAGCGCCGTCGGCAGCGCATAGGGCACGGTGCCGCGCCCCCAGACCAGCTGCACCACTTCCAGAATCAGATAGGACAGGCCGAAGGTCACCAGCAGCTCGGGCACATGGCCGTATTTGTGCACGCGGCGCAGGCTGTAGCGCTCGAACAGTGCGCCCAGCACGCCCACCAGGATCGGGCTGACGAAGAGCGCTGGCCAGAACCCGATGATGCCGCTGAGCGTGTAGGCGAAATACGCGCCCAGCATGTAGAAGCTGGTGTGGGCGAAATTCAGCACGCCCATCATGCTGAAGATCAGCGTCAGACCGGAGCTGAGCATGAAGAGCAGCAGCCCGTAGCTCACGCCGTTGAGCATGGATATGGTGAAAAATTCAGGCGTCATCGACTTGCCTTGTTCTCATGTTCAAGAGGACCGCTGCGGCACTGCACCTGTTGTACGTTCTGGTCGGTGCGGGTGCTCTGCAGCACGGGAGGAGCGAGACTGTGCGGGCCCGGCTCAGGACGGACGCTTCATCTGGCAGCTGGTGGGCGTGCTGGCCACATAGGGCTCGTAGTACTTCACGGGTGCGAAGGTGTAGCCGGTGTTTTCCGCGTCATAGGGGAACTTGCCGCCCGCCTTCTGCCATCTGGAGATATACAGCCCCTGCTGCAGCTGGTGGTCGTTCTTGCGCATTTCGACCTCGCCGTTGAAGCTCTTGAGCTTCATCCCCTCGAGAGCCGCCGCCACCTTGACCGGATCCGTGGAGCCCGTCTTGACAAAGGCCGCATCGAGCAAGGCAAAGACATGGTAGATCGAGCTCTGCGTCAGGTCGTCATTGAACTTCTTCTTGAAGCTCTCCATGCTGGCCTGAATCGGTGCCCCCATGTTGTAGTGCCCATAGGTCACGGTATAGACCTTGCCGTCGGAGGCCGCGCCCATGGCGGTGGGGGCACCGGCACCAAACGCGTAATAGGTGTAGAACTTGACATCGCTCAGTCCCGCGTCGTTGGCTGCCTTGAGCAGCAGCGACAGATCGGCCCCCCAGTTGCCGGTGATCACCGTATCGGCACCGGACTGCTTGATCTTGGCCACATAGGGTGCGAAGTCGCGCACCTGGGCCAGCGGCGAGAAGTCGTCGCCCACGATCTGCACATCGGGACGCTTTCTCTTGAGCAGGTCCTTGGCGTATTTGGACACCTGCTGACCATGACCGTAGTTCTGGTTGATCAGATAGACCTTCCTGACCTCGGCATCATCCTTCATGAAGGTGGTCAGGGCCTCCATCTTCATGGAGGTGTCGGCATCGAGGCGGAAATGCCAGTAGCTGCATTTGCTGTTGGTCAGGTCTGGATCCACGGCCGCATAGTTGAGATAGAGCAGCTCCTTGCCCTTGTTGCGGTTGTTGTGCTTTTCCAGCGCATCCATGATGGCCAGTGCCGGACCCGAGCCATTGCCTTGCGCCACATAGCGCACGCCCTGGTCCATGGCCGAGCGCAGCGCAGCCGTGGTCTCCTGAGGGCTGAGCTTGTTGTCCAGGGCCACAACCTCGAACTTCACACCCGAGGCATTTTTTCTGTTGAACTCCTCCGCCAGCAGCTGAAAGGTCTTGAGCTGATTCGTCCCCACGGCAGCCATCAGCCCCGACAAGGGGTCAATCCAGGCGATCTTGACGGTCTCGCCCTTCTGGGCCCAGGCACCACCGGCACTCACGGCCATGGCCGAGACGGCCACTGCACGCATAACCCATTTCATACTTGTCTCCTTTCACCGTTTTTGCTAGCGACTGCCGCCAATCTACCGGCCGGTAGACTTTTTCCCGCTGGGGAAAGCCTTAGGAACTATCACGCATGCGACTTCGCGGGCCGATTCACGGCAGTTGGCGACACTTGCGCGACAGCTGCCAGCACTTGCAGGCGAATGGAATCCGGCATCAAAAAGGGGCGCCACCAGGGCGCCCCGAAATCCGCGACTCTGGCCTCGACTCAGGAAGGACGCTTCATCTGGCAGCTGGTGGGCGTGCTGGCCACATAGGGCTCGAAATACTTCACGGGGGCAAAGGTATAGCCCGTGTTCTCGGAGTCCATGGGGTATTTGCCGCCGGCCTTCTCCCAGCGCGCGATGTACAGGCCCTGCTGCAGCTGGTGATCGCTCTTGCGCATCTCGACCTCCCCGTTGTAGTTCTGGAACTTCATGCCCTCCATGGTCGCTGCAACCTTGACGGGATCGGTGGTCTTGGCTCTCGCAAAAGCCTGATCGAGCATGTTCAGCCCCGTGTACACGGTGCCGGTGTACATGTCCTCGTTGACCTTGGCCTTGAAGCCCTTGACGATCTTCTCCATGGCACCGGGCATGTTCAGGTGACCATAGCCCACCATATAGACCTTGCCTGCTGCAGCCGCCCCCATGGCCGTGGGAGCGCCGGTGGCAATGCCGTAGTAGGTGTAGAACTTGACGTTGTTCAGGCCGGCATCGTTGGCGGCCTTGATCAGCAGTGCCAGGTCCGAACCCCAGTTGCCGGTGATCACCGTGTCGGCGCCCGACTGCTTGATCTTGGCCACATAGGGCGCGAAATCGCGTACCTGGGCCAGCGGCGAGAAGTCGTCGCCCACGATTTCCACATCGGGGCGCTTGCGCTTGAGCATTTCCTTGGCGTACTTGGACACCTGCTGACCGTGCGAGTAATTCTGGTTGATCAGATAGACCTTCTTGACCTCGGGCACGTCCTTCATATACGTGGTCAAGGCCTCCATCTTCATGGACGTATCGGCATCCAGGCGGAAATGCCAGTAGCTGCATTTGCTGTTGGTCAGGTCCGGGTCCACGGCCGCATAGTTGAGGAAAACGACCTCCTTGCCCTTGTTGCGGGCATTGTGCTTTTCCAGCGCATCCATGATGGCCAGCGCCGGACCCGAGCCGTTGCCCTGAAACACATAGCGCACCCCCTGGTCCATGGCCGAGCGCAGCGCGGCCGTGGTCTCCTGCGGACTGAGCTTGTTGTCGATGCCGATGATCTCGAACTTCACCCCTGAAGCACTGCTCTTGTTGATTTCCTCCGCCACGTACTGCAGGCTTTTGAGCTGGTTGGAACCCAGCGCTGCCATCAGGCCCGAGAGCGGGTCAATCCAGGCGACCTTGACGGTCTCTCCCTTCTGCGCCACCGCACTCCCCGCGCACGCCAGGATCACCGATGCTGTCAAAGCCTTGATTGCAAACTTCATAGAGCGTCTCCGTAGGTGTTTATGAGCGACGCCCAGACTAAAGGGCAAGCCAGCGCCTGCGGCCTGGGGGTTGCCCTAGCGAATATCACATTGGCGACTGCAGGGTTTACCTCAGGAAAAAGCGACCGAAAAGACAGCAACACCGGTCTGAAAAAGATGCCCTGAGGCATTGTTGCTCCAGCAGCCAACGACGGCAAAAAGCTTTCCGTCAGCGCAAGGCCGCTGGAGCTGCCCGGCACCTGCGGCACGGACAATTCCCGACCTCATGCGGCAACCCTCTCTCGGGCATCCAGCAGGCGTAGCTGCGACTGCCCGCATGGTCTCCGGCCAGCAGCTCGGCCAAGCCGGGCCGCTGATCGAAGCATTCGCCCCCGCGTCACACACCGATCATTGAGGCTCTCGGGCGTACCCCGGGGCCCATGGCGGTGCACGCCTACCGGATGCTGACGCACAATGCGGTGCATGGCCGGCGAAGGCCATCTGCCGCGCCGGTGGATCCGATCGCCGTGGAGGCCACCAGATCGGCAGATCGGCTCGTTGCCCTGCACCAGCCCATCGACCCGCACGGCGCCAAGTGACAGCGGCAAGGAATCCGCAGGCCCGGCAAAGGCGCACTCCGGCCACCGCTTGCGCCGTGCGGTCGGCGCGGCACGGCCTCTGGCCCGCTGGCGCCAATGCCGGCCCCCACCACCGGCCCAGCAAGGCGGCTGCCTGAAGCTGGCTCCGCTGCAAGTCGTGGCCGCAGCCTCTGCCTGGGCCAGCCGTTGCAAAAATCGGGAATCGAAGGCGTGGAGGCCAGCCGATGGCCGCAGCACAAGACCCCAAAAGCCATCGTCGCACGACGATGGCTTTGCCCTGGGCCCGCCCCGGAGGAGCCGTTCAGGCGGCCGAGGGCAGCCTGTAGTCCTTGAGTTCCTCGCGCAGACGGGTCTTGAGCATCTTGCCGGTGGCACCGATCGGAATCGCTTCCACAAACACCACATCATCGGGGATCTGCCACTTGGCCGTCTTGCCCTCGTAGAACTTGAGCAGCTCTTCGCGCGTGATTTCCGCGCCAGGCTTCTTGACCACCGCCACGATGGGGCGTTCGTCCCACTTGGGATGCGGCATGCCTATGCAGGCCGCCATGGCCACGGCCGGGTTGGCCATGGCGATGTTCTCTATATCGATGGAGCTGATCCATTCGCCGCCGGACTTGATCACGTCCTTGCTGCGGTCGGTGATCTGCATGTAGCCGTCGGGATCGATCGTTGCCACATCCCCTGTCGGAAACCAGCCGTGGCCGTCGGTGCCTCGCACCAGGGGGCTGCCGCTACCTTTGTAATAGCTGTCGATGATCCAGGGGCCTCGCACCAGCAGATCGCCATAGCTCTTGCCGTCCCAGGGCTGCTCGTCGCCGGCATCGTTGACGATCTTCATCTCCACGCCATAGATCGCACGCCCCTGCTTCTGCCGGATCTTCATCTGCTCTTCCTTGGGCAGATCCAGGTGCTTGTTCTTGAGGGTGCACAGCGTGCCCAGCGGGCTCATCTCCGTCATGCCCCAGGCGTGCAGCACCTCCACACCATAGTCGTCCTGGAAGGCCGCAATCATGGCCGGCGGGCAGGCGGAGCCGCCGATCACCGTGCGGTTGAGCCTGGAAAAACGCAGGCCGCCCGGCTTCATGTATCCGAGCAGCATCTGCCAGACCGTAGGTACGCCGGCGGCAAAGGTCACGCCTTCGGCCTCGATCAGCTCGTAAACCGACTTGCCATCGAGCGCAGGTCCCGGAAAAACCATCTTGCAGCCCGTGAGCGCCGCCGAATACGGCAGCCCCCAGGCATTGACGTGGAACATGGGAACCACGGGCAGCACCGAATCACGGGCCGACAGGCACATCACATCCGGCAGCGCGGCTGCATAGGCGTGCAAGGTGCTGGAGCGGTGGCTGTAGAGCACGGCCTTGGGATTGCCCGTGGTGCCGCTGGTATAGCACATGCTGGAAGCAGTGTTTTCGTCGAACTGCGGCCAGCGGTATTGATCGGACTGGCCCGCAATCCAGCTCTCGTAGCTGACGAGGCCCGGAACGCCGCTGTCGGCCGGCAAGCGATCCGCATCGCAGAGCACCACCCATTGCTGCACTGCGGGGCATTTGGCATGCACCGCCTGGATGATGGGCAAGAAGGTCAGGTCAAAGCACAGCACCTTGTCTTCGGCGTGGTTGACGATCCAGGCAATCTGCTCGGGGTGCAGCCGCGGGTTGATGGTGTGCAGCACCCGACCCGAGCCGCTGACGCCGAAATACATCTCCATATGCCGGTAGCCATTCCAGGCCAGGCTGGCCACTCTGTCACCCTGGGACAGACCCACGGCATCGAGCCTGTTGGCCAGCTGGCGCGAACGGGCCGCCAGCTCCTTGTAGGTGTAGCGGTGGATATCGCCCTCTACACGGCGGGAGACGATCTCCCCGTCGGCATGGTTGCGCGCGGCAAACTCGATCAGGGAAGAAATCAACAGCGGCTGGCTTTGCATCAGACCCAACATTGGCAGTCTCCTGGATAGCGTTGTGGTGTTCGGGATGCATCCTAGCGCGGGCTTCCGGGACGTCATCTGAGGACTGTCACCAATGCGTAACATTGGCGACGTTTGTCCGCCCCCTCTCCCTGAACCACCCGCAGGTACCCAGGGAAAAACCTAGGAGCCCTTCACCTCCAGCCGTCCCAACAACCCTGCAAGCCCTGTCCCTGATGCGGCTCAAGCACAATGCCTGCATGAGCGAAACCCCTGCCCCGCAATGGCGCAAGCCCGGCCGCTTCGAAGCCCTGGGCCCGGCTTTTTTCACCTATCTGCAACCCACGCCCGTCCCCGATCCGCACTGGATTGCCACCAGTGCCAGCACGGCCCGCGGGATGGGCCTGAGCCTCGAATGGCTGCGCAGCGCCGAAGCGCTGCAGATCCTCAGCGGCAATACCGTCTCCGGCGACGGCAACGGCGGCAGCAAGCCACTGGCCACGGTCTATAGCGGTCACCAGTTCGGCGTCTGGGCCGGGCAGCTCGGCGACGGCCGTGCCATCCTGCTGGGCGAGACCGCACAGGGCTTTGAAGTCCAGCTCAAGGGAGCAGGCCGCACCCCGTATTCACGCATGGGAGACGGGCGGGCCGTGCTGCGCTCGTCGATTCGCGAGTTTCTCTGCAGCGAAGCCATGGCGGCACTGGGCATTCCCACCACGCGTGCGCTGGCGCTGACAGGCTCCCCCCTGCCCGTGGCGCGCGAGACCATGGAAACCGCCGCCGTCGTGACCCGTGTGGCCGAGAGCTTCATCCGCTTCGGCCACTTCGAGCATTTCGCCGCACGCGATATGCAGACCGAACTCCGGGCCCTGGCAGATCTGGTCATCGACCAGCACTATCCCGAGTGCCGCACAGCCACCGCGCTGAACGGCAACCACTACGCCAATTTGCTGCAGGCCGTGAGCGAGCGCACGGCCCGATTGCTGGCCCTGTGGCAGGGCGTGGGCTTTTGCCACGGCGTGATGAATACCGACAATATGAGCATTCTGGGCTTGACCATCGACTACGGCCCCTTCCAGTTTCTCGACGCCTTCGACCCCGGCCATATCTGCAACCACAGCGACAGCCAGGGCCGCTATGCCTTCAACCGCCAGCCCCAGGTGGCCTACTGGAATCTCTATTGCCTGGGCCAGGCGCTGCTGCCGCTGATCGGCGACGAAGAGCTGACGATTGCGGCGCTGGAGTCGTACAAGACCGTCTTTCCCGCCGCCTATGCGCGCCAGATGCTGGCCAAGCTGGGCCTGCCCGAGAACGAGGCCGGCACGCCGGCCACCGAAGGCCGCTTTGCGCTGCTGGTCAACCCGCTGCTGGAGATCCTGGCCGACAACAAGGTGGACTACACCATCTTCTTCAGTCGCCTGACCGATGCCGTCGCACAAGGGCAGACAAAGCCGATCGACTTCGAGCCGCTGCGTGACATCATTCTTGACCGGGCCAGCTTCGACGCCTGGTCGCTCACTTATTCAGAGCAGCTGGCGCAAGTGGATAGCGTGCAGGCCATGGCTTTGATGCAAAAATCCAATCCGCGCTTCGTGCTGCGCAATCATCTGGGCGAGACCGTGATTAGCGCGGCCCAGGCCGGCGACTTTGCCCCGGTACAGCAGATGCTGGCCGTGCTGCAATCCCCTTACCACCCGCACCCGGACCACGCTGAATGGGCCGGATTTCCGCCCGACTGGGCTTCCTCGATCGAAATCAGTTGTTCATCATGAGCTTTCCTGTCCAGAAATCCGACCAAGAATGGCAAGCCTTGTTGCAGGACAAGGGGGCCGAAGCTGCGGCCTTCCAGGTCACACGCCACGCGGCCACCGAGAGGCCGTTCACCGGCAAGTACGAACAATTCTGGGCCGACGGCAGCTACCACTGCATCTGCTGTGGCAACAAGCTGTTCGACTCCCACACCAAATTCGATGCGGGCTGCGGCTGGCCCAGCTTTGACCAAGCCGTCCCCGGTGCCATCACCAATATCGAGGACCGCAGCCATGGCATGGTGCGCACCGAAACCGTGTGCAGCAATTGCGGTGCACATCTGGGCCACGTCTTTCCAGACGGTCCCACCGACACCGGCCTGCGTTACTGCATGAACTCGGCCTCGCTGGATTTCCAGAACGAGCCCCGAAAATAAGTGCTGACGAGGATTGAGCTGCAAGGCCTCCGCCCTTCCGGGCCGTGCCCGCTGCGCGGTGCTTGTCCATCAGCTTTGATAGCTGAATCCGTCCAATGCGCAAGGCTTTGCTCATGGTATGGCTCAGGCTTTCGGGCATGATGCGGCTTGGCTCGCAGCACCCGGAGCCTTGCCGGTGCTGCGCAGCCTGAATTTCAGAACGACTACCATTTCGCGCATGAAGCTGCTGATTGATTTCTTCCCCATCATCCTGTTTTTCGTGGCCTTCAAGGTCTGGGACATCTACACCGCCACGGCCGTGGCCATCGTGGCCACCGTGGCGCAGATCGCCTATCTGCGCTTCAAGACCGGCAAGATCGAGCCCATGCAATGGATGAGCCTGGGTGTCATCGTGCTGTTTGGCGGTGCCACTTTGCTGGCCCATGACGACAACTTCATCAAATGGAAGCCCACGGTTCTGTACTGGCTCATGGGCGGCGCGCTGCTGGTCGGTCAACTGGTGTTCAAAAAGAACCTGCTGCGCTCCGTCATGGGTGCGCAGCTGCAGCTGCCCGACGCCATCTGGCTCAAGCTCAACTGGGCCTGGACCGCGTTCTTCGCGACCATGGGCGCGCTCAACATATGGGTGGCCTACAACTTCGACACCGACACCTGGGTCAACTTCAAGCTATTTGGCGGCATGGGACTGATGATGGTGTTCGTGATTGCCCAGGCCATCTACATGAGCCGCTACCTGCCCCAGGACGGCACAACCGATACCGCCGAAGCCAAGGACAAGCAGCCATGAACCCGACCATCAGCGCCCAGGCCATGGACGCTGCCCTGCGCGAACGTCTGGCCCCCACCCTGCTCGAAGTCATCGACGAGAGCTACCAGCATGCAGGCCATGCCGGTGCCAACGGCAGCGGAGTGGGCACGCATTTCCGCGTACGCATTGCCTGCCCTGCCTTTGATGGCAAAAGCCGCGTGGCACGTCATCGCCTTGTGTATGATGCACTGCAAGACTTCATTGACCAAGGTGCTCATGCCATCGCCATTGAAGTACTTTGAGAACCCACGGTTCTGACTACAGGCTCCTTGACGGGAGCCTGTTGTGTATGGACTGAACTTCATTCACTTTTCTCGATCTCAACTCGAATGAGCATGAAACAAAAGCAACTGGCCCGCATCGTGGGCGCCACAGTTCTGGGCTTTGCCGCCCTGTCCGCCTCGGCCCAGAATGTGGCCATCGTCAATGGCAAGGCCGTGCCCATGGCCCGTGTCAACGCCCTGAAGGCCCAGATCGAAGCCAGCGGCCAGCCCGTCGCTCCCGAAATGGACAAAATGATCAAGGACGAGGTCATTGCGCGTGAAGTCTTCATGCAGGAAGCCAACCGCCGCGGCCTGGCCGCCTCCGAGGCCTACAAGCAGCAGATGGAAATGGCACGCCAGACCGTGCTGATCCGCGCACTGTTCGAAGACTTCCAGAAGAAGAACCCCGTGACCGATGCAGAAGCCAAGGCCGAATACGACAAATTCGTCGAAGCCAACGGCGGCAAGGAATACAAGGCCAGCCACATCCTGGTGGAGTCCGAAGACCGCGCCAAGGCCATCATCGCCGAAGTGAAGGCCGGCAAGAAGTTCGAAGACATCGCCAAGAAGGAATCCAAGGATCCCGGATCGGGTGCCCGTGGCGGCGACCTGGACTGGGCCAACCCCAACAACTACGTGCCCGAGTTCACCGAAGCCCTGATCAAGCTCAAGAAGGGCGAGATGACCGACGCGCCCGTCAAGAGCCAGTTCGGCTGGCACATCATCCGCATGGATGACGAGCGACAGGCCGAAATGCCCAAGTTCGAAGATGTCAAACCCCAGATCACGCAACAGCTGCAGCAGCAAAAGCTGCAGCAATTCCAGGATCAACTGCGCAAAAGCGCAAAAATCCAGTAACATGCTCTTACGCCAGTCTTGAAAAGGACTGGCCAGACCATCACCCAAGCCCGCGTCAAGCGGGCTTTTTTTGTTTCATCGCTGCGGTGCTGCTACATCTTCCGAAGCACCTTGACCAGCCTCGGAGTGAGCTGGCGGCCACTGCTCGGGATTTCGTGGACGGCAATGCGGCATCTTGCGCGCGGCAGCTGAATCCTGATCAGCCCCCTCTTTTGCGTCTTGCAGACGCTGCCGTGCCTCGGTCTGCAGGGGACACGGTGGCAATGGTGCGGACCGGGCCGGGTCCTGCGGCGCCGGGACATCCGCCGCCGGGGCAGCGTCCGCGCCTCGGGGACGCGCATTGGCTTGCGGAGTCGTGCGTGCAGCCGCAGCCGCGCTTGCGGCGGGAGCGGCTGCGGATAGCGGCGCAGAGCCCGACGCAGACACGGCGGTGTCCGTGCCCTTGGCATCCGGTGCCAGCTCTGCCTGCACGGAAGCCTCGCGCTCTGTGGACTTGTGGGTCTGCGCAGACGGAGGGTCAGCGCTGGCGGACCGCGGCGCACCGGACTCCGGGCCCTTGCCCGGTCCATCCCACCAGGCCGCGTGCTGCAACATCAGCCATCCCGCCAAGCCGATGGCCGCCAGTCCGCCCAGTGCACGACCCAGCCAGAAGCGGTCGTTGGCGGCAGGGGTGCCCGACTGCCCGGGCAACGGCGAGTCCATGCCTGCCGCACGTCGGCGTGCATGCGCGAGAATGGCGGCGCTGCTTTGCGCCCTGGGGCCACGATCCTCTGCCACGGCCTCGTGGTAGAGCTCGCGCAGCAAATCGGGCCTGTCTTCGCCAGACGGGGTTTCGGGGTGCATATTCATGCCAGTTCCTCCAGCGCGGCGCGCAGTTTGGCACGCGCATAGCGCAAGCGGCTTTTGGCTGTTTCCTCGGCAACACCGGTGGCCTGGGCAATTTCGGCCAGCGTCAGATCCGCCTCGACCTGTAGCAGAAAACACTCGCGCTGCTCGGCAGGAAGCCCTGCCAAGGCCGCCAGAATGGCCTGGGCCATGAGTTGGCGATCCAGTTGCTGCTCGGGCTCGAAGCCAGAGGCCGCAAACAGGCTTTCGGCCAGCTGCAGGGACTCTTGCGTGTCGGCCGACAGGCTGATGCCCGGTCGTTGCCTGCGCCAATGATCGACCAGCCGGTTGTGCGCCATGGTGAACAGCCAGGTCGTGAACTTGCTGCGCACCTCATAGCGGGAGGCGCTGTCCACCACGGAAAACCAAAGGTCTTGCGCCAGATCGTCGGCCAGCGCCGCATCGCCGGTGTTGCGATAGAAATAGCGCCACATGCGCACACTGTGCCGGGCATACAGCGTCTCGAATGCCGCAGCCTGCCCTGCGGCATAGCTGCACATCAGGGCTTCATCGGCGGGTGTATCTGGTGCAGGCTGCGGTGCGAGCATGCCCGCGATTATGCAAATTCCGCAGCTCACCTTGTTCAGTTGCGGGGCGGGTCCGGGACAAAGCCATTGTCGCCAGGAAAAGGATTGGGCGCGCGCGGCTGCGATGGCCGTGGACGAGGCTCGCGGATCACGCCTCTGGCGACCAGATTGGCATAGCTGTCGTAGCGGATACGCACCATCTGCCGGGGCTGCTCGGTGTCGGCCTCGAACTCCACCTGGGTGACTTGCGAGCGCTCAACAGCGCCATGGCCCGTGCCCAGCGAAGGTGCCGGCGAGGCCTGTGGTGCCCGGCGCTCGGCGCTGCTGCTCTTGCTGGCCGCCTTTGACACGGCGACATCCGCCGCCGCAGACTCAGCCGCCGAGGCACTGGCCTGCGCTTGCGGTTCATGGAGCGGCCCCTGGTAGGCGGCAGGCTCGGGCAGCTTTTCACGGTACAGCGCAACTCCGATCACACCAACTTCCTGCGGCCTGCCGGTCCTGGCGGCATAGGACATATCGCTTTCGGAGAAATAGAACGCGGCCACGTTGTCATTGCTCTTGCGCCAGCCCCGCACGTCATAGCTGTCGCCCGCATCCAGCACATAGCCGCCTTCGGCGCGGGAGCTCGCCGTGCGGCCGTTGATGGCATTGACCCCGTCGACGCTGATGACGCCCATGATGCGACGGCTCTCGAGGTTGCGGATGCGCACCGCATAGTTGGCACCGGGGCGGCCCACCACCCACAGCTCGCCCTCGTGGCTGTACTGGGGCAGTACCCGCCCCGTGGCACGTTCGACGATGCTGATCTGGGCCAGCTTTGGGTTGCCGCGCGTCCAGGCCGAAGCCGGCGCGGCGACCGCCATTGCGACAGCGCAGAGCAGCGAAGCGCGCAGCAAGCGGCCGCGCGACAGCAAAAAACCGGGAACCGGGGGTTCGATACGGACAGACAACATGGACAAGGCCTCCTCAAGATACAGCCACGGCGGCTGAAACAAACTTGTCGGAGGCTGAAACGCAGCAGCAGACGCAACGGGGTCAGGACAGGCGCTCCGATTTGCAAGCATTTGCAACATGGCTTTGCGCCTCCGTCCTGCCCTGGCCTGGCATGTCTGGCACAATCGCCCTCGCTGCGGCCCAAGGCGGGCAGCCATGCTGGGGGTGTCCTGACCATGACCGGTCAGGGCTGAGAGAGTCCCTTTGAACCTGATTGCGCAGGCGTTGTCTTGGCGACCGCCTGCCCGAGATCATCCTCGCGCAGGGAAGCTGTCCAAGGTGTCAGACTGCGACGGGCCATCTCTTTCATGGCCTGCCGCGCAAGCCCTGCGGCCCCTGCTTCGTTTTTCTGGCGGAGCATTCATGAATTCATCTTCCTTCACATCGGCCAATCGGGCCCTGGCCCCGGTGACGGCGCAGGAGCGCGTCTTTGCCTGGCGCGACCATGCCTCGCTGTGGTTCAGCCTGGGCGTGGGCCTGCTGGTCATGCAGATGGGCGCCTATCTGCTGCCCGCGCTCAGCCCGCTGCATGCGCTGATCGCGATAGCCATCGGCTCACTGATCGGCGCCGGCCTGCTGGGCTGGGTGGGCAAGCTGGGCTGCGACAGCGGCCTGTCCAGCGCCGGGCTGATGCACAGCGTCTACGGCCGCCACTTCGCTCGGCTGCCTATCGTGCTCAACATCATCCAGCTGCTGGGCTGGGGCAGTTTCGAGCTGGTGGTGATGCGCGACGCCACCGTGGCGCTGGGCCGGCAAAGCGGCATCATGGGCGCGCCCTACTGGCCCTGGCTGGCCACGCTGCTCTGGGGCAGCGTGATCCTGCTGCTGATGAGCGGCTCCATGACCACCCTGGTGCGCCGCATCATCTCGCGCGTGGCCTTGCCGCTGGTGATGGCATCGCTGCTGTGGCTGAGCTGGCAATTCCTGAAAATGGCTGGCGCCACCGGCCTCGGCCCCCTGCTGGCCCGCGAGGGTGCAGGCGGCATGAGCATGCTGGGCGCCGTCGATCTGGTGATCGCCATGCCCATCAGCTGGCTGCCGCTGGTGGCCGACTATGCGCGCCACGGCAAAAGCGGCAAATCCGCGCTGACGGGAGCCTGGACCGGCTTTGCCCTGGCCAATATCTGGTGCTACTCCCTGGGCGTGCTGGTGGCCCTGACCCTGCCCAGCGAAGACCTGGTCACGGCCCTGCTGCTGGCCCAGGGCGGGCTGGTTGCCCTGTCGCTGATTCTGATCGACGAGGTGGACAACGCCTATGGCGATGCCTACTCTGGCGCCATGTCGGCCCACAGCCTGCAGCCGGGCTGGAGCATTCGCCGCTGGGGCCTGCTGATCGCATCCCTGTGTACCGCGCTGGCCATGGTGCTGCCCATGCACAGCCTGGAGCCATTTTTGCTGTTGCTCAGCTCCTGCTTTGTGCCTCTGTTCGGCGTGATGCTGGGCCGCCTGGCCTTTGGCACCGATGCCGTGGAGCTGATGCAGAAAGCGCCCGCCGTGCGCTGGGATGCCGTGGCCATCTGGGTGCTGGGCATTGCCTTCTATCACCTGCTGCCCTATGTCAGCACGGCCCTGGGCTCGGCCCTGCCCACGCTGGCGCTGACCTTTGTGGTGGCAATCGCCACACGCCAGCTGCAGCCGCGCTCTGTTACCGTCTGAGCAAAAACAATTTCAATAGCAACAAATGCCCTTTAACAGGGCGTTTCCGCAATTTTCTCTGTTTTCATCTTGCGCCCGCCGCCTGCAACAGCTGCACCACGGCCTGCTGCCCGCGCTGGCGTGCATGGGCCAGGGCCGTCACCCCTTCCTTGTCGGGCAGGTTCAGATCCGCTTTCGCTTCGATCAAGGCCCGGATGATGGCCTGATAGCGAGGCCCGCCATCGCCCAGCACCACGGCTTCCATCAGGCAGGTCCAGCCCAGCCGGTTGACATGGTTCACATCCACACCTGCCGTGATCAGCGCATGGGCTGTTTCCAGATGGCCGCGCTCGCAGGCCGGAATCAGGGCCGTTCCGCCATAGCGATTGGTGCTCTTGAGATCGGCGCCATAGGAAATCGTCATACGCACAATCTCCAGCCGGCCCTGCGCGCCGGCCAGCAGATAGGCGCTGTCCTGCATCTGGTTCTGGATATTGGGGCTGGCACCATGCATCAGCAGCGAACGTGCCACCTCGATATGGTTGGCTGCCGTGGCCAGCAGCAACGGGGTATTGCCCCGGGCGTCCTGCACGTCGACGGGCGCGTTGCCGGCCAGCAGATGGCGCACCGCCACGGCATCGCCCTGCGCGGCAGCGGTCAGCAATGGCGGGCCCAGCATCTGCGAATCCCCGGCTTCTGACGCTGCAGCAGCGGCAGGCATTGCCGCCAGAGCATTCGCCGAAGTGCCGCTCTGGCAGGCCATGAGCAGCATTGCTGCGGCAGACGCCGTCAATGCATGCGTCCATCGGCTGGTCAACGAGGCGCTCCCATCGGCTCCGGCTGGCTGGTTCATGGCACTCCTTGATGGCTGTCGGGCGTTCAGCCCCTGTCAGCTTTCTACAGGAACTATAGCTAACCACGCAAGTCCGATGAGCGTTACCGCCTGTTTTCAATCGATAAAAGGAGAATCTTCCCCGTGCCTTGCAACCCACGCCGCACCGCCCGCTGGATCCGCACCGCCGCCACTTCAAGCCTGATCGCGCTGGGCGCGCTCCTGTTGCCAGCCCTCGCACACGCCCAGGAATTCGTCAGTATCAAGGGCAAGACCGTGAATGTTCGCGAGCAGCCCAACACCCGCTCCGCGACCCTCTGGGAGCTGAGCCGCGGCTACCCGCTGCAGGTCACCCAGCGCAAGGGCCAGTGGCTGCGCGTGAAGGACTATGAGTCCACGCTGGGCTGGGTCCACGCCCCGCTGACCAGCAAGAGCCCGCACATGGTGGTGACGGCGCGCACGGCCAATCTGCGCTCCGGCCCCGGCCTGAAGCACAACCGGGTCGGCAAGCTGGAGCAGCACGAGGTGCTGCAGACGCTGAAGAAGCAAGGTAGCTGGGCCCAGGTTCAGCGCAGCAATGGCCAAAGCGGCTGGGTGGCCAAGAATCTGGTCTGGGGCTGGTAAGCCCGGCAACAGGCGCCCCAAAAGGCAAAGGCCTGCAACTGCAGGCCTTTTTTGCGAGTGTCGACAATCAGCCTTCGACGATCAGCTGCGCGCGCGGCGCATAGCCGTGGTTGAGGGGGCCGTGGCCCTGGCCGGTGTAGACCTCGGCTCCCGCCTCGATGGCGCCCAGGATATAGCGCCGCGCCTCGGTCACTGCAGCCTCCAGCGCCAGCCCCTGGGCCAGGAAGGACGCAATCGCCGACGACAGCGTGCAGCCCGTGCCATGGCCGTTATGGGTGACGATGCGCTGCGACTGCAGGCGCAGATAGTCGCTGGCCTGCCGGCCTTGCCGGCCCAGCACATCCATGACCAGATCGCCGCTCAGATGGCCGCCCTTGAGCAGCACCGCCGGTGCCCCCAGGGCCAGCAGATCGGCCACGGCCGCATCCAGCGCCTCGATGCCGTCAATGCTGCGCCCCAGCAGCAAAGCCGCTTCATCCAGGTTGGGGGTGATCACCGTCGCCAGCGGGAACAGTTCCTGGACCAGCGCCTGCGCAGTCTCGGGAACGATCAGGCGGTCGCCGCTGGTGGCCACCATCACGGGGTCCAGCACCACGTTCCTGATGCGGTTGCGACGGATCGCATCCGCCACCACGCTCACCACATCGGGGGTTGCCAGCATGCCGATCTTGACGGCATCGACGCCGATGTCTTGCACAACGGCATCGATCTGGCCGCGCACGGTATCCAGCGGAATGCCGTGAATGCCCGTCACGCCCAGCGTGTTCTGCACGGTGATGGCCGTGATCGCCGTCATGCCGTAGCAGCCCAGAGCCGCACAGGTCTTGAGGTCGGCCTGGATGCCGGCGCCACCGCCGCTGTCCGAGCCGGCGATGGAGAGCACGCGTGCATAGCGCTTTTTTGCGGCGCCAGAGATAGAGGAAGGAGCAATCACTGTCATGGCAAAAATTATCGCCCATGCGCATGGTCAATGCGTGCTGTTTGCGGTTGTGCTGTAATGTCCAACGGACGAAACAGGGGTGTCCCGCAGGCAAGCAGCCTGTGCGGACTGAGAAACACCCTGGGGCTGCGCCAGCTGCCGGCTGCGCACCAGAGCACCATCCGTGCCCTGTGCCCCCTGCACCCGATCCAGGTCATGCTGGCGTGGGGAGTTTCACAAGCCGCAAGGCATGCCGCGTTTTGTCCTGCACATGGCCCTGTTCCTGTGTCCGGATGGAAAACGATTTGCACATGTCATTGCTACAAGCCTCTTCAAAGATCGCCATTCTCGGCGGCGGCCTCATGGGCCGTCTGCTGTCGCTGGCCCTGGCCCAGCGCGGTCACGCCATCGACCTCTATGACGCGCACGGCCCGCAAGGCGATGGTGCTGCGGCGCGCGTGGCGGCTGCCATGCTGGCGCCGCTGGCCGAGTCGGCCATTACCGAACCCGGCGTGGTGCGCATGGGCCAGCATGGGCTCAAGCGCTGGCCGGAGCTCATAGCTCAGCTCGAGCAGCATGTGTTCCTGCAGCAGAACGGCACGCTGATTCTCTGGCACCGCCAGGATCAGGGCGACGCAGCGCGCTTTTTCGGCCTGCTGGAGAAAAACCGGCGCATCAACCCCAGCCTTCCGGCCATGCAGGAGAAAACCGGCGCCGCGCTGCAGGACTGCGAGCCCGCGTTGCAGGGGCGCTTCAATCAGGCCGTCTATCTGCCCGGCGAAGGCCAGCTGGACAACCGCCAGCTGCTGACGGCGCTGGTCGACAAGCTCAGCGCCCTGGGCGTGCAACTGCACTGGGACAGCCCGCGCGAGGTCGGCGACTTCCGCCCCGGCGAGGCCGGCCAGCCCGACTTTGTGTTCGACTGCCGGGGCCTGGGGGCTCGCACCCAGTGGAAGCAGCTGCGCGGCATTCGCGGCGAGGTGGTGCGCATCCATGCACCCGAAGTCACGCTGCAACGCCCCACACGCCTGATTCATCCGCGCTACCCCATCTACATCGCGCCCAAGGAAGACCATCTGTTCGTGATTGGCGCGACCGAGATCGAGTCCGACGACATGTCGCCAGCCAGCGTGCGCTCCACGCTGGAGCTGCTGAGCGCAGCCTATACCGTGCACTCCGGCTTTGCCGAAGGCCGGATTGTGGAGATCGCCACCCAGTGCCGCCCCACCCTGCCCGATAATCTGCCCGCCGTGCGCCTGCTGACCCCGCGCGTCATGGAAGTCAACGGCCTCTACCGCCATGGCTTCATGATCTCACCCGCCATGCTGGACGTGGTGCTGGAGCTGCTGGACCACAACGACTCGCCGCTGGCGCGGGAGTTCGATGTCGCCGTGCATCACGCCTGAGCTGCGAGCCCGAACTTTGGCGCACAGCACTTGCACCCCCGGTGCGCCCAAGTACCGCCGTGCAGAGGTTTAACTTAGCACCCGCTTTATTTTCCGTTTCGATGCCATGAAGATCACTCTCAACCAGCAAGCCACCGAGCTGCCAGCCCATGCCACCGTGGCCGATGCCCTGGCGCAGATGCAGGCCAGGCCCCCGTTTGCCGTGGCGGTCAACACGGTGTTTGTGCCAAAGACCCAATATGCCGACCATGCGCTCAACGAGGGCGACAGGATGGAGGTCATCTCTCCCGTCACCGGCGGCTGAAAAATGAATCCCCCTGAGTCGCTTCGCGCCTTCCCCCCCAAGGGGGACGGCACCTGCGCTGCGAGGCGGCTCTTGCTGGGTGCCACTGACTTGGCACATGCCTGTTTGAGGTTCATTGGGCTCCACGCGCATTGCGGCACAAAGACAAGAGATATAGATAAACCATGAATACCAAAACCACCGACGACGCCCTGGTTCTCTACGGCCAGCGTTTTGAAAGCCGCTTGCTGCTGGGCACCTCACGCTACCCCTCGCCCGCGATTCTCGAAGCGGCCGTGGAGCGCTCCAGGCCCGCCATGGTCACGGCCTCGCTGCGCCGCCAGGGCAGCAATGCTGCCGAGACCGGTGCCAGCTTCTGGGAGCTGCTGCGCAAGCTCAAGGTGCCCGTGCTGCCCAACACGGCAGGCTGCATGACCATCCAGGAGGCCGTGACCACGGCCCAGATGGCGCGCGAGGTCTTCGACACGCCCTGGATCAAGCTGGAGCTGATCGGCGACGACTACACGCTGCAGCCCGATACGCTCAATCTGGTGGAAGCGGCATCCATCCTCATCAAGGACGGCTTCCAGGTCCTGCCATACACCACCTACGACCTGGTGCTGTGCCAGAAGCTCGTTGACGTGGGCTGCCAGGCAGTCATGCCCTGGGCCGCGCCCATCGGCACCGGCCGCGGCCCCATCAATCCCTATGCCATGCAGATGCTGCGCGAGCGCCTGAAGGTGCCGCTGATCGTCGATGCCGGCCTGGGCCGCCCCTCACATGCCTGCACCGTCATGGAGTGGGGCTATGACGCCGTGCTGCTGAATACCGCCGTGGCACTGTCCGAAGACCCCGTGGCCATGGCCGGTGCCTTCTCCGATGCCGTCAATGCCGGTCACGCCGCCTGGCGCGCAGGCGCCATGGCCGAGCAGAACGCCGCCCAGCCCAGCACTCCCGTGCTGGGCACCCCTTTCTGGCATCAGGAATAAAGGCCTGCCCATGGACTCCGCAGAAATCAAGGCTCTGGCGCAAGCCATCGTCCACCAGCACAGTGCCAACTTTGGCGCCCAGCTGCACCACGATGCCGACTCGGTCGAGCTGACGCCCCAGCCCGTGCCGCCCGCACTGCGCCAGGAACCCGCCTATCTGGCCGCGCTGGAGGCCTGCAGCCAGCTGGGCTTTATTGCCGTGGATGCTGAGACTCTGGCCCAGGCCTGGCAGTGCCAGAGCGAGCGCAACAATCACTTCGATGCCACCCACTGGCCCGACGACCCGCGCGACTTCGGTCTCGGCGCGGCCGACCCGGCACAGGCCTTTGCCGATTGCCCGCGCGAGCTGGGCCTCTATGGCGTGCTGCCCAACGCCGAATGGGTGGGCCGCATGGCCCGCGCGGGCGTGCCCACGGTACAACTGCGCTTCAAATCCGGCGACCAGGCCGCCGTGGCCCGCGAAGTCAGGGCGGCTGTTGAAGCCGTCAAGGGCACGAACGCACGTCTGTTCATCAACGACCACTGGCAGGCCGCTCTGGACGCTGGCGCCTACGGCATCCACGTCGGCCAGGAAGATCTGGACGTGATCGGCCAACGCGATCTGGAGACCATCCGCGCCTCGGGCACCCGCCTGGGTGTCTCCACCCATGGCTACGCCGAGATGGTGCGCGCCCATGCCGTCCAGCCCAGCTATATCGCCCTGGGAGCGGTGTTTCCGACCACGCTCAAGAAGATGGCGACGGCACCGCAAGGTCTGGCGCGCCTGGCCGCTTATGTACGGCTAATGCGGCATTACCCGCTGGTGGCGATTGGTGGTATTTCCGAAGACCTGTTCCCTGCCGTGCGCGCCACGGGTGTGGGCTCGGTGGCCGTGGTGCGCGCCCTGGTCAATGCCCCCGACCCCGAGGCTGCAGCCCGGCATCTGCTGCAGCGCATGCAGGCTGCTGTCTGAGCGTATCGAAGCACATCGACTTCCCATTCAATAGCCGCTGGCACTTGATACACAGGTGCCGGCGGCTATTTTCACGTCGAAAGACGCAAAACTCCCACCGTGCCAGGTCTGACCGGCGCAGAGAACGCCGGAAATGGCCAGAAGAAATGCCCGCAGTCTGCGGGCTTTTTTCTGGAGCGCAGCTGCGCAGGCCGCATGGCCGCTGGGTTTTCTCGATTGACGCAAGCCCTCTTCGCCGAAACGGCGGACACACAGGTGACAACCCTGAGTCCATCAGCTTCGGCATGGCCGGTCCCACACGCGACAATGGGGCGGTTACCAGTCACGCATAAGACAGAACATGGACGAGCCAATTCTTAGTATGGAAGAACGTGAGGCGATCAACTCTGGTCGCTGGTTTTCATCCCTTTCGCCCTCTTTGCGGCACGACATTCTTCGATGCGCTTACGTCAAACGATACAAAGATGGCATGCTCATCTGCGCTCGCGGCGAACCGCCCGAGGAGTGGATTGCCTGTGCGCGTGGCGCGGTGCGGGTCAGCTCCACCTCCATCACGGGCAAGCAGATCACGCTGACCTATGTGGAGCCGGGCATCTGGTTCGGGGATGTGGCGATTCTGGATGGCGACAAGCGCACACACGACGCCTATGCGCATGGCGAGACCACGCTGCTGTGCCTGACCAAGGCAGATTTCAAGCGCATTCTGGCCGAGCATGTGGAGTTCTCCGAGGCAATCCTGCGCCTCAATGCCCGCCGCGTACGCCAGCTCTACGGTCTGGTGGAAGACCTCAACACCTTGCCGCTGCGCGCGCGCCTGGCCAAGCAGCTGCTGCACCTCACGCGCAGCTATGGCGTGATGAGCCTGTCGGACAGCAACGAGATCCGCATCGGCCTGCATCTGGCACAGGAAGAGCTTGCGCAATTGCTGGGTGCCTCGCGCCAGCGCGTGAACCAGGAACTCAAGTCCATGGAACGCGAGGAAGTCATTCGCATCGAACCGGGCGGCCTCATCGTGCGCGACCGGGTGACGCTGCTGCGCATCGCAGACACCGACCACTGATTCACCCCCTGAGCGGCTTTGCCGCTTCCCCCTCTCTCGCTTCGGTGCGCTTGCGGGAGGGGGACGATGCCATCGCCGCGAGGCGGCTCTTGCTCGGCATCTCTGGCTGGGATCGCGCCAGTTTTCACCTTTGTTTCTCTCTTGCCGCGTTCTGCGGCAGCACTCCCATTTCACGCATTCGCTCGCTGCACTTTTGTGCGGCGTGGCGGGCTGCGCCTTGCCCATCGCAAATCGAACAAAGGACTGAGACAGCATGAGCACTTATGAGCATTTCGTCGGCACCCGCGCGGTTTCCGATCAGCACGCATTTGACACCGATGCCATGACGGCCTGGATGAGCCGTCATGTGCAGGGCTTTGAGGGTCCGCTGCAGGTGGAGATGTTCAAGGGCGGCCAGTCCAACCCCACCTACAAGCTGATCACGCCCGGCAAAAGCTATGTGATGCGTGCCAAGCCCGGGCCCGTGGCCAAGCTGCTGCCCTCGGCCCATGCGATCGAGCGTGAGTACCGCGTGATGAAAGGCCTGGCGGGCACCGATGTGCCCGTGCCGCACATGTATGCGCTGTGCGAGGATGAGTCGGTCATCGGACGCGCCTTCTACATCATGGAGTTCATGGAAGGCCGCGTGCTCTGGGACCAGTCCCTGCCCGGCATGACCGCCGCACAACGCGCCGAAATCTACGACGAGATGAACCGCGTGATCGCCGCACTGCACAGCGTGAAGTTTGTCGAACGCGGCCTGGCCGACTACGGCAGGAGCGGCAACTACTTCGAGCGCCAGATCGCCCGCTGGAGCAAGCAGTATGTGGCCTCCGTGACCCAACCCATCCCCGAGATGGACCAACTGATGGAATGGCTGCCCGCCCATATGCCGGCCAGCGCGCGCGACGAGGGCCGCGTCTCCATCGTGCATGGCGACTACCGCCTGGACAACCTGATGTTCCACCCCACCGAGCCGCGCGTGATCGCCGTGCTGGACTGGGAGCTGTCCACGCTGGGCCATCCGCTGGCCGACTTCAGCTATCACTGCATGAGCTGGCATATCCCGGCCGAGCTGGGGCGAGGCATTGCGGGGCTGGACATTGCGGGCCTGGGCATTCCTGCCGAGCACGATTACATCAGGCGTTACTGTCAGCGCACCGGGATTTCGGACGTGGAGGCGCTGCAGCGCGACTGGAACTTCTACCTGGCCTACAACATGTTCCGCATTGCGGCCATCCTGCAAGGCATTGCCAAGCGCGTCGAGGCCGGAACGGCCTCCAGCGCCCAGGCCAAGGCCTCGGGCGATACAGCCCGCCCCATGGCCGAACTGGCCTGGTCCTTTGCCCAGCGCGCCTGATTCTCCACCACGCAACCCGACCGTCCCACAACAAGAGGAGCACTCATGGACTTCGACTACTCGCCCAAAACCAAAGACCTGCAGCAGCGCCTGCTCAAGTTCATGGACGAACACATCTACCCGGCAGAAAAGGAGTATGCCCAGGAGATGCAAGCCAACACGGCCGCCGGCAAACGCTGGACGCCGCTGCAAACCATTGAAAAGCTCAAGCCCAAGGCCCAGGCCGCGGGCCTGTGGAACCTGTTCCTGCCCGTGGACAGCGCCGAAGCCTCGGGCTACCACGGCGCGGGCCTGACCAACCAGGAATACGCACCGCTGGCCGAAATCATGGGCCGCGTGCCATGGGCTTCCGAAGTCTTCAACTGCTCCGCGCCGGACACCGGCAATATGGAGACCATTGCCCGCTACGGCAGCGCCGAACTCAAGGAGCGCTGGCTCAAGCCCTTGCTGGAAGGCAAGATCCGCTCGGCCTTCGCCATGACCGAGCCCGAAGTCGCCTCCTCCGACGCCACCAACATCTGCACGCGCATCGAGCGCCAGGGCGACGAATACGTGATCAACGGCCACAAGTGGTGGATTTCGGGTGCCGGCGATCCACGCTGCCAGGTCTTCATCACCATGGGCAAGACCGACCCCGAAGCGGCCAAGCATTCGCAGCAGAGCATGATCATCATCCCGGCCGATGCCAAGGGCATCCGCATCGAGCGTCCGCTGAACGTGATGGGCTATGACGATGCGCCCCACGGCCATATGGAGATGTATTTCGAGAACGTGCGCGTTCCCGTCGGCAATATTTTGCTGGGCGAAGGGCGCGGCTTCGAGATCGCCCAGGGCCGCCTGGGCCCGGGCCGCATTCACCACTGTATGCGACTGATCGGCCTGGCCGAGCGTGCGCTGGAGTTGATGTGCAAGCGCGCCAGCAGCCGCGTGGCCTTCGGCAAGAGCGTGGCCCAGCAGACCGTGACGCAGGAGCGCATTGCCGAGGCGCGCTGCAAGATCGACATGGCGCGCCTGCTCACGCTCAAGGCCGCCTGGCTGATGGACGTGGCCGGCAACAAGGTGGCCAGGACCGAGATCGCCATGATCAAGGTCGTCGCCCCCAGCATGGCCTGCCAGGTCATCGACTGGGCCATGCAGGTCCACGGCGGCGGCGGCATGTGCGACGACTTCCCACTGGCCTACGCCTATGCCGCAGCACGCACTCTGCGCTTTGCAGACGGCCCCGACGAGGTGCACCGCAACGCCATTGCCAAGTGGGAGCTGGGCAAATACGGCAGCTACGGCAAGAACGCCGAAGTGCCCATCACGCGCGGCGGCTGATGCCAGACAGCGGTAGCGCATCGCGCCGCTGCTGCTGCCCGGAAACAAAAAACACCCCGTCAGCCACGGCTGAGGGGTGTTTTTGTTTCGAAGGCAGACTTGTTATCCGCTAGTAATATAGAAGCTTACACCGCCCTATATCCAATGATTTCAGATATAAAACATCTTGAAATTCAATGAATCAAAGCGATAAAAGCTTCTTAATCAATAGCATCATAGCTAGCGGCACCGGGCCCGGCACCGCACGCCCACACCGGGCTTAGAAGCTCTCCCACTCTCCATCGTCTGCCGTTGCGGCCTTTTGCGGCTGGGGCGCTGCTGCGCTTTTCGCGGGGCTCAGAACCGGCGGCGTGCTCGCCGCCGACATCACGGGGCGCTTGAGCGCAGCCGACGAGGCCTTGAGCGGGGCCTGAGCCTTGATCGCAGCCCTGGCAGGCCCTGGCCTGAGCGCCGCTGGAGCCAGGGCCGGCGTGGCTTGCAGGCCGGACTGGGACTGGGCACCGAGCTTGAAGAAGCTCACTGTCTCGGCCAGCGCGGCGGCCTGGCTGCGCAGCGCGTCGGTCGCGGCCGCAGCCTCCTCCACCAGGGCGGCGTTCTGCTGGGTCATCTGATCCATCTGTGTCACGGCCTGCGTGACCTGCTCGATACCCGAGGTCTGCTGGTGGCTGGCCACCGAGATCTCGCCCATGATGTCGGTCACGCGGCGCACACTCATCACTATCTCGTCCATGGTCCTGCCGGCCTCGTCGACCTGGGTGCTGCCTTCCTGAACCTTGCTCACCGAGTCATCGATCAGCTGCTTGATCTGCTTGGCCGCCTCGGCCGAGCGCTGGGCCAGGGTGCGCACTTCGGAGGCCACCACGGCAAAGCCACGGCCCTGGTCGCCCGCACGGGCCGCCTCCACCGCCGCGTTCAGCGCCAGAATATTGGTCTGGAAGGCGATGGAGTCGATCACGCCGATGATGTCCACGATCTTGCGCGAGGACGCGTTGATGGCGGACATGGTCTGCACCACCTGGGCCACGGTGGCACCGCCGCGCACGGCCACCTGCGATGCGGCAGAAGCCATCTGGTTGGCCTGCTGGGCATTGCCGGCATTTTGCTGCACCGTGGCGGTCAGCTCTTCCATGGAAGCAGCCGTCTGCTCCAGCGAGCTGGCCTGCTCTTCGGTGCGCGAGGACAGATCCTGGTTGCCGCTGGCAATCTGGCTGCTGGCCGAGGCAATCGAGTCCGTGCCCTGGCGCACCTGGCCCACGATGCGCTGCAGGCTGGTGTTCATGTCCTTGAGCGCCTGCAGCAGCTGGCCCACTTCATCGCGGCTTTGCACGGTGATGCTGGCGCTCAGATCGCCCGCGGCCACGGACTGGGCCAGCTGCACGGCAGACTGCAGCGGACGCGAGATGGAGCGAGCGATCAGCACTGCCAGCACCACACCAATGACGATGGAGCCCAACAGCAGCGCCATCACCCACCACCGGGCCGCAGCATACAGGTCGTCGCCCGCCTGATTGGTCTCCTCGGTCGCCTGGTGATTGATCTCGCTGAGCGCCTCCAGACGCGTATTGATGCCGCGACTGATCCTGAGGGCTTCGCCGCGCAAAATCTCGCTGGCGTCATCGTTGAGCAGTTGATGCGAAAGATCCACCACCTTGGCCGTCTGCACGGCATAGGCCTTGAGCTCTTCTCCGATTTCAGCCAGCAGCGCTCGCTCCTTGTCGGTTCTCACGTACTTGGTGTAGGACTGCAGGTTCTGGAGCAGCTCGTCCCAAAGCTTGGGCATGCTCTTGTCATAGACCGCCATTTCCTCGGACGTCTGTGCCATCACATGCTGCATGGTCTGCGAACGGTAGCGCTGCAGTTGGTAACGCATGTCCTGCAGGTTGCGGGCAGCCGGCAGCCACTGACGCGCCAGATCGGTGGCCGTGGCATTGACACGCTCCATCTGCACCAGGCCATACAGGCCCGATACCGCACTGATCAGCAGGATCAGCACAAAAGACACCAGCAGCTTGTTGGCCAGCTTGAGGTTGCGAAAGAAGTTCATGGGGGATAAGAGGGCCCTGGACGACCTGGAAGGTCTGGCACCCGCGAGATGGGAAATAGGGGAAACGTTCCGAAAGCGAAAGCGCGTGCACACTGCGCGCGCCTGCGGATTCTATGCAGTATTTGTTACTGCGAGTAACGTTGTCCATGAATAAATCCGATGGTGCCATCAGGGACATAGCTGGGGTCAAAAAGACACCCGGATGCAGGCCTCGAAAGCCCTGTCAAAGGCCATTGCATCCCCAGAGCCGTTTGGCATGAGAAAATCACCCGTTATCTATCAGCAAGAACAACGGACTCACCATGGAAGCAGAACGCGTCAACTCTATCGGCAACACCCTCCAAGATCTGTCCGAGCGCACGGCAGATCTCCGGAGGTATCTTTGACTACGATGCCAAGTACGAACGTCTGCGCACGGTAAACGCATCGCTCGAAGACCCGACCGTCTGGAACGACCCCAAGAAGGCGCAGGAACTGGGCAAGGAAAAGAAGTCGCTCGACTCCGTCGTGCTGACGCTGGAGAAACTCACCACCGAGCTGGCCGACAACGTCGAGCTGTTCGAGATGAGCAAGGAAGAAGGCGATGACGCCGGCCTCGAAACCATCGAAGCCGAAGCCGCCAAGCTCCGGCCGCTGATCGAGGAACTCGAGTTCCGACGCATGTTCAGCAACGAGGCCGACCCGCTCAACTGCTTCATCGACATCCAGGCCGGTGCCGGCGGCACCGAAGCCTGCGACTGGGCCAGCATGCTGCTGCGCCAGTACCTGAAGTACGCCGAACGCAAGGGATTCAAGGCCACGGTGGAAGACGAAACGCCTGGCGATGTGGCAGGTATCAAGAGCGCCACCATCAAGGTCGAAGGCGAGTACGCCTACGGCCTGCTGCGCACCGAAACCGGCGTGCACCGGCTGGTGCGCAAGTCGCCCTTCGACAGCTCGGGCGGCCGTCACACCAGCTTTTCCTCCCTGTTCGTCTACCCCGAGATCGACGACTCCATCGAGATCAACATCAATCCGGCCGATGTCCGCACCGACACCTACCGCGCCTCGGGTGCGGGCGGTCAGCACATCAACAAGACCGACTCGGCCGTGCGCCTGACCCACATCCCCACGGGCATCGTGGTGCAGTGCCAGGACGGCCGCTCGCAGCACAGCAACCGTGACGTCGCCTGGCAGCGCCTGCGCTCCAGGCTGTACGACTTCGAGATGCGCAAGCGCATGGAAGAGCAGCAAAAGCTCGAGGACACCAAGACCGATGTGGGTTGGGGGCACCAGATCCGCTCCTATGTGCTGGACAACAGCCGCATCAAGGACTTGCGCACCAACGTCGAAGTCTCGGCCACACAGAAGGTGCTGGACGGCGACCTGGATGTGTTTATCGAAGCCTCGCTCAAGCAAGGCCTCTGATCCTAGAAAGGAATCGATATGCTGCAACTGCGTGACGGGCAAGCCCCGGCCACCGCCATTTACCGTGCCGATTACGAGGCTCCGGCCTGGTGGATCGATACGGTGGACCTGACTTTTGACCTGGATCCGGCCAAGACCCGCGTGCTCAGCAAGATGCGCGTGCGTCGCAACCCCGAGGTGCGCGCACAGGCGCTGCGACTGGATGGCGACGAGCTGAATCTGGCGCGGGTGATGGTCAACGGCGGCGGGACCTCTTTCAAGATGGATGGCGACCAGCTGGTGCTGGAGAACCTGCCAGAGGGCAACGAGCCCGTGGAGCTGGAGATCTTCACCACCTGCGCCCCCATCAAGAACACCAAGCTCATGGGCTTGTATGTGAGCGAGGACACGTTCTTCACGCAGTGCGAGGCAGAAGGTTTCCGCCGCATCACCTACTTCCTCGACCGCCCCGACGTGATGGCCATGTATACCGTCACGCTGCGCGCCAGCAAGACCCAGTATCCGGTGCTGCTGTCCAACGGCAATCTGGTGGAGTCCGGCGACCTGGAAGACGGTCGCCACTTTGCCAGGTGGGTCGATCCGCACAAAAAGCCCAGCTATCTGTTTGCGCTGGTGGCCGGCAACCTGGTGGCCCGCGAGCAGAAGATCAAGAGCCGTGCCGGCCGCGATCACCTGCTGCAGGTCTATGTACGCCCCGGCGATCTGGAAAAGACCGAGCACGCCATGAACTCCCTCATGCACTCCGTCGCATGGGACGAGGCCCGCTTTGGCCTGAGCCTGGATCTGGACCGCTTCATGATCGTCGCCACCAGCGACTTCAACATGGGCGCCATGGAAAACAAGGGCCTGAACATCTTCAACACCAAGTATGTTCTGGCCAGCCAGGCCACGGCCACCGACACCGATTACGCCAATATCGAATCCGTCGTCGGTCACGAATACTTCCACAACTGGACAGGTGACCGCGTCACCTGCCGCGACTGGTTCCAGCTGAGCCTCAAGGAAGGCCTGACGGTATTCCGCGATCAGGAGTTCAGCATGGACATGGCGGGCACGGCCTCGGCCCGCGCCGTCAAGCGCATCGACGATGTGCGCGTGCTGCGCACCGTGCAGTTCCCCGAGGATGCCGGCCCCATGGCCCACCCCGTGCGCCCCGACAGCTATATCGAGATCAACAACTTCTACACGGTCACGATCTACGAAAAAGGCGCGGAAGTCGTGCGCATGCAGCACAACCTGGTCGGCCGCGAAGGCTTTGCCAAGGGCATGAAGCTGTACTTCGAGCGCCATGACGGCCAGGCCGTGACCTGCGACGACTTCTCGCAGGCCATTGCCGATGCCAACCCCGACTCAGCCCTGGCCCAGCACCTGCAGCAGTTCCGCCGCTGGTACAGCCAGGCCGGCACGCCCGTGCTCAAGGCCGTGGGCCAGTACAATGCCGAAGCCCGGACCTATACGCTGACGCTGTCGCAAAGCTGCGCACCCACCGTCGGTCAGTCCGAGAAGCTGCCGTTCGTCATTCCTGTGCAAATGGGTCTGCTCACGGCCAGCGGCCAGCCCATCGCCCTGCAATTGCATGGAGAAGAGGCGGCCCAGGCCGTCACCAGCCGCATGCTGGTGCTGACCGAAGCCGAGCAAAGCTTTGTCTTCAGCAACGTGAGCGAAGCTCCCGTGCCCTCGCTGCTGCGCAGTTTCAGCGCGCCCGTGGTACTGGAGCATGAATTCAGCGATGCCGATCTGCTGACCCTGCTGGCCCATGACAGCGACCCGTTCAACCAATGGGAAGCCAGCCAGCGCCTGGGCCTGCGCTATGCCCTGAAGGCAATCACTGCCAGCGGCGAAACCAGTGCCGAAATCCTGCCGGCGGACTTCATTGAAGCCATGCGCCGCGTGCTGCGCGACGACAAGCTGGATGCGGCTTTCAAGGACCTGGTGCTCACGCTGCCGTCCGAGAGCTACATCGCCGAGCAGTTGGCAGAAGTCGATCCGCAGCGCGTGCATGCTGTGCGCGAAGCCATGATCTTGCAGCTCGCGAGTGCCCTGCAGCCCGAGTGGGAGAGCCTCTGGGAAGCCAACCGAGACACCGGTGCCTACCGCCCCGACCATGTCAGCGCCGGACGCCGTGCGCTGGCAGGCCGTGCCCTGTCCATGCTCTGCCTGCAGGCCGCCCGCACCGGCGACACGGTCTGGCCCGGAAAGGCCTACCAGCGCTGCAAGGATGCCGGCAATATGACGGATCGCCTGGCCGCCCTCTCCGCCCTGGTCTACAGCGCCAGCCCCCTGGCCGAGCAGGCGCTGCAGCGCTTCCACGCCCTGTTCAAGCAGGATGCGCTGGTGCTGGACAAATGGTTTGCCCTGCAGGGCGCGGCCAGCGACCGCGGCGGCAATGTGCTTCCCGCCGTCAAGACGCTGATGAAGCATGCCGACTTCCAGATCAAGAATCCCAACCGAGCGCGCAGCCTGATCTTCAGTTACTGCAACAACGCCGGCGCATTCCACCGCACCGATGCGGCAGGCTATGTGTTCTGGGCCGATCGCGTGATCGAGATCGACGGCTTCAACCCGCAAGTGGCTTCCCGCCTGGCACGAGTGATGGATCGCTGGAAAAAGCTGGCCGAACCCTACCGCTCTGCCGCCCGTGAGGCCATCGCCCGCGTGGCCGCCAAGCCCGACCTGTCCAACGACGTGCGCGAGGTCGTCACCCGCGCCCTGGCGGACTGATGGACCTGCACATGCTTGCGCGACACACGGCCCGGGGCTTCCAGGCCCTTGCCGTCGCTGCGGCGAGCATGTCGCCGAGCGCTCAGGCCGCCAGATCCGCTGCGGGATTCGAAGCCCGTTTCGCGCCCTTGTATGCCACCGTCTTCAGCGAAGGCGGCAGCTTCAGCGGGCGTGCCATGAGTGCCGATCTGCAGGCGCTGGAGCCATTGCTGAAAACGCCTGGAGTCGTTGCTCGTGACGCCTTCCGGCTCTACTACACACAAGCCAGCGTCTATGCACGCCGCAACATGCCCGAGGAGGCTGCCAAGGCTGCCGGCTCCGCGCTGGCCGCTCTGCCCGGCCCCCAGGCAGACACCGAGCTGTCCTATGCGCAATTCTTCCTGCGCTACTCCGGCATCCGCTGGCTGGCGGACGCCGGTCAGCATGTGGCGGCGCTCAGGCAGGTCAAGGCCTTTCAGGCTCTGTACCCGCTGCCTCAGATTGCCAGACTACCGGCCGAGATGCGCTGGGACTCCAGCGTGAAGCCTGCCCGGGCCCTGGATTTTCCCAGCCAGATGCAAATTCTCGGCGTCTACGAGGACGAAGGCTATCTGCTGCATGAGCTGGGGCGATTTCGCGAGGCCAGGCTGGCCAACGAGCGGCTGCTTCCCATCGCGCGTGCACGCCTCAGCGCCATGGGCAAGCTGCCACAGCTACGGGGCGTGCTCACCAATATCGCGCAAAATTGCTATGAACTGGGGGATCTGAAGCAGGCTGCGGCCTATCTTCAGGAACGCCTGCAGATTGCGCAAACGGCACAGGACCATGTCACCGTCTACGACAGCTATTTCCAGCTCATGGTCCTTGCCCATGAGCAACAGCAGGAACCGCAGGCCCGCCAATGGCTGGCCCGCTATGAACAATACGCGTTGAGCCAGAAAGACAGCGAGCATCAAGCCCGCGCAAGGGAGCTGCTGGCCGAACTGGAGCAACGCAATGCTCGGCATCCTGGCAAGTGATCGTGCCAGCCCCCGGCCCATTTCAGATTTGCATCGAATTTCAAGGAGTTGAAACATGAAGAAAAACATCAGCCTGACCCGCTACCTGGTCGAGCAGCAACGCGTGGACGGACTCATCCCCGGCCAGCTGCGTCTGCTGCTGGAAGTGGTTGCCCGCGCCTGCAAGCGCATCAGCTTTGCCGTGAACAAGGGCGAGCTCGGCGATGTCATGGGCACGGCCGGCAGCGAAAACGTGCAAGGTGAAGTGCAGAAGAAGCTGGACATCATCGCCAACGAAACCCTGATCGAAGCCAATGAGTGGGGCGGCCACCTGGCGGCCATGGCGTCGGAAGAAATGGAAGGCATCTATGTGGTGCCCAACCGCTACCCCCAGGGTGAGTACCTGCTGATGTTCGACCCCCTGGACGGCTCGTCCAACATCGACATCAACATGTCCATCGGCACCATTTTCAGCGTGCTCAAAAAGCCCGAAGGCCACCCGGGCGTGCATGACAGCGACTTCATGCAGCCCGGTACCCAGCAGGTGGCAGCGGGCTACTGCATCTACGGCCCCCAGACCACCCTGGTGCTGACCGTGGGTGACGGCGTTTCCATGTTCACGCTGGACCGCGAGCAAGGCTCATTCGTGCTCATCGAGGAAAACGTCAAGATCCCCGAAGACACCAAGGAGTTCGCCATCAACATGTCCAATATGCGCCACTGGGATGCGCCCGTGAAGCGCTATGTGGACGAATGCCTGGCAGGTGCCGATGGCCCGCGCGGCAAGAACTTCAATATGCGCTGGGTCGCAGCCATGGTGGCCGACGTACACCGCATCCTGTGCCGCGGCGGCATCTTCATGTACCCCTGGGACAAGCGCGAGCCGCAAAAGGCAGGCAAGCTGCGCCTGATGTACGAAGCCAACCCCATGAGCTGGCTGGTGGAGCAGGCCGGCGGCATGGCCACCAACGGCCGCCAGCGCATCCTCGACATCCAGCCCACACAGCTGCACGAGCGTGTGAGCGTCGTGCTCGGCTCCAAGAATGAAGTGGAGCGTGTGACCCGCTATCATCTCGAAGCCGATGAAAAAGCGCTATAATCTATAGCTTATCGCCGGTGTAGCTCAGTCGGTAGAGCAGCTCATTCGTAATGAGAAGGTCGCGTGTTCGATTCATGTCTCCGGCACCAAGTAAATAAAAGAAAGCCCGCTATCTAAACAGTAGCGGGCTTTTTCTATTTCTGAATCTGTAGGCAATCTGTAGGCACTTTTGAGAAATGCAGCTCAACGCAAGCTGTCCTTTGCCTCATGATTTGTACAGACGTTTGCTGTGTTCTGGTGTTATGGGTGCTACACGTGCTACAGCCTTATTCCATGCGGGTTTGCGGTGTAGCACCATCAAAATGCGTGGTGCTACAGGCGCTACCAATCTCATGCGACCACTGCAGAAAGTCACGGCGATGCGCGGGTTGCTGGCGCTGGTCATCGTTGACCACCATTCCGCTTGGAGCTGACCTGCGTATGTGACCTGGCCGTTGGCAGAAGCCGCTCTTCAAAGCGGACGCTATGCTAAGGGCACCAAGGAAAACCATGCATATCGAATTACTAACTGACAGCAAGCACGCCACCGATACGCTTGTCGCTCTCATGGGCAGTTGTGAGCGGGCAGCATGGGCGGTAGCTTGGGCAACAGAGAACCATAAGGTCTGGGATGCAGCCTATGAACATCGGGCCAAGTTTCGCAATTTCGTTGTAGGCACCCATAATTTCGTGACTACCCCCTCTGTCATCGAGCGCTTCCAGTCGGAACCCAACTTCCGTGTTATCCATGCGACCGGGGCACTTTTCCATCCCAAGCTTTATGCCTTTCGGGTGGGCGAGGACACCGCAGTCGTCATCGGAAGCCACAACCTCACCCGCTCGGCATTCTCCGCGAATATCGAGGCGAGCACGCTTATTCAGGGGAAGGCCTGTGACCCTTCAATGCAGGGATTCTTCAAGTTCATCAGCGACGCGTGGAATGCAGGCAAGGAGGTGACGCCGGAATGGCTCTTCGCATATAAGTCCAACTACGAGCGTGCCAAACAGGCGCACAAAGAGCTCAAGGTGTGGGTTGATGCCAAACCGTCCAAGGCGAAAGATGGCATCCCCGGCCCAGATGAGCTCGATTGGGCCCAGTTCGTGGAGTTGGTGAAGATTGAAAAGTCCGGCTCAACGCACACCCTCGAAGGGCGACTTCGGGTACTAGAGGGCCTTAGGTCCATATTTAGGAAGGTGCCTTCATACAAGGACCTGGACGTCGACGACAGGAAGCGCATCGCAGGGACGATGGGCGAGGCTGACTCGCGCAAGAAAGATGGTGAGGGCTATGACTGGGCATGGTTCGGGGCAATGGCATCGAACGGGTCCTTCTCTACTACGGTCATCAATGACCCCGAAGGCCTTTCGCGCGCCCTTGATTGCATCCCACAGGTAGGGCCGGTACACCGAGAGCACTACGATGCCTTTGTCGAGGTCTTCAAGAATGCGCTGAGCTCAGACCTGTACGCATCGGGGGGCATCGGGAATGGCACTCGCCTCCTGGCCATGAAGCGTCCTGACCAATTCGTATGCCTTTGCTCGCCTAACAAGCGAGGTATCGCTGAGCACTTTAACGTTCCGTTGAATACGACCCTGGACACTTATTGGGAACGCATCGTGCAACGGATTCGTGGCACACGCTGGTGGAATGCCCCGGAACCGTCAGATGCGCTGGAACGTCGTATCTGGGCGGGGCGCGCGGCTCTGCTGGACGCTATCTACTATGACCCAGCTCAACGCAAGTAGGCACCGCACCTTCCCACTTGATTTCAATCGAGCTAAATGGGAAGCGGACGGTCGCCATGAGTGACTGGTTTTGGCGTCGAATTCTGTCGGACAGGGCCAACGAGCTGGTCAACCGGAACCGACATAGGTGGCCAGTTCAATCAGAATGCGCGCGAGCACCCGTAGTGCTTCTGAAAAACGTCCCCCTCTATCTCGTGCATAGAGTTTGTTGCGTGACAACCCTCCTGTCACGCATGTCACGAACGTCGTCCCAATGACATGCTGCATCCAGGTGCCCCCTCCCTACGTCGCCTCCCTTCAACCCAAGCGGTCGGAACCTCTCATCAAACCAGCGCCAGCATTGGCTTGCGAAGGCGCGGCACCGTTGTCTTAGATGTTGTCTGGCAGAAAACATGGGCGACAACGGTGGTTGGGGGAATTGAACCCGCGTCCATGTGCTCTGCACGTCCATCTGGTGCCCCGAACCGGAACCGAACCGGAACTCATCGGCATGGCGACGGTACACCTCGTGAACTTTCTTTGAGGCGTAGTGCAAGGTGCCCCCAGTTTGAGGACTCCCTTCTTTGGAATAGAGGACTGCCGTGATTTCGGGGAGCCTCAGGTACGGCTGCAGGACCTTCGCCCTCATTCAAGACCCTTCGATGCCCCATGGAAGGGGCTTGCATCATTAGAGTGAAGGCAGCGGCGGCGGCACTCTTCGCCGTCGCCCTCTCTGAATCACTAGTGGTGACCTCGGTGAGCTGGATTCCAGCCGCAAGCGCCTCTGCTCTGCGCTTTTGCGAGCCTGCTCAGCCAAGTACACGAGCAGGTCCGTACGGAAAAACACCCAGCCGCGGCCAAACTTCAGTCCAGGCAAATCTCCTTTTCTGGCGAGTGCTTCGATGGTCGCTACATCGCAGAAAAGCAACTCCGCACACTGTCTCGCATCGATTGCGTCGGTCATAAGTCCACCATCGGTTTAAATAACCAACAAAAACCAGCAACGCCCAGTCAAAAGCAGCTGGTCAAGGCTCTCTTCATAATGCCCAAGTGAGGCAGTGCACTCATTACCAAACATAGAGGTCTGCTCATGTCGAAAGCCGAAATGAACTGGCGGTTTGCCGCAGTACACGAATACAACTCCTGGAGGCTGGCATCCTTCGAGTCCCAGGACAATGCAATTACTGGCTCAAAAGGTGCTCACAAGTTGCTCAGCGAGGGTCGATGGGGTACTCCACTTAAGCGGAAAGAAGAAGGCCTAGCACTTGCTGTATTGGTTTGGAAGACTTCCCCTAAGGGGCTCGACGCGACCCCCCTGGAAGAAGACACATCTTCAGCGACGGTCATTCGGCCCGTTCCTGGTGCAAAGAAGCATTTCGAGGAGGTGGTGGTACCCATTGAACAAATCAAGAGCTTCAAAAAGCTCAACGGCCCGACACCCGCTCAAATTGATGACTGGTTTGAGTTTTATAGTGTGGAAGGCACGGAACCTTCAAGCGATTCACAGGAGCCTAGCCTAGTCGAGTTCTACAGCTGGCTGGACAACGCACAACCGCCACTCTCAGCCACAGAAAAGGATGCACTGGTCAAAGTGCGCATCGGTCAAAGTGCCTATCGGCGCCGACTTCTGCGACGTTGGAAGGGCTGTGCCGTAACCGACTGCCGCGAGAAGACGTTGCTAATTGCCTCTCACATCAAGCCCTGGAGCGTGTCCACCCACGTTGAGCGCCTCTCCGTAGACAACGGAATACTCCTGAGCCCAACACTCGACAAGGCCTTCGATGCAGGACTAATCAGTTTTGGGGACGACTTCAAGGTGATGCTTCACTGTAATCTGAGCGTTCACTCGATGGAGGCTCTGCACCTTAAAGCGGATATGCGCCTAAGACAGCAGCATGAAGGCATGAGAGCTTTCTTAAAGTGGCACAGGCAATTTCACGGATTTGAATAAGTGCCTCACGCTCCCAGTTAGGTTAACGATGCCCACTTCTCGCAGAAACCTTTTTGCTCCTTCGCTTTGATTTCCGGTGATTGTTTTTCAAATGTAGGTGGCTGTGACGCGTGGAAGCGGCGTGCAAGAGCTGACAGTCACGCGCGCGTATTGCACTCGAAGGGCGCCGGGAAACTGAAGTTTTATCAAGCTCTCGCGCGCGAGGCATAAAGAAATTCTGGGGCGACTTCAGGTTTTCTCATGTCGGCAAAGGTTCATCAGCCTCAACATTTCTCAACATGCACAGCGCCGCAACCTGAAGTTTTATCAAGTAGGCGGGGATCCTCCCCGTAACATCCCCGTGCTGCAGCCCTTACCGTGGCACTACCGTCCGGGCCGTCCAAAAGCGTTGCCAATGTCAAGTTTTGACAAGTTCTGCTCACATGCGTACCGCGCGGCACATCAAGGTTCTGGTCTTTGAGCCTTGACTTTTCTTAACAGGCACCAGCCTTGCCCTCACCCTTCGGGCAGCTCTCATAGAATGAAACTTCACCAAATAAGGGGGGCGATATGGCTTACACAGGATGGATGTCAGTAAAAATCGATGGCCACGAAAACGAGGTTATGGACATTCCAACACTGAGTGCCGTGCCGCCCTCGGATTTCAAAGACTACGCAGAAACACACTTGCTGTACATCGACCACCATGATGTGATTCGAGCCACAGTGGGCGACTACCCATTCGCAACGTCTGCTGCTCAAGCAGACGAGCTCATCAAGTTGTTGGAAGAGTTCAAGCGGCGGATGGCCTAAACCGGTCTAATTTAGAAAAATCGGCCGCTCATAGCTATCGCGCACATCACCTGCTATCTCTCGCGCGTGATGCGCATCGAAGTTCGACAGCAGTCGCAGGTGAATCCAGCCCCAAGACACACCTCAAGGAGATGTAATGCGCGAAGAGACACCGACCGAATACGAGGTGGACAAGCTCTACCAAGTTAAGAAGGTGGCCGACAACCTGGCTGGCATTCTTGGGGTGGGCTGGGCAGGCTTTGCTTTCATGCTGTCCCAGAATGCGCTCATCGGCGTTGCGGTCGGTGCAGCGCTGGCGCTGCTGGTTCGCGCTCCATATGCCAGGCGGTACAAGGCGGCCAAAGCCTACCTTGACCACCTCACCTCATCATCTGGCGCCAGCAGCTGATATAGGGGCTGACAGCAGGCCGGGTTGAAACCCAGTACTGGGCGCGACCAGTGTGACTGGCGAAAGCAGGCTTTGCTGCATCCTGTTGCTAGACAGAAGACCGCGCATGGCCGGCCTTGCCAAGATGAGCCCCATGGCCCCGACATTGCCAGTTGTCGCCCCTAGAGTTGCAGGCACCACAGCATCAAAGAAACCAAGGCTTGGCACGCTTCCAACCACTTCAGGTGTGCGCATCACCGTGGGAAATGTTCGGCCGGCTTGAGCAATGGACAGCATGTCGCCAGTGAGCGGCTTGCCTCTTTTAAGAGCCGCACCCAATGCTTTTGCATCGATATTCCCCGATGGCGTCAATACCCGCTCCAACTCGTGCACCCGTGCAATTTGTTGCCGCGCATCCCTGAATGCCTGCACAGCTGCTTCGTTTCCTGTCCCTTGCAGGTGGCGCTCGAGTTGGTTCTCAATAGCTGTCGCAGTTTTTCGCGCTGCTCGGCCGGCGGTCTGATTGCCGGCCGCAAACAGGTCACCAGCTCTTTCACGCAAAGTCCTGATGGCATCGACGGCAGAGCTGCTATCCATCGTCTTGACGTTAGCGCCCTTCACAATCTTGGCCACCCCGTTATCCGGGACCAATCCAGGGAAGCTGTTCTTGGTGTTGGCGTATTGCTTGCCGATGTCTCTGAGCTCAGTTCTAAATGCCTTGTCTGGGGTGATGGGGCCCAGATTACGGAGCGTCTCGTAACTCTGCCCTGCCTGTTGGCGCAGGTTGGCCAGAGACTGGCGGGATAGCTCCGCCCCCTCGGGCAATCCAACCGCACGGCGAGCCAAATTGTTGGAGGCCTGCTGGTTGCTTAGCGTCAGCTCTGCATTGAGCTTTGCTCGGTCCAAAGCGCCATCAAGCACACGATTTACCGTCGATGGCTTTGCCTGGCTCGGTGGCAGCTTGTAGCCCGCCTCGATTGCGTCCTTTACTGCCTGGCGGTGCATCTCTGGCATGACTGGGCCGCGGGTCGCCTGCTGCACCGCCTGTCTCGTTGCCGAGACTGCCCCGGGAGCCATGGCCCCAAGCACGCCAGCCACCATCTGCCCACCAATGCCAGCGCCGTTTTGCCTGGCTATCTCCGAAGAAGCTCCACCGGTGGCAGCGCTGGCCAACTGAGCTAGGGGCCGAGACCCCATCCAATTGAGCACCGCTTGCGTGGTGGCGTTAGCCGCCTTTGTCGCCAATGCACCAGCAGCTCCTGCTGCACCGCCAGCGCCAGCCACGGCACGAGTGGCGGTGCCAACAACGTTTTCTAGCTCTCCCTCAGGCTTTGGCAGCCCCATCCAGTCGGCCACGCTCGATGCAATCTGGCTTGTGCTCTTACTGTGCCGAGGTGCTGGGCGCGCGCCTTTTACCAAGTCGCCCATGCTGGTTTTCTCAGGGCCGCTCACAAGTCGCACAAGAGGGTCTGTTATGAAGTCGCGTACTGGCGTAGTAAAGATATCAGCCAATTGCCCTGTGCCTTCCAAGGCATAGCGTCCCGCCAGCCCTACCTGGCGCCCAATAGCGTCCATGGCGCTGCGCTCCTGTGGCGCTGCTGGTACTGGTGTTTTGGCCTTGTAGTCGCGCATCGCGGCTTCAAATGCGGCGCGAGGGTCTGCTCCCGAAGGATTAGATTGCTGTCCAGGCTGCGCGTGAGTTGGGGGCTGCTGCTGTGCAGGTGTGGCAGCCGCCGCGCTGACGTTACGGCCTTGGCCGCCGTACTGCGTTCGGTACTGCTGCATGGCTTGCTCGAATGCTCTGCGGGCATCAGGGCCGGACTGCTGCGGCAGTTCAGCAGCGCCAGCAGACGGAATGATGGTATCCAATGCGCGCTCCACAAAGCCTTGACTGCGCTTGGGCTGGGCGTAGGGGCTACTGGGCAGACTGGCCCAAGTTCTTCCATCTTTTTTCACGGCCGCCCCGAAGTTGCCCGCCAGCACGTCGGGCAGGGAGCCGTTACGGCGCATCAGCTCCAGTGCGGCCAGGTCCTGAGACCTAGGGCCAAAGTCCTGCAGTCCCAACTTGCCAGCCACATCGTCCCAGGTGGAGCCCAGAAACTGATAGGCACCGGCAGCGCTGGTCTTGTTTGGCTTTCCGTCGGTCTGCGTGAAGCTGTGCAGTGTTCGAGGGTGCTGCCGCAGGTCAGGCAACTGGCCGCCGCCGAAGGCCGTGGAGTAAGGAGTGCTGTCCGCCCCTCGGTAGGTACCCTCTGCCTGCTGCAGCATGCGCAGGTACATCTGCGCATTTGTATTGCCCAGTGCCTGGCTGAGCTGCTCGACCGTGTTGATGGAGTTTTGCTGGTTCATGCTCAGTACCCCCATGTGGCCGGGTCTTGGCCCTGACTGGTTAGCACTTGGCGAATCACTTCACGCGGCATGCCTTGCTGCTCATACTCGCGAGCAACAGTTCCCCAAGACTGTCCGCCCGGGTCGTAGCCTTTGGGCATCCTTCCTTGCAGCACTTCGCGCATGTTGGTGTAGTGAGTCTTAATTTTTTGCAGATTGGCCCTCAACTGAGTTTCGCTTTGGCTGGTGTCGAGGTTGGCCACAGTGGATTGCAGGGCCTGCAGCTCCTGTACAGCCACGCTGCCCAGTGCTCCGCCAGTTGGCGAAGCTTCGCGCATAGCTTGCAGTTCCGCAAAGCCGAGGTTGGCTTTGATGGTGCCCAGCGTGGCGCGAAGGTCGCTGGCGCTGCTACCCGGTATCTTGGCTGCAGCAGAGCCACTAAGGCCGGTGGTGAACCAACTGTTCAATTGCTTGTCAGCCTCATCTACGGATGAAATCATGCGGTCCGCTTGAGCAATCGCGCCCTTGGTGCGCATATCTTCCTTCTTGCCGGCGATGGTGGCTTTTTCATCGGCGGGTCCTCCTGGGATAGCCTCGAGTCCGCCATCTGAGCGCCAACGGAAGCCCTGAGGCGGCTTACTGGAGTCGCTAGGCTTGCTCATGTCCCACTGCAAGCGGTCGGCATTGGTCTGAGCATTGGTCGCGCCGCTGACGTCGGAATATGTTGGCGTCTTGCGACCAAGGTCGCGTACTTGGCCGGTCACGGTATCAAAAGAGGCTTGATTGCCGCCAAAGTCCAGCGTCTTGAAGTCGCTGAACGGCTGCGCCCCTGTGTTGATGGTGCGGCCATCCTTGGTGAAGGCTGTCCGGGTGACGCTGCCATCGGGGTTCCGCACGTTCTGGTATTCCTGAATCTGAGGGGCGTTGAAGCCTGAAATGTGGGGCAAGTCAACGGGCTTGACTGCACCAGTTCGCAGCAGTGCTTGAATGTCTGCGTCGTATCCGCCACCCTCACGCGGCTTGATGCTGGAAAAAGCGTTCTGCCGCTCTTGCTCTTTCTGCATGGAGAGCTGGCGCTGGACATCCTCCATAAGCCGGTTTCGCTGCTGCTCTTGTGCCTGGCCATAGGCAGAAAGGCCCAGTAGACCGCCGCGACCAATTGCCTGTGCGGTGGTGCCGCGGCTGGCCAGAGCACCGAAGCCAGCGCCCAGCAAGCCTTGAGCAACCGGGGAACTCAGCAGGCCCATGAAGCCGCTCGGCTCCTGCTGCTGTTTGGTTTGATTGAGGATTGAAAGCCAGTCGGCTGGGGTTGTGGAGCCGGGAAATTGCTGGTTCATGTTGCCTCCCTTAAATGTCCTGCAACTCAATGGCACAGAAGGTCACGAGGTGGGCGCGAATCTGGCGTAGCCCTGCAATCTCAAAGGCGGTATTCATCAGCTCGGAAGCCTCATCGCCCGTCTGCATGCCATTCCAACTGGCCATCAGAATGATGCTTTCCCCTTGCTCGATGGCGCAATCCACATGTGCAGCCAGCACGTCGAAGCGGGTGTGCTGGTCTACAAGTAGCAGGGCAGAGCGAATGTCGCGCATCTGCAGGCGGGCCAGTTCGGCCGCCTCGGATTGTGGGTCTTGGGCTTCGGTGGCCACACACACGGCCAGCAGCGCCAACAAGTGGGTACGCAATCGCGCTAAGCGTTCGCCCTCTGCACCATTGGGTATGGCAATAGCGCCATCAGTGCCAGGCAGCAGACAGTCTGCGTGCCAAGAGAAGCCAGCGGGCGCGACAGCGCCGGCAGGAACGTGGAAAGTGTTGGATGGGCAAGTAACTGCCATGAGTAGTCCTCGAGAATGGTCTGAGGCGTAGCCGTGCCCCCTAAGACGTGGCAGCGCAGGCCTAAAGGCCGCACGCTGAAACACTGTCCAAACCAGTCCGAATCACTCAGGACATTTCGCAGTTTGCAGTTTGTTTGCCACTGGACCGAGTCACTCAGGCCCAGGCAAGATTCGTATCAATAACTGTATGCGTTCACAGGATTGTGCAATGCGCCGAAAAAGGCATCAAGGCTTTACCACCGGTGTGTTGGTGAAATAGGCGCTGACAAGCTCGGCGGTGGTCTTGCGGCTTAGTCCGAGTGCGCGGGCAATGCCCTCCAGTCGCCGCTTTTCCACCACCAGCGCGTCGCGCGCAGCCCCTGCTGTGCTCTGCTGCAGTAGCGTGGCCTGTGCCGCTTGCTTGGCAGCGCTTGCCCTTGCTGCCTGGTGCACCAGCGATAAGCCCGGTGCAGGCATTTGCATAAGTGGGGCTTGTGCGGCCTCAGTCTTGCAGCTCATCGTTCTGCCCCTGTTGCATGGCCCTGCGCTTGCGCTGTACGTGGTATGAGGTCAACACCGCATGCACCACAACATCAAGGCCAGCGCGAGCCTCTCCGTTTCGGTCAGCCCATGCCTTTGGAGTGAGTTCACCAGCAAGGGCAATGCTGTCCCCATCGCCCAGCGCCAGCAGTGCTGCAACGGCATCCGGTGCGAAGGCAATGCAGTTGGCAAAGAGCACATCCCCGCTGGCGCTTGCCGCGCGCACCTTTGCGATGACAAAGGGCTTGTCATTGCGCCCCATGCGCTGCTCTGGTTGGCCGTGCAGCCTCCCGGCAATGAGTCCGTCCATCATGCTGTGCCCTCCTGTGCGGAATAGGCCTTCTCCGGCTGCACCACGTACACCCGGACATTGCGGCTGTGAATGCGCTTTTGCTTGGCACTCTTTCCGTCTGCGCCAGGACTCAGCACTCCCGCCTGCTGAAGTACCTTGAGCGCGCGGGCAAAGTCAAAGCCTTTCAGGGCCTCGCGCATGCCATCTTTGGTGAACAAGTACAGCACTCCATCGGCGGTGCCTTCCCACCACCCAGCCCGGTCACGCACAGTGGCCTGCTGACGGTCCTCGTAGGGGCCAGTGGCATCAGAAAACCGGCTATCACCGTGGCGCTCGATGAAGCCCAGCACCGCCTGCACCACCTGGTCCTGCTCGGCATTACCAGACACCTCTCCGCGCTGCGTCAGCCAGGCTGCAAAGCCCACCTCTGCAGCGCTAGTGGCCTCGCCTTCGTCCCAACCTGTGATTCCGTATGCGGTGGCCAGCTCACCAGCCAGCGCCAGCACTGCCAGGCGTGCGGCAGCGCGTGCCGGCTGCCCGTCACCGCTGTCTATGCCGGCCAGCAGTTGCGCCTTAATAGCCTCTAGGCTCTGCACCATGTCTGAGGTGTCGCGGCTGAGTTTCTCCAGGAATGCCCTGCCAGCGGTTCCGTATTGCTGGCGACTGGCGCGCTTGATGGCATCGGAGAATGCTGGGCCGTTGGGGTGGCCATGCAGGTTGTCCCATGCACCATGGATTCGCTGAACAGGAATGTCCAGCAGGCGCACCGCCTGACCAGCTTTCACCCGCTGGCCGGCATCAGCCATGCTGGTGGCTATGCTGCGCTCCCCGGTCGAAAGTACAGAGGTGCGCCAGCGCGTCACAGCCCGTGCACCGCCGGTGCGGCCTGCGCGCTGTTTGCCTCGGCCGTTGCCCAGCATGTAGACCACCTCGCCGACGTCGCGCGCGTCGCACTCGCTAATTTCATCCAGCGCCAGCATGCTGTCATTGAACAGGCTGGCACTGGCCTCCAGGCCGTTGGCCGTGGCTCTCCAGCTGCGGCGGTAGCTGTCGCCTCCCATCACGCTGCAGGCCCCCTGCAGGGCCGTGGTCTTGCCGGTGGAGCTGTCGCCAATCAAGTGCACACCGCCCGACTCTGCGCCCACCAGCGCCAGCACTGGGCCAGCAAAGGCGGTGCACAAGCCCAACACCAGCACAGGATTGCCCACGGCCGGGGCCGCAATGCTCCGGCGCCAGCCTTCTAGCGTGCCGCGTTGGCTGTACTCATCCGAATGCAGGGACTGTGCTTGAAACGTAACTTTCCCAGCTTGGGGGCCAATGACGGTATCCGGCAGGGCAAAGGCTTTGAACTGCCCGCCAGCCCAGCCGGTTTGCATGACCGCCTCCATCTTGCGGGCGGGCACCTGGCTTTGCAGATAGGTGGCCAGCGTGTTGCGGCCTGCGTTGCTGGGGTCGAGGTGCACCCCCATGGAGAGCAGCACGCCGCGCAGGTCGCTGGTGTCGCCGCGCAGCATCTCCATCGGCATGGCCCAGGTCTTCCACTTGCCCAGCGTATTGCGAAAGCGCAGCAGGCGGCCAAAGTTAGCCCCTGCGCTGTCGTGTGTCACAGCGTCTACATGCAGAGGGCTGCAAATCCACTGCTGCACCAGCGTGGGCGGGTTGTCGCCCTTGCTGGGCTTGAGACCGAAGTGCCAGACCCCAGCGCGGTACTTGCTGCCGTCGCTGGCGGTGTACTCATCGTCCAGCACCACGTAGCGCGGGCGCTCCTGCTCGCCGGGGATAGGGTTGTATGCGCTGGCGCTGGGTGCATCTACTACTGTGTCAACGTCCACGGCATCGATGGCATCCTGGGTTTCAAACGTCATAGGGCAAGCCCTCCAATACTTCGGCAAAGCACTCGCACACAGCGCCAGCACCAGCCAGCAAAAACAGGTCGTTAAAGTCGGTGGCCTTACGAGGCCGGCCAGCCGGGAAACTAGGTATAGAAACCAGCCCGCCAACGGCCAATGCAGCGGCATGGGCGGAAGTCAGCCCAGGATTGCCTTCGGTAGCGTGGTCATCGTCGGCCGCCAGGATGATGGGCAAGACCGGGAACTTACGGCGCAGAGCCTGAGCAACAGGTCCCAGGTTGCTGGCGCTGAATGCAGTGGCCACGGCCAAGCCGGTGGCGGCGTGGACGCTGTGCGCTGTGGCCATGCCCTCGCACACCACAATGGCCCCAGCAGGACGGCCCACGCTGTGATAGCAGCCGTGCACACGCCCTCCGGCCATAAAGCGCTTTTCACCTGCTGCGGTAATGGTCTGCAGGCTGTGCAACGTGCCGCTGGTGTCGCGCATGGGCACCAGCAGCATGGAGCCCTCAGCTCGCAGGCCGAAAGACTGGATGCCTTTGGCAACCAAGTATGGGTGCTGGGCCGTGGCGATGGCGGCCTCCCACCGTGCTGCAGCTGTTACCTGCGTTTCACGGTAACGCTGCTGTAACGTTACATCCCTCTGCCGCTTGGCCTCCTGCACTCGCAGGCGCATGGTGTCACGCTCTGCCTGGGTCAAAGTACTTTCAGCCTTGCTGCACCATGTCTCGGTCAGGCCGGTGCGCCAGCAGCCAAACATGCCCGCGGGCAGGCCATCGTCATGCAGCACATACCAGCCAGCTGAATCGCTGCGCTTACCTGTAGCGCTGAAGCGGTGGAGCTGGCCGTCTGCTTGGATGGCGGCCGGCGCAACCAAACCTGCTGCCTCGATGGCTTGGATGAAGCGGTCCCCAATCATGTGAGCCCCTCCACTACCCGGCGCATGTCTGCCGTTTTTCGCTCGTCGTCGCCGCCTGTGACAGACATAGCAACGCTGTTCAGTTCGAGGATGCGCAGCACCATGGAGCGCATAAACAGCCACTCAGGTTCTGTCGGAAGGTTTTCCACTAGGTGTCGACCAATGGAATCAATTTCGTAGGTGCTAAACAGCACCAGTTGCTCTCGTTCGGCCTTCTGTTTTGGGGTAAATGCGGCCTCTATCATGCTGCACCTACTTTCTTAAGTGCCTTTGCATTTGCGCTTTCCAGGTCCGCATCGGCATCAGTGGCTAAGGCAAACAGAGCGTCAATGAGACCGAACTCTAAGTTGTCGCCGAGACTGAAGGCATCACGGTCTGCGGCTGCCATCAAAATGCCGGTAATGGCCCTGATGCCACGCATACGCCGCGTAATGCTCTGGACTTCGCAGGCTTGTAGCGTGATAGCGCTGTGGTAGCCGCAATCGGATTGCAGAAGATACAAGTCGTGCAGGTTGAGGGGCTTGGGCTGGGCCTCGGCTCCTTCCACACCAACTATCGGCGTCTCCAAGTCTTCGCGATGCTTGCCAACGGCCTGATTTGTGCATGCGGCAGCCTTCACTGCCTCAATAGCAGCGTTATTTCGTGCATTCATGATTTAACCCTCTGGGTAGATTGAGGATGTGGTGCGCGATGCAGCGTGGCGGCCTTGGTGGTGCCACAGTTCAGGAGGAGTGGCAGCTAGCCAGCGACGCACAATCTCGCGGCCTACGCGCTCAGCAAATTCGGCAGGGTTGGCCTGTGCGATATGCCACAGCTGCGCCAGATAACTGTCGTTGATGCCTGGCAGCTTGTCAGCGTCAATCTGAAAGGTGATGCTGGAGGTAGTCATATGGCTGAGCCCTCCAGCGCCAGCGACAGGCCGCGCAAGGCGGTCAGAGCTTGAATGGCTTTGCGGCGCGCGCCAGGGACATTGGCTGCCGGCTGGCGCAGGTAGAACACGGCCATGGACAGCGCGTTATGCGCGTCGGCATGCAGTTGGATAGGGTCAGGGGTGCCCATGGCGGGCGTGGATGCAGCGGCGCGGATGGCCGTGGTAGTGGACATGGTCTTGGCTCCTGAGCGAGTCAAAAGAACCACCATTTGCGTTTCTACGCGCAGTTGGTGGAGCATGGCGGTTAGAAACACGAGCTCAGCCGTGCGGACATCCTTACGGGTAGCCCCCGCCATGCCCCGTAACCGTTGAACTGGTGCATGCGGACGCACCAGTCCCAAGAATTTGGGCATGACAAAACCCCGCTTACAGGTGGGGGCTGCAACCTCTGAGCTAATGGTGTTTCTACGCACCGGGCCTTTCGGCTTAGCGCGATTCTGCCACGAAGCGCAGCGCGAATGGAAGGGGGTATGCATTACGCACCCCCCTTTTGATTCCCAACACCAGGTTCGGCGTAACCTCGGGTGCCGTTAATTGCAGCTGCAAGGCGATAGGCCTCAGGGGCTTTAGCGCGAAGAGCTTTGCGAGCCTTGTGAACCTCGGCACACCATTCACCAGCACCAGCAGCGCGGGCTTCATGGATGCAATCAACAGGCAGGCGGTATGCGGCAACCAGCGCCATGCGACCGTCAGCACAGCCGGTTGCGCGAGTCTCGGCAGCAATAGGCCAGCCGTAGCGGTTGCTGAGGTAATGCACGTGGGCAGCAGCACGCATGGTGCTGGCATCGTCTAAGGTATCGACAGCCGTCAGAACCTCTCCAGCCAACAAATGGGCCAAAACTTCTGCGCAGGCGCTGCTTTTTTGGCTGGGGTATGTGAGAATGCGCTTGCTACCGGCGCTCAGTTCTGCATTTTTGTGGGGCTGGGCGTTATTTTTTTGAGTCATGGTTACGCCACTCCCAAAACACGTCGAATATCTTCGACCTTCCAGCCCAGGCGATTTCCCACGCGAATGGGGCTCAAGGGTCCGTTCTCATTGCAGGCCCAGGTGCGTAAGGTCTGAGGGCGACGCAGCAGGTAGTGCGCAGCCTGCTCTGTAGGGACTGTAGGGCGGCTCACAGCTTCCAGCGGTGGGAAGACCTGTGTTTTAGTAGCCGTGTCGGCTTGCGTTTGCATCTGTTCGCACCTTTCAGAGTTTTGGTGCGTTGATGCTCGTTTTTGTGCTCCGAAATACGTAGCTTGGCGTGCTTATCGTGCCTCTAGAGTGCTTGTCGAGCGCCTATCGTGCTTATCGTGTCAAACGTGCCGCTCTGTCATTCGAGCGATGGCCTCTCTTAGCGCTGCAAGGTCCACAGTCTTCACATCGCCATTGCTGGCGTAGTATTTCAAGCCATCCTGCATAACCTCGAAAATCTCCGCAGGTTTGGATGTGCTCCATTCATCCAAAACATCCCTTGGTGTCGGACGGCGTAGCCGGCCTTTCTGCCATTCGTTGTACAGGAGCTTGTAAAGCGGGGCACTGTATGGTGAAAAACGCTTCGGCCTTTTGACTACCCAGTCTTGGGTCTCAGCCTTCCCTCGCCTCTCGGCCACCTGAATAGCTTCAACCTCCGCCCTTGCTGCTTCTATTTCTTCATCAGTCCAATCAGGTGGAGCCTTTTCTTCGTCGCCGCACCATATCCGAGCCGTCATGGACAATGGAGTGGGGCGCGATTCTGCAGAAACTGACTCGGGCTCAATACTCAGTTCAACGAAACTACCTGAACGCTTCAGATACTCCTCCAGGTCCTTCATGCTGACCACTGCATGCTGAGCGTTGACATAGCTAGGTAAGCGTTCCCCGGTGATAGGGTCACGTATTGGAAGTTCACCCCTAGTTATTGCGGCGTTGATGGAGGACTCGTAACGCACCAAGTTGAGACCCAACTCTAGCTCATAGATTGCCCACTCTTCATCATCCTCATCCGGGTGCGGGGGAGGATTGCGGGTAACAGCATCCGCCAATAGGCAGTGCAAATCTGAAACCGGAATTGCTATTTTTTTGGCCGGCCAGATGATTTTTTTCATTTCTAGCGGCATTCCGCTACGCCCCCCAGGCGCCGACAAATCGTCCCGAGTTATCTCTGTGTTAGCGCTGGCAAACATGCGCCCCCCACGCAGTGGAGTAATAGGTGGTGGCGCTTCAGTTGTTAACTTAATGCCAGCCTGAACGAGTATTCGACGTCGCTCTTGTCGGGGTAGCGTTTCAAGCTGTTTGTACAACTCGGCCAATTCAGCGGCTTGTAGGGCTTCGCTTTCACACTGTTGCGCCTCTCGTTGCTTTTCCTCTTCTCGATTGGCTAACGCCAAGCGCAGCCTCTCTACCGGGCTCTTGTTCTCGCTCACTTTTGCACCCCTTCTGGTGCCCTTCAAGAAACGCCCTGGCAGGCGGGTGAAGGTTCCCCCGCTTTTCGGTTCGCGGGCCTAGCCAGGGGTATCAAACATTGACCTATTCGTCGTAGCCGAGAGCCTTTCGTCGCTGCGCCTCTCGCTCGGAGTAACTGATACGACTGTCGCGCCAAACATCGCGACCCCACTTGCAAAGGAAAAAGAGCAAAGCGCAGTTCAGTACAACAGATATAGAGACAGCGATGAAATTGCCCGCTTCACGCCAGTTGAGGCCCAGTCCGTCCAGCGCAGAACTGGAGAGATACAGGCCGCCACCAACCACTACGACTGCAATAGCACCCCATTTCAAGAGCTTCAACAACAGTGGCAGGAGAGCTGCAAAGATGGTCAGTCCAAGCACGATAGCCACTAACCACACAAATGCAGACGCAATGAGAATTGCACCACTCACCATAAATGCCTCCCTTGGTGAATGCCGTTTAGCGGCTTGTTTTGTAGCACGCGTAGCACCAAAAAAAATGATGGTGCTACGACTTTATTCCTTATGAATCATTGCTGTAGCACGCATAACACCTGTAGCACACAAAAATAGAAGTCGCGTGCGTATTATTTGCCACCCTCTACGACTCTCAATGCACCAGGTTTGCTGGCGCTGTCGAACTGGATGCCTGCCTGTTTCAGAATCCACGCCTCGATGTGCCCCAAGAACGGGCGCAAGGCATCCACACTGCGGGGCCGGTAGCCCTCTGCTGTGGCGCTGGGCTTGTGCCCCATCACCTGGGCAATCGCTCCAGCTGGTGCGCCTGCTGCCTCACCCAGTAGGGAGAAGCTACGGCGCAGGCCGTGAAAGGTCAGCCGCTCAATAGAAGCAGACTTCAGTACCTTGGCATGACTGGCCCTCACATCAACGATGTGACCTTTATCCCCTGAGCTGGCAAAAACGAACTCGCCCACCCTAGGCAACCCCACCAGCATGTGGTGCAGGTACGGAGTTAGCGGGATGGTGCGGCTGTCCTCTACCTTGTCGGCCAAGGTCAGTTTGCACCACCTGAAGTCCACATCCTTCCAGCGCAGAGTAGCCATTTCCTCGCGACGGGCCCCCGTCAGCAGCAATGCACGCAGATAGACACTGGCAGTGCGGTTGTCCAGTTGCTCAACACCAGACCACCACGCCTCAACCTGCGCAGTTTCCAGCGCATCGGTGCGGCGGGTCATGGCCGGCAGGTTCTGAACGATGGCCGGAGCCTGCCCTGCCTCGCGGTCGGTCATAGCTCGGTATTCGGGCTGTGAGGCACACCAACGCAGAAAGCCACGAAACATCATCAAAGCCCGCGCGGCTTGATGCTTCCCTGATTTGGACTCTTTGTCATGCCACAGTTTGAGCGAGTCCTCATTGATTCCGGCCAGTGGCAGCGCCAGCAATGGGTAAAGCGGACCGGGCCGGGTCAGCCCCTCCCCTCTCTTCTTAGGAACGCCACCTGGCACAGCCATCTTGTGCAAATCCTCTAGGTAGCGCGGCTTCCATGCATCCCGTCGCTTGGGCCTGCCGTTCTCCAGATACAGCGGCCAAACCTCACCAACAGTCAGAGCTCTAGCCTTGGCCTGCTGGCGCTGGGCTTCCTTCTCTGCTTGGTGCTGGGTTTTTAGCTCCCTTGGGTCTTGCCCCTTATCCACCAAAACAGAGTAGTTGCGTCCCTGCTCACGGGCCTGCTCCAACGTCCACGCCTCTATTGGGCCAATCCCTATGCGCAGAGTCTTGCCAAAAAGGCGAGCCTCAAAGGCATAGGTTTTCCGGCCGGTGGGAGTGGCGCGCAGCATTAAGGCTGGAACATCGGTGTCCCATAAAAATGCCTGCGACTTCCCAGGCGGGCAAGTGAAGGCTGCAATGCGGCCTGCTGTCAGCCGTACACGGTTGCTGTTTGCGGTCATAACGTGCCACTCGATATTTGTAGGCAATCTGTAGGCAAATTCGGTAAACACCGACATGTACAAATCAACAGGCATTCAGCCCACCAATCGCATAAGCCTTTGTTTTTCAATGCCTACTCAACGCTATTCTACGCAAACAAACACCACTCACCAATCATTCGTAATGAGAAGGTCGCGTGTTCGATTCATGTCTCCGGCACCAATAAATTCAACGACTTACGAGTCGTGATTGTTCAAAGTGTCGTCTCCTGTCACACTCAAGTCACAGTAGACGGCACAACTGAACAACGCTGCGCAGTAGCGCTATCTCTCTCCAGCCAGTTCTTGTGCCGTCACATTTCGCTGACCACACACAAGACGCACCATGGCTGCAATCCGCGAACGAAAAGATCAGAACGGCAAAGTGAGCTATCAAGCTCAAGTCCGTATCCAAGGCTACCCACCTCAGTCCAAGACGTTTCTGAGGAAAACCGACGCCAAACAATGGGCCATCCAGACGGAAACTGAAATCCGTACCGGCATGACTATCCGTAAAAACACCGCCAGCAAGCACACTGTGCGCGAAATGCTGGAGCGCTACCGCGACAATGTGCTGATCGACAAAGCCAACGGCGGCAAAGACCACAAAACGCACATTGCATGGTGGATTGATGAGCTTGGCCACTATGCCCTCTCTGAAGTCACAACAGACCTTGTGACACGGAGCATGGATAAGCTCAAGAAGTCCAAGACACGGCTGGGCAAATCCCCGGCTCCTGCGACCGTGTTGCGCTACTTGATGGCGCTCTCTCATGCATTCAATGTGGCTCGCAAGCAATGGAACTGGTGCGAGTCATCTCCGGTCGAGAATGTCCAGCGCCCCAAAGTCAAAAACGAGCGCACCCGCTATCTAACAGATGCCGAGCGAGAAGCTTTGCTACACGCATGCAAAAGCTCTCCGAACTCCGACCTTTATTTGGTTGTGCTTCTGGCAATTTCCACTGGCATGCGCAAAGGCGAGATCATGGGCATGCGTTGGCAAGACATTCACACGGCACCAGATCAGAGCTTCACCCGCGTGCACCTGACCAAGACCAAAAACGACAAAGCTCGCTCCGTCTTGCTGACCTCCCCTGCCCTGGAGTTGCTCGAAGAGCGGCGCACAAAGCTGCTTGATAGCCTGCAAGCCAAGACTGCTACCGGGCTCATTTTCCCGAGTGCTGTGAACGCAGATCAGCCCGTCGATCTTCGCAAACCATGGGGAAGTGCACTTCAAGTTGCTGGCATTGAGGAGTTCCGCTTCCACGACCTACGTCACACAACAGCTAGCTATCTTGCTATGAATGGAGCCAGCCTTCTGTCCATTAGCAAAGTGCTGGGCCACCAGACCACCAAGATGACGGAGCGCTACTCCCACTTGGCAACATCCCACATTGATGAGGTGGTGCGCAGCATGAATGAAAAAAAATTCGGAATGAAGTGAAGGCTTCACGCTCCTGCTTCAACCACAGTTAGCACGAAACCCAACTTCATATACCGAACATAAGTAATTCTAAAACCAAGTGGACTACGCGCTAATTTTATGAATCAGGGCAAGGAATTTCGCAACATTTCAAATATTCGTTTGACGACGAAATTCAACTAATGTGAGCATCATCAATCAGTCCTCGCGAACTCCCATTTAGCCCCTCACTGTTGAAATATGCCGCAATAGAGCTTGGGTTGCTTGCCTGCACCTCTGAGGGAATGTCATTGTCTACAACAATTATTTGAATTGGCTGCTCTTTCTTTACCGCATACTCAGTCAACAAGAGCATTGATTTGTAAAGATTCGCATATTTCTTAGGGTCAGAGACACCCTCTTTGCGATCCTCTCCAATATCAGTCTCATCATACTTCGAGTTTGTTTTTCCCAAATATTTCCCGACAGTGTCGATCATAAGAAACTTTGGATGATTTGAAGACTTATCCAAAGACAATCGAAGTATACCCAAATAGTGCCCAATAGATAATATTGTACGCAAACCACCAGAAGTAGTATCACGATAATTTCTATTTCTTAGAACAGGTAAAAATGTAGTATTCCCAATACTTACATCCCTAATATCATTGATCTGAACAACTCGCAAATACTGAGACAGTAAGTCACCTAAATCATTGATTATTTCCACAATAGAAGGAGCCTTTTTCTTAACCTCTTCTATCTTAGATTCCAAAATAATTATTCGATCTTGTGATTTTTCAAGATCACTAAAGATAGATTTTTGCTGGTTACGTATTTTTATATTTCGCTCGATGTATTTATACTCTTCTTCGGCCTTCGCGGCCTCATATGCCCAACTGTCTCGCTCAGCTAGATATGGAGTCACTGCAGATGCCATTTCCTCATCAAGCATCCGTCGGGCATTATTTCTCTCAGCCTCAAGCAACTTAAGATCGCTTTGCGATCTCTCCCTCCGACTACGTTCCCTAAAAATCAATTGCTCCAAATCTTTAATCCGCCGGCTAATTGAGTTTTGCTCTTGAGAAATATTATCACCGTCTTCTATTTCATGTATCTTCTTTATCCCCCCTAAATCAACAGAGCTACTGCAAAGCGGGCAAGAGAACATAACCTTCGGCGATCCGATTAGCTCTCTTGATTTCTTAATTGATTTTAACTTACTTAAATCCGCTTGGTAGTCGTTCTTCAACCGAGAGAATTTCTCGATTGCTTGCTCAGCCTCCTGAATTTCATGGTCCATATCAGAAATTCGCAAGGCCATAGTCTGTAGAATTTCTTTGAGAACAGAATAGCTCTCATTACTTGAAACTATTTCAGAGTTGAGTCTATTTAACTCATCTTTTGCAAGCTTCCTACGCTGATTGCTTTCCTTCTTTAAATCATCCAGACTATATTCGTCTTTAAACTCGACGGTTCTTAAGAAGTCAGAAACAGCTTTATAAGTCGCCTCAAGGCTCTTTCGCTCCCCAATCGCTTCAGCCAAATCACGCTGAAGGTCTGATAAGGTTGAGTCAAGAAGATTAAAAAGGTATTTGAACGTCTCTTTATTTTTAACCCCTGCAAATGACCCCTCACCAAGAAGAGCTTTCGACCCTACATCATCTTGTTTCAAATAGCAATATTTAAATACATCTCTAAAGCTTAGTCGTATGGATGCAGAATCACTCTTTGTCGGAGCTTGTCGCATCAAGACAATTGGCATACCCAAGGCAGTTAATAGAAAGTCCGAAAAATAGCCATCCGGACCTTCATCTACATAATTTGGAGAATAGCGCTTTGGAAATATATCACCCATGCTATCAAGCGACGATGGGTAAACCTCAACTGCAGCCTTAACGTTGAAAATATCTCGTTTCACAACATATGTAAACCCATTAAGGTTTACTTGCATCATGACATGCTTAACAGCAGCTTCTATTTCATCATCGAAATTCAATTTCGATGAACCAAATAAATAATTGAGACATTCCAAGACACTGCTTTTCCCAGTAGCAGAGTCACCATAAATTATATTAAGCCCCTCACTGAAGGGAATCGTATAATTTTTCCTATGCCCAACAAGCACCAGGTAATCAACAATTATGCTAGGGAAATTTTTATTCATTATTCAAACTCCACAGCGGCATTAATATTTGCGGTAGATACCGAGTTCAGTGCCTGTATGGCCTTTGCATAGCCACGTGCGGTATTAAAGTAGTCACCCGCTATTAAGCGCTCCACACGCTCACCCTCGAGGGTTAGCGTGTACATGAATCCAGTTGCCTTTTTATAGATAACCTTCAAAAGATCAAGACTTGCGAGTTGCAGTAGGTAACGCTTAAGACGATGGTCATCATATAGCGTATCTATGTTTATTGCGATCCCTGCAATGGAATATTCGTCATAAATTTCCAGATTGGCAACTGGATGAGAAAATGATGCAAGAACCCTATTCATAATTATAGGATTTTTTATCAAAAATAGGCATGCACGCAGTCTTTCATTATTTAATAAAAGCTTACCTCTACTTGTTGCACCCAAATCTCTAATAATTAATAATATGAGTGCCAAATTTAATGACTCCTCATCATCTGGAATAAAGTACGGTAGTCCGCTCATAACAAAGGCTCTACGGATTTACTACGAAGGTTGCTTAAAGCATCATGCGATCGCTCTTCGCTCCACCATACATCATTGCCTAAATCATTTGCTAGTTGGTGGAGCATCCCCATCTTGTGAAGTGCTTGTAGCATAGGCGACGCCACCTTCAAGAATTTTGAATCTTCTTGAATTATTGCATCGTGAACCGCAGCCACCAGTGTTGTAGAGTTACCGCTAGGCACTCCTACATGCTTTTCATAGCTGTTTTGGTAAATAACCCTAATCCGATCATACAAATCCTTCAGCTTTTGCTGATCTGATGAGCTACTCAATAATTTCCGAATATATTCGGCGTTAAGGAAATACTCTTTTGAATGGCGAACACTAGCATCATGCACATCTGCCAAAAGAAGCTTCAATACAAATATCTCATCCTTATATTGATCAGAGTTTAATATTTTCTGAACCTCAAACGGAGTAATTGAATTTTTGAAATCTTTTAAAAATCTCAATGTCGCAGAAACTACAAGTCCTTTTTTCTCGGGCTTAGATATGCTTATGTGATCATCATCACATGAAATAGCATCCTGTTGCTCAGTATCAGTTCCGACAGCGCTATTCTTTTGAACTATTTCATCGTAGGCACCAATAAAATACTTAACATCAGGCTTCAACGATTGTTTCACCCATGCATCGTTAAGCTTTGGGCATAACTCGCTTAATGGAGCCAAATCCTCAACCTGCTTATTGTTCAATAACAATTTCCCATACGAAGCCAGATTAACTCCCAAATGAGGCACAGCTAAAGATATAAGTAGTTTAATTTGACAATTCTTTCCTTCACTCAAATCTTGCAAAATACAAGATTTTGTCACTAGCCCTCCCATACTGTGGGCAATAACAACTATATTTTTATAATCACTAAGCTCAAATCTAATTCTTGAGCGAAGAAGCTTAGATATTTCCTCAACCGAAATATTTTTAACTGATTTAGGCTGCATTGTTTTAAACAATGAAGTCAGCCTCTGCCTTATAGAGTTGGCCGCAGGAAAAAGATTTAAAAGAGTTGTGTGGTATTCAAAATATGCTATATCGAAGTTCTCTCGCACAAATTGATCTTCGAGTAGATGCTCATGAAAATAGCCATCCACCGCATGCTTCCAGGTATCTTTTCCGCCCGTGAAGCCATGGACAAAAAGGATGAGGTCTTCACAGCTATCCTTGTGAGCAAATTCGATCATATGAGTGTGGAAATTCTTTACTGCCGTTGCCGGTGAGAGAGCTCACCGAGCCTATCGAAACAGCCTTGCAGGCCTAGACATAGACGTTACAGTTTGCATCAATATCTAGGAGTTGTACACTCATCCGTGTCACCGCATCCCTTGACACCAGAGCTTCGTGGCCTGCATGACTATGTATGGCGTGCACTCCAGGGCAGCAATCACGACTATCGTTTGCACAGTATTCGCTAACTATCCACGGCCCAATAGACCCTCTCGAAGGGCATGGCGCCCGTCGAGCTCGCAACGCTTGATGAAGTCTCGTAGCTCAGGCGTCAACGGCTAAGCAGTCCCGTTGACACACAATGCCACAAGTGACCCGACGGGCCTTATCGAGCCAATTCACATCAGCTGCTCCAAAAAAATCCGTGGCAATTCATTAATTTTTAACCATAAGTCCTGAGCACAGAATATGGAAACTCCGATCTACGTCGCGGGTATCGCCGCTTTCGCAGCACTCCTCGGGGCAAGCATCACTGGTGTAGTGACGCACTTTAACCTCCGATTTGGTCAATCTTTCCAGCTTCGCAGTGAGAAGGCCAAGTTTGACCGAGAACAGGCTGTAAAGCTCAAAGCCGAATCCATTAAGCGATTGGAGGATACCCACAAGCTGGTGAGCAAAATTGTGCGTGAATTCTCAATGGACAACTTGGTAATCCAATGGTCTGCAAAGCCGGACCCTGAGGCATACGATCGGCAGTATCTTCAAGCCTACTCTCACATGGACGAACTGCGCGCAATCGCGGCTATTCACGAGCCCGTGCTGTCGAAAGACATTGAGGCATTAAGAAGCCAAATGAGCCACTTCTGGGGCAACTTCAAAAACGTGCTCCATCTCGAAAGCGAGGGCAAGAAGGTTGACCACAATACCAGCTGCTTCAACAAGGCATGCGCTGCTAAGCGGGAAGCCTCCGAGATCGGTCAGCGTCTTAAGGACACAATCGTCCAACTTGCTGAGCAACGCACAGGTACCATGGTCTCCTAAAGGCATTGCCCCCACAACAAGTGCAAGAGACCAAGCGTGGCTCACTGCTTTCGATGGCAACAGGCACGGTCGCCATAGATTGACAAGAGGCCTTTAGATTCGGTTGTGCTCATCCAGAGTGGTCCAATCAAAGCAAGCTGGGAACCGCTTGTTGAGCAGCTCGGCGAATGTACTTGAGTACCGTCACATTCGACTTGTGTCCGGTCTGGTCTCGTATTTGCCATAGCTGCAGTCCTGCCTCTGCGGCGCATGTGCAGAAACCTGCTCGTAGGCTATGGCCGCTGACGTTCGTGGCATCGACGCCAACCTGCGTCATTACAGCTTTCACGATCAGGGCAACAGACTGGGGTGACAGCCCTTGATTGGCGATGCGGCCGTGGCGGTTCACTGCTCTAAAAACATAGCCCTCATTGATGCCTGCGACCTTCAGCCAATGTGCCAGGGCCGTGACAGGACAGTGCTCACCAGTAGTAGCGCGAGGAATGAATATGGTTCGCCCGCGCCGCTCCTGATCTGTTTTGCTGATCGGCAGTTTGATTTCAATGCCATTGGCAGTGTGGTTTAGATGCTCTGTGCGAATCAACACCAGCTCAGACCGCCGCATTGCAGAAGCAAAACCCACCAGCAGCAAGGCTTGATCACGTGCGGCTTTGAGTGGCATCTGTTGGTGCCCTATTGTTGACAGGGCTTTCAATAAGTCCGCCTTCATCAGCGGTTTTACTTGCCGTTGTTTGGTGCCTTGCGTCCGGCGTATGCCTTGTATGACCTGCTTCACAATCTCGCTGTGTATAGGAGACTTCCATCTCTGCTCCAAATGCGCTTTATGGATAGCCGTGACACGCCGCTCCAGCGTAGCAACCGCCAAACCACTATTAGCAGACTCGGCCAAGTACTCAGCTAATCGCCTTGGTGTGCAAGGAAAGCTGCCTCCATGTGCAAGAAAGTGACGGAGGTCCGAAGCATAGGCACGCTTTGTGGAACTTGCCTGGCTAGCAGCTATATATTTTTGAACTGCGCTGTTTATATTCTTTTGATCTGATGTATTTTTCTTCTTCAATTTATTCTCCATTTCCGAAGAGCGCGATTGGTCAATGACCGCCATGGTCGAACGGTTGTTAAAAATTTAATTCACTTTCTGGTTAACGATAACTGTGACTTATCGCTACCTAGGATTTAAATAGGATTCAGCCTACTCCAACGCATGTGCAGATGAAGTGAGTCGCTGCGACGGGCATATCGCTGCAGGCACCGAGGAGTGCTTGAAGGAGATCAGCCGTTACGATGAACAATTTGCATTTCAGCTGTGATTCGAAGAATTCACGCTGCTATTCCACATATACGGATTAAATATTTATAAAACGGCTAAAAATACGGCGTTTTAGTGAATTATTGATATAATACCACCAAGCATGAATAAATATTCAGTATTTATAGTGCAGTGCAGCATTGATGAATATCATCGGATTCAATATGAATGCAGCGATTATTAATCCCAACCCTTGCTATATCGTTGGTTTGGAATCGCCAAGCAATCTGGCTTTTCGCCGGCATCAGCGTATGAAGTTGCTACATAGCTTGTTACCGCAGCTGATAGATGTGTTGGACGAGCAGCAACTGGCGGATACGTCGCGTGATCTGGAGCTGCTGTATTGGCCGGAACTGGGCCATACGCGGAGCCCATGCTTTTTTGAAATACCGGCCTTCCTTGGCACATCGCCCTCGGATCAGCCGCTGGAGCCCGCTTTGGTGGTAGAGCGCTTGATGACCGCGCCGTGCCCACCGCTGCCAGTGGATGTGGCACCAGCGGCTCGCAATCTGGAGCGGCTGCGAAAGCACTTCGACTTGTCTTCGGCACAGTGGCAGCTGCTGCTGTGCGCATACCTGAACTATGGCGGCGCAGCGTGGCCGTGTTTTGAACTACCTGCTCCAATCCTGCGCACCCTGTTGGCCACATGGTGGCATGTCGATCTGGCTGCTGTCGAGGCTGCACTGGATGACCGACTAAGCCTGCTTGGCTTGCTGGAGCTACCCGATCCATGCGATGCCGGTTCGGACTCCCGCAGCTTGGCGTCTCGGCTACCCATGTCTGCCGCTGCGGTTCAAGCACTGAGCCTCAGCCATGCGACGGATGCTGAGTTATTTGATGCGTTGCCGTTCGCTGCGTAGTGCCGCTCTTGCGCCCACGCCAGTGATGTGAAGTCACTGTGAATTCTTGATCTTCCGATGGACCGCTTTGCCGGTCCATTTTTTTATCCATTTCCACGCATGCGAAGGACAGTGCTCGCCCTCGCGGCGTGGTGGTGCCGGCGATTCGCACGTGGAGTTTTGTGTCTGACGTTTAACCAAGGAGTACTTCCATGTCAGCAAATTCTTCTCGTTCTACTGCGGCACGCCGCATGACGCTGATGAGCAATGCCCCGCGCTTTGCACTTGGCCAGATCGTGGCAACACCTGGTGCCATGGCGCTGCTGGAGCAAACCAGCTTCAGTGCGCTGGCATTGGTGTCACGCCATGTGCATGGCGATTGGGGTGACTGCTGTGACGAAGACAAAGCCACCAACGAAGCAGCAGTCCGGCAGCGCATGCGGATCATGAGCGTTTACCGGCTGGTGGATGCAGAAGCGTTGCAGCAGACACCGCAAGACAAACGCAGCAGCTTGCCTACCCTGTGGATCATCACGGAATCTGACCGCTCGGTGACCACGTTATTGCTTCCATCGGAGTATTGATGCGTCCAGGAACGTCTATCTCAGCACCACAGAGTTATGGATTTCAGCGTGTGCATGCCGCATTGCAGACAGGCCATGCGTTGACCGTACAGCAGCAACGCCAAGAGCCAGTGCGCTGCTTTATGCAGCAATCCATGCTCGATGGCGCTTGCGGAACGCATGTACTGGCGATGCTCTTGGTGATCTTTGATCTGGCCAAGGCTTCGGCCATGTACGACATGAGCCAGCGCAAGTACGGCGTGGCCGCAGCTGTCTGGAATGCATTCGGCCCGAAGTACTTCAGTGGCATCCATGCTAAAGAGTGGGTGGAACTGGTTAAAAGCCTAGAGCTGCCCCTGAAGCTGACTGCCAAGTACGGAGCCAAAGAGCATGTGGATAGACATGCGCTCGACTGGCTGATGCGTGGCGAGTTGGTGGCGCTTGCCTTCGCATCGGTCAAACATCAGCGTACCAAGCACTGGGCATTGGCGGTCGGTGTGGAAGGCGTGGCTTCTGGATCAAAGCATCAGCCGCAACGCATCTTGCTGCTGGACCCTGGCGGTGGTGAGCCAAGCTTTAAAGCATTCAACGCACGGCTGCGATTGCCAACCACTGGCCTCGGCAGTCGTCGTGCCAAGCAGCTGCATCTGCCTGCTCAGGACGCCAAGCCGTGGACAGTGTTCTGGCACTACGAGTCCGAATCGTGGTCTGCAGAGCTGGTGCGGTTATTGGCAGCGGTGCGCGTGCGCAAGCTGCAGTGATCAGCCTATGCCTTGGTGCGTTTGGCGCGGTGATCGGCACCGACGACTTTGGACGGTGCTGGACTCTTCTCGGCATGTGCTTGGTTACGGCGGCGCAGAGCACCACCTTGCGAAGCGGGTGGCAGCGTGTCTGTCACGCCTTCAAAGAGTTGTTCCAGCGTAATGCTCAAGCAGTGGCACAGCGTTGCCAGCGTGAGCAGCGATGGATTGATGTGGCCGTTTTCCAGCTTGGAGATGCGAGAGCGCTCCACTTCGGCGTCATGCGCCAGTTGCTCTTGTGATTTTTGCGCCAGCTCGCGGTAGCTGCGCAGCTTGGCCCCCAATGTTTTTGTGACGGCATTTGGCAGCTTCACCACGGGCGTGGTGTTCAGTTGCGACGGGGCAGACTCCTTGGCTCTCATGGCCGCTGAGGGTCTGTCAATGTGTCTTTTTAACCAACGTCTTATACGACACATTACACTAAGATTTGAGTCGTATAAAACACATACAACAGGAGAGAGAAGTGATGAGGAAAACTCTAATAAGCGGCACCTGCGTTGCTGCGGCTGTACTCACCGGATGCGGCAGTAAGACCCCGACCTGCGCTGATGCGGAGACTGTCAGCTTGGTCAAACAGATATACCAGCAGCAGTTCAACAAGCAGCACAACGCCATGAGTGAAGAGCGTCAGCAGCGTGTGCAGTTCACGGTCAAGGACACGACTGTTGCGTTGGAGAACATCACTACTGATGCCAGCAACGCTAATACTGGCAAAGCGGTCTGCTCGGCACAGCTGACAACAGTCTTCCCGGAAGATGCTGTGAAGGCCGAGCCGCAGATGGAACAATACATGCGGGCCATCTATGAAAAACAAGGCGCAGTGCTGGATGGCACCAAGCTTCGCGGCCAAGTGACTTATACCGTGCAGCGCACCGAAGACACCGGAGCATTGCAAGTGGCACTCAACGGCTTCATGCCATTCATGGGCTACTTCCACGACATAGCCATGGATCGCTATGACCGCATGCTGCGTGCACAAGCGGCGGCGAAGAAAGCTGCCGAAACACAGCTCCCTGTGGCGCCGTCAGCGAGCCAGGCCGAAATGGAAGCAGAGTCTGAAGGTGCCCCCTCAGACTCTGCTCCTGCCACAACACCAATGCCTGTAGCACACCAGCAAAATCAAGCCGCGCTGCCTGCGCCTAGCCAGACCGCGACAGTGCCCACGCTGTGCTCGGCCGAAGAGACTCCGGTGTTTGCATGCTCTACCGGCAAAAAGCGTGCCTCGCTGTGCATGACTGGCAGCAACCAGCTGGCATATCGACTGGCACCACTGGACGGTGCACCAGAGATGGTCTATCCGGCCAATGCTTCGGCCGCAAGCACCGCATTCCAGCAAGGCACGCATGCTGGTGCCAATGGCCAGCCCCTGTCATTTGTGTCATTTGACAAGGGCAACTACCGCTATGCGGTCTATGGCACAAGCGCCACCATGCAGGGCGTCTTGGTGGAGCAAAACGGCAAGCGCATTGCCAATCTGAATTGCCAAGCGGATCGCCTGTCAGAGCTGGATACCGCCAAACTGCAGCGCATGGGTCTCAGCCAAGACCTGCGCCCACTCATGTTGCCCTGAGCGCTCGCACGAGTCCAAACATCAAGCATGTCCGCACAGTCGTCGCTTTTTATTAGCGGAGCGACCTGCGGGCGTGATTCTCAAAACCCATACAAAATTTGAAATGAACCATATGCAGTACATCACCAGAACCCTGCTCGCCGCGCTGTCGATCACCGGCATCTTCACCGGGGCAGCAATTGCGGAGCCGCTGTCCGACTTGTCTGGAGGACAAACCGGGCGCATTGAATTCATGGCATCGAACCCAGAGCATCGCTGGGCGTTGATTCGCGGACGCCTGGGTCCTCAGCAAGTCATTACGGGTGATCTTCTGATGCCGAAAAATGTGGCTGGCAAGGTTCCTGTCGTCGTCATGAGCCATGGCAGTGATGGCATCACCACAGGCATGCACGAAGTCTGGGCCAAGCCACTGAATGAGGCGGGCTATGCCGTCTTTATGGTGGACAGCTTCACACCACGAGACAGCAAGAAAATCTCTGGCACTGGAGAGCAATTGACGTGGAACACCACGGTCAACATCTCTGATGCAGTCTATGCGCTCAAGCTTTTGAGCACCCACCCGAAGATTGATGCATCACGCATTTATCACATGGGCTGGTCACGCGGTGGCAGCGCCGTGACTTCTGCCATGTGGCCGAATTACCGCCTGCCCATCACCAAGTCAGAATCCATCAAGTGGGCAGGAAGCATCGCGCTCTATCCTGGCTGCAACCAGCGCTACAAGAATCCCACACTCAAGATCACCGCTCCAGTGCTGTATCTGCTTGGCGAAAAAGATGACATGACACCCGCACCGGCTTGTGTTGAAGAAGCTCAACAGCTCGCAGCCGAAGGCAATCCCATCACCTACAAGGTCTACCCCGGCGCATATCACGTGTTTGACCGACCCAACCAGCCGTACCGCAAGTTCCAAGAAGGTACGTTTGCCAAATGCACTATCGACACAGTGATGCCAGCCAGCGCGAAAGATCCTGCTCCTTGGGGACCTGCGTTCAATCGCGCCACGAATCAAGTTTTGGCAACGCCACAGGAGCGCGATGCAGCACTCAAGCAATGTGCTGCAACGCTCTGGATTACGGTGGAGAGTAACCCCAAAGCTCGTGAGCAAGCAGTTCAAGATGTTTTGTCGTTTCTGGCTGCGAGCCAGTAAACGTCAACACCAGTCGCCGGTTAGATCCTGGCTGTGAACGGCCAGAAGCAGCCGCACATGATTTTTCATGGAGTTGCAGCTTCAATCACAAAGGGGGCACTGCATACATTCAGGCTGCATGGTCAATGCCGTTTCTAGCGAGAATCGAACAATTAGACAGCGCCCACAAAGATCGTGGGAGATATCTCCCACATATAATTTCTGAACTATGACCCGCCGTCTGGCCATGTTCTTCGTGATGCTGAGCATCTTCTGGCAAGCCCTTGCTGTGGCTGGCCAGATGCCCGTTTTCGCGTCTCATGAAGAACTTGAGCATGCGGCAATGCACCTTCAAGAGGAAGGTCATCACCACCATGATGATGGCGCAGTGGAGCTTGATGAGTCCTCTGATTCCAAACTGCACATGATGGCCGATGGAATGCCATCTGCAGCGCTCGAAGTGTTTGCCTTGAGCATTCCTGTGCCTGACTGGGGAAGCTCCCCCCCCAGCTCAGCCCTCGATTCCATACTCCCATACCCCATCTTGGAAGGTCTTCGACGGCCTCCCAGACTCACAGCCTAGCTCTCTTTAGGTCGGCTTCATCCGTCTGAAGCCATCCCTTCGTTCGTGCATGTCATATCTGTCGCAGTACCTCGCGACGGTACTGCTATGTACCCAGAGCATTTAGAGGCTTTGTGAACCCCAAATTCAAATGGAAGCTCTGCATCCTTGCAGGGCTGACGTTGGCGTGTACTTCGTACGCACAGCCAATGGAAAGCGTTGCTTCGCCAAAATCGAGCAGCAATATTCAAAAAACAACCTTGGCGACTGCCGTTGAGGTGGCCTGGAGCCGTGCCGTTGCCTCTGCAGAGGCGGCAGGTATCTCTCGCCAGGCCACGGCAGAAAAGAAAGCGTCAAGCGCTCTCTGGGCTGCACCTCCCTCAATGGAGCTGAGCCACCGCAATGACCGCTTGCAAAGCAACAATGGCGCCCGCGAGACTGAAGTAGCTTTGGCAGTGCCGCTCTGGCTCCCTGGGCAGAAAAATGCCAAACAGCAAACCGCAGACGCGCTGTCATCGCTGTCGCAGTTGTCTGAAGCTGAAGGCAGGTTGCGAGTTGCCGAGGTAGTTCGTGAGTTGCATTGGCAGATTGCGGAGCTGCAGGCCAGCCAATCTTTGTCAAAGCAGCAGACCAGCACTTTTGCGGCCATCGCATCCGACGTGGATAAACGTGTCAAAGCTGGTGATCTGGCCAGAGCAGATGCGTTGGCAGCCAAGGGGGAGCTTTTAAGCGCACAAGCAGCTCAGTCACAGGCTGAAACCCAGCTTGAAGCAGCAATGCACCAGTGGACAGCCCTGACAGGGTTGGCCCAAGCACCTGAAGCTACGTTAGCAAGTGCTGAAAACCCATCTCCTCGTCTGTTGGCTGAGCATCCCGAGTTGTTGCGTGCAGAACAGCAAGTAGACCTGGCACGTAAGCGTTTGAATTTGGCTACCAAATCGAATCGCAGTGCTCCAGAGCTGATCACCAAGCTCAGGCAAGACATTCCAGGCCATGGCCAGGGTTCCGCCTACAGCCTGGGGCTTGCTGTTCGTATCCCGTTTGGCACAGACGATAGAAATGCACCCTTGCAAGCTGCCGCCTTGACCGAGCTGGACATAGCTCAGCGCAAGGAACAGGTGCTTCGTGCTCAGTTGTCTGCTCGCATGGAAAGCGCCAAGGCTGCAGCAGAGGCAAGTCAGTTGCAGTTGCAGACCGAGCGTGAAAAAGCCTCTTTGCTTAACGAACGAGCCAAGCTGATTCGTGCCTCCTTCAATGCAGGCGAGACATCGCTCCCAGAGCTTCTGCGCGCAGCCAGTGCCGCAGCTCAAGCCGACTACAGCGCTGCTCGGCAAGAAGCTGCATTTGGCCTCGCACGTGCACGTCTTCAACAAGCCTACGGACAACTGCCATGAATTCCCCGTTTTCAACTCCTTGCGCTGTGAAGCGCTTGCTCTTACTGGGTGGCTTCGCCCTTACTACAGGGATCGCCTTGGCATCCCCTGGTGCACACGGTCCCAATGGAGAGCATTTGGACGCAGCACCTACGGCAGGAGCCACTTCTTCTGCACCCAGGTTCGAGGCTAAGTCCGAAAACTACGAACTGGTTGGTCGCCTGCAGGGTGGCGAGTTCTCGATGTTCATCAATCGATTCGCTACCAATGAGCCCGTAGATCAAGCCAAGGTGGAAGTCGAGCTGGGCCAACTGAAAGCCCCTGCGCCTTATCACTCGGACCAGGGTGACTATGCCGTGGCTGACGAGAAATTTTTGGCAGAACTCGGCAAAAAAGGGTCCCACGCGCTGGTGATCACGATTCTGGACGGCAAAGAGTCTGACCTGCTGGACGGCACTTTGGAAGTCGGGGCGACCCAGGCTGCTGCTGAGGCTGCCCATGCTCACGGAGATGAAAACGCTTTGCTGTTTGGCGCATTGGCGATTGCCGCATTGGCCGCCGTGGGCGGATTGGGATGGCTTTTGGGCCGTGGCTCTAACAGCAAGGTAGCAAAGGGAGGTGCCCAATGAAGCGCATCGTCATCATGTCTGCGGTCTTGGCAGTCACCATGGCTCAAGCCTCTCCGGGTGCTCATGGCCCCAACGGAGAGCATCTGGATACGGCCTCGGCCACTCCATCGGCAGCAGGTTTGAGTCGCTTGCCTGATGGCAGTGTCAATGTGCCCATGCTGTCCCAGCGCCGATTGGCAATTCGCACGGAAATTGCCTTGATGTCCGAAGCAAGCGCAACAACCGAACTGCCAGCCAAAGTCATTGCGGACCCCAATGCAAGTGGCCTGGTTCAGACGGTTGTGGGCGGAAAGATTGAGGCCGGAGCCCAAGGCTTGCCGTTCGCTGGCAAGACTGTACGCAAAGGAGAAGTCCTGGCGGTCGTAGCCCACCACGCAGAGCCACTTGCCTTGTCTGGACAGCGTGCTCAGTTGGCAGAACTCAGAGGTGCCCGAGAAATCGCGCAAAAACGTGTGGAGCGACTCAAGGGGCTTGAAGGCACTGTCCCACGCAAAGAGATTGAAGCAGCTCAGACAGAGCTTGCAAGCCTAAGGGCACGGGAAAGCGCAATTGGTGGCGGTCTTGCTGCCAAGGAAAACGTGGTAGCTCCCGTCTCAGGTGTCATCGCCAGCGCCAATGTGGTGCTCGGCCAGGTTGTTGAATCCAAGGATGTCTTGTTTGAGATCACCGATCCAGCCAAGGTCATGGTGGAGGCCACAACGGCCGATCCTGCTCTAGCAGCCAACATCAGTGCAGCAACGATCAAAGCGACGCCGGGAGTCCGTTTGGAGCTCATCGGTGCTGGTCGAAGCTTGCGTGACGGCGTGTTGCCATTGACCTTCAAGGCGGTTGCTTCCGATGGTACGCAACAGCTACCGATTGCTATTGGCCAACCTGTCACCGTGATTGCCAACTCCAAGCAAAGCGTCAAAGGCTTTGTTCTTCCCGCACAGGCGATCACCCGCAATCCGGCCAATGAGCCAGTCGTCTGGATCAAGTCAGGTGCAGAGCGCTATATCCCGCAACCCGTGCAGTACCAAGCGCTGGACGCGAACCGGATCGTCGTCACCAAGGGGCTTGGCGATGAAAACCGGGTCGTGGTTCAAGGTGCGGCGCTGATCGCACAAATCCGCTGAACTGTGAGGTGACACATGTTCAACTGGATTGTTCGCAACAGCCTGCATAACCGGCTGTTTGTATTAGCGTTCGCTGCGATATTGATGGTCTACGGGATCATCACGGCAGTCAAAACGCCTGTTGATGTCTTCCCGGACCTCAACAAACCTCTGATCACTGTTCTGACCGAAGCCGGGGGAATGGCCCCTGAAGAAGTCGAGCAGTTGGTGACTTTCCCCATTGAAACAGCATTGAATGGCATGCCGGGGGTCACTCGCGTGCGCTCCATGTCTGGGGTCGGTCTGTCGATTCTCTATGCCGAGTTTGACTGGGGAACTGACATCTACCGTAATCGCCAGTTGGTGGCGGAGCGGCTTGCCCTCGTGCGCGAGCGACTTCCCGCCGATGTGGTGCCGGTGATGGGCCCTGTGTCTTCCATCATGGGTGAGGTCATGTTGCTGGCCCTGCCCTTGAATGTGAGCGAAAAAGGCGCATCGGCCGCAACACCCATGCAGGCACGGGAGTATGCAGACTTTGTGCTGCGCCCCCGATTACTGGCTGTACAGGGTGTTTCGCAAGTCATTCCCATTGGTGGTGAAGTACGTCAATTGCGTGTGGAGCCTGACACCGCCCGGATGGCTCAGTTTGGTGTAACCCTTTCTCAGCTGGAGACGTCTCTCAAAGGGTTTGCAGGCAATGCTGGCGGTGGCTTTATCGACCTCAATAGCAAGGAATATCTGATCCGCCACATTGGGCGCACCAACAAGGTCGAGGACCTGCAGGCAGCTGCAGTGGCCTGGCGTGATGGCCGTCCGATCCGCCTGGAGCAGGTTGCCAACGTCCGGTTTGCTGCGGCCATGAAGCGCGGTGACGGTGGTTACAACGGCTCTCCCGCGGTCATTGTCAGCGTTCAGAAGCAGCCTGATGCTGATACCGTTCGCGTGACCCGTGACATCGAGCAAGCACTTCGAGAGCTCAGCAAGGGCCGCCCTGAAGGCATCAACGAACCCAGAGCCTTGTTCCGACAGGCGGATTTCATTGAAGCCTCCATTGGCAACGTGACAGAAGCACTGCGTGATGGAGCCATCATGGTCGCCATCGTTCTGTTTGCCTTCTTGCTGTCAGCCAGAACCACTCTGATCTCACTGGTCGCGATCCCACTGTCGCTGGCTGCCACGGCGCTGGTATTTCACTGGCTGGGTCAATCCATCAATGTGATGACTCTGGGTGGACTTGCCATCGCTATTGGTGAATTGGTTGACGATGCGGTTGTGGACGTAGAAAACATTCTGCGCAGACTCAAGCAAAACCGGGAGCTGGAGCACCCGGCGCCGACGCTTGAGGTTGTCCGCAAAGCCAGTGTGGAGGTTCGCTCCGGCATCGTCTATGCCACCGCCATCGTGGTGCTGGTATTCGTGCCGCTGTTTGCCCTGCCAGGGGTCGAAGGCCGCTTGTTCTCGCCGCTAGGCATCGCCTACATCATCTCCATTCTGGCTTCCATGTTGGTGTCGATGACGGTGACGCCGGTACTGTGTTCCTACCTTTTGCCGAGAATGAAGCGCATTGATCACGGGGACAGCCCCATCGTCAGACGCCTCAAGCAATGGGATGAAAAGCTGCTGGCTTGGTCTTTCCCAAGAAGCAAAGCGCTGATGGCTACGGCCTTGGCTGCAGTAGTGATTGCACTAGCTAGCGTTCCCTTCTTCCCGAGAGCGTTCCTGCCAGCCTTCAATGAAGGCTCGCTGGTTCTGGGCATGGTGTTCAACCCAGGTACGTCGTTGGCAGAAGCCAATCGCATGGGCTCCTTGGCTGAGACCTTGATCATGGAAGTGCCAGAGGTCACTCAGGTTGGGCGCCGAACAGGCCGGGCTGAGCTGGATGAGCACGCGGAAGGCGTTCACTCTGCCGAAATCGACGTTGATCTGAAGCGCAGCGAGCGTGATCGTGAAGCCGTGATGGCCGATATTCGCGCAAAGCTGTCTGTGCTACCCGCACAAGTTGCTGTAGGCCAGCCGATTTCTCACCGCCTGGATCACTTGCTGTCTGGTGTCCGCGCTCAGATCGCCCTGAAGATTTCCGGCGACGATACCGACACGCTGCGTGGCTTGGCCGAGCAGATGCGCCAAAGCCTTTCGAGCATCCCTGGCCTGGTTGACCTGACCGTCGAGAAGCAAGTGCTGATTCCTCAGATTACTGTGCGTCTTGACCATCAGAAAGCCGCCCAGGTGGGGTTGGCTCCCGGGGAGGCTATTCGTGTGCTGCAAGCGCTGACGGATGGTGCTCATGGTGCACAGATCGTGGATGGCCCTCGTCGCTACGAACTGGTGTTGCGTTTGCCCGATGAAGGTCGCAGCCCGCAAGACCTGGCTCGAACCCAGATCGACACGCCGGCTGGCAGGATTCCTGTCTCAGCGATTGCGACGGTCTCCGAGACGGATGGACCCAACCAGATTGGCCGGGAAAACGGTCGTCGTCGAATCGTGGTCTATGCCAACACGGACGGTTCAGACATGAGTCGTATCGTGCGTGATATTCGTGCGGCGATAGATCGCACCCAGTTGCCGACAGGCAACTCCATCTCTCTGGAGGGGCAGTTCCAGGCTCAGGAGCAGGCTGCGCAAAAGATTGCGTGGCTATCGCTGATGTCTCTGGCATTGGTGTTCCTGGTGCTTTACACACGCTACCGCTCCACGACGCTGGCCTTGATCATCATGGCCAATATCCCGTTGGCTCTGGTGGGCAGTGTGATTGCAATGTGGCTTTCGGGAATCACGCTCTCCGTGGCCTCCATGGTGGGCTTCATTACCTTGACAGGCATTGCAGTTCGCAACGGCATCCTCAAGGTGAGCCACTACATCAACCTCTGCAAGTTTGAAGGGGAGCAGTTCGGCCAGTCCATGGTTGTCCGGGGCTCGCTGGAGCGCCTGACGCCTGTTCTGATGACTGCACTGGTGGCTGCGTTTGCCCTGACGCCTTTGCTGCTGTCTGCCGATGCTGCTGGCAAGGAAATCTTGCATCCAGTTGCGGTGGTCATCTTCGGTGGTTTGGTGAGCTCCACGCTCCTAGATACGTTGTTGACTCCACTGATGTACCTGGCATTTGGTCGAACGGCCACCGAAAAGCTTCTGGCTTCAAATCCAGAAGCCGAAGGCACGCCTGAGCAGCAAGAAGCGTTTTAAAGCAATTACGGGCTTTGAGGCGCAGCCCTTGATGCGCCTCGCTTTAGCTAGGAATAGTTATGAAAAAACTGCTGTCTGCAGCTGTCCTGGGCCTTTCTCTGATCAGCATGAACGCCATCGCGCATGGCACTGCCAAGCCTCAGCACGGCGGCATTGTCCAATCGGCCAGCGATCTGTCCTTTGAACTGGTTCCACAAGCCAATGGTGCTGCCATCTACGTAATCGATCACGACGATCCTGCTGACGTGAGCAAGATGGGCGGAAAACTGACCGTGCTCAATGGTGCGGAAAAATCTGAAGCCGACATCAAGCCTGCCGGTGGCAACAAACTTGAAGCAACAGGTATCAAGGTTGCCAAGGGCAGCAAAGTTGTTGCAGCAATCACCGGCGTTGAAGGCCAAACTGTCACCGTGCGTTTTTCGGTCAAGTAATACCCAGCTCGACAAAGCATAGGTAAGACGAGGTAGCTATGAATGTTCTGGCAAACCGTGGAGTTGTGGCCGCACTCAGCGCAGCAGTTCTGTTTGGTGCAGGTACCCCAGCAGTCAAGATGCTGCTGGAGCATGCCAGTCCCTGGTTGATGGCAGGCATTCTCTACCTCGGCTCTGGTATCGGCCTGCTGATCTACAGGCTGATTACGAAAGCTCCCGCAGTCGCCCTGAAGCGAAATGAGATGGGATGGCTTGCTGGGGCTGTCATTGCGGGCGGCATGGTGGGGCCGCTGCTTTTGATGACAGGCTTGTCTGGGATGGCTGCGACCGACGCATCTTTGCTGCTCAACGCCGAGGGCGTACTGACAGCCGTTCTCGCGTGGTTTGTGTTCAAAGAAAACTTTGATCGCCGTATCGCCTTGGGTATGGTGGCGATCGTCGCTGGTGCCGTCGTGCTCAGCTGGCCGAGTCAAACGGGCTCCGCGAGTCTTTGGCCCACGCTTGCAGTGCTCGGGGCTTGTCTATCCTGGGCCATTGATAACAACTTGACCCGCAAAGTGTCGATTGCCGACGCATCCTTCATTGCCATGATGAAGGGCCTGGCTGCCGGTGCTACCAATTTATTGCTGGCTCTGGCAACTGGTGCAGTCTGGCCGTCACCAGGAGTCGTGGTCTTGGGTACAGTGATTGGCTTCCTGAGCTATGGCACGAGCTTGGTCTTGTTCGTGATCGCCTTGCGCTATCTGGGTACAGCTCGCACAGGCGCGTACTTCTCCATCGCGCCATTTTTTGGAGCCATCCTGGCGATCGTTCTCCTGGGAGAGCCAGCATCGCCTAGATTGCTCATCGCAGGCGTTCTGATGGGTATCGGGGTTTGGCTACACCTTACTGAAACCCATCAGCACGAGCACACCCATGAGTTGATAGAGCATAGCCATGAGCACGAACATGATGAGCATCATCAGCATGTCCATTCGGGCGGGTCGACGCCAACTGGTAAGCACACGCATTTGCACACTCATGAGCCGATGACACACAGCCATGAGCACTTTCCAGATATTCATCATCAGCACAAACATTGATGTTTGAGGTATTTCCGGGACTATCTGCTCTCAGGCAACCGCGGCTTTCACAACGGCTTTTTTGATGAAGTTTGGAATGATTTTGTAGAGATCACTACATCATTGCAGCATTCATGACAGCGCTCTAAGCTGCTGCCATGACTCTCACTTCGGACTCCTGGCTGGCTCTGATCATCAGCCTCCCCGCCTCAAGCGCTACGCCGCGCATGCGGATTTGGCGCGCCGTGAAGACATTAGGCTGTGCTTCCCTGCGCGACGGCGCCTACCTGCTTCCAGCGCAAGTTGAGCAAGCTGCACAATTGCAAGCCCTTGCCGACGATGCGCTGCAGGAAGGTGGCCAAGCCTGGCTGCTACAAGTGCGAGCGCGCGATATAGCCGAACAAGCCACTTTCCAGGCGCTCTTCGACCGAACGGTCGACTACACCCCCTGGCTGGAAGAACTGGCGCAAGCGCGTCAGACACTTTCCGGCCTGAGCGCGACCGAGTTGGGCCGTGTGCAGCGCAAGCACGCGCGGGCCTATGAAGCCATCCGCAGGATCGACTTCTTCCCTGCAGAAACCTCGATCCGCGCCGAAGCCCAGTGGCGGGACTTCAACAACGCCATCGAAGCCCTGCAGTCGCCGGGCGAACCACAGGCCACTGCTGGACGCATAGCCCGGCGCGATCGCATGCAATACCAAGGGCGTCTCTGGGCGACGCGCCGCAATCTCTGGGTAGATCGCGTGGCCAGTGCCTGGCTCATCCAGCGCTTTATTGACCCGCACGCACGCTTCCAGTGGCTGGAGGCGCCGGCCGACTGCCCTGCAGATGCGCTGGGCTTCGATTTCGATGGCGCGACCTTTACGCATGTGGGCGAGCGCGTGACCTTCGAGGTGCTGCTCACGAGCTTTGGTTTGGAGGATGAACGGGGCTTGTCACGCCTCGCGGAGATGGTGCATGCGTTGGACGTAGGCGGTGCAGCAACGCCCGAGGCCAGCGGCTTTGAGGCTGTTCTGGCCGGGGCGCGTAAGCGCTGGTCCGACGACGACTCACTCCTCACAGACATCGGTGGAGTGCTGGACTCGCTTCATGCCCATTTTTCCAGCCCGCGCAAACCGTAAGCATTAACAACTGCAAAGACCCATATGAACGACCTCAACACAACGAAGGCGCCCGAAGAGAGCGCCTCAAGCCCCCCCGGCTACACGCTCTGGCAGCTCGTGCGCTACATGCTGGCCTTGGGCACCTGGGGCTTTGGCGGCCCCGTGGCACTGGCGGGCTATATGTACCGCGACCTGGTGGAGCGGCGGAAGTGGATCACCGAAGCGGACTACAAGGAAGGCTTGGCCTTGGCCCAGTTGATGCCAGGGCCGCTAGCCGCACAGCTGGCCATCTACCTGGGATACGTGCACTACCGCTTTGTCGGTGCCTCGCTAGTCGGCGTGGCGTTCGTGCTGCCATCCTTCTTCATGGTGGTCGGACTGGGCGCGGCCTACACGGCCTACGGCGGCATCGGCTGGATGCAGTCGGTGTTCTACGGCGTGGGCGCCGCCGTGATCGGCATCATCGCCATGAGCGCCTACAAGCTGACGACCAAGAGCATCGGCAAGGACAAGCTGCTGTGGCCTATTTTCCTGATAAGCGCAGCCGTCACGGTGATCACCAAGTCAGAAGAGGTCTGGCTGTTCCTCGGTGCTGGCGTGTTGGTGTGGTTCTGGCGTGCTCCCCCTGTATGGCTCAAGCGCGGCGGCAATTTGAACGGCGTGGCGGCCCCACTGGTCGGAATGTTCGCGCTCAGCACCATCGACTGGATCAAGCTCAAGCAGATTGGTCTGTACTTTGCCTATGCCGGCAGCTTTGTCTTCGGCAGCGGCCTGGCAATCGTGCCTTTTCTCTACGGTGGTGTCGTCAAGGAGTACGGCTGGCTGACCGACCAGCAGTTTGTGGATGCGGTGGCAGTGGCCATGATCACGCCGGGCCCGGTGGTGATCACCACGGGCTTCATCGGCTATCTGGTCACAGGCTTCTGGGGCGCCGTGGTGGCAGCGCTAGCCACTTTCGTGCCTTGCTACCTGTTCACGGTGATCCCCGCGCCGTACTTCAAGAAATACGGCAAGCGCCCGGATGTCATCGCCTTTGTCGATGGCGTCACGGCCGCCGCCATCGGCTCCATCGCGGGGGCAGTGATCGTCATCGGTCAGCGCTCGATCTCCGACTGGATCACCGCTGCGCTGGCCATGGCGACCGCAGCTATCCTGTGGCGCTTCAAGAAGCTTCCTGAGCCGGTCATCGTGGTTGCGGCAGCCGTCATCGGTTTGGTCGTCCACCCGCTGGTTACGCACGGCTGATTGGAGAACAGCATGCAACGCATCTTGATTGGTATCACCGTGGCTGCGCTGGCTTCCAGTGCGAGTGCGCAGGCTCCGGGCTTCGATGGCACTGTCCTTGGCGCATCTCCTCACTATTGGAACTGCGGCGTCACTGGCGGCGGTACACCCCATTGGGTCATCACTACCGAACCCGGCGCCTCTCATTCTGGCACGGTGTTGCTGCAGGATGGGTACGGCACCTATCCCTGGTGCGTGAAAGTCGGAACCTCGATCACCGACGGCTATGTCGAAACACGGTTCAAGCCCCTGGCGGGCCGGGAAGACCAGGCAGGCGGCGTCGTCTGGCGCTGGAAAAACGCCGACAACTATTACGTCGCCCGCGCCAATGCGTTGGAGAACAACGTTTCGCTGTACTACGTTGAGGGTGGCAGCCGCAAGACCATCAAGTACACCGATGCACCAGTGGCCGCTGCCTCGTGGCACACCCTGCGAGTTGAATTCTCCGGAACGCATATCTCGGTTGCGCTGGACGGCAAGCGCTACATCGAGTTGGACGACAGCCATATCTCCGGCCCTGGCGCTGCTGGCGTCTGGACCAAGGCCGATAGCGTCACCGCCTTCAGCCGCTTTCACGCGGGTTCAAGCAACTAACGACATCCCCACACAGGAGCATCCCATGGATATGCAACCCCGCCCCCTTGCCCTGAACCCGGCGACCCTCAACGGCTTGTCGGAGAAACTGATCGTCAGCCACCACGCGAACAACTACACCGGGGCCGTCAAGCGCCTGGGCGCCATCCGCCAGCAGTTGGCGCAGCTGGACTGGTCAAGTTCGCCGGTGTTCACGGTCAATGGGCTGAAACGCGAGGAGCTGATCGCCGCCAACTCGGCCTGGCTCCATGAGCTGTACTTCGACTCGTTGGGCGGTGACGGCGCCTTGCCAGACTCGGGCCTGACCGTGGCCTTGGCCCGCGACTTCGGCAGCACCGACCGCTGGCGCGCGGAATTCTCCGCGCTGGCCAAGGCCATGGGGGGCGGCTCGGGCTGGGCACTGTTGTCCTGGTCAAACCGTGAATCGCGGCTGATCACCCATTGGGCTGCCGACCACACGCACCTGCTGGCCGGGGCCACTCCGATCCTGGCGCTGGACATGTACGAGCACGCCTACCACATGGACTTCGGCGCCAAGGCGGCTGCCTATGTGGATGCCTTCATGCAGAACATCCGCTGGCAGGAAGTGGCGCGGCGCTACGGTACGGCCGTCGAGGCCGACGCGCTGCCCTGGTCGGTGCAACCCGAGGCCGCTCGAGGCAGCGTGCAGCTCATCGACGTGCGCCGCGCCGCAGGCTACGCAGGGGCCGCCGACCGCGTGGCTGGGGCCAGGTGGCACGACCCCGCCCGGTTGGCCGAATGGAGCGCCGAGCTCGACGTATCCCAACCCGTCCTCGTGTACTGCGTGCACGGCCATGAAGTCAGCCAGTCCGTGGCGCTCGCGCTGCGGGCACGTGGCTTCGATGCGCGCTATGTGGCCGGTGGCATCGAGGCCAGTCGCGCCGCTGGCGTGGCGCTGGAAGCGAAGGAGTAACACCATGAAATGGATCACCCGAGAACGCCCGAAGATCGATCGCATCGCCTGCCCCTGGCTGATCGCGCGTTTCATCGACAAGGAGCCCGAGTTTCTCTATGTGCCGGCCAGCGAGGTGCTGAGCACCGCCAAGGCCACCGATGCCATCCCCTACGACATCCCGAATATCGAGCTGAGCCACGTGGGCGAGTTGTGCAGCTTCGATGCGTTTCTGACGAAGTACAGCCTTCATAACCCGGCTCTGGATCAGTTGGCCGGGATCGTGCGCGGCGCCGACACCTCGCGGCTCGACCTGACGCCACAGTCGGCCGGGCTCTATGCGCTGTCGCTTGGGCTGTCGCACAACTTCAGCGACGACCACGAGATGCTCAAGCATGGGCTCGTGATGTACGACGCGCTCTATGCATGGTGCCGCTCTTGTCAGGCCGAGACGCACAAGTGGCCTCCCGCGATGACTGCCTAATCACCTAGATCGAGATCATCAAAATGTTTGCCCTCTCTCTACAACCCCAGGTCCGTCATCGAGCCTGGGTCTCCCGCCTCGCGCTCGCCGTATGTGTCCAGGCCGTAAGCCTGACTGCCGCTTCAGCCGCAGTTGGGCATGGCGAGCTCACCGGCTCGCAAATTCACGCCGTAATCGTTGGCAAGTATGTGACTGATGACCACCATTGGGGGCACAAGTATTTCCCTGATGGGCGCGTTGAGCGGCTTGAGAACGAGCGATTGAAATCAGCTCACTGGTCTATCAAGAACGACCGGCTGTGCTTGCTGCAACCAGAGATAAGCAAGGTCGAACCGATCTGCTACCGAGTGGTGCGTGACGGGAAAGAGTTGCAGTACGTGGATGACAGCAACTATGTTGTTTTCCGAGGCCTGGTGAGGCCCATGCCCAAGCGTGAGTAGGACTGAATCGGGGTATTCATGCGCTTCGTGTCGCGCGCTACATGAACAAGGATCAGAAACTTCAATTTCGCTCTATCGGGTGACAGTCAAACGCGGCAGTCGGAGGGCAGCTATAGAACTGCCGCTAATAGACCAGGCCATTGTGATCATTGGCGGCAATTGCCGCTATTGCAGTCGCTCGGTACGGATCGTCGAGTGACGCATACGGGTCGGCAGCACCAGTTCGGTACTTACGAGAGCCGCCGTTCAGATTGGCTGGCTTACTGCAATCCAGCCAGTTTCCGGTTTGAGGCAAACAGAGGAAGTCTTTCCAGATCGCAGATCAATGTCTGGTATCGGCAGCAGTTGCCACAGGCTTGCAAAATCTCAGCGGCGGCAACCAGCCTGAAGCCGCCACTTTCTGGGAATTTACGAAAAGAGGATCGATTTTCACATTGAGCGCCGACAACGAATATTCACCGGAACGCCTGAGATAAGAATCTATTCAAGCAAGGTCTTTTGGTTGCAGCCAGCAGTCACCAATTCAAAGCCAACTGGACAGTCTGGACGGCATCGGCCAATCAACGTTTGCAGCGTGGTTGCACATCAGCAGTAATCCGCAATGCCAGCGAGAAGCCACCAAAACGGCCATGGCGACGTTTTCTGCAGCTTGGTTATGGTGGTAGCTTGGCGACAAAAAAAAACGCTCTTGGAACGAAAAATGACCAGACAGCGCATGCCACACGGCCACCAACATCACAAAAAGCTAGCCCAGCACCTGAGTCAAAGTTCGTTGAACATTGGCTGGCTGCAGCAGACTACTGAGTTCCTTAGACTTTTTATAGCTGTGAGTATGCGGCATAGGGGCGTAGTACAGCCAAACGGCATTGCGAGCCCGCGTAACGGCCACATACAGCAGCCTGCGCTCCTCTGCCAACGCACTCTCTGACTTGGCATAGAAGATCGGCAACTCACCGTCAGCGACACCGACCACAAAGACGTAGTCCCATTCACCACCCTTTGCGGTGTGGATGGTCATGGTCTGCACCACAGGCTTCTCTTGCTTGGTGGCCCGGAGCATTTCAAGGCCATTGGCATAGTCACGGCATTTCGCGAGCCAAAAATTTAGACCAACTCGGACTTCATTGTTAGAACGAACGCCGCCGAGAATTTTCAAGTAAATGTCCCGGCATTCTTTGTAGCGCCCCTCTAGCGAGGATGAGCTGGCTGCTTTCTGCAGACTGCGCGCCCTGCTTTTCCAGTCCTGCTCGTCCACCAGCTTCACCTTGCGAAACACATGAGCCACCGCATTAGCATCAATTGGCGTTTGAGTACGTGCATTCCGGTCAACCAGGCGAACTAGGCGCAGCACACGCTGAACATGCTGTAGATCACGCACAACGCCCTTCCTCGCAGTATTTATGTCCAGAGCCAGCAAGCTCTGCTCCACTGTCTTCAGAATTGCTTTAGTACGAGCAAGCACGGCAATGCTTGAGGCATCAACGCCCTGCTCCAGCAACTGCTGAATATCGCGGACAACAGCGTGGATTTGCTCTATGGGGCCACCACTGGTCACCAATACTGGCTTCACACCGCTTCGCATGGTCACTATCTTCTGAGTGCTCTTGCCAGCAACAGCCATTGCCAGCTCTGCGGTCTGGCGGTGCAGGCGGTGAGACTCCGGCAGAGGCATGACCACAGCGCCATCGACGATCTGATCCAGCGGCGTGTAGCTGCTACCGCTAAAGCCGTAGATCGCCTGCTCAGGGTCGCCAAAGACCATAAGCTGACAACCACGCTTAACCAATGTGGCGAGCAGCAAATTTTGGGCGGCACTGCCATCTTGGAACTCATCGACCAGCACATGGGTGTAGGGAATTTCAGCGCCGCCATCAAGTACATCAACCGCTTTTTCTAGCATGTCTCCGAAGTCCAGCTTGCCCGCCGCTTTCTTGGCGTGCGCAAAGCGCTTCTGCACAGCCAACGCAATGGGGGCATAAGTAGCCAGACCAGCTGAGAACTTTCGTGAGGTCACCACCTCACGGAGCTTCTGCTTCGAGGCCTGAGCAAAGCTCAGCGCTTTCAACAACTGCTTCAAACGACGCGAGTCCTTCTGCAACTCACGCACCAGACGAAGCCGCTCCCGGCGTGTGGTGTCATCTAGTTTTTGCCACAGTTTTTGATCAGTGGCATCTTTCCGGCAACGGCGCAAAGCCTCTTTCAACAACGCAAGACTTTCTGTGCTTGTAGGCACACCACCACCGCCGCCACCTGCGCGGGTCACTAGACTCAGGGCAAAGGCGTGAGTGGTCTGTGTGGTGGGCAACTCATTACCATCAGCAGTCTTCTTGCTAGTTGAAAAATTCTTACCAGAATTGCCCTTCTGCTCGAGGCTGCGCTGAAGTCGATCACGGAACTCACCTACAGAATTTTTGGCGAAGCTCAAGACCAAAATTTGTGAAGCTGGTGTTCCGTTGCGCACCAAGTGCTTGATACGCTGAATGAGCGTGGTGGTCTTGCCACTGCCAGGACTGGCGCGCACTTCCACGTTTTGCAGCGTGGTCCGCACTATCTGGCGCTGATGACTGGTTGGCTTCATTTGGGTTATGGTTTTATGGCCTGAAACTCAGTGATTGCATGTGCCATGCAGATCAAAGAATCATCGAGAAAACACATGTTTTTTGAAGAAAATAGCTGGTGAGATGATTCGTTTTTTTGATGTGTTTTCCGAAATAATTGGCTTCTATATCAGTAGCGCTCGGCCTACTTCTTGATGCTCTTCATCAGGCCGTTCCAGTCTATTTTTGCCAGATAGCACTCAAGCTTGGGAGTCGCCTTCAGCGCGTTATGCATGATGAATTTCGCATCTATGCTGTGCTTGTCGATCCAACGGTTTGCACGTTTAAGGTATGCCGTGTCCGAAGCATCTGCGCGGCCACCACAGCAAGCGGCCAGCAAACGGCCCAACTCGGTTTTGCTTCGCGGCAGCGCGTAGAACTTCAAGCATTTCTCCCAGAGCTGCTTATGGTTAAAAGAGATGAGGTCTTCCAACGTGCGGATGCCGTGCTTTCTCAAGGCATCCTTGCCACTCAAGCGCAGCTCAACGTGAAAGCACTTGATGGCATCGGCACCTGGACGCGCATTGTTGATCTTGCTGGCTTTATCTGCGTAGACCGCCAGGACACTGCCGTCACGGCCACCATTTCCTGCCCGCTTGCCGCAGTAAAAGGTGCCTTTACATTGAACGAAGTGTGACCGCTGGCTCGTCACTTTTACGGAACCGAGAAACGCAGTAAGTAGCGCCGTGCGAGCCTTGTTGGGTAGAGTCACATCACGTGCCAACTCGGCATAGGTTGGATCGGCATTAGTTTCCGCCCTCAGGATTTCTTTCGCTATAGGCAGGCATTTGCGCGTCGGCTGAAACAGGTCCAACTTGCACTTGCGGTTGGCCTGAAACTTGGGCTGATCGTTCGTCACAGTCAGAAAGGTGCAGTGCTCGCGCAGCTCTTCAAACTCAGCTTCTGATGCCGGGCGGTCTAGCCATATCGTCACACGATCAGCCCCATATACAGGTGAACGAGACACCGCGTTGTTCTCGATAATCATGATGAGTCTTCTTGAGATGGGGGAGGGACGTTGCAGGTGTTGCGTGAAATCAGGCTTTGCATGGGAAAGCCGCAAATCACGCAACACGTGCAACACAGGGATCACAGGCAGTGACCGCGCAAATGAAAAGCCAGTGCGCTCAAGCGGCGGGAGATAGTGCTCTTGTTGCAGCCCAAGACTTCGCCGATCTCCTCCAACGATTTGTTTTCTTCTTTACGAAGGCGATAGATTTCGCGATCCCGTCTGTCTGGAGAAACGCAGGGCAGGCAGTGGCGTTTAATGCGGCCCTCAGCGTCCACGCGGATGTTTTCGATCACAGCACTGTGGCCCGTCGCTGCAAAAAAACTACCGGAGATGGGAGCGACCGTAAACGCCGATGGGTAGCCCTGGTCAGGCTCACAGGGGCAGACTGTGAATACGCAGTTAAAGCAGGAAGACAAGTAGGCCTCTTCCTCTTTGCTAAACCCTTGAAAGATAAAAATGACCAGCGCGCCCTTGCCGACTACAGCACGCTTGAATGCAGACAAATTAGCTTCGGACCAGCGCGCCTTTTTGTTAGCTGCGGGGACAACCACGACGCGACAGCCCCCTGCTTTCGGCGGCCCCATGAGAGCACGGCCTTCTTGGCTGCGATAGTCGGGAGGATTCAGCGTCTTAGGGACGAGCACGGAGATATTGACTTCGCTATCGATCAAACGCGACACCTGAAATTTCAGATCACTTGCGGAAACATGATCAGCCGCGAATATCTCGACATTCTTTTGCTTTCCTACAGGTAACCCGAAGATCGTGCCTCCCGCGCACAAGTCAGCCGCGATTCCATAGGCAACCAAGGTGGCAGAAGCACCTACTCCTACCGAAACCCCATAGCAGCGAGACTCAGCCAGAGGCAAGGATTTGCTAGGGACTGAAGATTTGGCTGAATCGCTGCTTTGGGCATCCTTCTTCACAGCTGGCGCTGCAGGTTTTTGAGCATTGATTTCACTTGGATTTGGCGTATTCATGGGCTGATAGCTCCTCGGTGGAAAAAATTGGCAAAGCGAAGCCCCTGCACCTGATCAACAAGCACATGCGATACGAAAAAGTGCGGGGATGTTTAGCGATTCATCGCAAGGTCGGAGTCGGTGCTGCGATAGGCTTACTACAGTGCGCGAAGGCACTGAGAGAGCAATTCACTGCCCCTGACAGTGCAGACTTAGCGGTGTGCTGGGGGCGCGTTGCGGCCTTGTTGATCCACCCAGTTCAAGAATTCGTTCTCGTTGATGAGAACTCGTCGACCGATACGGCGGATTGCAACTGCCAACCCGTTCCCGGGTAAAACGGTTTCAACACCGTTGCGAACGGCAGCAACACGAGGCTTCGCCGCAAAAATGAGCGCTCTTAACGCGTTTTCGCTAAATGCGGGATGCTTAACATTGAACTGCGCCACCGTCAGCCAGGAAATTTTAGGAGGCACTTCCTTCAACTCGGGCGCAGAAGATACTTTCAGTTTGGCATCTTCCGTTTGGTGATGGACATAGCTATGGACAGAGAAAGGTTTCGAGCCGCTTGCCAAGTAAGCACCACCAACAAGATTCACGCCAGCCAAAGGCGCAAGAGAAATTTTCATACCGTAATCCTTGCAAAATTGTTCATCCTTGCAAAATTGTTCATCAGCACTTGCTGACAACCTCTACTTTTGCAGGTTCTAGGCTCGGAAACAGTGACGCACAACGCACAAAATTTTGCGTCACTCGAGACTTCTTCTATAGCGAAAATTCGATATGAATCAGGGTTCCGGTGGTATCTTTAATTCATTTCTGAAGCAAATAGATAAAAATATAAATGAATTCATCGGAATACTAAAATTTCATTTTAATGAAAAACTCAGCAACGAAGAAAGGCTAATTTTTTATAATTTTGATCACGCAATTTAATTGCTCTAACTAATTTTTGCCGGACTCCTTCTGTAATTTTCTCACGATCATCCGATGGCCTACCTGGATTAATTAGTCCACGTTCCGGCACTGGCACACTATTATTTTTTCTTTTCCATCTGACAACTTTTTCGACAATCCCATCACCAAATTTCAAGGCAAGCTTATTAATATCTGCTCCATTATTATATTCATCCAAGATCATAATATACTCTTGATATAAGCCAAATCTATCAACATGCTTTGGAGTTTTTTCTAAAATATTTGCCTTGATAAGTAGTGAATATTGCTTCAACAACTCCTTCTCCGCATTTTTCAATTGAAAATCCAGAGGAAATTCCAAATCAAACCGAATATCAACCTCCGTTACCCCTAGCGAAGGGGTAACGTAATCATCACCCCAAACTGTTGCGCTGCGCATGAAAATTGAGCCGTCAGCGCCTCTTACCATCTGATCGTTAAGTTCATATCCCTTACCACGCTTGCTACGTTTCAAGGGCTTAAATCCTTCTGAATCTATACCTTTTATCCTTTCCAACCAAGGCGTAGCTACCGTACCTAGTTCGATAAATGGTGTATATCGCCACATATGTGCAGCAGTATCAACATCAACTTCTAAAAATTTTAGAGGATCGCGCCACTCAACCAAACAGTATGTTTCGAGCCAATAACGCTTTGATACTCTGAAAATTATTTTCTCTTCAAGTCCCGGAAAATTACTAGTTCTGTCTATATATTCCCCAATTGTTTCTTTTATTTTCTCATCAAGCATTTCCAAGCCTTCTGATTCAAAAAATCGTATATCAATTGTCCGTATTATTTTCTCGTCAAGAAATAAGTCACTGACAAGTAAATTCTGAGCCTGTGCAATGAGAAACTGCAGCTGTGAAAATTGCTCCCATGTAAGTGCGGAGAGCATCTCGTAGGCCATCAGATACTCTGGATTACGACGCAGAAATTGCCATGCCCATTGTTGTGCAGTCCGCTCGTTCGAGGGCTCAGGTGTTGATGTAGATTCTTCAGCCAAAAGTGCTCCAAGGGATGCTTTGCCCCTAGTCTAGACAGAAGTCATCATGGATGTTTGATGGGCCTCTGCCGTGTCACAGCTATGTCACAGTTGGAGGAAAATTTCAGCACTATTCGGCATCAATCTGGGATGCTAAAATTGACTTGTCTCGAGTGAAGACAGTACTGAGCATCAATCGGCAATACTCCGCGCCAGAGTTCGTAATGAGAAGGTCGCGTGTTCGATTCATGTCTCCGGCACCATAACAACTAGGTTTCACGCAGGTCCCACGCAAACAGTGGAGCGGGTTGCGCGCTACGATAAGGCTGCCTCCGACGTCTCCCCGGAATTGAGTAGCAGGTGAGCTTGGAGTCCAATCCCATGCAACAGGAGATTGGACGTGAAGAAGAGATTTACGGAAGAACAGATCATTGGCTTCCTGCGGGAAGCCGAATCGGGCTTACCGGTGGCCGAGCTGTGCCGGCGGCACGGCTTCTCCGAGGCCAGCTATTACCTCTGGCGCAGCAAGTTTGGCGGTATGAGCGTGTCCGATGCCAAACGTCTGAAGGAGCTGGAAGCCGAAAACGGACGGCTCAAACGGCTGCTGGCCGAAGCCCTGCTTGAGAACGAGGCGACGAAAGAAGCCTTGAGAAAAAAGTGGTGAGCGCACCCGCACGGCGCGAGTTGGTGCGTCACATGGTCAGCCGTGGACTGAGCGAGCGTCGTTCGCTGCGTGTCATCGGCATGAGCGCCAGTGCCCTGCGCTACAAACCAGCCTGCGACCACAACTGTGCCTTGAAGGAGAAGATCATCGCTCTGGCACAGCGTCATCGTCGCTACGGGGCCGGCATGATCTATCTGAAGCTGCGCCAAGCCGGAGAGATCGTGAATCACAAGCGGGTGGATCGTCTGTATGCCCAAGCCGGTCTTCAGATCAAAAAGCGCAGGCGCAAGAAGATCCCGATATCGGAGCGCCACCCTTTGGTACGCCCGACAGTTGCCAACCAGGTGTGGTCCATGGACTTTGTCTTTGACCGCACAGCGGAAGGACGCAGCATCAAAAACCTCACGGTAGTGGATGACGCAACCCATGAGGCTGTGGCCATCGTGCCGGAGCGGGCCCTGGGTGGCAACCAACTGGTGCGCATCCTGGAGCAACTCGCCAGGACAAGGGGGCTACCCAAGGCGATCCGAACTGACAACGGCAAGGAGTTCTGCGGTCGAGCCATGCTGAACTGGGCCCACGCCAGGGGCGTTCAGCTGTTTCTGATCGAACCGGGCAAGCCCAACCAGAACGCCTACATCGAATCATTCAACGGGCGCTTTAGGGATGAATGCTTGAACGAACATTGGTTCACCAGTCTGGCACATGCCCGTGTGATCGTCGAGGCTTGGCGCCGGGAATACAACGAAGAGCGGCCCAAGAGATCGCTTGGTGGACTCACGCCCACAGCCTATGCCCAGAGGCTGATGCAAAAGCAGTTAAATTAACCTCGGACTCCAAAGCCTTGTGCTACTGAAAACGGGGGGACGTCGGCTCCGCCTTGATCGCCGCATTCAGGGTTGCCCACAGCTCCTTGGTGACGGGCACCATGTCCTGCCTGAAGTACCACCAGAAGTGACCGCCTACGTAATTCGCGGTGGTGATCTTCATCGTGTAATAGCGGGTCAGGTACTCGGCCTTCTTGGTTTTGCGCGAGGTACCCACTTCCCCGAACCCGATCTTGGAATTGGGGAACATCACGTGCAGCTTGTCGAACACCTGCTGCCAGTTGGGCTTGAGTCCATTGCAGTCATCCTCATAGTAGGAAATCCAGACGTAGTCCAGACCCTGCTTCATGTAGGCAGGAACATTGGCCTCGGCCCACTTGAACATTTCATTGGAGGGCTGCGACCAGCAGCCCTGGTTGTAGTAGAGCGTGAGCGCGGCCGTCTTGTTCTGCGCCTTCACGATGTTGTAGGCGCTGGTCATCTTCGCCACCACATCGACATTGGCCCCCAGCCACTCGCCGTTGACCTCGTTGGCTACTTCCCAGATATCCACCACATCCGACAATGCACTGAGGTATTGGTTGGTCCGTTGTATATACCCATCCACGCTGTACTGCTTGACGTAGTACGAGTCCAATATCTCACCCATCACATAGGAAACTTTGGAGATCTCCACTGCGGGTTTGCGGTAATAGTCCGGGTTCACGAACTCATCGAAGACGATGCGCGTGGTAGGCCGGTAGGCCAGCGACGATAGGCTGCGTGTGATGTCGCTGAGCCTGCTCACGTCGTCCACGGTGACGCCGTAGATGGGAGTCGGGACTATGCGGCCCGAGGGCACGTTGGTCTGAGCCGATACGACGGAGCACAGAGAGGCAATGCAAAATGGGATAAGCGCTTTCATGCGGCATCCCTCAATGAATGGTGCAATGATTTTTTTCACTTGGATCAATACGAATCGAGGCATGGCAACGGTAGGGTGTGACGGCTTCTGGCTGGCAGCACCGGCGGTGACCGCACCTCCGCTGACTCTCGACAATTAGCTAAACGGCGGACTCTAGTGCATGAAGTTCGGCCAAAAGTAGCCAAAGGAAACGAAACAAACTCCATGAGCCGGTGCACGGATCGAGCTCACGGCTGCTCGGCCGTTCTGGTCGCACTCCATGCTTTGCGGCAGCTAACAGTCAATGAGTTGATTGCTGGAATCGACTAGATATCGGGTAATGCGGGCGAACCCTCACCATGAGGCGTTACGTTTGTTGCCTGAGTCGGGAGTCATTTTCAAAATGAGGGCATCGAGGAAAATGTCATCGTGCGGTGGCCTGCCCGAGAAGACGACAGGTGCTTGATGTGGCCGCCCGTCCTTTACTTCGCAGTCCGCTCATGGTCGATTGCAGGCATTGCGCCAGCCTTTGAAGACCGCACAAGGTTTCACGCGAATGCCTGCGAAGCAAGAGCCCCGCTATCTGGTCGCCTGAACCTTGGCCCAGTGCCGCAGATAGTGGCGTTGGGTCGTCTGCACTGACCTGTGTCCCAGTTGCAGGGCTGCAGCCAGTTCGCCGCGTTCGTCGGCCACATCGTCTGGCCCAGAGGCAGACCAGTCCCTTGGACTTGACCGGGTCGTGCAGCTGAAAAAACGGCTACCCAGGGCAACAAGAGGAACGCCTTGCAGGGAAGGGCGAAATGCCCGCTCGCAGCTGACAAAAAATGGTTGCCGTCAATGAGCGCAAACATGGGCTCCCCCTACAAAGGGATGATCCTGGCGCTGCCGCCTAGGATGGGGCGGCAAAGGATCTTGTAGCCATCCGCATCGAAGCCTGCGGCGACGCTGTTGAGCTTGCGCGCGGCTGGCAGGGTCGGGGCGCTGCCCAGGTAGCACCAGTTGTGGATGACATGGATCTGCCGCATGTCCTGGCACTTTTCCTCAATGCCGATGGCGCCTGCAAAGGGCCAGGTCACCACGCGCAGGCCTTCCAGGGCCTCGATGAGCCGGGCCCGGTGCTGCTCGGAGGTTTCTGCGCCATGGCAGACGCCTGCGCATTGGCGCACCATGCTGCGAAAGCAGGCGCGGCCTTTGGCCAGCTTTTCCAGACCCAGCGCGCCGTAACAAAGCTGGTGCTGGTCGGCCAAGTCGCGCAGCGCCTCAAGGGCTGCATGGCGGCTGGCGTACAGACCAAAAATGTCCGGCGTGTTGGCAAAGTCGATGTCTCGGGAGTAAATGACTTCCGGCAGATCGCCGGACAGCCGCAGCGCACACAGTTGCCGGTTGCGGCGCAGCTTCTGATTGAACAAGGGTTGCTGCTGCTTGATGAGTTGGGCTTCCAGCAGCAGGGCCCCGATTTCCCCGGCAGTGCGTATGAAGCTGATGCGCACGGCTTGGCGCAGCATCCGGGCCTCGTCCTCGGTGCGAAAGTGCGAGAGCAGGCGAGCGCGCAGGTTGATGCTTTTACCGATGTACAGCGGCAGCTCGTCCTCGGCCGCATGAAAAATATAGACGCCCGGTGCAGCCGGCACACCCTCTAGCGAGGCGAGAAGATGCTCAGGGTATTCGTATATGCGGGCCGCTTCGAATTCTGGCCTTCGCTGGGCGGGAATGTGCATGTGCTCACCTGGCAAAACGCTTGATGCAACTGGTGACGACACCCCAGATTTCCGCAGCCTGTCCTTCTTTCGGAGCGATGTCTGGGGAAGAGGGGGAGCCTGCCCTGAGCTTGCAGGTGCCGCCATCGCTGTCCAGCACTCGGATGGTGAAGTCGCTGTCGACAAGCGCCACGACGACGCTTCCATCACGAGCGCGCAGTGCCCTGTCCACCACGACGATATCGCCGTCATCAATGCCGTACTCCTGCATGGACGGACCCGCCACGCGCAGCACGAACGTGGCGTGCGGGTGCTCCACCAGCAACTCTGCAACATTCAGGCACTTGCCTGCGAAGTCATTGGCTGCCGCGGGCATGCCGGCCGGCATGCCGCTGTCGACCAGCGGCAAGGCAACCGGGGAGGCGGTGAGTGGGACGGGCATGCCGCTCAAGAGTCGGTGACTGTACATAAATACAGTATATCAATGGATCACCGTCAAGTGCGGTGCGACCCTTTTGGTGGTGGATGTGTCCCTGCTGCACGTTGTGCCGAGGACGGCCCGAACCAAGGCATAATAACGACCGGTCATATCAAACGAGAAATGACCGATGCGGAGCGCTCCGCAAATCTAGGTTCCGGTGAAGTAGAAAAGCCTAGTGAAATCAATCATCTGCCCGTAGCTCAGTTGGATAGAGCAACAGCCTTCTAAGCTGTGGGTCACAGGTTCGATCCCTGTCGGGCAGGCCATATGAAAAATCCATTCATGCCGCGGCATGAGTGGATTTTTTTTTTTTTTTCGACGTGTCGGCGGCCTGCTGCGGAGGGTATTGAAAGCTTCGCAGATCTGTCTCTACTCCTTCATTCCATCTCTTCTTCAAACACGACCGACGGTGCGGCAACGACGCGTGCAATGTCCGTGGGGGCTGTAATCAGGCTCTTGCTCACATAGCTGAACGGGGTGTCAGGCTCCAGGGCTGCCACCGCCAGATGGGCTTTTGCCTGGTTGAGGGTGATGTAGTAGCTGCCCATGGGCGCTTCAATGGCGCCACGTGTCAGCACGGGGGCGTTGCTGCCAGAGCGGGACGGAGTGTAGTTTTCGGCAAGCATCTGGCCAGATTCCGCAATCTGCATGACTTGCACTCCTTGCAGGCGCAAGCGATCGACGGCTCGCCCGGAGTCCGCCGACAGCCAGTAACCACATGGGCGAGGGCGGCTTTGTTCGGCCTTGATGCTCAGCGATGAATTCCAGTCCACGCGGGCCTCAACTTCCTGGCCGGATTCGGCCTGGAGCATGCTGATGGTGCGCTGCTCGGGCGTTTGCCTGGCCTGAATGGTCAGGGTGTTGCGGCAAGCCAGGGCGGAAATATCGCGTGAGACGAAGGACTCGACCTGCTTCAGATTTCTCGATTTGTCGGCCGTTGCGCGCAATGCAGCCGTTGCTGCGGTGACCAGACTGTGCACGCGACGCTGAATGTGCAGGCGCCCCAGGTCGGAGCCGCGGCTGGCGATCAGCAGGGCCACAGAGTTTTTGAGGCCGCTGGTGTTGGCGAGGGTGTCGGCGTTCAAGCCGGCCATGGAAAGCGACTTGTCCTCGGGCTGAGCACTGGGCTGAAAAAACCATTCGTTGCTCAGCTCTGCCTGCTTGAGAGCGGCGCGTACGGGGAGGCTGAACCACTCACGTGCAGCCTTGTTGACAAATTCGTGGACGTTGGCCGTGGCAGCGGGCTGCAGCAGCACGTCGTAGCGCTGCACGGCCTGAAATTTCTGCAGCAGGGCACCCGCAGCGGCAAATTCACGCAAATCAATCACTGCAGCAGGGCGGTAATTGCGGCTCAGGCGCGCGAGCGCCTGTGCTTCCGGAGTGCTCAGCAATAGATGGTCGTGAATCAGGTCTGTGCCGTCCGCCGTGACGTGGCTGGCCGTGGCTGCCGCATCAGGGTTGGCACGTGGCAGGATGATGATATTGATCTGCTGCAGCAAGGGTGCCAGCAGGCCACCCTGGCCCAGCTCGCGGGCGACGACCAGCAGGGCCTCGGTGCTGGCGGGCTCGTCGCCGCGCTGGCCTCCGACCAGCAGCACCGTGGGTTTGCCACTGTTGTTGATGGCCGTTGCCTGTGTGCTGGGAGCCAGGGTCGCGATCAGTGCCTGAATCGGCAGTCCTCTTTGCGACGTGCCGATGGTGACGGCGGACAGTTGGGTGCCGCTGCCGGCTTTGCTGCTCAGTGACTGCAGCCACGCAGAAATTTCTGTCTGTGTACTGAACTGTTGTCTTCCGTTGCCCAGACCGGGCGTGTCATAGACCGTGGCGGGGTCGGTGAACCGAGATTCGATGGTCGGGTTGTAGGGCAGGGTGGTCAGCGGCGGCGCGGGGGCAGCAGTCGCATTGGGGGCAGCAGGAGAACTTGCTGCCGGGGGCACCGTGGCCGGTGCCGGGCCTGACATGCCAGTCCAGGGCGGCAGTTGCACATTGGCACAGGCCGTCAACAGCACTGCCGAGCCCACCGTCGTCAGCTTGAGCATGCTTTGAGTCCAGATGGACTGAGAATGCTTGGCATGAGAGGAAACAGGCTTGGTGAGAAATGTCATAAGTTCAACGCAGATAGAAAGAACATGCCAAGAGCGAGAGCCCAAGCTTCGCACATCTGGAACCCATATTAGGCCGGCTGGCTTGCGATCCGCTGTCAGCGGGCAGCGATGTTGCCGCTGAAAAACAGAAGGGCTGCAATATTGGAGATTGCAGCCCTTCGAAGCCTGGATTGAAGGCGATTTCACACCTTCAGCCATGGGAGTGGTGACTTAACGGCTGTAGCCGCCGCCAAAGCCTCCGCGATTGCCACCGCGATTGCCTCCACCGAAACCACCGCGTCCGCCGCCAAAGCCGCCGCGCCGACCACGGTCGGCCATGCTGTCCACGCTGGTGCGCATGGGATCGGGCTGGCCACCGGCATTGCTGCCGCGCGCGCCGTTGTGGCGTGCATGGCCTTGCTGCGTACCCAGGTGTGCATCGGCGCGCGGTGGCTGGTCGTCGTAGCGGTTGCCGCGCTCGCGATCCCCGAACTGGCGGGCACCACCGCGCTTGGGAGCGCGCTGTGGATCGCTGTTGCCCTGAGGGCGTGGAGCACGGTCGCCTTGACCGAAGGAGCCGCTGCGCTCAGCACCGCGGTCCGGGATGCGTTCGCTGCGTTCCGCGGTTTGCGGACCCTGGCCGCGCTGGTTGTTGACGCGGTTGCTGCCACGGGGCTTGTGCTGGCGTGCGGGGCGTTGTTGTGCTTCGCCTTCCGCTTCGCCTGGCTGGGCATCTGCGGCAGGACGACGGCCGCCGCGGCCGCCATTGGGGGCCTTGTTGGAACGGATGCGCTCCATCATTTCCTGTCGGGCCGCTTTCGCAGCTGCCTGCATCACATCGCGGCTGGGGGGCTTGCCAGCGCCACCCCACAGGGTTTGGCGGCCCATGGCGATAGGCTCTGCAACCTCACCTTCCTCTGGGCCAAAGCCGTCGATGGGCTGCACCGGAATCTCCTGCTTGGTGAAGCGTTCGATATCCATCATGAAGCCTTCCTCGTCCATGCAGACCAGGCTGACGGCATTGCCTTCGCGGCCGGCGCGGCCTGTGCGGCCGATACGGTGCACATAGTCCTCCGAGATATTGGGGATCTCGTAGTTGACCACGTTGGGCAGTTCGTCGATGTCGATGCCGCGTGCTGCAATATCTGTCGCGACCAGCGCTCGCAGTTCACCCGTTTTGAACCCTTCCAAGGCCTGTGTACGGGCACTCTGGCTCTTGTTGCCGTGCAAGGCCATGGCGGAGACGCCATTCTTGGTCAGGTACTCTGCGACATTGTTCGCGCCAAACTTCGTGCGGGTGAAGACCAGCACCTGGCTCCAGTTGTTTTCCTGAATGATGTGCAGCAGCACTTGCTTCTTCTTGCTGCGACCTACGGGGTGGATCACCTGCTTGATGCGCTGCACGGTGGTGTTGCGTGGAGTGACCTGAATCGACTGGGGGTTGCGCAGCAAGCCATTGGCCAGCTCACGGATTTCGTCGCTGAAGGTGGCCGAGAACAGCAGGCTTTGCTTGTCCTTGGGCACCAGTGCCAGCACTTTCTTGACGTCATGGATGAAGCCCATGTCCAGCATACGGTCGGCTTCGTCCAGGATCAGCATTTCGACCGTGGACAGATCCATGTAGCCCTGACCGGCCAGATCCAGCAGACGGCCGGGAGTCGCGACCAGAACGTCCACCCCTTTTTCGATGCGGGCGATCTGCGGTTTCATGCCCACACCGCCAAAAATCACGGTGGAGGTGATGTCCAGATACTTGGCGTAGCTGCGCAGATTTTCCTCCACCTGGGCCGCCAGCTCGCGAGTAGGGGTCAGAACCAGCGTGCGAATGCCCTTGCCGCCGAACTTGTTCTTGGGCGCAGTGCCGTTTGCCAGGCGCTGCAACATGGGCAGCGTGAAGGCGGCCGTCTTGCCGGTGCCGGTCTGGGCACCCGCCAGCAGGTCGTGACCGGCTAGAACGAGAGGGATGGCCTGTGCCTGAATGGGGGTCGGGTTTTCATAGCCCTGTTCTTGTACGGCCTTCAGAATGGCTGGGGCCAGATTCAGTTCTTCAAATGTCATTGTGATCAATTGCGCCAATCCTGGGCGCGGGGTATCAGCCTGTCATGGCGCCCGTGGGGCACCTGGCCAGTTGTAGGCAGATAAGTTTGCGTGTCGGGAGCTTGGAAACGCTTCCTTTGTCCCCAGCTGAAGTGCTGCTGCAGCAGGCAACTGGACGCCTGTTGCGAGGGGTATTGTCGCATGCACCGATAATCATGGTTTGATTGCCGTGTAAAGCGGCACACTTTTTTGCATAAATTCAAGTAACTCAAAGCATTTCGGACATGGCTCAATACGTTTTTTCGATGAATCACCTGACTAAGACTGTGCCGCCCAAGCGCCAGATCTTGAAGGATATTTCACTGAGTTTCTTCCCGGGCGCGAAGATCGGCGTGCTGGGCTTGAACGGCTCGGGCAAATCGTCGCTACTGAAGATCATGGCTGGCGTGGACAAGGAGTATGAAGGCGAAGCCATCCCCATGGCAGGCCTGTCCATCGGTTACCTGCCTCAGGAACCCCAGCTGAACCCCGAGCACACCGTGCGCCAGGCGGTGGAGGAAGCCATGGCGGAAGTGAACAACGCCAAGGCACGCCTGGAAGAGGTTTATGCCGCTTACGCGGAAGAAGATGCGGACTTTGACGCCCTGGCCGCCGAGCAGGGCGAACTGGAAGCGATCATCGCTGCTGCGGGAACGGACTCCGAGCACCAGCTGGAAATCGCTGCCGACGCGCTGCGTCTGCCTGCCTGGGATGCCATCGTCGGCCAGCTTTCCGGTGGTGAAAAGCGCCGCGTGGCGCTGTGCAAGCTCTTGCTGTCCAAGCCCGACATGCTGCTGCTGGACGAGCCGACCAACCACTTGGACGCCGAGTCCGTGGACTGGCTGGAGCAGTTCCTGCATCGCTTCTCCGGCACCGTGGTGGCCATTACCCACGACCGCTACTTCCTCGATAACGCCGCCGAGTGGATTCTGGAACTGGACCGTGGACATGGCATTCCCTACAAGGGCAACTATTCGGACTGGCTGATCCAGAAGGGCAACCGCCTGGAAGCCGAGCAAAAGGGCGAGGAAGCCCGCGCCAAGGCCCTGAAGAAGGAGCTGGAGTGGGTGCGCCAGAACGCCAAGGGACGTCAGGCCAAGTCCAAGGCCCGTATTGCACGCTTCGAGGAATTGAGCGATTACGAATACCAGCAGCGCAACGAAACACAGGAAATCTTCATTCCTGTGGCCGAGCGCCTGGGCTCCAAGGTCATCGAGTTCACCAATGTCTCCAAGTCCTTTGGTGACCGCATGCTGATCGACAACCTGTCGATGAATGTTCCGGCTGGTGCCATCGTCGGCATCATCGGCCCCAACGGCGCGGGCAAGTCGACGCTGTTCAAGCTGATCGCGGGCAAGGAGCAGCCCGATTCCGGCACGGTGGACATCGGCCAGACCGTGAAGATGGCCTTTGTCGACCAGCATCGCGATGAACTCTCCAATGAAAAGACCGTCTGGGAAGACATCTCCGGTGGTCTGGACATGATCAACGTGGGCAAGTTCACCATGGCCTCCCGAGCGTACGCGGGGCGCTTCAACTTCAACGGCCAGGACCAGCAGAAAAAGGTCGGCAACCTCTCCGGGGGCGAGCGCGGCCGCCTGCACCTGGCCAAGACCCTGATCCAGGGCGGCAACGTGCTGCTGCTGGACGAGCCCTCCAACGATCTGGACGTGGAAACCCTGCGTGCGCTGGAAGACGCACTGCTCGAATACGCTGGCACCGTGATGGTGATCTCGCATGACCGCTGGTTCCTGGACCGGATTGCCACGCATATCCTGGCCGCAGAAGGTGACTCGCAATGGGTTTTCTTTGATGGAAACTATCAAGAATACGAGGCTGATAAGAAGAAGCGACTGGGTGAGGAAGGTGCTGCACCCAAGCGTGTTCGTTACAAGGCGTTGAAGTAAGCGACAAAATGATTCCAGCCTCGGCTGGAACGGGTATTCTTAGGGGCTATGAGCCTCGCACATGCATCCGTTTCCGTGCTGCGCACCTGCCTTGTCCAGGCAGTGCGTGGCGCTGATGCATTCGCGCTGCGATTGCTGCAGCGCACCGAATATGCGTTGGAGCAGTCGCTTTCAACAGGTTTCCACTCCGCAAGGCGCGATGTGCTTGGTGCCGCACTGCATAACCTGCAGCAGCACCGGGCCTCGGTGATCAGCAGCTTTGCGCAGAATTTGCTCGAAGCGCTGGTACTGTCGGCGCGCCAGCCTTTTTCCTTTTCGGCACAGACACTGGATACCGTCAATGGTCCGCTTTTGCCGCTGGCGGCCGTGGCCGAGTCAGCCAGTCGGCAGCTGAAGGCCGAGCACAAGATGGCGCAGATGGTCGAGCCCCAGGTCGAGCTGGTGCTGGCTGACCTGGATGCCTTGATGAGCGGGGCGCAGGGACTGGAGTCTGCCCGACCCGAATGCAACCCGTTGCGACTGCAGAACTATGTACGGGCTTTGAGCCAGTCGCTGACGGCCGTGCAGCCCGCCACCGAAGTGGCCGATTGCTGGCACGAGTTCATGTCGCAGCAGCTGGGGCCCATTCTGGCTTCGGAATATTCCCGCGCAGCCCATGTGCTGCGCCAGCATGGTGTGCAGCCTGCCCGCTATGGCGCGGAGGGGGATACCCGGCATCCATGTCTGCTGACCCTTCGGCTGCTGCAGGAGCTGGCCTCGGATCTGCGCTGGATCGATGACTCGCGCTGCACCGTGCCCCAGTCGCTGACGGATTCCATGCTGGCGAGCTGGCCTGAGACCGAGCCTGCTGCCGTTGCCATGTCTTCCGTGCAGGATCCAGGTCTGGAGCCTGGCTGGACTTCCTACTCGGCGAATGCCTTGCAGACCTCTCGGCAGCCCTGGGTGCCCAGTGTGCTGGGGGGGCAGCGCTCCGCGCAGCCCAGTCAGGCGCCCAGCGCTCTGATTCAGATACGCACGCTGCATCGCATGATGAGCCATATGACCAGTGACGGTCGACTGTTGCCGCCCGTGCAGCGGATCCTGCTGAGAATCGAGCCCGTGTTGAGCCAGCTGGTGGCACATGACGCGTCGTTCTTCGAGGATCGTTGGCATCCTGCGCGGCAACTGCTGGATGAGCTGACGGCTCGAAGTCTCTGGTTTGCCAGTGAATCTGCTCTGGGATTCGCGCATTTCATCGCGGTTGCCGAGGCTGCGGCGAACCAGCTGGCCGGCTCCGGCGGCGCGAATGCCCATGTGTTTGCGCAGGTCCTGCAGTTCGTGCGCGAGCAGTGGCCGCCGGAAGGTCGCATGAGCCGCACCACGGCGATACGCCAGCAGACCGAAGCCGAGCCATCCACCCGGTCGGGGCTGATGGGCTTGGCGCTGGCGTCGCTGGAGGGGCCGATCGCGGGTTCCGTCGGACGGATCAAGCCGGATGCCCGGCAGGTCGCCCAGATGATTCGCGGCTTGCCCAGTGCCAAGGGCGTGCCCGAGGATATTCTGGATTTCGTGACCGGCCCCTGGGCCGGCGTGATTGCCCAGGCACATCAGCAGGCCGAGCCAGGACAGGAGCGCGACCCTGGCGGCTATCTGGCATTGGTTCCCAGCTTGCTGTGGAGTGTGTCCCCGCAGGCAGCTCAGGATGCGGCGCGACTGGTGGAACTTGCGCCCAGACTGCAACGTCGTCTGGCCCGTGGCTTGCGCAGCGTCGGCCGTACCGACGCCGAGATCGCCGCGCTTGCAGCGCGTCTGGGCAGTCTGCACCAGCGGGCGCTCGATGCGGCCGAGGCCGCGAATCGGATCGGCTCGGACGATTTGGCCCGAGGGGGTGTGCTGGGGGAACTGCCCAGCCTGCTGTCGAGCCTGGAAGGAGGCGCGGAAACCGTGGGTGCAGGGCTGGAGATCACCTTGCCCGTACTGACCGACAGCATCCAGGACATGCCGTTGGAGACGGATGCGCGAGAAATGCACACCCGGGCGGCACAGTATTCTTCCCGGCCTGTTTTCAAGACGCTGCCGCAGAAGATGGTCGCAGACGCCGAGCTTGGCCCGGGAGCCATTGCCTGCCCTGCGTCGCCGCTGCAGGCTTCCCCGATCCAGAGCAGACCCGTGGAGGCTGCAGAGTGGCCACTGGGCACGTGGGTGGAACTGTGCAACGAGCGCCAGCAACTGCGAACCAAGCTGACCTGGGTCAGCCCGCAGCAGAGCCTTTTTCTGTTCACTGCCGAGGATGGGAGCACGCAGTCGATGACGCGTCGGATGCGCGACAAGCTGCTGGCTCAGGGACAGCTGCGGCGGCTTGAGGCGATGGCTTAGCTGCCTGTGCGCAAATCCTGATGGCTGGGCAGTGTTGTCTGGCCTTCGATCCGCACCGATTGGGCGAGCAATACAGCGCGGGCGGTGGCAACGGCCACGGCTTCGGCTGCCAAGGTGCTCAGCGTCATCATTCCAGGCGACTTGCCACTGCGCCCCGTGCCCAGGGCAAACAGGCTGTCGCCATCGCTCATGGTATGCACGGGATTGATGGCACGTGCCAGGCCATCGTGGGCGACCACGGCCAGGCGGTGGGCCTGGGCCTTGGTGAGGACGGCGTCGGTCGCCACGACACCGACCGTGGTGTTGCTGCCGGCCAGCACCGGCCTGGGCTCTTCGCCCGCCAGAAGGGCATCGCGGGTGCCACGCAATTGCAGGCCGTCTGCCGTGCGTGCCCCGGCCAGCAACTCGCCGGTAAAGGGATTGAACACATCGCCCAGGGCATTGCAGGCAATGATGGCTCCCACGGTGACGCCATCGACGCTGAAGCTGGCCGTGCCTATACCGCCCTTCATGGCGCGCTCATGTCCGAAGACCTTGCCCACCACGGCACCGGTGCCGGCACCCACGCTGCCCTCTGCGGGTCGCCCCGTGACGGAGTGCGCCCCCGCATTCCTGCAGGCGGCATAGCCGGAGGCGGCATCGGGGCGGATGCGCCAGTCGCCCATCATCACGTCGAAGAGCACTGCTGCGGGCACCAGCGGAATCCGGCCCACGCCGATATTCAGGCCCGCGCCTTGTTCTTCCAGCCAGCGCACCACCCCTGTGGCTGCGTCCAGCCCCCAGGCGCTGCCGCCCGCCAGGAGGATGCCGTGGACCTCCTGAACCAGGTTGCTGGGGTGCAGCAAATCGGTCTCGCGCGTACCAGGGGCTGCGCCGCGGACATCCGCCCCGCCCACGGCACCCAGGGGACAAAGCACGGCGGTGCAGCCCGTGGGGCGGCGCGAGTCGCTGAAATGCCCGACGGAAATGCCCTGCACAAGGCCGATATGGCCCTCATGTGCGAGCAGGTCCTGAATGGTTGAAATAGCGCTCATGACTGTGCTCCTTGAATTCTTTATGTGACTATTTGCATAAATGAATGGTTTTTTATTCTTTAGGGTTTGCCCGTGCAAGCTTCATACTTACTACATTGTTGCAGCGCGGTAAACAAATGAGAGCCGTGCTGCCCACGCGCACCACATTCAAGGAGTGATCCATGCCCGCCCATTTTTCCTTTGCTGCCAGTCGCCGGGCCGTTCTCGCCACTGCTGCAGTCGCATTGCTGGCGACCGCCGGCGTGCCCGCTCTGGCGCAGGACCCGGTCAAGAAGAACCTGCTGATTGGCGCCACCGCCGGCTCCAATTACGACCTGCTGCAAAAAGGCATCGTGCCCCAGCTGCAGAAAAAGGGCTACCAGATCAAGCTGATCGAGTTCAACGACTATGTGCAGCCCAATCTGGCGCTGTCGGACGGATCGCTGGATGCCAACTTCTTCCAGCATCGCGCCTATTTCGAGCAGTTCACCACTGACCGCAAGCTGGCGCTGAGCGCGATTGCGCAAGGCCCGGTGGCACCCATGGGCGTCTACAGCAAGAAGCACAAATCCTTGGTCGATATCAAGAGTGGTGCCAAGGTGGCTCTGCCCAACGATCCCAGCAATCTGGCCCGTGCATTGCTGGTGCTGCAGCAGGCCGGTTTGGTCAAGGTCAAGGATGGCGTGAACCCGGCTCGCATCTCGGAGCTGGATCTGGCCGCAAACCCCCACAAGCTCAAGTTCGTGGCGCTGGAGGCCGCCCAGCTGCCGCGCGTGCTGGAGGATGCCGACTATGTGGTGGTCAACGGCAATTTTGCCGTTTCCTCGGGCCTGAAGCTGAGCGAGGCCGTGGTGCTGGAAAAGACTCCCGATCTTTACCTGAACGTCGTGGCCGTGAAGACCGGCAACGAAAACAGCCAGTGGGCCAAGGATCTGGCCGCCGCCTACCGCTCGCCTGAGTTCAAGGCCGTTGTGGACAGCCAGTTTCCCGGCTACTCCAAGCCTGCCTTCCTGAAGTGATCGGGCTGGACTGAAGACGCCAAGGGCCGCAATGCGGCCCTTTTTTCATACCCGTGGATTGGCTGGTTTTAGATGAAAAGCAAATAAGAGCATGGGTTTTTATTAGTTGGAATTTGCCTCCGCGGTCTGGATACTGCAAAGGCCTCTGCATGCTGCAGAGCCAAACCTTTCGCATCAAAACTCAGTACATCGACGAGGAGCAAGCATGACCCACCTTTTTTCCGTGGCACCGCGCCGCCGCAGTTTTCTGACCACCACTCTGCTGGCAGGCGCTGCACTGGTCATGGGCGCCCTGCCGGCGGCGGCGCAGGACGCCGGCAAAAAGCAATTGGTCATCGGCGGCACGGCCGGCTCCAACATCGATCAGCTGCAATATGGCATCGTGCCCATCCTGCAGAAGAAGGGCTACAAGGTGCGCCTGGTGGAGTTCAACGACTATGTGCAGCCCAATCTGGCCCTGGCCGACGGTTCGCTGGACGCCAACTTCTTCCAGCACGAGGTGTATTTCAACCAGTTCAAGGGGGATCGCAAGCTGGATCTGACTGCCCTGGTGCAGGGGCCGATTGCGCCGATGGGCGTCTACAGTAAGCAGCGCAAGAGCCTGGCCGAACTGAAGGAGGGAGATCGTATCGCCTTGCCCAACGACGCCAGCAACCTGGCGCGGGGCATCCTGCTGCTGCAGCAGGCGGGGCTGGTCAAGCTCAAGGAAGGCGTGAACCCGCTGCGGGTGTCCGAGCTGGATCTGGCCTCCAATCCCAAGAAGATCAAGCTCGTGCCTCTGGATGCGGCCCATCTGCCGCGTGCGCTTGACGATGCGCAGTACGCCATCATCAACGGAAACTTTGCGATTTCCTCGGGCCTGAAGCTTTCAGACTCGGTGCTGCTGGAAAAGACCCCCGAGCACTATCTGAACATCGTGGCCGTCAAGACCAGGGACAAGGATGCGCAGTGGGCCAAGGATCTGGCTGCAGCCTACAAGTCCGCCGAGTTCAAGGGCGTGGTGGACAGCAGGTTTGCGGGCTATGCCAAGCCTGCCTTTCTGCAATAGGCCTCAGCCGACCAGGGCCTGAACCTCATGCTCCAGATGGCGCAGCGCACGCAGCTCGATCTGCTGCAGCTGCGCTTTCTGCGCTTCGGGCAGACCCTGCAAAAGCGCGGCGGCGCCAAAGTCGCCGAGCACTGCCTGCCCGGTCTGCAGATTGCACAGGACATTGTGCGCATACAGATCGCCATGCAGCAGACCTCGGCCGTGCAGGTGGGCGATGCCAGAGCGTATGCCTTGCAGCAGCTGACGCGCCAAGCCCGCCTGAAGACGCAGTTCGGGGTCATAGACATCCCGTGTGCAACTGTCGAAGCTGGGCGGACCGGCCAGCGGCTGCATGGCGGAATCCAGCAAAGGCAGGGCCGTGGCCATTTTCCCGCCGGGCGCACCCATGACCTGCGCCAGTGGCGTCAGCAGATGAGGGTGCTGCCCTGCCGCAATGCCGGCTGCCAGTTCGGACTGCGGTGTGCCGTCGCTGGTCCGGGCGGCCTTGAAAACCTTGAGCGCCAGATCCTGTCCGTTGAGGCTGGCGCGGTAGAGATGGCCGCTGGCACCTTCGCCCAGCTTGCCGGCGATTTGCAGATTTTGATAAAAAATGGGCTCAATCCCATGCCCTGAAATCGTATCCAGCTCCTGTTTTTGAGTCATTGGATTGCCTGCCAGCGCCAGCCATGCCAGATGTGACAGCCGGAAGATGACTTCGGGCGCATCTTCGAAGCGGTTGCTTGCAATGCGCAGCAGCTCCAGTGCCTGGCAATGCTCCAGGCTCCGGGGGAGCTGGCCCAGCTGGTTGCACGACAGCATGAGCTTTTGCAGGCGCGTGCATTGACCAATGGACTCTGGCAGCTGTTGCACGTGGTTGTCCGTGAGAATCAGCCAGCGCAGGCGCGCCGGCAGGCTGTCCTCTGGCACATGCCTGATGCGGCACGCCTTGAAGCCCACCACTTCGAGTTGCGGCATGCGGCCCAGCACGTGGGGCAGTTCACCGAACGGATTGTTCGAGGCAAACAGAATGCGCAGCCGCGTAAAACGCGTCAGATCATCGGGCAGGGTGCTGAGCTGGTTGCCCGAAAGATCGAGGATCTCCAGCGTCTCGGTCAGCTGATAAAGCGCGGCTGGGAACTCGCTCAGGCCATCGCTGAGCCTGATATGGTGGGCGCCGGCCAGTGAACCATTGGCCAGCCCGGAGTGAAACTGTTCTAGCGTCAACATAGGACGCGCAGTCTAAGCTCCACGCACGATGGAGGTACGGAGATGAGCCTGAAACTGCTCAAGGCTGCTGAAAAAGGGGAGATCTCGGCACTGGCGCTGCGCCTGAAGGACGGTGACGATATTGCCTATGTGCAAAAGAGCACAGGCCTCAATGCGCTGATCACGGCCCTCAATTGCGGCAACGATGCCGCAGCGCAATGGCTGGTGGAGCAAGGCAGCCCGCTGGATCAGGTGAGCCTGGCAACGGGCATGACTGCTACCGCCTGGGCGGCCTTCAACGGGCGCACAGAGATGCTGCAGGTGTTGCGGCAAGCGGGTGCAGATCTCGACAAGACCGGGGATGGCAAAGGCCGCACCCCGTATCTGTTGGCTGTGGAGCATGGCGCCTGGGAGGCTGTGCGCTGGTTCTGGTCGGCCGGGGTCGATCTCCGGCGAAGAGACGCCCAGGGTCGCAATGCCCATGATCTGCTGGTGCACGGCGGTCGTGATGTGCCCGGGGATCTGCTGGAGCGTGTGGCAGGCCATGTGGCCGCCCCGCCCACAGGGCGGTGACGGGATGACGAGATGCCATGGTCGCATGGCGTCGCCATCGGCTCAGCCGCGAGGCAGCATCAGGAAGCTGGCTGAATGCGGGTGATGATCAGCGTGCCGTCCCTGTCCTCCGCACGGAACCGCACCTTGTCACCGGGCTTGAAGGAGGCCGACTGTGCGGAGTCTGACAGCGCAAACACCATGGTCATGGGAGGCATGTCCAGGTTCTTGATCTCTTCATGGCGGATCGTCAGCTTTCCGGTGCGGCCATCCACACGGGTGATTTCACCTGCAGTCAGCACCTCGGTCTGGCCGGTTGGTGCGGCTGCCGCAGCATTGGTCGTCGCAGCGTGACCTGCATGCGCCGAGTGATCCTGTGCGAAGGCGGGAGAAGCCAGTGCAATGCCGAGGCTCAGGGCTGTCCAAGGGGTGTGAAAGAGTTTTTTCATCATGTTCTCCTGAATGGGGGTCAGCCGCGGTGGCTGGTGAAGACGGAAGTGCTGACCTCGCTGTTCATGAGGTTCCTCTTGACCAGCAGCACGTCGTAGGGGTCCTTGCGGCCACCATATTCGGGCCCGTCCATGCCGGGACTGCCAATGGGCATGCCCGGTACGGCGATGCCCAGGGCCTTGGGTTTTTGCCTCAGCAGCTTGTGCACATCGGCGGCTGGCACGTGGCCTTCCACCAGATAGCCGCCCACCAGGGCCGTATGGCAGGAACCCAGTCGGGCCGGCAGGCCCAGCCTGGCGCGCACGGTGGTATTGCCCACGTCGTGCACTTTGACGGAGAAGCCTGCCTGCTCCATGAGTTCAATCCAGTCCTTGCAGCAGCCGCAGTTCGGGTCTTTCCAGACCTCCATGGCGGTCATGGCAGGAGCAGTCGCCATTGCGGGCAGTGCAGCCACGCCGGCGGCAGCGGCCAGCAGATGCAGGGCGTGGCGGCGGTTGGTGCTTGTCATCGGAAATTCCTTTCTTGCGTTATTCGGTGACGGTGAGACGTCCTGTCATGCCGGCCTGGTAGTGGCCGGGGATCAGGCAGGCGAAGTCGAACTCCCCCGTGCGGTTGAAATTCCATACCAGGTCTTCTGCCTTGCCGGGCGCGACATGGGCCATGAAGGGTTCGGCATGCTCCATGCCAGGGTGCCTGAGCATCATCTGCGCGTGCTCGCCCAGAGAAGCCTTGGTGCCCAGCACCATCTCATGCATGAGCTGACCTTGGTTGACCACGCGCAGGCGCAGGGTCTCGCCCTTTTTCACTATGAAATGGCTGGGGCTGAAGCGCATGTCGTCGGTCATCTGGATGGTCAGGCTGCGCTGGACCTCCTGGGCCTCGGCGGCAATGCCCCAGGGTTTTTGTTCCCTGGTCACGGGGCCGTCGGCATGGCTGGCGTTTCCATGCGCAACACTGGCACTGGCGATTGCTGCCAAAGCGCCGGCAGCGATGAATTGAACAGTCCTCATGACAATCTCCTGGTTTCAGTGCGTGTCGTGGCCGCCCATGGCGGAGCCGGTTTCGGGTTTGCGTACGGTGGCGGCACCGGGCGCGGTGCCGGGCGTGCTCTGGCGCGGTGCCTTGGCATCGAAAGGTGCGCCCTGCCATTCATAGGCTTGCGTGCCCTTGGGCTGCGGGTACCAGCCGGGATCGCCGTAGTCGTTGGCGCCCAGGTTCTTGCGCACCTTGAAGATGGTGAACATGCCGCCCATCTCTATGGGGCCGTAGGGGCCTTTGCCGGTCATCATGGGAAAGGTGTTGTCGGGTAGCGGCATGTGCATGCTGCCCATGTCGCCCATGCCGCGTTCTCCCATCACCATGTAGTCGGGCACGATCTTCTGGATCTTGCCCACCAGGCCACGGTGGTCCACGCCGATCATGGTGGGTACTGTGTGACCCATGGCGCCCATGGTGTGGTGGCTCTTGTGGCAATGGAAGGCCCAGTCGCCGGGCTCGTCGGCGATGAATTCCACCTGGCGCATCTGGCCCACGGCCACATCCGTCGTCACCTCGGGCCAGCGGGCGGACTTCGGAACGGGGCCACCGTCGGTTCCCGTGACTTCGAACTCATGGCCGTGGATATGGATGGGGTGGTTGGTCATGGTCAGATTGCCCACGCGTATGCGCACCTTGTCGCCCTGACGCGCCACCAGCGGGCTGATGGCGGGAAACACACGGCTGTTGAAGGTCCAGATATTGAAATCCGTCATCTCGTTGATGCGCGGCGTCATGGTGCCGGGTTCGACCGCATAGGCGCTGAGCAGGAAGGCATAGTCCCGCTGCACCTTGTCGATCAGCGGGTGGGCTGTCCTGGGGTGGGTGATCCACAAGCCCATCATGCCCATGGCCATCTGCACCATCTCATCCGAATGGGGGTGGTACATGAAGGTCCCGGGGCGGCGCGCCTCGAACTCGTAGACAAAGGTCCTGCCCGGCGGGATGTGGGGCTGGTTCAGGCCGCCCACGCCATCCATGCCGTTGGGCAGACGCTGGCCATGCCAGTGGATGGTGGTGCTCTCGGGCAGGCGGTTGGTGACGAAGATGCGCACCTTGTCGCCTTCCACCACCTCGATCGTGGGCCCCGGCGACTGGCCGTTGTAGCCCCACATATTGACGAAAAAACCGGGCGCCACCTCGCGCACCACGGGCTCTGCCACGAGGTGGAACTCCTTGACGCCCGCATTCATGCGCCAGGGCGTGGTCCAGCCGTTGAGCGTGACCACGCCCTGGTAGGGGCGGCCATTGGGTGGCGTCAGAGGCCCTGCCGTGTCGGCGCTGCCCTGCACGACGGGCTCGGGCAGCGCTGCCATGGCCACCCGGCTGACGGCCATTGAAGTTGTGGCGGCTGCCACGGCAGTGGCCGCGCCGGTGAAAAAGGATCGGCGTTGCATCTCAGTGACCTGCTTCGTTGCTCGCAGCGGGTGCTGCGCGGGTGTTGATGGTGGAGGGGGTTCCTGGCGATGTGGCTGTGAGGGCCAGGCGCAGATCGGTCTCGGCCAGCCAGAAGTCGCGCTGGGCCTCGGTGGCGGTCACCACGGCCTGCGCGGTGCTGCGGGCCTGGGCCAGCAATTGCCACACACTCGTGAACATGCCGTTGTAGCGGTAGACGGTTTCTTCCTGCATCAGCTTGGCCAGGGGCAGGACCTCGGCCTGCTGCTGCCGGGCCAGGTCGTAGGCCGTGCGGTAGGCCAGCCAGTGGCTGCGGGCCTCGCTGCGCGCGCGTATGGCGTTGTCGCGCAGCAGCGAGGCACTGCGCAGCACCTGGTGGCGTGCCATGCCGCGTGCGGCAAAGCCCCAGTCGAACAGCGGCAGCGGCACGTCGAACTCCCAGCCCTGGGTCTTGTCGCTGTGGCCCGTGGCTCTGTCCGTGCTGGTGTTGTTGCTGTAGCTGGCGCCGATATCGCCAAAGATGCTGCCAATCGTGGCCCAGCCCTGGCGGCCGGCGGTCACATCCAGGTCGCGTCGCAGCGCTCCCAGATCCAGCCGCTGGCGCAGGGCGGTGGCCTCGGCGTCATCGCCACTACGCAATTCGGCTGCTTTCGGCAGGGCGGGCAGTTGGGCAGGCAGCTGGTAGGCCAGTTGCTGTCCCCACAGACCCATGCGACGGGCCAGCTGCTCTCGTTCCAGCTGGGCGTTCAGACGGGCGCGTGCCAGCTGGGCTGCGGCTTGCTGCTGCTGGACCAGCTCACGCGCCTGGTCCATCTTGCTGAAGTTGCCGACCTGGGCCATGCGGCGTGCCAGCTCGCCTCCCAGGGCCGCAGCCTCGTGCATGCGTTCGTTGGCGACCAGGGCCTGCTCGGCTGCCACGGCGCGCAGCCACGCGCGGCGCGTGTCGGCAGCCAGCAGCAGCACCTGCTGCGCGGCCGTCAGCGTGGCCTGTTCCATCTGCCAGCCCTGCCAGCGGCTGCGCCAGGGCAAGGTGATGAGCTGCACCAGCCCGAAGCTGAGCTGGCGCTCGATCTCCCGCTCGTGGCTGTTGTGAAAACGGCCGAAGGTAAAGCTCGGGTTGGGCAGGGTCAGCACTTGCACGCGCTGTGCGTCGGCAATGCCGAGCTGTGCCAGCTGGGCCTGCAGGCCGGGGTTGTTGAGCAGGGCGATGCGCACGGCGGTGTCGGCATCGACAGGGGCTTTGAGCCATTCGGAAATCCGGGCCTGCGCATCCTGAAGGGCCAGGGCGTCCGGCGACGGCAGTTGCGCGCCTGCGGGTAGCCTGCCTTCGGTAAATCTGGCCACCTCGCCACGCAGTCCGTCGGGCGAGATGCTGGTACAGCCGGCCAGGGCCAGCACGGCAGCCATGGCGCCGACCAGCCGGAGGGAAGCGAAGAGGGAGGGCTTCATGGCCGACCTCCGTGCAACATGTGCCTGTCGTTCGGGCCTTGACCGGCGGGCGCAGGGGGAGATCGGCCGGCTTGGGTCGCTTCCCAGCGCAGGATGTCCGCATGGCCGCGGGGAAACTCTGCCACGGCCGCATTGGCCTGGCGCCAGTCGGCCAGCTCGGTTTCCACCGCGCCACTGGCCGGCAGCGCCACATGGTGCAGCGGCAGGCTGGCTGCGGCCGGATCGACGGCATCGGTCAGTCCCGCGGAGGACGAGGCCGGGGGGGGGCCGCCATCATGGGCCTGGGCCCGGGTCGCGAGGCTGTATGCGGCAAGGGCCGCCAGCCCAAAGGGGATGAGGGGGGCGAGAAAATGCGCACGGCGCATGGTGTTCTCCTGAATGCGAAACGGACAACGCATCCGCGGCCGGAGGCCCGCCATGCCCGCAAGGGGCTGCCCATGGAAGAGGCGGCAGGGATGGCGCGGACGCAGTGAGGGCGTCAGGCTTCAGGAAATGGGGGGCTTGATGGCTTGCAGCGTGACCGCGCTGGCAAAGCGCGCGCTGCCTCGGGGGCGCAGAGCGGCGGCCGGCGCTGGGCCGTCCGAATCGATCTGGCCAGGAGTGAACAGGGCCGAATGGCAGATGCCGCACAGGGTGCAACTGGGCCCGTGTTCATGTTCCCCGCAGCCGCCGCCCGAAGGGCTGCCGGCCTGGGAGACGCAGCCTCCAGGGTGCTCGGCGTGTGAGGTGTGATCTGCGGCGTGCGCCGCATGATGATGCGCGGAGCGGTCCGGCGAATGCGCGATTTCCGGCGCGTGATGGTGGAGTGCCGACACCGAAGACCGCGCAGGAGCAGATGCGGCAGCCGACGCCAGGGGCGACATGACCGGTGCAGTCCCCATGGCCATGGCGTTGCCCAGCAGGCCACGAAGGACCAGCAGCAAGACCAGGACAATGGACAAGGGGCGGCGCATAGGTTTGAATGATACCTGACCGAGGCGCGAAGTTCCTCAGACACGTGGCCTTTGCCGCGGGGCGTGGAGCGTGGCGCGCAGGGCCTCGGCAATCAGGACCGATACGGCCGGCGGCATGTCCATGGGCAGGGTGGCCGGCACCGTGGCGCGGCCCGTGTTGCCGCGTGGCAGCCGGTCCAGCAGGTGGCCTGCGGGCAGCAGGGCAAGGCGCAGCAACTGGCCGGCCACCTCCCTGGCATCGCGCAGTTGCAGCGCATGGCGCAGCATCCAGCAGTGGGATCGCCAGTGCAGACCCAGCAGCTGCTGGCCCAGTACATGGCTTGCCTCCAGCAGCAGCCAGCGCTGTGCGGGCTCCAGGTCCTGGCTCGAATGGAAGCGGTGCAGCAGGTGAGCGAAGGCGGCGCGGCGCTGGGCGTCGGTCATGCCGCCTCCCTGTCGCTGCCCCAGCGGCGCAGCCGCAGTCCATTGGCGACCACCAGCAGGCTCACGCCCATATCGGCCAGCACGGCGAGCCACATGCTGGCATTGCCGCTGACGGCCAGAATGAAGAAGGCCAGCTTGATGCCCAGGGCCAGGCTGATGTTCTGCCACAGCACCCCGTGCGCGCGCCGGGAGAGATCGACCACCTCGGGGATGCGGCGCAGGTCGTCGTTCATGAGCACCACATCCGCAGTCTCCATGGCCATGTCGGTGGCATGCATGCCGCCCATGGCAAAGCCAATGTCGGCCTGGGCCAGGGCCGGCGCGTCATTGATGCCGTCACCTGTCATGGCCGTGGGGCCGATGGCGTGCTGGAGCTCGCTCAGGGTCTTGAGCTTGTCCTCGGGCAGCATATTGCCGCGTGCATCGCTGATGCCCGCTTCCGCAGCCACCGTGCGCACGGTGGCGCTGTTGTCGCCGCTGAGCACCACAGGCTTGACGCCCAGCGCCTGCAGCTGTGCCACGGCGGCCTTGGCCTGGGGGCGCAGCGGGTCGGCCACGGCAAACAGCGCCTGCACGCCCTGCTCATTGGCCAGCAGGGTGACGGTACGGCCTTGCTGCTCCTGCTGCATCAGCGCAGCCCGGAGTTCGGCACTGTCCCAGCCTTGCTCGGCCACCCAGCGCAGATTGGCGAGCGTCCAGCGTTCACCGCCGATCTGGGCCTGCACGCCGCGGCCGGGCAGGGCCTGCAGTTGCTGGGCTTCTGCAAAGTCCTTGTCGATCTGCGTCTGCAGCCCCTGGGCAATCGCACGCGAGACGGGGTGGTCGGAGCGCGATGCCAGCGCATAGGCGCGGGCGGCGGCATCATCGCCGTGCGCTGCATTCCAGCTCTGCCAGTCCACCAGCCTGGGGGCGCCCGTGGTCAGTGTGCCGGTCTTGTCAAGTGCAATCGCCTTGAGCTGGCGGGCCGACTCCAGTGCGCTGCCGCCCTTGATGAGAATGCCGCGCTTGGCGGCTGCCGTGAGGGCGCTGACCACGGTGACGGGGGTGGACAGCACCAGGGCGCAGGGGCAGGCAATGACCAGCAGGGCCAAGGCCTGGTAAGCGGCCTGATGCCAGCTCCAGTCCAGCAGCCAGGGCGCGAGCAGGCCCAGGGCCATCGCCAGCACCAGCACGATGGGGGTGTAGATCTCGGCAAAGCGGTCGACAAAGCGCTGGGTGGGGGCCTTGGAGGACTGCGCCCGTTCCACGGCATGGACGATGCGCGCAATCAGGCTGTCGCTGGCCGGCGCGGTCACGCGCAGATGCAGTTCGCCGTCCTGGTTGATGGAGCCGGCATACAGCTCGTCGCCCGGGGCTTTGTGCGCCAGCGCGCTTTCGCCCGTGATGGGAGCCTGGTTGACCGAGCTTTCCCCTTCGGTGACCAGACCGTCCAGCGGCACGCGGGCGCCGGGTGTCACGCGCAGCACGGCGCCCATGGGCACCTCGCGGGCGGCCATGCGCACAGTGCTGCCGTCGGCCTGCAGCACGTCGGCGGTCTCGGGCGCGAGCTGCAGCAGATTGCGGATGGCCAGGCGTGCCTTGTCCATGGCCTGGTCTTCGATGCGCTCGGCCGCCGCATAGAGGGCCATGACCATGGCGGCTTCGGGCCACTGGCCGATGATGAAGGCGCCCGTGACGGCCACGGCCATCAGGGCATGAATGCCGAGCTTGAAGCGCAGCAAATCCTTGATTCCCGCCTTGTAGACGCCCAGGCCCGACAACGCTATGCCCAGTACGGCCAGCGCCATGCCCAGATATTGAAGCGTCGCGTTGGCACCGTCGCCGCCAAACCAGTGGCAGGCCTCGGCGGCCAGAGCTGCGGCCAGAGCGGCATAGATGCGCGGCCAGCCGGGCAGCACGCCATGGTCGTGGGCATGGTCGTGACCGTCATCCTCATCATGAACCTTACTCTTGGCCGGCTCGCTGATGGAAAACGGTGCGCAGCAACCGGTTCCGCAGGCCGATGTGGCTGTGTCGGCAATAGGTTTCGAAGTGGCTGGCACATGTGCATGCGGATGTGCATGATCGTGATCATGTGAATGACCATTGTGGCCGCCGCCATGGGCGTGGGTGGACAGGCTTTCTTGCTTCATGGCAGTATTGAAAACAATAAAGTCACTTCAAGGTCAAGCATGTCGCTCAATTCTCACGATATTCCGCGCTGGCGCATCGGCGAGGCGGCCAGGCGCTCCGGCATCGCGGCAGCCAACATCCGCTATTACGAGAAGGAGCAACTGCTCTCGCCCGGCGTACGCGAGGACAACCAGTACCGGCTCTACACGGATGGTGACGTGCACCGCCTGCGCTTTATCCGCCTGTGCCGGGCCATGGACATGTCGCTGGACGAGGTGCGCACCCTGCTGGCCCTCGATGGTGCGCGCAAGGCCGATTGCGTGGCCGCCAACAAAACCCTGGACGCCCATCTGGGCCATGTGCGGGAGCGGCTGGCCGAGCTGCAGGCGCTGGAGCACGAGCTGATGCAGCTGCGCAGTCAGTGCGACGGCTCGGACAGCTTCTGCCACATCATCGAAGCCCTGCATGCCCAGGCCGACGAGCCCCTGCCCGAGGGCCTGCAAGGCAGCGCTGCGGCAAAGCGCCATGTCTGACAGACTGCAGCAGCGTCGGCTGCGCCTGCAGTCTGAAGTGGACGCTATCATTCCTGCATGAGCTGGAGCGAAACCACCATCAAGCTGCCGGGGCGGATCTGGGCCGCGCTGGGCGCGCAGGCCCTGGCGTGGTGGCGCAGCATTTATCTGACGGCCGTTCTGCTGGTGCTGGTCAGCTCGCCGTCGAGCTACCGCAAGCGCGGGCGGGCCATGCTGGCCCAGCAGATGTATGCGCAGACCGCGCCCATACTCACGGGCTTTACGGCGCTGGCGGCCCTGCTGTGTGCGGTGATTGCGCGCATCGTCATCGTCACCGCGCAAAGCTATGGATTGTCGCGCTATGCGCTGGATCTGGTGGTGCGGGTGATGGTGATCGAGCTGATACCGCTGACGGCCGCGCTATTCGTCGCCATGCGCTGCACGATTCCGGCCGGCGTCCAGGTGGTGCAGATGCGTACCCAGGGCCAGCTTGCGAAGTGGAAGACGCAAGGCATTGACCCTGTCCGCGCGGCACTGGTGCCGCGTGCGGCGGCGGGCGTGTTTGCGGCCATCACGCTTGCTGCGCTGAGCTGCATCGTGGCCCTGGTCACCGTGTATCTGAGCGTCTATGGCTTCAGCCTCGCCGGTTTCTCCTCGTACACGCGCATCTTCGGCCAGATCTTCACGCCGTCGCTGACACTGGTGTTCGTGCTCAAGACCTGGTTTTTCAGCCTCACGGTGGCCGTCATGCCGCTGGCATCCGCCATGTATACGCCGGTTGCGCGCCATCGGCAGGGTGGGGCGGAGCTGGGTGGTTTTGCGCGCATGTTTGCCGTGTTGCTCCTGATCGAGGTGATCTCGCTCATGGGCAACTATTACTGAAAAGGATGGAGCCATGAGCGAAACGCGTATGGCCGAGGAACAGTTGATCGACGAGGAGTTGCTCAGCCTCAAACCCGTCGCGCATCTGCGCGCCAAGGCTGCGGCGCTGCTGGCGCTGACCCTGGTCTTGATTCTGAGTGCGGCCGCTTATCTGCTCTACGCGCGCGGGGTGTTCGAGCCAACGCAGCGGCTGGTGCTGACGGCCGATGACTCCGAAGGCGTGGTGGTGGGCATGGACATGACTTTCTCGGGCTTTCCCATAGGCCGTGTGCGCAAGATAGAGCTGGCCGAGGACGGCTCGGTCCGCATTCTTGTCGACGTGACCGAGAAGGATGCCCACTGGTTGCGCCAGTCCAGTGTGTTCACGCTGGTCAAGGGACTGGTGGGCGGCACCACCATCAAGGCCTATAGCGGCATGCTGGGTGATGCACCGCTGCCGCCGGATTCCGTGCGACCCGTGCTCAGTGGCGATGCCACGGCCGAGCTGCCTCAGATCATCAGTTCCGCCAAGGAGGTGCTGGCCAATGTGGCGGCGCTGACCGCCACGGATTCGGCACTGGGCGGATCGCTGGCCGAAGTGCGCAAGCTGGCCGAGCGCATGCAGGGGCAAGGCGGCGTTCTGGGCGCAGTGCTGGGCAGCGATGAGGAAGCGAAGAAGGTCGGCCAGATGCTGGAGCGCGCCAACTCACTGCTGGGGCGCATGGACCGCATGGTCGCACGTGCCGACAGCCAGGTCTTCGATGCGAACGGTGTCATGCCCCAGGTCAAGGTCACGATGGAGCAGCTCAACGGCCTGCTGGCTGATACGCGCAAAAGCATGGCCAAAGTCGATGCCGTGCTGGCCGATATGCAGGTGGTGGGCAGCAATGCCCGTGAGGCCTCGACCGACCTGGGCGCGCTGCGTGCCGAGGTGGAAAGCAACCTGCTGAGGCTGGAGTCCGTGCTCAATGATCTGCAGCGCAAATGGCCGTTTTCCCACAAGCCGGAGTTGAAGCTGCCATGACGCAAAAAATCAAGGAAAAGAATACGCTGGGTCGATATGGCAGAGCGATATCTGCGCTGTCGGTTCTTTTGCTTTCGGCTTGTGGCAACCAGCCTGCAGCGCCGGACTGGTCCTTGAGCGCCGAAGCTGCAGCGCAAAAAGCCACCCAGGCCTATTTGCAGGGGCAGCAGCGTGTGGAGGCGCTGCAGTGGCAGAAGGCGCGCGATGCCGTGGCCAGCACCGGCCAGCCCGCACAGGCCGCCAGGCTGGAGCTGATGCGTTGCGCGGCGCAGGTGGCCAGCCTGGACTGGAACAGCTGCCCGGCCTATGAGGCGCTGGCGCTGGATGCGGGCCAGCAAGAGCAGGCCTATGCCCGCTATCTGCAGGCCCGTCCGCAAGCGGCTGATATCGAGCATTTGCCCGAGGCGCAGCGTGGCGTGGCGCGGCAGTTGCTCGGCAGCGGCGGCCCAGCCGAAGCCGCTGTGGCGGGGATCCGGGATCCGCTTTCGCGACTGGTCGCAGTGGGCGTGCTGCTGCGTGGCGGAGCAACTGCGCCCGGGCTGCAGCAGCAAGGCGTCGACACCGCATCGGAGCAAGGCTGGCGCAGACCCTTGATGGCCTGGTTGCTGCTGCAACTCAAGGCTGCGCAGCAGGGCGGCGATGCGGAAAAGCAGGCGCAGCTGCAGCGTCGGCTGAAGCTTCTGGAGACCTCTGCGCCCAAGTGAACAGGCGGGCCGCCGGCTTGGAAATGAAAAAGCGAGGCCGGGGCCTCGCTGTGCGGGGGATGGCGGGCCACAGGCCCGCCCGAACCCGGTGCTTAGAAGCGGTGGCGGATACCGGCGATCAGGCTGGTGCCGGTCTTGGGGCTGGCATCGCTCACGCGGTCGTACATCAGAGCGGTGTAGACGTCGGTGCGCTTGGACAGGAAGTGGTCGTAGCCCAGAGTCGCTGTGGTGCGCGTGGCGTCGGTCGCTGCCTCGTACTTGGTGCGGGCCACGGCAGCCTTGACAGTACCGGGTGTGCCGGAGACCGGAATGTCCAGACCCAGCGAGTAGGTCTTGCTCTTGCTGTCCAGATCCTTGACCTTGGCCTGGCCGTAGGTGGCGTACAGCTTCACGACATCGAAGTTGTAGCTGCCGCCGACCATCCAGTCGCTCTTGGTGGGCATGACCGTGCCGCTGCCGGGGTTGGTGATCTGGTCGCGCTCGTAAAAGGCCGTCAGGCTCAGCGGACCGCTGGAGTACAGGGCATTCACGCCAACGTTCTTCTTGTTCTTGTTGCCAGGCGTCGATTGTTCGCCGAACTGGTAGTAGACATTGGCCGTCAGACCGCCGAAGTTAGGCGTGGTGTAGACCAGCATATTGCTCCAGCCGGTGTCGGCGGGAGTGGTGAGGCGGGCACCGCCCCAGGCAGCGGTCGGCGTGTTCGCGTGCAGCACCAGAGGGGAGATGGTGAACGAATCGCCAAAGGGATTGGTCAGAATGGTGGGCAGGAAGTTGGGTGCCTTGTCGCGGCCCAGGCCGATGCGGCCGAAGCTGCCGTTCAGACCGATGTTGGCATCGCGCGAGAAAAAGGTGTCGCCGGGGAAGCGGCCCATCTCACCGGTATCCATGCGCATGAAGGCGGTAATGTTGAAATCGACTTTCAGGCCGCTACCCAGGTCTTCCGTGCCCTTCAGGCCCCACCAGGAGGTGGTCATGCCACCGGAACCGACAACGCCCTTGCGTGCCTGCCCGGCCATCTTGACGGAGCCGGCATACATGTCGGCCAGTCCGGTCAGTTGCACATTGCTCTGGGCATAAGCGGCTCCGGAGCATGCCAGGGCAGCTGCCATGGCGATAAAAGCGGTCTTCATGAGTGTCCTCTCGAGTTGGATATTGGATTTACGTTTTGAAATATAGCGGGGGTTTGTATACAGCTCGCTCTGCCGTTCCGCGGAAGCCGATGAAATCATCTTTTCAGTGATATGACAGTGGTTTTTTTACCTCAAGGACCCCGGGAAACCACTTGTGTGTGACACCCCGCTGCGACGGAAGCTGCCATGCACAGCCACCAAGGAGCGCCGGTGGCGGGTGAGTGAGTACTGATGGCTGGGTATTGAAGGAATAACAGTCATTCCTGATCAGCCTGATCCAGCGCAAGGCGTGGGTGCCCGCAAGGTGTCGGGGAGCCCGGGCAGATTCCAGCAAGGGTGCGGGCCGGCAAGCCCACGGGCTTGCACTTGCGGAAAGCCTGTCGGCAGGCTGCCCACGAAGGGGCTGAAGACTTTTTTGAAAAAAGTGCGCGTTTTCCCTGGGGAGGGGTTTTTTCCTCCCTATAATTCATTCCATCGACACGGAATGTAGCGCAGCCTGGTAGCGCACTTGCATGGGGTGCAAGGGGTCGCGAGTTCGAATCCCGCCATTCCGACCAATTTGAAAAGGCCTGTGATGTCATCACAGGCCTTTTTCAATGCGCGTGGACAGGTGCGAAGATGCGAGGTGCTATTAAACCTGCAGCGCTGCGCGTCCGTCGTGATTAATGACCGAGCAATCGCTTCAGCAGCGAACTTGTCTGAAGAGGGCAAAAAATCGGTTACAATAACGCCATCGACACGGAATGTAGCGCAGCCTGGTAGCGCACTTGCATGGGGTGCAAGGGGTCGCGAGTTCGAATCCCGCCATTCCGACCACATTGAAAAGGCCCGCGATGAAAATCACGGGCCTTTTTCTATTCCGGCCCTCCCGTCCGAAGACGGCATCGCGCACGCGCATGTATCGCGGCTGGCGTGTCACCCTTCAATCTGCGGCTCGGGCCTGAGCCACAGCCAGAGCAGGACGCAAGCCATGATGCTCAGCGTCACGGCCGTGAGCCATGGCTTGTACGAAAAATACAGAATCAGCAGGCTGCTGGCGCCCATGCTCGCAGTGGCCGTCCATTTGGTACGGCGGCTGACTTTGCCACCGCTGTCCCAGTTGTGCAGCAGCGGGCCGAAAACACGGTGGGCATAGAGCCAGCAGTGCAGTCTGGGCGAACTGCGTACCGCTGCCCAGGCGGCCATCAGTATGAATACCGTGGTGGGCATGCCGGGAACCACGGCGCCTATCAGCCCCAATACCACGCAGACCAGGGCAAAGGCAATGAGCAGGTAGCGCAGCGGCGCGGAAAGCTGCTTGGGTTCCAGGTGCGGTTCCTGGCGTGGGTTTTCGGGCGGTGGCGGCAGATCGTTCATGAGGCAGAAGGTGGGCTGCAAAAGCGGATGAGGCTGCAGCCGGGCACGGCTCCCATATTAGTCAGCATTGCAGTCCGTTCGGGCGTTGTAGCTGCAGATGCTGGCGGTATTTGTCACGTCCTTGTCCCGGCTTGCGTGGACCGCCATCGCATAATGGCCGCCCATGGCCTGGTGCCTGATGGACGACCAGCATGGAATTGATTCAAGGAGCAAGACAATGACCCCCACCCCGAGCGCCGATATGTCCGATGTGATTGCCGAAGTCCGTGGCAAGCTGGGCATGATTACGCTCAACCGTCCCAAGGCGCTCAATGCGCTGTCTCTGGGCATGGTGCGCGATCTGCTGGGCACTTTGCGGGCCTGGCAAAAAGATGACTCGATTCTGGGCGTGGCCATTCGTGGCAGCAACAAGGAAGGCATGTTCGGGGCGTTCTGCGCGGGGGGCGACATCCGCTTCCTGCACGCGGCCGGCAGCAGCGGCAATCCTCAGCTCGAAGATTTCTTCACCGAGGAATATGCGCTCAACCATCTGATTCACAGCTTCGGCAAGCCCTATATCGCGTTCATGGACGGCATCGTCATGGGCGGTGGCATGGGCATCAGCCAGGGCGGCTCGCTGCGCATCGTGACCGAGCGTACCAAGATGGCCATGCCCGAGACGGCGATTGGCCTGTTTCCGGATGTCGGGGGGGGCTATTTTCTCTCGCGCTGCCCCGGTGCCGTGGGTGAATGGCTGGCCTTGACCGGCGACACCATCGGTGCGGGCGATGCCCTGGCCTTTGGTCTGGCCGATGGCTGCATTCCTGCCGCGCAGCAGGCGGAGCTTTGGGAGACCCTGGCGACCACGGATTTTGCCGATGTGGAGGCGCTCAATGCCGTCGTTCGCTCCCGCTTTGTGAGCGCCGAGCCCAAGACAGCCGTACACCGTATTGAAATCGACACCTGCTTCTCTCAGCCCACGGTGTCGGCCATTGTCAAGGCCTTGCAGGCCGGCAGCGACTGGGCCCAGGCCGAGGCGGCCACGCTGCGCAAGCGTTCGCCCCTGATGCTGCATGTGGTGCTGGAGCAGATCCGCCGCGCACGCCAGATGAGCCTGGCCGAGGACCTGCGCATGGAGCGCGATATGGTGCGTCACTGCTTTTATCTGCGCCCGGGGCGTAGCGAGACCGTGGAGGGCATCCGCGCTCTGGCGGTGGACAAGGACCACAGCCCGCGCTGGAGTCCCGCCAGCATCGAAGAGGTGAGCGATGCCGAGTGGCAAGCGTTCTTTGACAGCCCCTGGCCTGCGCATTCCCATCCGCTGGCAGCGCTCAAGGACTGATTGAAGTCCTCATCCAGAAAGCCCGGCAGGCTGGTGGCCTGTCGGGCTTTCTTTTTGATCGCCATCAGCGCTTTGAAAGTAGGTAACTGAGGGGATTCGGGTATTCATTCAGGATGACGGCTTCGGATGTCTGTCAGAGCCTGAGTCTGAAAGACGCGCAAGCGCCTGCGCCAGCAGCGCTATCGAGCGGGGGGCACATCCCTCGGCATCGTTGCTGATGGTCACGAAAGCGGGTTGGCCGGCACCGGTGATGCCGGCAATCGTGCGGGCCAGCCGCTCCCGGGTATGCAGATCCTCGCTGCGGATCTCGTTGAACGGCTGGTGCTTTTTCTGGGCATCGGCATAGCCATAGGCACCGAAGAGCCGATTCAGATTCCAGCGGCAGACCAGCGGGCCGGGCCATAGCGCACGCAGCATGTCCAATTGCGCCTCGATGGGCGGCATCTTGCCATGCAAGCCCAGACAGAAGGTTGCGCCATGGGTCTTGAGTGTGCGGGTCAGCTCCGAAGTCAGCAGCTCGGGGTCTCTGACCTCGACGGCAACGACGACCGTCGGATGTGTGTGCAGCGCCTGTTCTACGGCGCCCAGCAGCCGGCCCAGCTTGTCCATCAGCAGGCCGGGATGGCTGAGCAGGCTCCAGGGCAGGGGGCTGAGCTGAAAGACCAGCACGCCCAGCTTGCCGCCCAGGCCTTCGAGGGTGGGCTGCACAAAATGCTCTATGGCCAGGCCAGGGTCGAGAAACGCCGGGTTGCTCTCGCGCGGTTTGCCTTCCTCGCTGCGCACCTGGGCGTCGGTGATTCCGGCCGGGCATTTGACGACAAAGCGGAAGTCGTCATCGACCTGGGCGGCAAAGGCGGCGTACTGACTGGCCGTCAGCGGTCGCCAGAAAGTGCGGTCGATGCAGACAGTGCGCAGCAGCGGGTGCTGGTGATAGGCCGTGAGGCCTTTTTTGGCCAGCACGCTGCTGTCATAGGCTCCGTCCCAGACCAAGCCCTCCCAGCCCGGATAGGACCAGGTCGAGACGCCCATGCGCAGCAGGGAAGGCAGTTGTGCGGCCAACTCCTGGTACTGCGCAGCTGCCGGGGCCAGGGCAATCGCGCCGCGTCCTGTTCTGCGTTCACCGGGGTCATCGGCCTGCGGCGTTTCTTCAGGCAGTGCGTTGCCAGCGCGTTTCTCGCAAGGAGGCAGCGCATCGGCAAAGAAATCGTCCTGGAAAGTATCGGGCATGTCCTGATAATTCTAAAGAAATATGCTTTCGATGCTTGCTCATCAAGGGAAAGCAGCTATGGAAAGCATAGTTTTTAAGGTTTGCTTGCACTTATGCCGGATATCCAGGGCAGTCTGGCGGCATGCCTATGGCAAACTCGTTGGCTTCCTGTGTTGAACGCCGTGGGGCGAATATCGAATGCAAAAAATCATTGGTCAGATTGCTCAAGAACTGAATGTCAAGCCGCAGCAGGTGAGCGCGGCGGTGGAGTTGCTCGATGGTGGCGCCACGGTTCCGTTTGTGGCTCGCTACCGCAAGGAGGCCACGGGGGGTCTGGACGATACGCAGTTGCGCACGCTGGACGAACGCCTGGGCTATCTGCGCGAGCTGGAAGACCGCCGCGAGACGGTGCTCAAGGCCATTGACGAGCAGGGCAAGCTGACCGATGCGCTGCGCCTGGCGATTGCCAGCGCGCCGACCAAGCAGGAGCTGGAGGACATCTACCTGCCCTTCAAGCAAAAGCGCCGTACCAAGGGCCAGATTGCCAGGGAATTCGGCATCGAGCCGCTGGCCGACAAGCTGTTTGCCGACCCCACGCTGGATCCGCACAAGGAAGCCGAGGCTTTCTGCAAGCCCGCGACAACGCTGGACGACGGCAAGCCCGGCCCCGATTTCAGCACCACCTTTGCCGTGCTGGACGGCGTGCGCGACATTTTGTCCGAGCGTTGGGCCGAAGACCCGGCACTGGTGCAGAAGCTGCGCGAATGGCTGTGGGATGAAGGCCTGCTCAAGTCCAGGAAGGTCGAGAGCAAGAATGAAAACGATCCCGAGGTCGCCAAGTTTCGCGACTATTTCGAGTATGACGAGCCGATTGGCCGCGTACCGTCGCACCGGGCGCTGGCCGTGTTCCGCGGGCGTGCACTGGAGGTGCTCGAAGCCAAACTGGTGCAACCGGTCGAGCCTGAACCGGGTCAGCCCAGTCTCGCCGAGGGCAAGATTGCGCTGCACCTGGGCTGGAGCCATGCCAAGCGCGCTGCGGACGACCTGATCCGAAAATGCGTCGCCTGGACATGGCGCGTGAAATTGAGCCTGTCCACCGAGCGCGACCTGTTCGGCCGCCTGCGCGAAGATGCCGAGAAGGTCGCCATCAAGGTGTTTGGCGACAATCTGCGCGACCTTCTGCTGGCCGCGCCTGCGGGCCAGCGTGCCGTGATCGGCCTGGACCCCGGCATTCGCACCGGCGTGAAGGTTGCCGTGGTGGACAGTACCGGCAAGCTGGTGGACACGACCACCATCTATCCGCACGAGCCGCGCCGCGACTGGGACGGCTCGCTCGCCGTGCTGGCCAAGCTGGTGGAAAAGCACAACATCAACTTGATCGCCATCGGCAATGGCACGGCCAGCCGCGAAACCGACAAGCTGGCTGCGGACCTGATCAAGATCGCGTCCAAGGCCGACAAGAAGATCGACAAGGTGGTGGTGAGCGAGGCCGGTGCCTCGGTCTATTCGGCCAGTGAGTTTGCGGCACAGGAAATGCCGGATATCGACGTGAGCCTGCGTGGTGCGGCTTCGATTGCCCGTCGCCTGCAGGATCCTCTGGCTGAACTGGTCAAGATCGACCCCAAGAGCATCGGCGTGGGCCAGTATCAGCACGATGTGAACCAGAGCGAGCTGGCCCGTCAGCTGGATGCCGTGGTCGAGGATTGCGTGAACTCCGTGGGGGTGGACCTCAATACCGCGTCGGCCCCTCTGCTGACGCGTGTTTCGGGCCTGTCGGGTTCGGTGGCCAAGTCGGTTGTGCGCTGGCGCGATGCCAATGGCTCGTTCAAGAACCGCAAGCAGTTGATGGAGGTGGCCGGTCTGGGGGCCAAGACTTTCGAGCAGGCCGCAGGCTTTCTGCGTATTCGCGGCGGCGACAACCCGCTGGATGTCACCGGCGTGCACCCCGAAACCTATCCGGTGGTCGAGCAGATCATCCTGGCCACGGGCAAGCCCGTGGAGCAGATCATGGGACGTGGTGAAGTGCTCAGGTCTTTGAAACCGGAGCAGTTTGCCAATGACAAATTCGGTGCGGTGACCGTCAAGGACATCCTGGCCGAACTGGAAAAGCCCGGCCGTGATCCTCGTCCGGACTTTGTGGTCGCCCGCTTCAATGACGGCGTGGAGGACATCAAGGACCTGAAGGAAGGCATGACGCTGGAAGGCACGGTCAGCAATGTGGCCCAGTTCGGCGCCTTTGTGGATCTGGGCGTGCATCAGGACGGATTGGTGCATGTGAGTCAGATGAGTCACAAGTTCATCGAGGATGCGCGCGAAGTGGTCAAGACCGGACAGATCGTCAAGGTCAAGGTGCTGGAGGTCGATGTGGACCGCAAGCGCATCAGCCTGACCATGAAGCTCGATGCGGCTCCTGCACGCCGCGATGGTCCCCGGGACAACCGCTTTGAAGGTGCAGGCCGCGGCAACAGCTATGGCGGCGGCAATCGCGGTGGCTATGCGCAACCCCAGCGTGGCAACCAGCCCACACAGCAAAATGCAATGGCCTCAGCCTTTGCGAAGTTGCAGGGACTGAAGAAATAATCTCCCACCAGGCCGCCATCGAATCCAGATTACAGGCGGCCTTTTTGGTGGGAGCAGAACAATGCGCAAAGCGAGGGGGCGGGTGATATTGCCGGCCATAGGCGTGGCGTTGCTGGTGGTCTTTATCGGCGCCAAGATGACATCACGCGGCTGGATATCGCTGGACAGGGTCAAGCAGAAGGCCCAGGCCCAGGTGCCGGCGCCCGTGGTTTGGCCGCCGGCCCTGGCGCCAGAGGGCGATGGCTTGTGCCACACCGTCAAGCTCAATCTTGCACAGGTCGACAAGGCCCAGGAAGAGGGCATCGACATAGATCAGCAGCGGCGCTGCATCACGCGCGCTGCGATGGCCGAGCATGAGATGGCCAAAGTGCGTCACGCTGCCGCTGGCAAGCAGCACGAGAGCCAGCGCGGGGAGCAGGCGCGGATCGAGCAGGTCGTTGAGCAACAGATCGCATCGGGTGAAATCACTCTGCAGAATCTAATGCAGGCGCGCGCCGGCAAGGCAACCCGGATCGCAACCGCCCTGTTGCCGGCAGCGCATATGCCAGTCAGGTCTATGCCTGAGCCGCCGTCGCTGTTGTTTGTTCCCATGAGCTATCAGAGCGGCGACCTGAAGCTCAAGGCCTTTGTCACGCCGGATCCCGGTGATGGCAGGAAGCAGCCTTTGATGGTCTGGTTGACGGGGGGAGATACCAATAGCCTGGACGATTTCTGGAGTGAAGGCCCTGCTGCCAATGATCAAAGTGCCAGCGCGTTTCGCAAGGCCGGCATGGCGATGTTGTTTCCCACCCTGCGCGGCGGCAATGACAATCCTGGCCAGCGTGAGTATTTCTGGGGGGAAGTGCAGGATGTGGCCGCAGCCATCCTGCAGGCCGCGCAACTGCCTTATGTCGATCCGGCCCGCATCTATCTGGGCGGGCACAGCACCGGAGCCACGCTGGCGCTGCTGACAGCAACGGCAGGTTTGCCGGTGCAGGGGGTGTTTGCTTTTGGTCCGGTGGACGAGATCAGCGGCTATGGCTGGCCTGTGAAGTGGGAGTTGATCTCGCCGGATGAGAGGCGCTTGCGCTCCCCCATGCACTGGCTGCATGCCATCAAGAGCCCGACATGGATCATTGAGGGCAGCAAAAGCCCAGGCAATATCAACAGCCTCGACAATATGTGCGCAGCACGAAAGTCGAACCAGCTGCATTGCGTCTCGGTTCAGGGGGGTGATCACTTTTCCGTGTTACAACCCTTGACTCGCAAGCTTGCTGGTCAGTTGGTCATGGGCCTGCCCGTGCAGCTGAAAAGAGATGAACAGCTCTGATATTTCCTTGAGCCTTCTTTTGTTCACTTCGGGGGGCGACAACCCGTTCGTCGCTTTTGATCCAGATGAGTCGCGTTAAACCCTTGAGCCTGTCAACTCTGCTGGAGCAGCATGTATTGCTGCCCAGCCAGCCGCGCGCTGTTGCGCTGCTGTCGAGCGAGCTGCGCAAGCCGGAGCCCGGTATGCGCAGTCTGGTGCAATTGTTTTCCACCGATCCGGTCCTGGCGGCACGCCTGCTGGCCGCATCCAACGGGCCGGCGCACCTGCTGGGCCAGCGTGTGCACAGCATTCCCGAGGCCCTGGTGCTTCTGGCACCGGCACAGTTGCGGCAGCTGGTTCAGAAGGCAAACCCAGTCAGCGCTTCTCATGTCTCGGCGGGCTGGAGTCTGGCAAGTTTTTGGCGCTACAGCCTTGACACCGCTCGCATGGCACGTGCGCTTGCCATGTCGGTTCAGGCCAATGCCTCGCAAGCCTACACATTGGGGCTGTTGCACGGTCTTGGCGAGTTGCTGCTGCAGGCCGCTGATCCAGACACGTTCTTCAGACTTTCCGAGCTGCTGGAGCCCATGCATCCCCGGCGTGCACAGGTGGAAATGCAGTTGATGGGCTATTGCTCGAGCCAGATCACGGCCCAGCTCGCGCGTCAATGGAATTGTCCGAACGTCATCAGCGATGCGTTTCAGTTCATGCATGCGCCGATGGAACAACCTGTTTTCGAGCCTCTGACGGGCGTGTTGCATCTGGCGGTATGGCGGGCCTCGACCCGCGCGCTCAACTGGGGCGAGCGCCAGCTGGCCGTGACATTTCCCGCTGAAACCGGACTCGCTCTGGGCATGGACATCGATATGGTGCTGCGACAGGCATCCATTAACTGGCATGCCGGTTCACTGGATGTTCAGTTTTAGGCGTCCTCGAAGGCCCACGCGGTTCAAGCCGATGGCTCAAGGCCGGTCTCGTCAGAAAACCGTGGTTACTCAAATTGCATTTTTTCTTACGCTGAGTTGCAGTTTTAATTGTTAAAAACTATCTAATGATGCATTGGGGAGTTTTTTTCTATGCAGTGTCTAGCGCACTGCACAGAGTCCCCGGCAAGCAACTCTGGCCAGGAGATAGAAATGGACCCGAACGGTGCAAACAACTCCGGTGAAGCATTGACGCTCCGACCCATGGCCGTGGAACTGGGAAGTCCCTCCATGTGGCCCGATCACATGGTGGGGCAGCCCGACAAACCCGTGCGGGTGCTGCTGGTGGACGACGATGCTCACTTGCGCATGGTGATTGCGCAGGAAATCATGAATGACCGCCGCACGATGGTGGTGGCCCAGGCGGACAACCTCAAGGACGCAAGAAAAGCCATCCGTCAGCATGAATTTGATGTGATGCTGCTGGATCTGAAGCTGGGGGCAGATGATGGCCTCGAGTTGATCGAGGTGATGAAAAGCCAGCGTCCTCAGGCGGAGGTCATCGTGGTTTCTGTGGTGGAAACTGAAGAGCAGGTGCTGCACGCTTTCGAGCTGGGGGCCACCGGCTATCTGGTCAAGAACTCCTGGTTTGGCAATTACCCCCAGGCGGTGCTGCAGGTCGTCAACGGCGGAGCATCCATCACCCCCAGTCTGGCCAGGCGTCTGCTGCAGCGCTGCGAGAAGCGGTCGGCAGCCGGGGCTGTTCCGGGCTCGGACATGTCAGACAGGTTGTCCAGCCGTGAATGCGAGGTCTTGCGTATGGTTGCCAGCGGCAATACCAGCGCAGAGATCGGCGCCAGCCTGGAAATCAGCACCATGACCGTCAACACGCATATCAAGAATATCTACCGCAAGCTGCAGGTGCGCAGCCGGGCTCAGGCCGTACGCTTCGCCTATCTGCGCGGCTGGTTCTAGGCGTCAGCGTCGTCTTCAGCAGCGTTCCCAATGTTCCATGCCTGGCATCTGCTTCTGTGGAGTGTGCAGCTGCTGCTGTGGCTGCCCTGGCTTTTACCGATGGCGGGGACTTGCCATTCCGGTTCTTGGTGGACTGCTGTGCTGGGCATGGGAATCAGCCTGGTGGTTGTCGTCTGGCTGTCGCCGAGGGCCTATCGCAGCGCGCTGTGGCGCAGACGCAAAAGTGTGCGTCCTTCGCAAGAGGTGCAACTGGAGCGCAGGCGCATAGCGCAGGCCTTGCATGATGATGTGGGTAGCCAGCTGGTGCAGCTGATCAGCCTGACCGAACGCAGCACGGACCCGGCGATTCGCAGCGCCGCAGAACAATGCTTGCTCGATCTGCGGCTGATCGTTGATTCCATGGAGAGCCGAAACGAATCCCTGGGCCTTCTGCTGGCACGTTTCAGGCATCGCCTGCAGCCCGTGCTGGATCATCGGGGCATGACGCTGCACTGGGATGTCTGGGTCCCGGAAGTTCGTGGCAGCACTGTCAGTCTTCCGTGCGGAGCCATGGCCGAGGAGATCATGGCCGTGGTGAAAGAGGCGGTGAGCAATGTACTCCAACATGCCGACGCACGTGAGCTCTGGGTCACGCTGGCTGCCGATGAGCCATGGGAAAAGGCTCCAGATGTCCCGACCGCCTATGTGCATGCCCGCTTGATCATCGAGGATGCGGGATCCGGCAGGCCGGCCGATGGCCGTCAAGGCCTGGACACAGGGGCGGCCGCCGGAATGGGATTGATCAATATGCGCCGCAGAGCACTTGCCATGGGGGCGAAGCTGAGCATCTCGGCCCGGCCGGGTGGTGGTACCACGGTCACGCTCATTTGGTGAGGTCGCGGCTGCGATGGCGCTCAAGGGGGCTTGCAAGCACAATGTCCGCATGAGGTCATCCACCAGAGCATTGCGAATCTACGCCGGTACGAAGGCGCGGCAGTCCATGGCGCAGCGGGGCTTGCAGCCGGAGATGGTCAGGGTCATACCTGCTGCGGCGGGAGGCCCCAAGGGGCTGATACTCGGACCACTGGATCGTTTCATCTTTGGTCATTGGTTACAGGCCAGTGCGCAGCCGGTGGATCTGATCGGGGCTTCCATCGGTGCGTGGCGCATGGCGACAGCGTGTCTGAACGCGCCGGCGGCGGCCTTCGAGCGACTGGAGCGCGACTACATTGCACAGCGCTTTGATCCTCCCGATGGGCAAAGGCGAACGCCTTCTTCACTGATCAGCGAGAGGTTTGCGCAGTCCCTGCAGGACTTTTATGGCGGTCGGGTGAGCGAAGTGCTGGCGAATCCGCGCTACCGGCTGCATGTGATTGCTGCCCGTGGCCGTGGCCTGCTGTCACGCGCATCGCCCTGGCGAACTCCGTTGGGCTATGCGGCCGCGTTTGCCAGCAATGCCTTGCACCGGTCGGCCTTGGGATGTTTGCTGGAGCGCGTGATCTTTTCCACGGCCGCACGCGATGCCATGCATGCGCTTCCCTTCGGAGTTGCGGATATCCGTTCTGCACAGACACCGCTGACGCAGAACAACTTCATGGAGGCGTTGCGCGCCAGTTGCTCGATCCCTTTCGTGCTGGATGCCGTGCAGGACATCGCAGAAGCTCCCAAGGGGGCCTATTGGGACGGAGGCATCACCGACTATCACATGCATCTGGATTATCGGGCGTCCCGCAGTGGCGACGGGGTGGTGCTCTATCCACATTTCCAGAAAGCGGTGATTCCCGGCTGGCTGGACAAGGGGCTGAAATGGCGTCATGGCCCCACTGCATATCTGGACTCGATGGTGGTGCTCGCCCCCGATCCAGCCTGGGTGTCCCGTCTGCCGAATGGCAAGCTGCCGGACCGGCACGATTTTCTGAGCTATGGCATCGACCATGATGCGCGTGCCAAGGCCTGGAATGCGGCCACATCGGCCAGCCAGCAACTGGCGGAGGAGTTTGCCGAGTGGCTGCATGCGCCCGATCCGAACCGGGTCGAGGCGCTTTAGCTTTTTTGCACATTGAGACAAAGCCTGACATTGCAAGCAGGCAGAGCCCGCTGCAATTGCTGCTACCACGCTTTGACTCCGACAATCACAGACCGCAGTCCATCCACGATGTCCATGTCCGAAAACCGATACGAGAAGTCGCCGACCGAGGCGTCGTCCCCTTCCCCCGAGGTCAGCTTGGGTGCAGTGGCGCCAACCAAACCTTACGCGGGGGCGCCGGTCGAGATCGAAACTCTCTCCCGAGACGGGGTTTCGGCCGCCGAGGGGAGGCCGCCTGCGCAGGGCCTGTGGGAGGGCATGGATAGACGTGCCAGACCGAACATGCCCTCGGGGCTTGTGCATCTGGCGGAAATGCTGCCGGCCCTGCGTTTGCTCATCGGCTTGATGATTGCCTCCATCGTGATCCTGGCGCTGTACTTCGGGCGGGACCTGTTGATTCCTCTGGCCCTGGCAATGCTGTTCGGCTTTCTGCTCGATCCAGCGGTCAGCAGGCTCAAGCGCTGGGGGCTGCCCCGCATGGCTTCGGCCATCGTGGTGGTGGCGTTTGCCCTGGCAGCGCTCGGAGGGCTGGGCATGTATCTGGGGAGTCAGGTGCAGCAACTCAGTGCCGACCTTCCGACCTATCAATCGACGATTCGCGACAAATTGCGCAGTCTTCGCAAGAGCGCAAACATGCCCAGTGCATGGGATGGCGTTTTCAAGACCTACAACACGGTTGAGAAGGAAATCTCCAGCGTCGACAACGCCAGGGCGCGGGTGCAGAAAGTGGAGGTGCAGACCCCCGAGTCCAAACCCACCACGCGGATGCTCCAGTGGCTGGGGCGTATTGCCGAGCCGGTGACGACTGCCGGCATCGTGCTGCTGTTTGTCATATTGATCCTGCTGGATAGAGACGATCTGCGTGACCGCTTGCTACGGTTGGTGGGAGGCAATCTCCACCTGGCGACCGATGCGTTGGATGAAGCCTCGCAGCGGATTGGCAAATATCTGCGCATGCAGTTCATTGTCAATGTCAGCTATGGCGTGCCGCTCGCCATGGGCTTGTTGCTCATTGGTGTGCCCGGGGCCATTCTGTGGGGAGTGCTGGGTGCCATCATGCGGTTCGTGCCTTATGTGGGCCCGATGATGTCTGCGGTATTTCCGCTGGCGCTGGCGTTTGCGGTCGATCCCGACTGGAGCATGTTTTTGCTGACACTGGGCCTGATTCTGCTGCTGGAGCTGATCAGCAACAACGTGATAGAGCCCTGGCTGTACGGCTCCAGTACCGGGCTGTCCACCTTGTCCATCATTGTGGCGGCAACTTTCTGGACAGCGCTCTGGGGGCCGATTGGACTGATTCTCTCAACACCGTTGACCGTTTGCCTGCTGGTGCTGGGACGCTACATTCCTTCGCTCAAATTCATGGAGGTGTTGCTGGGAAGCGAGCCTGTTCTCGGGCCGCAGCAACGGCTGTACCAGCGTCTGCTGGCTGACGACGCGGATGACGCCATCAGCATGGCTGTGCAGTCGGTGGACGAACGCCTGCCCTCGAAGCCCAGCCAGGACGATCGAGCCAGTGCCGTCAGCGGTTTCTACGATGAGGTTGCCATTCCTGCGCTGCGTATTGCCACCCAGCAGCATCTGGAGTCGGCGACGGCCGAGCATCGGTTGCGGCTGTCCAATGGCATGGCTGCCTTGCTCGATGAGTTGCAGGACCAGTATGCGCCCATGGGCCGTGGCGAACAGGTCCGTGCGCCTTCCGGTGAAGATGCTCAGCGGCGCAGTCTGCGCATTCATTGCGCCGGTGTGCGCTGGGAGGTGGATGCCCTGGGGGCCGCCATGGTGGCCCATGCTGAGAGCTTGCATGGCCATGAGGTCAGCTGCTCCGAATGGGCACTTGCCCCGGACTCGAAGTCCTTGCAGTTCGACGCCAATGGCTTGCTGGCGGACCGTGAGTGGGCCCGGGCCGTGAAGCGGTCGGATCTGCTGGTGCTGTCGATATTCAATCACCAGCCACAAAGCATGGCGAGACGCATTGTGCGGCGCATTCGCCGCCATTGGCCGGGCGCGCGGGTGGTGCTGTGCCTGTGGAATGCGCCTTCCGTGGCGGCAGATCCCGAGTACGCCCGGCAGGCAGGCGCGCAGGCCTGCGTGACCAGTCTGCGTGAGCTGCACCTGTGGGTGGAGGCGATGCAGGTCGGGGATCCCGGCGAGTGTGTGATTGCGGCCCCGGTTCCCGATGACGATGAACAGCGTGTCAAAATGCTCCATGAAAGCGCGGTGCTGGATCCTGCATTGACAGCGCTTTATCGAGATACGGCCAAGAAGGCTGTCAACGCATTCAACACCAAGTGGGCCCAAGTTTCCTGGGTGGATGCCGAGCGTGTCCATGCGCCGGGCAGTCTGCTGCCGCTACCGACGCAAGAGGGCGATCAACCGGGCTTCGCCCGTGATAGCTCGGTGTGCTCGTATGTCGTGTATGAAAAGGAGGCCATCGTGGTCGGGGATTTGGCACGAGACCCTCGTTTTGCCAACGACTCGCTGGTGCATAGCCTCAAGTTGCGCTTTTACGCGGGTGTGCCATTGACAGACCGAAGGGGCAATGTGCTGGGCTGCCTGTCCATCCTGGATGACGAGCCGCGCAACATGTCCGACGATGAGCTGGAGGTGCTTGGCGGTATGGCGCGGCAGTTGATGGATGATGTGCGTGAAGCGCTCAGGCAAGGTCCCGTTGTGGACGCCTGAGCCAGCCCGACGATCCCTCAGAGCGAGGCAAGCAGCATTTGCTCGTAGTCCTGTGCGGAGGCCAGTCGCGGATTGGTGGCATGGCAGTGGTCCCTGAGCGCACCGCTGATGATGGCATCAAACTGCGTGCGATCCACCCCCATGGCTGCCAGACCCGATGGCAGACCCAGACGGGCATTCATGTCGCGAACAGCCTCCGGGATATCGCTTCCGCTGCCCAGGCCCATGGCATGGGCCATGCGGTTGAGCCGATCCTCGCGCTGCACGCTCTCGGCTTCGGCATTGAAGCGAACGACAGCGGGCAGGAACATGGCGTTGAGCGTGCCGTGGTGCAGACGCGGGTTGATGCCGCCCAGGCTGTGACTCAGGCTGTGCACGCAGCCGAGCCCTTTCTGGAATGCCATGGCCCCTTGCATGCTTGCACTCATCAACTGGCGGCGCGCCTCGGCGTCGCTCCCGTTGCGCGTGGCCCGCTCGATATGGGTCCAGCCGCGGGTCAGGCCGTCCAGGCCGATGCCGTCGGCCGGCGGGTTGAAAGTCGAGGCCATAAAGGCTTCCATGCAGTGTGCGATGGCGTCCATGCCGGTGGCAGCCGTCAGCATGGGCGGCAGCCCCAGAGTCAACTCGGGGTCGCAGATGGCAGCCTTGGGCACCAGGTGCCAGCTGTGAAAGCCCAGCTTGCGATGGTCGTTGACGATGATGATGGCTCCACGAGCCACTTCGCTGCCCGTGCCGCTGGTGGTCGGCACGGCAATCAGCGGCGCAACACCTGCAGTGATGCGAGGCGAGCCTCCCTCAATGGTCGCGTAATGAGAAAGCGGTCCTTCATGTGTTGCCGCAATTGCCACGCCTTTGGCGCAGTCAATGGCGCTACCGCCGCCCACGGCGATCAGACCATCACAGCCTTCTGATTGGTAGATTTCAGCCGCCGCGCACACCGCCAGCTCCGTGGGGTTTGAGGGAGTCTGGTCGAACACGGCACAGGGCAGGCCGCACAGTGCGTCCAGGGCTTTTTGCAGTATCCCTGCTGCCTTGACGCCAGGGTCGGTCACGATCAGCGGCTTGCTGATGCCCACTCGTTCACATTCCTGGCGCAACATGCGCACCGCGCCAAAGTCGAACTGTATCTGGGTAACGAAATTGATAAAGGCCATGGTTTGCTTGCTTCATCCAAAGGGAGCCTCCCAATTTAGAAGCCTGATGCTGCGGTGCAAAGACAGCAAACCCTAGGTGCCCGGGGCAATGCGTCTCCCGGGGGACAGGATTGACATTTTGGGTAACTAAGACTGGCTAACACAACCGATCCACGAAGCGCGCACAGATGATCGCTGCAGCCAACTTCAGTAGCGCCTCGTGGATATCCAGCCGTCTTTCAAAGCGGATTCGCAGCTTGCCAAAGCCTGCAAACCAGCTGTGTGTCCTCTCCACCACCCAGCGGTGCTTGCCCAGCCGCTGGCTGCTCTCAACGCCTTGTCTGGCAATCCGGCCGATGATGCTCCGCTGCCTCAGGTGGGTTCGGCATCGCTTGAAATCGTAGTCTTTGTCGGCGTGCAGCTTGGCTGGTCTTTTACGGGGACGCCCTGACAAGCCTGCAACCGCAGGAATCGCGTCCACGCACCTCTCGAACATCTTGGAGTCGTGCCGGTTCGCGCCGCTGACCAATATCACCAGCGGGATGCCTCTGGCATCTACGACGATGTGTCGTTTGGAGTCGAGCTTGCCTCTGTCCGTGGGGTTGGGGCTCGTTTCCCGGCCCCCCGGGGGCTTGGTACCGAGGAGCCATCAATGCTGGCCCGGCTCCAATCGATCTGGTCGTGTTCACGCAAGCGCGTCAGCATGGCCTGGGGCAACTGCTCCCAGACACCAGCGGCATTCCAGTCTCGCAGGCGCCGCCAGCAAGTCATGCCGCTGCCGTACCCCAGAGATTGGGGAAGGTCCTCCCATGGAATGCCTGTTTGCAGCACGAACAGGATGCCGTTGAGGGCGGCTTCGTCGCTGACCGCGAGCTTGCGCGCACCGCCTTTGGCAGAAGGCACGAAGGCTGGGATCAGGGGTTGTAGCTGTCGCCACAGTTCTTTGCTTACGGGTCGTCTTGCCATGAGGGCCGCAAGCATAACTGCTCTGCGAGGGGCTATGACGAAGTGGTGTTAGCCACTCTTAGCTATGCATAGCTCCTGCAGATCCTGAGGCCTCTTACCACTCACGGAGAAATCTGACGGGCCAGCAGCTTGCAGGCAAGATTGCTGCCGTCACCGGCGGCACCAAGTGCACCGGACTGGCTGGCCCCCAAGGCCTTCGCCCAGAAAGGCACCATCGTCTGCAGTACCGGATGCCGCCAGCCGGGCTCGACGCGCCTGTGACTGCCATCGACCCACAATGTGCAGGTGGATTCAATCTCGTTCGCCGACCTTGGCCGGTGTTATGCCTGGTGCAGGTTGAGCTTGAAACGTCCGTCTCAAGCATCGTTGAGGCTGGGTGCGGGTACTACACAACGAGGAGCCGCCGAAAAAGTCCTTCTGCGGACTGATCCCGCTGGCCCATGCCCAAAGGCTGATACAAGGCCCGCTGTGTTATTCCCCGGACTCCAAGGCCCGGTGCCAATGAGAACGGAGGGGGTCGGCGCAGCCAAGGGGCAGCTGGAAGCCGCAGTTGCTGCTCACAAGTCGGTGTTGCCGACGCCATACGGTACTTCCAGCCTCGGCAAAGCGGACGCGCTTGATGCATGACCAGAATTGCTGCTTCACATCGGCTGCTGGGTCAGTCGACCTTGATGCTTCCGGCCTTGATAACGCTGGCCCACTTCGCAGTCTCGGACTTCACAAAGGCGGCAAAGTCCTTCGAACTGGAGCCAACGCCCTGGACGCCCATTTCCGAAAAGCGGCTTGCAACGGCCGGGCTGGAGACCACAGCGCGCGTTTCTGTCTCGAGACGGGCAAGGATCGGTTGAGGCGTTCCGGCGGGCGCGAAGAGACCGTTCCATTCATTCACCTCGAAGCCCTTGACACCACTCTCGGCAACGGTCGGAACCTGTGGAAAGCTGTCGAGTCGTTTTGACGCCGTGATGGCCAAGGGCCTGAGCTTGCCGCTTTTCACGAAAGTACCGCTTGCGGTGGTCGCACTGAACATGAGGTCAACTTGACCTCCAATCAGGTCCGTCAGCGCCGGTGCCCCCCCCTTGTATGGGATATGCGTCATCGAAATCTTCTCCTCCTGTGCGAACATCTCTGCTGCCAGATGCTGCGCCCCGCCGCTGCCTGCAGACGCAAATGTCAGTCTGCCCGGCTTGTCCTTCGCCGCCTTCACCAGGCTGGCGACGCTGGTGTAGGGGGAGTGGGCCGGCACCAGCATGAGCAGAGGAACCTGCATGATGAGGGAGACTGGTGCGAGGTCCTTGGCAGGGTCATAGCTGAGCTTGGGAAACAGGCTCGGATTGACCGTAAATGAAGTCGCATCCAGGAGAAGCGTGTAGCCATCGGCAGGCGCTTTTGCAACGTAAGAGGCACCAATCGTGCCACTTGCGCCGGGACGGTTGTCTACGATGATCTGCTGCTTCAGCCGCTCTCCGAGATGTTGTGCCACGATGCGGGCCGTGTTGTCCGCAGCCCCTCCGGCCGGATACGGGACCACCAGCTTGATAGGCTTGTCGGGCCATTGCGCCTGTGCTGCACTCATGCCGATCGCCATGGCGGCTGCGGTCAGTGCGGGCTTGATCCATTGTTTCATCTTTGTCTCCGGTGAAAGGTGATTGCTCGTGGCTACCGGTGTTCGCCTTGCTGCCGAGCCGGGTGAGCAAAGGGCCGACCGTCCGTCGCTGCTAAACAGTCGCGATGGGAGTGGCAGGGGAACCCACAGCGCCGGGCAGGCGCAGGGGAGGTGCCGTCAACAGGAAACGGTAACGGCCATGCTGACGCAGCCATCTCGCGAGCGGTGTGAGATGCCACAACTCTCCAAGATGTATTCCGTTCTTGAAGAGGCAGTGCTCGTGCAGGGGCAGTCGTGGACCGCGAATCGGTGCTGGCTGCATCAGTCGGGGGACGACCAATTCAACGGCAGGGTTGTCAGCCAGCAAGCAGGCCAGGCGGACATCAACTATCCAATTGAGCAACTTGGAGTCGTTGCCATCCAAGCCGCTACCTGTTTCGTGGAGCTGCCTGAGGTCGGGGTGACGATTCATCGCGAGCAGGGTGTCGGCGAATCCAGTATGGATGCACACCATGTCTCCTGCTTCAACGTCCACCCGGTCGGATTCAAGGATGCGCATCAGCCGGTCATAGCCGACGGCTTCTCGGCGGCGTCCGATGTGATGCTCAAGGTCGATCATCACTCCGCGCCCCTGAACGCCGTGCTCTGCCAGGTTCTCGATACCCAGTGCCAGCGCACGAGGCGATGGGAATCGCATCCAGTCGGCTGGAGCGTTCTTGTCTTCCTCGGAAGACAAGATGTCCACGCCAGCGCGAAATCCGTTGTAGAAAACAGCTTCAGGCTGGCCATCTCCGTCTGCGTCGAAGCGACTTCCCATGTGCGCGAGGCTATCCCATTGCGTCGAATACTGAGTATTCATGACAAGCACTTCGTCGCACACCACATCGGTCAGCGTGTCGTCCTCGTCCAGGTATGACCAGCAAAATCCCTGCGCGCCGGCGCTCTTGCCGTCGCGCAGAGTCGAGAATGTCCGGGCAGGCATGCGGCGGGGATTCATCGTCATTCCCCCCGGCACATCCAAGGGCAGGGACAAGCAGAAGGTTTTGCCGAACTCGACTTCGGCGACACCCTGGAGAACCTTCTTGCGGTCCACCAGATTCATGCGCCCGCGTTGGTCATCGGCTCCGAACTCGCCCCAGTTGCTTCTGTCCGGGGCATGCTTCCATCGTTGCATGAAGGGTCCTTACGCTGCTTGAAACCGTCCCGCCATGACAGCCAGGGCGTTCCTGGCGGCCGACTCGCCCATGTTGATGTAGGCATCCGACGTCACCGAACCCACATGAGGGCTCAGAACGAAACCTTTCTGGGACTGAAACGGGTGCCCTGGCGCCATGGGCTCCACGGCAAAACTATCGAGGCCCGCAGCGTGCACCTGTCCACAACTGACCGCCTCCAGCAGAGCCTGCTCATCAATCAGACCGCCGCGTGCGGTGTTCACGAGGATGACCCCTGGCTTGCAGCGTCCGAGTGTCGTCTTGTTCAGCATTCCTTCGTTGTCCTCGGTGAGAGGGCAGTGCAGCGAGATTGCGTCGGATTCGCTGAGCAGCTCGTCCAAGCCGACCAGCTTCACGTAGTCCGGGACATCCTTTGCAAACGGGTCGAAGGCGATGACGTTCATTCCGAAACCCTCTGCCATCCGTGCGAAACGTCGGCCGATCGCGCCCAACCCCACTACGCCTATCGTGCGACCCGACAGTTCGATACTCGAATGAGAGGCCTTCTCCCAATGTCCGGCATGCATTCGGGCATCCACGGCAGGAATGGACTTTGCGCAGGCCAGCAGCAGAGCAAATGCGTGCTCGGCTACGGCATTTGCATTGGCACCCACTGCGGCGACGACTTCGATTCCTCGCTCCTTGGCTGCCAGCTTGTCGATGTTGTCCGTCCCCGAGCCGTGCTTGGAGATGACGCGCAGGGCCGGGGCAGCATCCATGGCCGCAGCTCCCACCTTGCCGTATCGCACGACCATGGCGACAGGGTTGTGGCATTGGCACAGCGCCACGATGTGCTCCGGCGTTGGCGTCTTGCCGGTGTAGACCAGTTCGTAGTCCTTGAGAAGCGCGACGGCACTGGGCGCAATCGCATCGGCCGTAATGACAATGGTACTCACAGGCTTTCCCCTTCCTTGAGCACGCCGGCCGCACGCAGCGCTGATGCCAGCCACTTAGCGTTCGTATCCCCCCCCTTGATCGCCTCAATGCGTGCTGCCTCGTCCTTGACCTTCTTTGCAGCCGCGGGAAGCAGCCCTTCGATCTTCTCTCGTTCGACCACCACGACTCCATCCGCGTCACCGATGATCAGGTCGCCGGGATGGACCATGACGCCACCGACGGACACCGGGCAACCGATACGGCCCGGCACCATCTTGGTCGGTCCGTTCGGATTGGTTCCCACGGAGAAGACAGGAAAATCCATCTCCTCAATCTCCAGGCTGTCGCGGGCTGCGCCGTCTATCACCACGCCCGCGATCCCGAGCTGTTTGCAGGCCGTCATCATGATGGTGCCCATCAAGGCGGACGTTTGATCCCCCTTGCCATCGATGACCAGCACATCGCCAGGCTTTGCCATTGCCATGGCCGCGTGAATCATGAGGTTGTCGCCGGGGCGCACTTCCACCGTAAACGCCGTTCCCGCCAGCTTCATGCCGGGACGCAAGGCCTTGATGCGACCGTGCATGGCGCCTCGCCGGCCGGCAACATCAGCCAGGATGGCCGGCTGGTACTGCGAAGCCTCCTGAACGATGTGCAAGGGCACGCGGTCGAAGTCACGGATGATGTCAGGTGCGTTATTCATGATTCAAATTTCCAGAGATATGTGAGCGTGGTCCTCCCTCGCAAACGGCCCACGCGAAGCCGTTGCCGGAGAGGAAATGGAGAGCGTCAGTTGGCCTTTGCGCCGGATTCCTTGACGACCGTGGCCCAGCGGCCAGTCTCGTCGCGAACCAAGCGGGCGAACTGTTCCGGGGTTCCGCCCAGAACATCCGCCCCTTGCTCCGTGAGTCGTTTTTTAACGTCAGGGGTCTCGAGTGCCCGGTTGAATGCAGCGTTGAGCTTGCTCAGCCGGTCCTTGGATACGCCCGCCGGTGCTGCGATACCGAACCAGGTCACAGCCTCGAAGCCCTTGAAGCCTGATTCCGCAACGGTAGGAACGTTGGGCAGGTCGGCGGAACGCCTGGCAGAAGTCACCGCCAGCGCTCTCATCTTCCCGTTCTTGATGTGGCCGCTTAGCGTCACAATCGACGATATGTACATCTGGATCTGTCCGCCAATCAGATCCGTCGCGCCCTGAGCCGCCCCTTTGTAGGGAACGTGTGTCAACTTGACATTGGCGATGCGCTGGAGCTGCTCGGTGGCCAGATGAGCAACGGTTCCGCTTCCCGAGCTGGCGTAGTTAATGCCTTCAGGATTGGCCTTGGCTGCGTTGATCAAGTCGGAAAGCGTCTTGTAGGGTGAGTTGCTCGCAACTGCAATGACCAACGGAGCGCTTGCGACCAATCCGACAGGGGCAAGGTCTTTTTGAGGGTTGTAGGGCAGCTTGGCGTAGAGCGAGGGGTTGATGGCCATGTTCGACGTCTGCCCCATCACCAGCGTATATCCGTCGGGGGCCGCCTTGGCCGCCGCATCCATCCCGATGTTGCCGCCTGAGCCAGGCTTGTTGTCGATGATGATGGTCCAGCCTTGCTGACTCGTGACGGTCGTGGCGACTTCCCGCGCAATCATGTCGGGGCCTCCGCCAGCTGGAAATGGAACGATTATCTTGATGGAGCGCGCTGGATACGTTTCAGCTGACGAGATGCCAGGGGCGAGGCTGGCGAGCAGACCGGTGCCGATGACGACGGCACCCAATGCGCGAACGCTGGGGAAAGAATTCATCTTGATGTCTCCTTGAATGATGGGGCGTCAAAGTCGCACCTCTATGAGACCCAAGTATTCGCTGCACTCTCCCGTTCGTCCAATCGAACTTTTTTTCGAATCGATAAATTGAACTTTGCCTATCGAGCTGCAGGCAGTCTGGCGTGCTTGGCCAGCAAGGCGATCAGTCGCTGAGCTGCAGGGGAGACGTATCCGCTGTCCCGGTAGGTCACGACCATCCGACGGCGCATGGTTGCCCCTCGCAGCTTGACTTCGCGCAACCCTGCACCGGAACTGCCCTCCTGCAGGTGCAGCCGGGAGATGAAGCTCAGCAATCCGGTTTCACCGATCAGCGTGGGCAGCATCAGCAACATCGTGCTTTCCACCTGGACGATGGGGCGTGGCAGATGGTGTCGGTCGAACGTTTGGTCCAGCCAGTCGCGGATAGGCGCTCCTTGCGGCTGAAGCACCCATTTGTAGTCGGTGAGGTCACGCAGTGTGACCCGAGGCCTGGAGAACAACTCGTGACTCGAAATGGCTGCCACGACGATCTGGTCTTCGGCCAGCAAGCGCGAAGTGAGACCGGGCTCGCTGGGGGCGTCCGTGCCCACCAGAAGGTCAATGTCGCCACTGCGCAGCATCGGGGCCAGGACGTCGCCCAGAGCAACCGTTGTCTGCATCGTTACGCCAGGTGCCTCTGCAAGCAGGTCCCGTGCCGCCGGCGGTAAAAGGAACTGGGCCGCAGTAGGAACAATCCCAAGCCTGACGTGACCGGCTACTCCTTTGCCTATGTCTCCAATCTCCCGGCGTGCGCTCTCGACGTCGAACCGGGTCCGCTGCGCCCATTTCACCAGCGTATGTCCCGCAGTGGTCAGCCGAATTCCTCGGCCGGCCTTTTCGAACAGTGTGGCCCCGCACGCATCTTCAAGACGCCTAACGCAGCTCGTGAGAGCGGGTTGAGTCTTGTGCAGGCGCTCGGCGGCTTTGCCCATGTGTTCGAGTTCGGCAATGACTTCAAAGTACTTCAAATCCCGCAAGTCCACGTGAATCCTTTTTGTTCAAGCTGCGTCCGGTGGCATCGCTGTGCGCAGGGCTGCAGTGCACTGCAGGGGCAGCAGACGAGTCACCTGCCGCGATGCCCATGGAAAGTCTAGCCGCGCAGGGGGGCTGCGGCCATACCGCGTATCCAGGCAGGGGTGATGCTCGGGGCGGGGCAACGAAGACTTCGGGCCGCGAGCACCGGTTTTCCGAGAGCTGTTGCTTTACAGGGCGCGACCGACGCGAAAAGCAAGTTCACGCATCCACTGAAGCGCGGGGTCGCTATCGCGGTGGCGGTGCCATTGCAGTGTCTGCACCAGAGTCGGCACTTGGAGAGGCGGTGGCCAAAGCCTGATCGGCAGAACTTTTTCCGCCTGCAGTGCCAGCCGCTTATGCACCGTGGCGATGCGATCGGTGCCGACGACCATCTGAGGCAGGGCTGCCATGCTGGGCGCGGACACCTCGACCTTGCGATGGATGCCGAAGCGGTCGAGAAACCAGCCATCAAACGCAGCGCGCTGTTGGCCCGTGGCGTAGTTGGCCACGACATGCCCGCACTCCAGGTAGTCGTTGAAGGTGAGTTCCTCTCTGATGCGGCTGTGGCCCGACCAGGTCACGCAGAGATACTGTTCCTCGAACAGCGGTGCGCGTGGGTGGTTCAGGGCGGCGAACTGCTCGGGAATGATCAGCAGATCCGCATCCCCTTGCTCGAGCTGTTCGGCTGGCCTGTCATTGAGCGAACGCAGTTCCAGACCGATTCCGCGTGCCTGTTGGTAGAGGGCTGCCAGCAAGGGCGGAATGAACACCGCAGTCGTGAAGTCCGAGAGCAGCAGCACAAAGGTGCGCGTGGACTCTGCGGGGATGAACACAGGCGGTGTGGTGATCGTGCTGTCTATGCGCACCAGGACCTCGCGCACCGGTTCAATGAGTCCCAATGCGCGCGGCGTGAGCACCATCTGCCGACCCTGTGCGGCAAGGAGTTCATCACCAAAGAAATTGCGCAGCCTGGCCAGTGCATTGCTCATTGCGGGCTGGCTCAGATTCAGGCGCTCACCTGCGCGACTGATGTTGCGCTCGGCAAGCAGTGCATCCAGGGCGACGAGCAGATTCAGATCGAGTTTATTGAAGCGCATGGCTCGGCGTTCGGAATCAAGCGCAAGAGCACGGTTGCACCAGCTCATCACGCTGGGTTCTTGCTGATATTCATGAAATGGATTCCTGGAATCTAAAGAATCCATTTCAGGAATACAAGCGAAATATCCACAATCCGTTCCGTCACGGCGATACCGCGCCGTGCGGCAAAAAACAACATCAACGGAGACATGCATGCAACGCAGTACGGATCTGCACGGGTTGATTGCGCCATGGCGCCGCGCGCCCATCGTGCCGTCGCTGGTCGTCGCACGAGCCCCCGTGACCTTTTTCAACGCGTATGCGCAAGGCGCACCTGGACCCGGCCTGCATCGCTATGGATTGATCGATGCAGCAGTCGGACGCTTCGAGGGCGAGGGTGCAGCAGCCGGAGTCAATGCGCGCGATCGCGGGATTGCGAAAGTGGACGGCGGCGTCGTGTTGATGCTCATGCGTGATCAGGCACGCACCCGAACCACAGGGGCTTCATCGCAGGTGCTCGAAGCTCGGGCGTGCGCCATCGGTTCTGACACGGCCTCAGCAATACAAGGAGAAACGCAATGAACGACACAGGTCCACAAGCCGCAGCGTTGGGAACGAATCGAAGATCCGTCCTGCTGACGTTGGCTGCGGTCACCGCCGGGCCCATGGCACTGGCGCAGTCAGGGCGCCATGTATCCATCATCGTCCCCCAGCCAGCCGGGAACCCCAGTGACGTGTTCGCGCGCAAGCTTCAGGGCTTGATGCAGCGTGCACTGGCCCAGGCGGTCATTGTCGAAAACCTTCCTGGTGCCGGCGGTGCGATAGGCGTGCAGCGCATGCTCAACTTGCCCGCCGACGGAATGACTGCGGTCATGGTCTCGCAGACCGAGCCCATACTCACGCCAGCGACGCTGGCCAGCGTGCGTTACAAGCCGGAACAGATGCGGCCCGTGGGACTGCTGGGCCGCACGAGCTATGTTCTGGCCGGGCGGCCTGATCTGCAGGCAAGGAATCTCGCCGAACTGCTGTCGCTGGCGCGCCAGGCGGATCAAGCGGGCAACCCGCTGAGATTCGGCCATATCGGCCAGGGATCGATGATTCACCTGATGGGCGCGCAATGGGCACGCATGTGCGGCGTTCAGCTGTCCCATATCCCCTACCGCGGTGTACCGCCTGCGGTGCAGGACCTCGCAGGCTCTCAGATCGACCTGTCGTTCGTGCCGCTGGGAGGCTTGGCGTTCGATCTCATAAAGGCAGGCAGGTTGCGCGCGTTCGGCAGCACGGCAGACCAGTCTCCCGCACTGCTGCCAAAGGTGGTGCCGCTCAAGAATCAGGCCCCTGAACTGCGCACATTTGTTCATACCGCATGGGGTGCGCTGCTGGTGTCGCGCGGGGCACCCGATGCCGCAATCAAGCGACTGCATGCAGCCTTCGAGGCCGCGATGCGCGACGCCGACGTCCAGGAATTCCTGCGCAGTCAGGGCACGGAACCACAGGCACCCATGAGCCTGGAAGCGCTCGACAGGTTCTATCAATCCGAAATCCAGATCTATCAGGCGCTGTCACGCACCGTTGGCGTGGTGCCCGAATAAAGGTCTTACATGAAAAAGCCTCGCCGCCGCTTTGTCGATCTCTCCATCTACCTGGAAAACGACGTTCTATCCGACCCGCCACCGTTGGCACTCAGAATTACCTACCAGAATCATCAAGACACGCTGGCAGAGTTCATGGCGATGATTCCGGGCACGACGCCCGGGGACTATCCCGACGGAGAAGCCGCAGCTGCCGAGTGGGTCACGCTGACCACGCACAACGGTACCCACCTCGATGCACCGTGGCACTTCCACTCGACGCAGGACGCCAGGCTGGGCGGTGCTCGGCCATCGGTCACGATCGACGAGGTACCGCTTGAGTGGTGTTTCCAACCTGGCGTGAAGCTTGATTTTCGCTGCTTTCCCGATGGCTATGTCGCCACTGCGGCGGACGTGGAGTCCGAGCTAAAGCGCATTGGTCATGACATCCAGCCCCTGGATATCGTAGTCGTCAACACGCGTGCCGGTTGCCGCTACGGCAGTGCTGACTATCTCGGCGCAGGCTGCGGCATGGGCTACGAAGCGACGATGTACCTGCTCGAGCGTGGCGTGCGGCTGACGGGCACGGATGCCTGGAGCTGGGATGCGCCTTTTTCGTATACCGCCGCCAGGGTTGCGGAGACGGGCAACAAGGCACTGATCTGGGAAGGCCACAAGGCCGGCCGCGACATCGGCTACTGTCACCTCGAGAAGCTTCACAACCTGGAGGCGTTACCACCGACGGGCTTTCTCATCAGTTGCTTTCCGCACAAGATCCGTGGCGCATCCGCAGGCTGGACGCGCGCAGTCGCCATCTTTGAAGACTGAAAGACGAACCATGAGCTTGCCGCCCATTGAACGCATTGTCACCGGCCATGACGACCAGGGCCGTGCCATCGTCACATCGCAAGGCTCTTTGCCCACGGCAGTCGAGATCGCGGCCATTCCTGGCACGGTCTTCCATGAAGTCTGGGCCACCCGTTCCACCCCAGCGCCGCTAGACAACGGTGCCGACCCGACATGTGCCGCTCTGTTGCTGCCCCCACCGCAAAACGGCACACGCATCCGCTTCGTCGACATTCCACCCGATAGCGCCGAACTTCTGGCGCATGGCGCAGGCAAGATGCGGGATGCCTTCACCCAGATCGGCGATGCGGCCGCATCGACCGTGGGGGCGGATTCGCTGCACCCGTTGATGCATCGCACCCGGTCGCTTGACTATGGCGTCGTCATCGAAGGTGAGCTGACCCTGATACTTGACGGCGGCGCGCAGGTTCTGCTGCGCCCGGGCAGCGTGGTTGTCCAGCGCGGCACCAACCACGCCTGGGCCAACCGTTCGAGCCAGACCTGCCGCATGCTCTTCGTGCTGGTCGACGGGTCCTATGATCCTGTGATTGCCTCGTTGATCAGGTGATGCAGCCTGGCTGCCTGATGCACCCCAAGGCAGCGCCACGCTCTCTGCCAGGAGTCCTTCCAGGGGATGGGCTCAGGCAGAAGTTCGATGCGAATTCACCAGTGCGCTGCTTTTGCGCCCGTGAAGAAGCTGCGGATATCCAGATCTGCAAAGTCCATCACGGCATGACGCAGCAATGCAGCGTCTATGCTCGCGCGCAGGGCGGGTCGGCCGGTTGATGGATGCTGTCGAGAACGGGCCGGAATCGACCGTGCTGTCACGAATGCGCAAAGACATTGCGCACGAGCTCGTCGGCACTGCCATCACTGCGCAGACCGATCTCCTCTGCGCGAGGTGTCGACAACTGGGGATAGCGTGCGAAATTCTTGTCGATGAAGGGGTCGGGCTCGTAGTGAATGAGTCCAGCCGTGTCTGGGCCAAAGCACCTTGCCAAGGCCTGGACGACCTCATCGATGCCCCGGTGCAGAACCGGCATCTGGTAAGTGCGCCCAGAACTCCAGCGTCCTGAGTCCATGGCCGCCATGTGGACCAGATTGCTCACGCAGGTCTTCACCGACATCCACCAGCATGTTCCGTCGGGGGAGACGGGCAAGGTGATCGGTTGCCCCGCTGCCATCTTCCAGAAGAGCTGGCTCATGAATGCGGATGCCAGGCCAGGGCTTTCGTCGCGCCTTGCAACAATTCCTGGCAACCGCAGGGAGCAGCCGTCCACCCATCCCCGACGGCTGGCATCGGCCAGCAGGGTCTCGCAAGCCAGCTTGTGAGCACCGTAGGTGATTGCGGGCGACGGCGTTACATCCTCGTTCACGCTGGATGCACGGGTGTCCCCGTAGACGGCGATGGAGCTCGCATAGACAAGGCGGGCGGTTTGCTCAAGTGCTTGGCACGCCTCCATCAGGTTGAGCGTTGCCTCGAGGTTCACGGCCCGGCCCAGCGTGGGATCACGCTCAGCGGCCCCACCGGGCACGCTGGCCAGATGAAAGATGATCTCGGGTTGATGCCGCAGAAGTCGCTGCAGGACGTCTCGGTCAGCCACGCTGCCTTCCTCCAGCACAAGTCGCGGATCCTGCCGGACGCTTGCCAGTGATAGGTCCGAGAGAACGAGCTGGCGTACAGGACGGCCCTGGATGCCATCGTCCAGCAGGCGCCTGACCAGAGCTTGCCCGACGAATCCGGCGGCACCGGTGACAAGCACACGGCTCATGCCGGAGGCCTCACGACGCGTTGCTCGATGGTGCCGAAAGGCGCGTCGCTTCCATCTTCCAGCCGTGCCTGCATTCGGATCCGGTCTCCGAAGCGCATGAACGAGGTCGTCGGCTTGCCCTCATCCAGAATCTCCAGGACACGGCGCTCGGCAATGCAAGCCGAACCTGCGGCGCGGTCAACATTGGAGACCGTGCCAGAGCCGATGACGGTACCCGCGGAAAGACGACGCGTGCGCGCTGCATGCGAAATCAAGTCGCCAAAGCTGAAGTTCATTTCCTGGCCATGTGGCTCTCCAAAACGTTCTCCATTCCAATCCACATGCAGCCGCAGATGGACCCGACCGTTACTCCAGCATGGTCCCAGCTCATCGGGTGTGAGTGCAATCGGTGCGAAGCTGGTGGACGGCTTGGCCTGCACAAAGCCAAATCCCGTGCGCATTTCGCGCGGCCCCAGCGTGCGAAGGCTCCAATCATTGATCTGAACCAGCAAGCGTACGGCTGCCAGACCTTGATCCGGTGTTGCGCTCATGGGGACCGGCCCGACGATCACACCGAATTCCCCCTCGAAGTCAATGCCGTCGTCCTCGCTCGGCAAAGGCACATCTGCATAGGGTCCCAGGAAGTCGTCGCTGGCCCCCTGATACATCAGGGGGACAGTGTCGGCATCAGGTTGTGCCGGGGTGTTGAATGCCTTTTCCATCAACCGGCCATGGTTCAGAAAGGCGGACCCATCGCACCACTGAGGCGCACGCGGCAATGGCGCACTGCATTGCGTGGGCTCGAAAGGAAGGGCCTTCCTGCATCGACCCTCATTGAGTTCGACATAGAGGGCCTGCAGAGAAGGTGCGGTCTTCTCCCATGCCTCCACAGCGGCCCTCATGTTTGGCGCAATGCCAGAGGCATCCGCCATGAGCGACAGGTCGCGCGAGACCACGACGAGGCGACCGTCCGGGTGTTCGGCGTAAAGCGTGGCAAGTTTCATGTTGCTGCCTTTGCAAAATATCAGTTGCCGTCACTGATGGTGGTTCCACCATCTACGACGAGATTGTGTCCAGTGATGAAGGCGCCAGCCGCGCTGGCCAGCATGGCGACAGCTCCTGCAATTTCTTCCGGCTCGCCAACCCTTCGGAGGGGCGTGAGCGACAGACGCCGCTGCATGAATTCAGCGTCGTTCAGCAGCGGCTGCGCCAAGGGAGTGCGTATCAGCCCAGGCGATACGGCATTCACTCGTATGGCTTTGGGACCCCATTCCACCGCAAGATTGCGGGCCAATTGGGCCAGGGCCGCTTTGGAGATGCCATAGAGGCCGATGGCCTTGTTGCCGCGGATCCCTGCAATGCTGGACATCAGAATCACACTGCCGCCGCCGGCAAGAGCCATGGCAGGCAATAAATGCCGAGACAGCTCCACAGACGCCCTGAGGTTGATATCCATGACCTGCTGCCAATCGATGTCACCGACATCGGACAAGGGACCGGCTGGCCCCTGGATTCCGGCGTTGCACACAAGAATATCTACTCGCCCTTTCCAGGCCAGAGACTTTTGAACCAGCGTGGCAATGCCGGGCAGGTCCGCGAGATCGGCAGGCAGCGCAAGCGCTTCCCCCTGTTCATCGCGAAGCACCTCGGCCATGCGCTGGCATGCATCGCTGTCGCGGTCGCACACCAGTGTCGAAGCGCCTTGGGCAGCCAGAATCCGGCATATGGCGGCGCCAAGTCCACCGGTGGCTCCGGTGATCAGCGCTACCTTGCCGTGCAGATCGAACAGCTCCGAAGGCATTCTCATTCCAGGACCACGCCGGCACTGCGGATGACGGAACCCCATCGCCTGGTCTCGGATTCGATAAATCGGGCAAATTCCTGCGATGTCTGAGGGGCAGGGGTGACGCCCAGATCACCGAACCGGCGTCGGATCTCCTCCGACCCCACCGCCTGAACCACCGCAGAGCGGAGCTGGGCAGCGATGTCAGGCGGGGTACCCGCCTTGACCACCACTCCCGTCCACCCTGGCGCGTTCAAGTTTGGATAGCCCAACTCGGAAAGCGTTGGAACCTGAGGAAGGCGTTCGAGACGCTTTTCCGCCCCCACGACCGCCAGGGCCCGTAGCTTTCCTTCTTGAACGTACGGCAGACTGTTGGCTGCCACATCCAGCATTAACTCGATGTGGCCCCCCATCAGATCTTGCACGGCAGGAGCAGCTCCCTTGTAGGCCACATGCTGCAGGCTGCCTTTGGTCTCGCGCTTGAGCATCTCCATCCAGATATGCGGCTGGCTGCCAATGCCATAGGAGCCATAGGTAATGGCGCGATCGTCTTTCCTGGCCCTTGCATCCCTGATCAAATCGTCCACGGACCGGTACGGACTGTTGGGAGGAACGAGCAGCAACAAGCTGGAGGTCAGCAGACGACTGATCGGTGCAAAATCCTTGAGCGTGTCGTAGTTGAGCTTTGGGTACAGCGCCGCATTCATGGCAAAGGGTCCGATATCGCCATAGAGCAAGGTGTGGCCATCCGCAGGCTGCTGCCTGACATGAGCCGCCGCAATTTGTCCTCCGGCTCCCGGCTTGTTCTCCACCACTACCGGCTGTTTGAGCGTAGACGTCATGTGCTGGGCCAGCACACGCGATACCGCATCGCCGAAGCCGCCTGCAGGGTAGGGAACCACCCAGAGGACAGGACGACGCGGGAATGTCGTTGTTTGCGCGAATGCAGAAGGTGCAGCAGCCACCAGCGGCAGCGCTGTGCCGGCTAAAACCAGGGAACGCCTTGAAATCATGATGTCTCCATATCGTTGAACCGGCCGACGTCTGAAGAGGACAGGCCGTTGTCATTGAGTATGGAGAGCGCGCGGCCCCCGGATGTCGAGTTCTTGCGGAAATCGTCGATGGATTGCGCAAGTCCCTGCATCGGTGAGGCAGGCACCAGCGTCCGGATGCCGCTAATGCTGTCGTCTAAGTTTCGAGGGCGTGATCCCCCAGTATTTGCTGAACGCCTGGGAAAAATGGGAGGCGGTGCCAAAGCCGACTCGCAATGCGATTTCCGCGATGGAGTCACCGGATTCCATCAGCAGCCTGCGGGCCCGCTTCATGCGCTCCTGCAGCACGAACTGATGGGGTGTCAGACCATAGGTGGCCTTGAAGCTGCGGGCAAAGTGATAGGCGCTCAGCTGTACTTCGGCCGCCAGAACAGAGATGGGCAGTGGTTGTTCCATGCTGTCGGCCACCAGTGCCTGTACGCGCTTCAGTTGCTTGGCGGACAAGAGCGCCGCAGCGCGTGGCGCGCCAATGGGGGCACGATAGTGTTCAAGCAGATGAATCGCGACACTCATGGCGATTCCATCCGCGAAGGCCGGATGCAGTGCAGAGTTGTCGCTCAAGGCCTGCAGCAGCACCTGCACCAGATGGACAAGCACCGGGTCATGTCGCCCAAAGCTGCTGCGCAGGGAAACTTGCGAGCACTCCTGGCCACTGACCGTCTGAAGCCATTGCGGTGAGAGGTCCAGATGCAGGTTGTCCCTTGGCAACTCGGTGCGCCAGAAACTGGGCGTGTGCGCAGGCAGCAGCAACGCCTCGCCGGTTTTCCACCGGCTGCTGTGCATTTCGCCGCCGTGCTTCTGAATCAGGCCCGTGGTCGGCCCACGACGCACGATAACGCAATGCTTGCCTGCCGGAGGGATGTACAGATCCTCTGCGTTGGCGAGCTGATGCCAGACGGAGATGCCATGCCACGGCAATCCCAGGCTGGAACATTGCACTTGTTCGGGGGGCACCGCTTCAAGCGGTTCGTCTTGAAACGCACGTTCAGCGCTGCGCCAGCGACGGACATCCAGTTGTGTCATATCGGGAACCGCCATGAGGGATTCACCCCAACAGTCATGTGAGATGACGATCTTAGCGTTTGGAGCGCCTCTGGCGGAGATGCAGGGCGGGTCGCCGTCCGTGGCTGCTTTCAACCGCATTGCGAGGCGCTTGACGTCCTTCTGGTACGACGAGCTGGCGGCATGCCGGCGTCAGGGGCCCGAACTCCGCAAGCGGAATGACGCCATCCAGCTCCCGGGGCAGCATCACATTCCTGTCTCGATGGGGCGGTCAAGACGACAAAGCGCTCCGTGCCATGGCGTTTCCGCAATCTCGGTCATTGGCCTCCGGAGGACAGGACGGTTCAGGCCTACGATGTCTGGAGTGGGGTCAGCCTGAACTGGTTGAGCAGTACTGCACCTATCTCCCCCGGGTCCAGCTGCTTTTTCTCGGTCATCCCGTCCGACATCGTCTTGAGCATGTCACCCAGCAAAATGCTGCGGCCGGTGCGGTGGTGCTGCACAACGACCAGCTTTTGCACAAAGATCGCCTCCGGGTGCGTGGAATTGAGGTAGTTGGCGGGCACAAAATCGATCCACTCCTGCGGTGACAGGTCGAATCCATACTGGTTGGCCCATTCGCCGTCGACCAGGGCCTTGAGCAGGTATTCACCGCGCTCGTCGCGTGTGAGCTGAAAAGTGTCGCAGTCCTGCGCAATATGCACGTCCAGAAGCTCCAGGTCCATCGGTGCCCGGATGCCATAGCTGCCGAAGCCCAGATCGCACAGCCAGCGACGGCCTTCGACCTCGGCCACCAGTGCCATGTGGGTGCGAGGCCTGCGTGCCGGGTAAAACATGGGCCGGGCCGCAACGAACTGGTAGGAAATGCCCAGAGCCTGCAGCGCCATGGCGAACAGTCCGTTCACCTCATAGCAGTAGCCACCACGGCCTTGTCGGAGAATTTTGTCGGCGATCTCTTCCGGTACCAGCGAGACGACCTTGCCCGCCTGGACATCGAGATTCTCAAAAGGAACCGTGAACAGCTGCTGCCGCATCAGCGCCCCCAGGGTGGCCGTGTCGGCACAGACATGGCCGGTGTAGCCGATGCGTTGCAGATAGGTGGGCAGATCGAAATTGCTGGCATGCATGAAAAAAGTCCTTCGCAAGATTGCAACCCGAAAGATAGAACAGGACGGCTTCTATCTGTATAAGCAGATTGGGCGAAAATTCACCTGTACAGATTCAGTGAGACCTCCATGCAGAACTCGGTGGCTCCAGCCACACCTCCATTGCCGCACTACCTGCGAATTGCCGAGACCCTGCGCCAGACACTGGCGTCCGGTGCGCTGCGTCCCGGCGATCGCCTGATCTCTGCGCGCAAGCTGGCGCAGCGCGAGCAGGTCAGCCTTCCCACGGCGCTGGAGGCGCTGCGCTGTCTTGAAGCACAGGGGCTGATAGTTGCCAGGCCGCGTTCAGGCTATTTCGTACCCCAGGCGGGCAGCGGCGGGTTGCGCTCGCCCCCTCGAATGCATTCACGCGCGTCTTCGCGCCCTTTGGCGGTGACCATGACCAGCCTGGCGCGCTCCCTGTTCAGCAGTGCTGACACCCGCTTGATCCCGCTGGGTGCCGCATTGCCCGACCCTGCCTGGCTGCCCGCCGCCACAATGCAGCGTGCATTGCAGACGGCGGGACGTCGCTTGCAAGGGCATGGCCAGACCTACAGCATGCCGCCGGGGCGCGCCGAGCTGCGCGCCCAGATTGCGGCACGGGCTGCCCGATGGGGGGGGCGGTTTGGCCAGGATGACGTCATCGTGACTGCAGGCGCCACGCAAGCGCTGCGACTTGCACTGAGTGCTGTCTGCAAGACCGGCGACGTGGTGGCTGTCGAGCGCCCGGCTTATTTCGGCACGCTGCTGTTGTTGGAAAACCTGGGTCTGAAGGCGTTGGAGATCGCCACCGACCCTCGCCATGGTCTGCTGCCGGATGCACTGGCAACAGCCCTGGCCAGGCACAGGCCCCAGGCGGTGCTGGCTTCTCCCACTGTGCAGAATCCGCTGGGCGCATGCATGCCGGTGGAGCGCAAGCGCGAGCTGGTGGCTATGCTGGAGCAGGCCGGCATTCCGTTGATCGAGGATGATGTATATGGCGATCTGGCTGGGGACAGCATACGGCCGCCCGCCTGCAAAGCCTTCGACAGCAGTGGCAACGTGCTGTATTGCAGCTCGGTTTCCAAGACACTGGCACCCGGCTGGCGAATCGGCTGGATCGCGCCAGGGCGTTATCACGAGCAGGTGTTGAAAGTGCGACTGGCGGGAGACTGGGCCGGCATGCCACTGATGGAGGCCGCCTTGAGCGAGGTGTTGGGCAGTGGCGACTACGACCGGCACTTGCGGCGTCTGAAACCCCGCATGCATGCCGCAGTACAGGCCATCACGGCCCGCGTGGAAGCCAGCTTTCCTGCCGGCACCAGAGTCTCCGTGCCCAGCCAAGGATTTCTGCTCTGGGTGGAACTGCCATCGCAGATCAATGCCATCGAGGTGTACCGACAGGCATTGGCGCTGGGCATTGGCGTGAGCCCTGGCCAGCTGTTTACACCGCAGGCCGATCTCCCCAACTTCCTGCGGTTGAACTGCGCCAACGAGGTGACGCCTCGTCTGCTGGGGGCGGTGGGCATGATTGGAGAGATATGTTGCGGGCTGACGGGAGGATGGGCAGGCGCGAAGTCGCGGCCAAAGCTGCCTGATGTCTCCCCCGAAGGATTGCAGAGGTCTGGAGCATCCGGGTGAATGCCCTATCGGCCGCCCAGGGCAGTGGTGGTCGATCAAGATCACTTGACGTTCGATCGGTCCTTGCGACGGGGGGCGGAGCCGCAAGCTTTCAACGACGGATTTCCAGCGGGATCCAGGCCCGTAGAGAGAGAACGTGCGACGGAGTCTGGCGATGCGCGAGTCCCGCCCCGATCTGGCATGCACGTCAAAGTGCGCAGTGTCCGCTGACCATGCCGGTGCTGGCCATGGGTGCCGAGCACGCAACCGGCGATGCACCGCTGGCCACCCTGCACGGACATGCCGGTGATCTGTCCGGCGTGATCGTGCCCGGCAGGACGCGATGACCATGACCCTCGATGCGGACATCGCGTCCTTTGCGGGAACAGGCGCAGATGCCTCTGGCCCGGGTGCCTCGCACGCTGGCGCAGATGAGGCAGGCCACCGACCTGGCGCTTCGTGCGCTGCATGGTCTGTGGCAAACCGTTGCGCGCACGGGTGATTTCACGCTGCGCGCCCGCGACGGTGCGCCGCTGCGCCTGCGTGTGTACTGGCCATCGGCATCCGCCACACCCCAACCCGCGCTGGTCTTCGCCCATGGCGGGGGCTGGCGCCACGGATCCGCAGAGCTGTACGACAACCCTTGCCGTGCGCTCGCCGTGGCGACGGGGTGGTGGTGGTCTCGGTGGAGTGCAGGCTGGCTCCGGAGCACCGCTTTCCGGTGCCGCGGCACGACGTCTGCGATGCCCTGTGGTAGAGCTTCGAGCAGTCTGAAAGACTGGGCCTGGACCGCAGGCGCATCGCTGTGGCCGGTGACAGTGAGGGTGGCAATCTTGCCGCCGCTGCTTGTCTGCTCGCCCGCCATGCCGAGGCCTGGGCGCCGGTCATTGCCCATCACCTGCGGATGTATCCGGCCCTCGATGCGGGAATGGACTTGCCATGTTTTGACCTGTTCGGTGAGGGCCATTGCCTGAGTCGTTCGGCCATGGCCTATTGCTACGAAGCCTATCTGGCAGACCCTGCCCAGCGATGGCTGGAGCAGGTGTCCCCTCTGCGCGCTGCAAGCCTTGCCGGTCTGCCTCCGGCCTCGGTGATCAGCTGCGAATATGATGCACTGCGCGACGAGGCCGAGGCCCATGCACGGCGCCTGCAGAACGACGGAGTACCGGTAAGGGCCCTGCGTCTGCTGGGGAGGGTTCATGCCTGCATCCACATGCCGGGGCGCTCCTGCTGCACGCCAGTTGCTGGATGCGGCGAGTACCGAGGTGCGCAGGTCCCTTTTCCGGACAACTTGCAGCCTGGTCCTGAAGCATTCCTGTAGCACGACGGTTTGTGCTTCAGGCCGTCGTGGCCCGCATATCCAGATCCATGCGCCCAGGCGGTCATCCTGTCGCAGATGGGGGCGAGGCATCCCTTCGCCCGGAAGGTACCCCGTGTCCGACGATCTTGCCCGGATTCCTCACACCTGTGCAGTGGCGCAATCAACGGGCACGCCTGGGGGGCGGATTGATGGCCTTGGATCATCCGCGTTCCGTGGGCTGGGCGTGCACGAGAGCAGCTGTGACGGAATGGCCGGTCGCTCCTCGGAGCCCTCCGCAGATTCATGCCAGGTATCCGAGAGGCCGAATCTAGAGCCTTTTCCGATAGACCTTCGCGCCCCAGTAGCCGTTGCCACGATCTTCCACGCGAGTCCACCCCGCAGATGTCAGTTGCTGGGCAATCAATCGATTCATGAATCCATGGCCGAGCAGCAGAACCGGGCCCTGGCCGGCGAGACTTCGAAGTCGCTGAGATGCGGTATCAGCTCTCAGTCTGGCTTGTCGGAAAGACTCGACGCCCTCCGATAGACCGCACAGCCATGCAAGTCTCAGCGCAAATGCCCACGTGAATGGTGACAAGCGGGGCTGTCTCCACCGCCCGTGAGGCAGCTGCGCCTCGCCGAACATCGCATCGACAACCGCAGGTTGAAGGCCGAGTGCGCGCACAGACGTCAGTGCACGAGGCGCATTGCTCGTAATGATCACTTTTGCCCTGGCGGCCAGGGCCCTGCTGGCCGCAGGAGCAGGATGCTGCGTGATTTCGGATAGCTCGTACTGTTCGATCCAGCACTTCATCTCACGTGCTGAAACCTTTCCAGCGGGCGCCAAGTCCGGCCGTCCGTGGCGCATCAGGATAATCTCGTTGTCCATGGGGTGGGCGGAGCTTGTGTCTGCGGGATGTCGGCGCTGGAGTCAATCACCGGCTCTCAGCCGCTGCAGGAGCCAGTTTGCGGTGAATTCGAGATGCTCGCGCATGTGCGACTCCGCCGTGTGACCATCCTCCCCATAGACAAGCTGCGTCACATTGAAGCCCAGTGCCGCAAGAGACGCAGGTTCATCGCCGGAGACGAGATCTTCGCGGGCGCCGTTGACCATGAGAATGGGTTTGCGCAACTGCGCCGCAGAGGGCATCTTCAACTGGCTGGAGAGTCGGAACGCTTCGTAGTATCTGCACATCGCCTGGCGCGGTGTCGTCAGCGGATTCATATTGGCAAACACGGTGTAGGGTGCAACGATCCATGCCGGTGCTTTCTCGCAATGCTCCGGTCCGAAGCTCGAATCGCTGGGGCCTCCGATATTGACAACCGCTTTGTAGATGTCGTTTCGCAGCCCGCCAAGTGTTCCCAGATAGCCTCCCATGCTCCAGCCGTACACGGCGACCCGGCCTGTGTCCAAGTCCCCGCGGCTCCTGATGTAGTCGGCAACCGTATCAAGCATCGCAGACGATTCTGGACGGAATTCCAACGGGTTCTCGCCAGTGTCTGGATTTTCCACCACGAGGGTCGCAAAACCGCGACCCATGAAGTAGTCGCTGTGCCGGATCATCTCCGTCTTGAGGTTGTCCAGACCACCAAGAATGACCAACACCGGCGGCTTTTCATTGCGGCCGCTTTGCGCCGGCCGTGCCCGGAAGTAGCCCACGAATTCTTTTTCACCGGTCCTGAGTCTGACGCGTTGCAGCGGCTGTCCCAGAACCGCATAGGCTCGTTCGGTCGCCTGAAGATCCGCAGCAGGGGTCTGCTTGGGCAGGCGATTCAGCCGCCAATAGAAAGCAGCCTTCCTTTACTCGGCCGATGCGCTCTGTCCCTCGCCTCGATCCTCGGCAATGTGCGCTTTTTCCAGGTGCAGTTGGGCTGCTTTGCCAAAGATAGCCTGCCAGGCCGGATGCAACGGTCCTGCATTGTCCGGCAAAGCCCCTGCGACCTCATCGAATGTGGCCAGATCAATGCCGGCATCCTCGAGCCACCAGCAGAGGTTGAACTTGAACGAAGGATGCATGCGAGCGATTCCGCCTGGGTACTCGGCCTGGCCTTTCCCGCAGAACTCGGTCATGTTGTTGGCGGTTCTCGTGAGCGGATTTCCTTGCGCGGCGGACGTGAACGGGGTCAGTGCCGCAAGCAGAAGGACTCCCAAGAGCGTCGGGAATTTCAAGGTGAATGTGTCCGTCACGGTATTTCCTTTTTCGGGGTCTTCCCCTGGGTCCAATGCGACGAACGGGCTTACCTGGCGTTACCGGCTGGCACCGTGGGCAACCAGCCATTGCCGCGATACCATTCGAGCGTATCGACAACGGTCTGTTCGATGGGACGAAAGGTCAGCTGAAGCTGCTGCTGGCTCTTGGTGTGAATGAAATGGCTGCGTCCCGCTTCCTTGCGCATCAGCCGGACCGTGGCCAGGCTGAGCAGGATGGGCTTGCCGCTGATCCTCGCGTAAAGCTCCTGGGACGCGGCCAGGACGTACAGAAGCAGGAAGGGCAGGTTGCGTGTCGGCGTCTTGATGCCTGCGATCTTTCCCACCAAGGGCACTAAGTCCTGCATCGTCATATGACGGCCGGCAGCGAGATAGCGTTCGCCGCGCCGGCCGTGCTCTGCCGCTGAAATCAGCGCCTTCGCGACATCGCGCGCATCGACAACCGAAAAGCTTCCTGGCAGCAATCCGGGCAACTTGCCAAGCACCACATCGTTGATGAATTGTCCGGAGGATGTGGGGCCGATATCCGCAGGCCCCCACATCCACCCAGGCAGGACGAAGCTGGCATGCATGTCCGGATGGGTCTCCAGAAAGGTCGACACGACTTGGTCGGCCAGGATCTTGCTTCGGTAATAGTCGTCGTCAGCATCTGCCAGGTCACGCAGACAAGTCTCGTCGATGGGAGCGCCCGGCTCCCCATCCAGCACCGCGATGGATGACGTCTGGACAAAGCGTCGGATGCCCGCGTCATAGGCCTGCTCGAGCAGCTGCCGCGTACCGTCCACATTGATACGCTGGAGCTCGCTCCGGTGGCTGCCGCCCTTGAAGTTGTCTCGAAAGAATGCTGCAGTATGGAAAACCACGTCGCAGCCTTGCAGCGCTCTCGAGAACGCGGGCACATCCGCCATGTCACCTAGAACAAGTTGGACGCCTTGCACGCCCGCGAACTGCTGCATACCTTTGGTTTCCGAGCGAACGAGTGCCTTGACGAAGACACCGCGTGCGACCAGTTCACGCACCAGATTGTTGCCGAGGAGGCCGGTCGCACCAGTGACAAAAGCTGATCGAGCGAGGGGGTGTATTTTCATGTCGATTGAATTTCGGATTTCATTTGAAATTTAAATATACAAGCTGTGATTCTGAATTTCAAGTGAAATCTAGAGCGTGTTGCGGAGGTGTGGATGCACTCAGACGACGATAGATATCTGAATTTCATGTGCTATCTTTAGTGGCATGAGCACTACGACCGCACGAAGGCGTCTGACCCGGGAGGAGAGTCGGGCACAGACTCGCGAGCATCTGATCGACGCTGCGAAGCAATTGTTCGTGTCAAACGGATATGGGGGCGCATCGATCCGCGATATCGCGAACACGGCGGGCTACTCTCAAGGCGCTTTTTATTCCAACTTCCTGAGCAAAGAGGATGTCCTGCTGGAGCTGTTGCGACGGCACATGGATGAAGAGGTGAAGGAGCTGTCTGCGCTCATGGGCGACAGCACGCAACGGCCCGAGCAATTGCTTGCCGAGCTGGAGAACTGGGCTTCGATGCTGAATCAGGATGTCGACTGGTGCATGCTTTCCCTGGAGCTGCAGTTGCATGCCAAGCGCAGTTCCTCGTTCGCCGCAGAGTATCAGAAGATATGGGACAAACACCGATCCGGGCTTGGCGGAGTGATCTCCCTGCTTTTCACCAAGCTCGGGCGCTCTGCGCCTGCGGCACCGGACGAACTGGCCGCAGCTTTCATGGCGCTTTCACACGGTCTTGCACTCCAGCAGACCATGGATCGCCAGAATCTTTCAGGGCGTCTGATCATGGTGTTTCTGCGGGGTCTGATCGCCAGTGCGGCCTAGCGTTCACCGTGCCTGTGGCGGTTGTTCACATGGCGTGAACGGGCCCTGCAGCCGGACGCAGCGTTTGGGCGGAACGGTGGCTTGCTTTCTCCTGGTCATGCAGGATCTGCGCGGATCACCGATCGATGGGGTCCAGGCGAGCGATCGCGCCCTGATCCCGGATTGCTCACGGGTCCTCGAGAGCACAGGGTGATCGGGCCAGGAGCAGTCATCGGTCATCAGCCCTGGCCCCTCCCACCAGCTCGATGGGGCGGAGATACGATTTCATCCGCGCCAGAGGGCAGGGGATGTACAAGCCCCCGCATTGAGTCAACCGTACGTGGGCAACACGTGGCAGGCTCGGGGCATCGAACAGCGTTCAATGCCCGCAAACATCTGCAGACCCTGGGTCTGATGCGCCTGACAGGGTGACGTTCAGCCAAGCACATTCGCTGTGCGTCAGGCCAGATTCTGCCGAGTCCTCAGGAGTCCGAAGCCCAAGGCCATGAAGGTGCCGCCGATGATTCGGTTGAACAGCTTTGCATGCGATACCAGGTGACTCCTGATCAGTGAGATGAAGAGCACATAGCAGGCATGCGAGATCAGCGCACAGACGGCAAAGGTCGTGGTCAGCAGCAGGTACTGAGAGAAAAGGGGCGTGTTCGGCACAATGAATTGTGGAAACAGAGCGGAGAAGAACAGGATCGACTTGGGATTGGTCAGCGAAATCCCCAACCCTTGTGCCAGCAATTGCCAGTTCCCGCGCCGATGCTTGTGCGCGAGGACGGCCGAACTGCCGAATACGTCGTCATTGCTGCGCCAGCGCTTGATTCCGAGCCAGATCAGATACACCGCACCCGCGACCTTCATCAGCAGGAACGCATGGGAAGACATGCTGAGAATGGTCCCCATGCCGATCATCGCCAGGCCCGAGACCACGAAAATTCCCACGGAACTGCCCAGCGAGCTCCATGCAGTGCGCTGCACGCCCACTTCCATGGAGTTCGAGATGGCCAACAGCACGGCCGGGCCGGGAGTGAAGCTAATCAAGAGTGAAATACCGCAGAAAAGAAGCCATTGAGTCATTGTCATGGTCGGATTGTCCGGTTCTCTACAAAAGGAAACGATTATCGACGCCCAGCACCGCGACGGCTGCCTCGATGAGCGGCAGCGAATGCAGTCCGGCGTAACTTCCGGTGTCTCTCCCGAATGGCTGATGGGAACCGCCCGGCTGGCCCAGACGGGCTTGAGCCTTGGAGAATGCGGTTGCTTCGGCTCGGGGCGGGACGGTTCCGCCGCTGACGCATGGCATCGCGGTGAGTGGTGGCGCATCTCGCGGCAGTTGAACACCCCCGCGAGCAGCATCGCTGCGGATCGTGCAGCGCAGCCCACGATAGCGCTTCTCAGCAGCCGGCCGATCCCGCTCTCGGGCGGCGGGCGGGCATTTTGGTGCGTTTTCTGCGTTTGACAAACGCAGGGCAATGGCTGCAGAGAACTGCCCTTGCCGCGTGCGCATGGGGTCATGTTCATGAGGCCGGATGAATGCATGCCTCCATCGGGCTGACTGGCGGAGTGCACGGCCGCTTGTTGAGGATGTCGTGCTTTGCGGGCTTGCCCTCAGGTGCGGCCTTCGGTCCGAGAGGCCCGTAGCGGCCGACAGGGATGGAGCGTCATGCCTTCCCTGGCGGCGATGGCTCAAGCCCATCTTTGCGGATATGGCGCCCAAACGGTAGCTGCGTCACCGCTTCAAGCCCGGATGCTGCGGAGGATGGCTGGCGGAGTGAAACGACCACTCCCGCCGGGCCTCAGGCCTTTGGCGCGAGGGCGTCTGGTTCCAGGGCTCGATTCACATGGGCCATGGCTTGCTGCAGGTCCTCAATCAGATCCTCGGGATTTTCCAGTCCGACATGCAGGCGCACAACGGAATGTTTGCCCGACCAGGCGCTATGTTCACGCAGACGCTCGGGGTCTGCGATCAGGGCCAGGCTTTCGTAGCCCCCCCAGGATGCCCCAATGGCAAACCAGCGCAGGGCGTTGACAAAGGCGTCGGCTGCAGTGGCATCGACTCCATCGACAAAGGCGAATGAAACCAGCCCGTTGGCACCACGGAAGTCGCGCTGCCACAGGGCGTGACCGGGGTCGCCGGGCAAGCCCGGGTAGAAGACGCGCTCCACCAGAGGTTGGGCCTGCAGCCACTGTGCAACTTCGGTGGCGTGGCGTTGATGCTGGGCAAGGCGCACGGGCAAGGTGCGAATGCCGCGCAGAGCCAGATACGCGTCGTCGGCACCGATGGTAAGGCCCAGGGCTTCATAGGCGGCCGCGATCTTCTCGGACAATGCCGTGCTGTCGGTCACGACCACACCTTGCATCACGTCGGAATGTCCGCCGATGTATTTGGTGGCCGCCTGGATGGAGAGATTGGCACCCAGGGCCAAAGGCTGGTAGAGCCAGCCTGCCCCCCAGGTATTGTCCGTGGCCAGGGGCACGCCATGGGCTTTGGCGATGGCTGCCATGGCTGGCAGATCCAGCACCTCGTACAACAGGGAGCTGGGAGACTCCACGTAGATGAGCTTGGTATCGGGCCGGATCCGGGCTTCGAGGTCGTCCCTGGAGGGAGAGAAATACTCCAGCGTGATGCCCAGTCGTCGAAGCAGGGTGGCGTCAACGCGTCGTACGGGGGAGTACACACTGTCGGCCACCAAGGCGTGATCGCCGGGGGAGAGCAGGGCCACGAGCACCAGGCTGATGGCGGCCAGCCCCGAGGGCGTGAGGAAGGCGCGGTGGCCGCCTTCCAGGTCCAGCAGGGCGTCTTCGAGCGCACGGTGCGTGTCAAGACCGTGGCGGCCGTAGGAAGCGACCCGCTCGCCGGCTGCCCGTCGGTGGTGGTGGTCGGCGTAGGCCGCAGTGTCGGCAAAGCGAACGGTGCTGGTGCGCACCACCGGCACGTTCACCGGGCCTGAGCCGCCCAGCAGTCTGGGGCTGCCGGCGTGCAGCAGGCGTGTGGCGGCACCGGTCGCGGAGGCAGAGGTGGTGCTGCTCATGCCACGGCCTCGCTGGGCCGAAAGTAGGCCGCGTTGTAGTTCTTGACCTCTCCGCTCTCCGGGTCGATGGCCACACGGCCAGTCAGTGTCTCCAGCGGCTGACCGTAGAGGTGGAAGTGCAGCGTCGGTTCGTCGCCTACCACGGCGATGGCGTGGATATCATCGGGCAGGAAGGCGATAGATGCACCCGGCTGCACGGTGAATTCGCGTTCCAGACGGATCTCGGCACGCGCAGGGTTGCTGCGGTCGTCGATGCGCTGGTAAAGGCGGTTGATTTCCTGGCCCTCAACGGCCACGATCACGGCCCAGGTCGTGTGGTTGTGCGGTGCCGTGGTCTTGCCGGGGTTGATGGAGTTCAGGTACAGGGCCAGACCCGCGTCGCCGTCGGCGGGGTTGAGCCTGTACCGCGTGGAGGCACCTACGCCCTCGTTCTGGTCGGGAGGCGGAAAGTCTGCACGACCGAACAGGGCCTTGTGGCCGGCCAGTTGCTCCAGCCGCGCGGTGATCGCGGACAGGGTTTTGCGGTCGGGAGCGCCGGCTTGAAGCAGACGGCGAACGTCGGCCAGGGCCGAGTCCACGGCCTGCCGACGCTGGTCGGAGATAGGGCTGGTGGAAGAAGTGGTCATTGAGGGCTCCTGGTGAGGATGGTTGGCGCACGGGTCAGAGCGCGAAGCGCAGGCTGCTGAAGGCCCGCGGAGTGGGAGGGGGCAGCGGTCTGGCACGTGCTCCGTCGCCCAGCGATCGCTGAAGGAATTCGCGCGTGCGCTCGCTGAGCGGGTTGACGAAGATCTGGGTTGAGGGGCCGTGCTCGACGATACGGCCGGCCTCGGTGAAGTAGACCTGGTCGCTGACCTCCTCGGCAAAGCGCATTTCGTGGGTGACCAGCACGCAGGTCATGCCGTCCTTGACCAGCTCCCGGATCACGGTCAGCACCTCGCCCACGGTTTCGGGGTCCAGTGCCGAGGTCACTTCATCGAACAGGATGAGTTCGGGCCGCATGGCCAGGGCGCGTGCAATGGCCACGCGCTGCTGCTGGCCACCCGAGAGTTCGCCCGGATAGGCCTTTTCCTTGTGGTCAAGACGCACCTTCTGCAGCAGTGCACGTGCCTCGCGCTCGGCCGTTGCGCGATCGCGGCCGACCACGCGCGTGGGGGCAATCACCAGGTTCTCCAGCACCGAGAGATGGGGAAACAGGTTGTACTGCTGGAACACGAAACCCACGCGCTTGCGCAGTGCGATCAACTCTGCCTCGGTACGCAGCTGGTCCACGCGCGTTCCGGCCACGGCGATGCTGCCTTGCTGGGGGCGCAGCAGACCCGTGATGCATCGCAGGATGGTGGACTTGCCCGAACCCGAGGGGCCGATGATGGTCACGGCCTCGCCTCGCCGCACCTGCACGTCGATACCGCGCAGCACATGGTTGTCAGCGAAGGACAGGTGCACGCCGCGCAGGTCGACCAGTGCGGGCGGCTCCCCGGTGGTGGCGGCTTCGTTATGGGCGATCCGGGTGATGAAGGAGTCAGTGGCGTTCATGGCGGCGCTCCAGGTTGCGCGTGGCGCGGGCTATCGGATAGCAGTAGGCAAAAAACAGGGCCAGCAGCGTGAAGTACACGAGGATGGTGAAGTCGGTGCGTGCCACGGTGTTGCTGGCAATCTGGGCAGTGTCGACCACGTCGTGCACGCCTACCAGGGAAGCCAGAGAGGTGCTCATGGTGATACTGGCGTAGAGATTCATCCAGGGGGGCAGCATGCGACGCACGCACTGGGGCAGAACAATGACGCGGAAGATCTCGCTGCGGCGAAAGGCCAGGGACTGGGCCGCCTCCCACTGGGCGCTGGGAATGGACTGGATGGCTCCCCTGAAGATCTCGGCCACGTTGGCGCTGGTGGGCAGTGCCAGCCCCAGTACGACTTTGATCCAGTCGGGGAAGGGAAAGGTCCAGTTCACCAGTTTCACTTCAAAGGGGAACACGTAGGTGGTGAAGTAGATCAGCACCAGGATGGGCGCGTTGCGGAACAGCTGCACATACCAGCGCACGGCGGTGCGCAGTGGCGGCGCGGTTGATAGCGACAGCGCGCCCAGCACCAGGCCGACCAAGGTGCCCAGGGCGACGGCCAGCACGCTGATCTCGATGTTGACCCAGAGGCCGCGCAGCAGTGCGGGCAGCCAGTTCCAGAGGTGGATGAATGCCGTTGGCGTGCTGCTGCTGGCAGCCCAGTGAAGAACGAGGGTCAGCAGGGCGGCGGCCGCGATCAGCCATGGGCTGCGCAGTGCGCGGCCCATGGTGCGATGCAGGGGGGCCGCAGGGCGGGAAAGGGCTTCACTGGCCATAGCCGGGCATCCTCCAATGGTGTTCCAGCCAGCGGCCCGTCAGGCTGACCAGCCAGGTCAGCAGGCCGAACCACAGCAGGATGAGCAGCAGCAGCTCCAGCACATTGTCGCGCTGGGACCAGATCATGATGGACTCGTAAGTCATGTCGCCCACAGCGATCGCCGAAGCCACGGCGGTCATCTTCACCAGATCCACGAGGTTGTTGACCAGGGAGGGCAGGGCGAAGCGCAGGGCAAGCGGCAACTGGACACGCGCCAACAGTTGGCGCCGTGAAAAGCCCAGGGAACGCGCTGCCTCCAGTGTGGTGGCCGGGACAGCCTCGATGCCGGCGCGCAGGGCCTCGGCATGGAATACGCCCTTGTGCAGCGAGACCACGATCACCACCCAGACGAAGGGGGTCAGCGGGTTGTTGCCGGCCCCCCATTCGCGCAGCTGCTGGGTGATGAGCATGTTGAGCACCAGGAAGGCGCAATACAGTTGGACCAGGGTGGGGGTGTTGCGCGTGATTTCGACGAAGGCGCGTGCGCAGCGCTCCAGCCAGGGACGACCCGAGGTCAGACCCGCCGCCAGGGCGACCCCGGCCGCCAGGCTGCCGGGAATGGTCAGCAGCGCCAGCTGCAGGGTCACGAACATGCCGCGCATCAAGGCCTGTCGCTCCCCGGTGTCCAGCACAAAGGCGTAGTTGAGGCCCAAGGGGCGGAGGAACTCGACGGCCTGGGCCAGCCATCCGGTGCTCATGTGCTTGTCTCCAAGGCGTACACGGACGCGGCTGGCTCGTCCGCAGGGCGCAGTGCAGCCACGGCGCGGGCGATGCGCTGCACCGCATCGGCCAGCACGGTGTCGCTGGCGGCGGTTGAGATGCGGAAGTAGGGTGAGAGCCCGTAGGCCCCGCCGTCCACGGCGGCCACGCCTTCAGCCTCGAGCAGCCATTCGGTAAGCTCGGTGTCCGAGGTGATGGGTGTACCGTCGGGTCGCAGGCGGCCCAGCACGCCGGCACAGTTCACAAAAGCGAAGAACGAACCTTCGATGGACTGCAAGGCCAGGCCGGGCACGGCGCTCAGGCCGGTGACCACGGCTGCTGCGCGCCGTGCATACGCGTGGCGAGCCGCGCTGACAAAGGACTGATCGGGTGATTCCAGCGCCGCCGTGAGGGCGGCCTGGCCGACGGAATTGGGGCCCGACGAGGCCTGGGACTGGATGATCACCATGGCCTGAATGAGTGCGCTGGGGCCGGCGCCCCAGCCGATGCGCCAGCCGGTCATGGCATAGGTCTTGGACGCGCCGTTGACCAACAGAGTGCGTTCCCTGAAGTCGGGGGCCACATGCAGCCAGTGCTCGGGCGCTTCCGCGGTAAACCAGATGTGCTCGTACAGCTCGTCCAGCAGCACCAGCACCTTAGGGTGGCGGCGCAGCACGGCGGCCAGGCCTGCAAGTTCGTCCGCGCTATAGACGGCGCCCGTGGGGTTGCCCGGTGTATTGAGCACCAGCCAGCGGGTGCGCGGCGTGAGTGCGGCCTCCAGCGCTGCGGGTGTGAGCTTGAAGCCTGTCTCGATGCCGCAGGGCACAAGCACAGGCGTGCCGTCGTTGACCAGGACCATGTCGGGAAACGAGGGCCAGTAGGGCGCGGGGATGATGACCTCGTCGCCGGTGTTGAGCGTGGCGGCCAGGGCGTTGTAGATCACCTGCTTGCCGCCGTTGCTCACGATGAGCTGGGTCGCAGGGTAGTCCAGGGCATTCTCGCGTCGGTATTTGGTGCTGATGGCCTGGCGCAGGGCGGTTGTGCCGGGCGTGGGTGTGTACTTGGTCTCGCCGCGCGCCAGAGCCGCGATGGCTGCATGCTTGATGGCGTCGGGCGTGTCGAAGTCGGGCTCGCCCGTCGTCAGCGAGATCACGTCGCGGCCCTGGGCAGCCAGGGCCGCGGCGCGCGCGCTGGCTGCGGCATTCGGCGACAGCCTGACGCGGCGCACACGCTCGGAAAGCGGGAAGTCGGAATCGTTCATGAAAGGCTTTCGTCAGCAGCGCCTGCGGGGAGCGCAGGTGCAGAAAGGAGAGGGGAGGCCGTGTGGGACAGAACCTTGCCCGGGTTGAGCAGGCCCAATGGGTCGAAAGCGGCCTTGAGGCGGCGCATCAGCTCCAGCTCGACAGCGCTCTTGTAGCGCGGCAGCAAATCGCGTTTGCTCTGGCCCACCCCGTGTTCGGCACTGATGGAGCCGCCGTGGGCATGCACGCTGTCGTGCACGATGCGGTGGATGGCGTCCTCCTGCGCAAACAGCGTGGCCACTGGGCCGTCAGGGGCGTGGGAGACGTTGTAGTGCAGGTTGCCATCGCCCAGATGGCCAAAGGTCACAGGCCGTACTCCCGGGAACTGCGCCTGCAGTGCTGCAGCCGTGGCCTCCAGGAAGTCGGGGATGCGTGAGATGGGCACGGAGACGTCGTGCTTGATGTTGCCGCCGTCGCGTTTCTGCGCCAGACCCAGGGCTTCATCGCGCAGCCGCCACATGGACTGGCTTTGCTGCAGGCTCTCGGCGATTGCCGCGTCATGCACCAGTCCGTCCTCGAAGGCCTGCCCGACCACGGCCTCGAAACGCTGGCGCGCATGGTCATCGCCTTCGTTATCCGACAGCTCGATCAGAGCGTACCAGGGCGTGCCCGGGGCCAGTGGCAGCGGCTGCTGTGGCACATGGCGCGCTATCAGGCCCACTGCCGTGTCCGACAGCAGCTCGAAGGCCGTGAGACTGGCGCCGAAACCTGCGCGTGCGGCAGACAGGAAGGCCACGGCGTTGCGGATGCAGCCAAAGGCGAGAAGGGCCGTTTGCTGTGTCTGGGGCAGAGGGTGGAGCTTGAGTGTGGCCGCCGTGATGATGCCCAGCGTGCCTTCGCTGCCCACATAGAGGTCGCGCAGCGCGTACCCCGTGTTGTCCTTGCGCAGGCCGCGCAGGCCATTCCAGATATCACCTTCGGCGGTGACGACTTCCAGGCCCAGCACCAGCTCGCGCATGTTGCCGTAGCGCAGAACCTGGGTTCCACCGGCATTGGTCGACAGGTTGCCACCGATGGTGCAGCTGCCTTGCGAACCTAGGCTCAACGGGAACAGTCGGCCCGCCTCGCGTGCCGCCTGCTGCACCTGGGCCAGCAGGGCTCCGGCCTCCACGGTCAGGGTGTCGTTGTCGGTGTCGATGGCGCGCACGCGGGTGAGGCGGGCCAGCGACAGCACCACGGCCTGGCCGCTGTCATCGGGCGTGGCTCCGCCCATGAGACCGGTATTGCCCCCCTGGGGCACGATGGGTGTGAGGTGGGCGCGGCACAGACGCACGACCTCGGCCACCTGGGCCGTGTCGGCCGGCCGCACCACGGCCAGGGCGCGGCCCTTTAGGCGGCCATGCTGGTCCGTCAGGTAGCCTGCGGCCTCGGTGCCGATCAGCACCTGGTCGGAGCCCAGGGCTGCCCGCAGTTGCTCGATAAGGGTCGTCATGCGGTCATCTCTTCCAAGGTCGGTGGCGCGGTCTGCAGCAGGTCCTCCACGCCGGCTGCGGCCGCCAGGCCGCGGATCTGTTGCAGCAGGGCCGCCGGCAGCGGGATGCCGCGCCGCATGCGTTCGGCCTGCTGGCGCGCTTCGGGATCACCGGGCACCAGCACGGGACGTGAGCGGTCGGCCGGCCTTGTGGTGTGGAGCACGTCGAGGATGGCGTCCAGTTCCTGGGCAAAGGCTCCGGGCTCGCCAAAAAAGGAGGGGTCGATGGCGATGAAGCTGTGGCCCACATCGGCCGGGGCACCGGGGCCGTGGCGGCGGCGGTGCAGGGGCGCAAAGGCACCGCCGTTCAAGGTGCCGCCCAGCACTTGGGCGAGCAGGGAGAGGCCGTAGCCCTTGTGGCTGCCGCCGGTCTCGCTGCCGCCCAGCGGGGTGAGGCCTCCGTCGGGGGCGTCGAACACCTGGGTGCGTGCGGACTGTGGCGCGGTCACCGGTTCTCCCCGGCCATCCACGACCCAGCCTGCCGGGATCGTCTCGCCGCGCAAGGCCTTGACCTTGACGCGGTTGGCTGCGGCCGTGGTGGTGGCGATGTCCAGTACAAAGGCCGCGTTGTGCGAACCAGCAGGAACGGGGGCCGCAAAGGCGATGGGGTTCGTTCCCAGCACGGGTTCGGCCGCGCGTGTGGGCACCAGCAGCACGCCCTGTGCCGAGCTGGTGACCATGCCGATCAGCCCCTGGCGCTGGGCGATGCGCGCATAGACGCCGGCTGCGCCGAAATGGTGGGAATTGCGCACGCCCACCAAGGCGATGCCTACGTTGCGGGCCTTGTCAACGGCCTGCTGCATGGCCTGGGCCGAGACCGCATGACCCAGACCGGCGCCGCCGTCGAGCAGGGCTGTGGCCGGGCCGTCGCGCAGCAACTGGGGCTGTGCGGACAGTCTCAGGCGGCCGCTGGTGCGTAGCGTGTCGTACTGGGGCAGCATGGACACGCCGTGAGACTCCACGCCGAGCAAGTCGGTCTCGACCATGAGAGCGGCCGTGGTGCGAGCCGTGGCATCCGTCATTCCCCATGCGTGCAGGATGGCCTCGGTCTGATGGCGAAGGCTGTCGGCAGTGAAACGGGTTTCCTCGGACATGGCCACTCTCAGGGTTTGCGGTACTTGGCCTGCAGCTGGTGCAGAAGTCGCGTGGGGGTCATGCCGTGGCGTTGCTCCACGGTGATCAGCCAGCCGGTGCCGTGCCATTCCTGCACCACCTTGTCAATGGCGGCCAGGGTGTCGGTCTCACCCTTGCGCAGCCAGATCACGGAGGGCGAAGGGATGAGGTCGCTGGGCGATACGATGGCGTAGTCCTTCCAGTCGGGGTTGCCGGAAACCAGCTCGCGCAGCGTGGGACTTACATGCACGGCTGCCACGCAGTTGCCGCCCCTGAGGGCCAGCAGGGATTCGGGCTGGCCTCGGAAGGCCTTGATCTGGGCGCCATGCTTTTCGGTCAGGGGCCTGGTGAAGTTGCTACCCTGGGACAGGCACACGGGCTTGCCGCGCAGGTCCTCCCATTGGGCGATGCCGCTGCCTTTCTTGGCAATGGCCGCGCCGCCCACCTCTTCGAAAGGTGTGGGTACAAAACTCAGGATCTCGCTTCGCTCCTGGGTCCATTGCATGTTGGCGATGAGGATGTCGACCTTGCCCTGCTGCAGGAACTGCACGCGGTTGGACGGCTGGACCTGAACAGTCTCCACGGCCACGCCAAGGCCCTTGGCCACGCCTTCCGCCAGTTCCACGTTGTAGCCCACGTGTTTCTGTGTGGAGGGATCGATGCTGCCGAAGGGGGGACCCGAGAGCATCACGCCCACCACCAGCTTGCCGCGTTGCTTGACCTTGTCCAGTGTGGCATCGGCCTGGACGGGCAGCGCGATGGCCAGCGTGCAGAGGGCGGCGGCCGCAACCAGGCTGAGGTGCAGGAAGCGTTGACGGATCATGGCTTGGCTCCTTCCTTCCTGGTGGCCGCCTGAGCCTCGGCATGGACGGCGAAGTCGTAGGGTGCACGATCGAACTGGCCCTTGAGCGCGCGCTGATGGCGTTCGGCGATCCAGGTGTCGGGCACGCCGTTCTTGCGTGCGACCTGCAGCAGGAATCCCGAGCGGTGCCACTCCCGGACGGCCTTGTCGACCGTCGACTGGGTGTCTGCTTCGCCCTTGCGGGTCCAGATCACGGTGGGCGAAGGGATGAGTTGGTCGCGCGAGCCCACCAGCGCAAAGTCCTTCCATTCGCCTCCATGGGGGCCGTTCAGGGTTTCATGCAGGGCGGGCTGGATATGGACCGAAGCTGCGCAGGTGCCGCCTTTCAGGGCCAGCAAGGATTCTGGGATGCCGCGCAGGCCTTTCACCACGGCACCGTATGATTCGGCCAAGGGCCTGGCGAAGTTGCTGCCCTGGGAGACGCAGGCCACTTTGCCGCGCAGGTCTTCCCACTTCGTGATGCCGCTGGCCTTGGCCACCAGGGCGGCTCCACCGATCAGGTCGTAGGGCGTGGGCGCGAACGACAGGATTTCGCTGCGCTCCTGGGTCCACTGGATGTTCGCGATCAGGAGATCGACCTTGCCCGATTGCAGGAACTGCACGCGCGTCGACGCGGTCACAGGCACGGTTTCGAGCGTCACGCCCAGGCGTTTTGCGATGTCGGCCGCCAGTTCGGTCTGGTAGCCGCCCGTCTTGCCTGTGGCCGGGTCGAGCTTGCCGAATGGCGGGCTCGCACCGTCGATCCCCACGGACAGCTTGCCCCGTTGCTGGATCCTGTCGAGGGTGGCGTCGGCATGGGCGGGGGAGGCCAGTGCAAGCAGGGCGCTGAGGCAGGTCAGTGCAAGGGGGCGTCGAAGAAACATGGGAAATCCTGAAAGAAGGCAACAGGCCACCCTTCCTCCGACATACGGAAGAAAGGAAGGGGGCAGTAGAAAAGTGGCCGCAGCCGTGGGGTCAGCGAGCGGCGGCGGTCTTGAACTTGGCCTGCAGTTCCGGCAGCAGCGGGTTGGCGGGCGAAATGCCCACGCGTTTCTCGGTGGCGATCAGCCAGCCTGTACGGTGCCAGTCCTGCACCACCTTGTCGACGGCGGCGATGGTGTCTGCCTCACCCTTGCGTGTCCATACCACCGACAGGGCAGGCAGCACTTCGCTGGCGATCGGGGCCGTGTACTGGGCCCACTCGGGGTTGCTGCGCAGCAGGGGGTGGATGAGAGTGCTGTCGTGCACGGCGGCCACGCAGTTGCCCCCTTTGAGCGCCAGCAGTGAGTCAGAAGAGCTTTTATATCCCTGGACCTGGGCACCGTAGTCCTGGGACAAAGGCTTTGAATAGCTGCTGCCCTGGGATACGCAAACGGTTTTGCCGCGCAGGTCTTCCCATTTGTGGATCCCGCTGTCCTTGCGCACGGCCGCTGCGCCGCCCACGCGGTAGAAAGGCGTGGGCGCATAGCCCAGCACTTCGGCGCGGTCGGGGTTGAGTTCCATCGACGCGATCAGCAGGTCGACCTTGCCGGCCTGCAGAAACTGCACGCGCGTGGCCGTTTGCACCTGGACCAGGTCGGCTTCCACGCCCAGGCCCTTTGCCACGGCGCGTGCCAGCTCGGGATTCCAGCCAATGAGCTGCTGGGAGGAGGGGTCGATGGAGCCGAAGGGGCCGCCATTGACCAGCACTCCGATGCTGACCTTGCCGCGCTGCTTGATCTTGTCCAGTGTGGCGTCAGCGTATGCTGCATTGCAGGCAAGCGCGACGATGAGTGCTGCGGTGGCGGGGAGGAAGCGGGAAGTCTCAGGGGGGCGGGTGGAGTACATGGGGAGCCAAATGGAAAACAAGTGCCCATCTTGCGATGTCGTCCGGGCTGGGGCAACGAAGTTTTCCGCGCTTGCTTATGCATTTTCTGCCGACAGAGGGAGCACGCGTGGCTCGCCGGGCGCAGCTTGCCCGATCGGGTCGGTGTCCCCCGCCCGCAGCGGCGTGTTGCCCGTCGCCCGAAGCCCGGCGTCTGTCCATCCCTGTGCCGCAGGAGAGGTCCAGGCGATGTCGCTTGGCAGGGCTTCGCGCAGGTTGCTGGCGGAAGGCTTTCTCCGAAATGGCCGCCCTTGCGCAAAGGCGGCAGGGCCATTCCATCAGAGCCGTTCAGTCATTGGACCGCTGTCTGCGCGGAGATCGTGGAAGTGGATCAAGAGATGGGCTGACGGAGCCATACCTGTCAGGGCCTCATTGACCTGGGGTGCAGACCGGGAGTCGCCTGCGATAGCCGTCGATGAAACGCTCTCGGCTCCGACCTGAGGGGCGCGGCCCGCGCGCCCAAGAGGCCGTGAGGCGGCCGGGGGCCGCTGTCGTTCAGTTGACCAGCTGGATGCCTGTGTGCCCCTCGCGTTCCAGTTGCGCCACCAGGCCCAGCTCCCAGTCCAGGTAGTCGGTGAAGCCGGCGTTGCGCAGTGCCGGATCGCGGTGCAGATAGGGGCTGTAGGCATGGTCGTCGTCACCGGTGAGTACGCTTTCGCCGCCCTGGTCTGTGGGCAGACCTGCAGCGAGCCAGGCGCGGGTGCCGCCGCTGATGGCTCGGATGTCGCGCTGCGGGACCTGGCTGTTGCGTGTCGCGTGCGCGATGCCAGATGCCACGCTTTGCGCCAGCACGCCATCCGACGATGTCAGCAGCACGACCTGTTCTTGTGGCAGCGCTGCGATAAATTCGGCCAGCCTGCCGGGGGCGGCGAAGCGTGCCCCGGCGACATGGCGTTTTTCGTAGGCAGCGCGGCTTTCCACATCGAAGATCGCTGCTCGGCCTGCATCGGCCAACGCAGCGGCCTGCGGCGGTGCGACGTGCGGCGCCGGCGGGTCGGGGGTCAGCACGCGCACCGGCTCGGGGCCGGTGACTCGGAAGGCACCGGGTCCATGGCCTTGCGGCGTATACACGGCTACTTCCCAGCCAAGTTGTGCCAGCCAGGCCGCGGTGGTCAGTGCACGCACTCCGTCCCAGTCTGCCAGCACGATGCGCGCGCCGCGCGTGGCAGCGTACTCATCGGTCGCCTGCACCAGCTGCCCGCCAGGGGCCCAGCGCCAGCCATCAAGGTGGCCAGCCTCGTACTCTGCCTGGGTGCGAACGTCGAAGCGGTAGACCGTGCGTTCCCGGGCCTCGTCCAGCCAGCGTTCCAGCGTGGCCGCACTGATTCGTTGTACGCCGGCGCGTCGGGCCACGCTTTCGGCCCGTTCGCGTGCGCCAGCCAGGGTGTCGGGGGCTGGTTCGGGCAGCGGCGTGCGGCGGCCATGGGCCAGCTCGCGGCCCGTCAGCAGCCAATCCATGGTGCCGTTGCGCAGCGAGGCCACCCGGTTGGGGATGCCCGCGTCGATCAGTGTCTGCGCGCCAACGATGCTGCGTGTGCGGCCGGCGCAGTTGACGACGATGAAGGTGTCCGGGTCGGGGGCGATCTCGCCAATGCGGTAAACCAGTTCCGCTCCGGGCAGGCTGACTGCGAACGGGAGGCTGAAGTCTGCGAACTCCTCGGGGGTGCGGCTGTCCACCACGACGAGATTGTCGCCGCGTTGGACACGCTCTTCGAGCTCCCCGGAGGTGATCCATGGCGTGTGCTTCTCGTGCTCGATCACTTCACCGAAGGCCTTGCTGGGAACGTTGGTGCCGCGGAAGATCTCGTATCCCGAGGCGGCCCAGCCGTCCACGCCGCCGGCCAGCACCGACACGTTGGTCCAGCCAAGGCGGATGAGCTGGTGTGCAGCGGTGTGCGCCAGGGTTTCGTCGCTGTCCGTCACCACGATGCGTGTACTGCGACGTGGCACAAGTCGATCGACTTCGAGTGGCAATCGCCACAGTGGCGCGCTGGCGGCAAACAGAATGTGGCGGCGGGCAAAGACGCCGGCATCCCGGACGTCCAGCAGGGCGATCTCGGCGCCGTCGGCAAGCGCCGCCTTCAGAGAGTGCGGCGTGATGACGGCATGGCGAATGCCGCCCGGCGGGGCGAAGGTGCGGAAGCTGCCACCGCTGCGGCCCTCGAACACCACGCGCCCGGGCATGTGGTCCAAGCTGCGGCCATAGAAATGCAGGTGCAGGCTTGCCTGCTCGCCGACGAGCTCGATGGTGTGCACGTCGCTGGGGCTCAGGATCACCGAGCTGTCGCGAATCACATCCACCGTGTGTTCGGAGACAAGTGTGTCACGAGTCGGATCGGAGGTCTTGTCGCGGCGGTAGAACACGTTGCGCTCTACGCCATGCACGCCGGCGATGATGGCCCAGGTCGTGTGATCGTGCGGCGGCACAGCCTTTCCCGGCAGTCCGGCGGATGCATACAGTGCGTAGTGCCCGTCGGCGTCCTCGCTCAGGCGGTACACCACAGCGGGTTCTGCGTCCGTCACCGGGAAGTCTCCTGGCGGGAAAAGCGCGGTTTGCCGGCCCAGTGCCTCCAGGTGCCGGGCTACGGCCTGCAATTGCTCGCGTGTCGCGTTCTGAGGGTCGGGCACGAGTTGTCGGGCGATGTCGATGAAGTGAGCCACTGCTGCGGCGCGGTGGCTTCGGGTGTCGTCGGAATCGGGGGAGAGAGGAGGCTGGGGCATGGTATCGGGTGGGCCTGGGCGAAGGCGTTCTGGAACAGGTACGCCACGGTAGGCTCGGGGCTGCGTGCCTGCAACGAAGAATTCCGCTGATCGATATGCGCAGAACTTCGTTCCCTCGCAGGGGTGCAATGCCTAGATTGGCGAGCAGTCATAGCTCTTTTCGATTGCTCTCGATGCCTGTTTCCCGAACCACACTGATGCGCGTTGCCGCAAAGCTTCCCTTGATCCTGATGGCTGCGGCCGCTACGGCGTCATATGCCGAACCGGATGCATCGGCGATTCCCTGGCCGACCAAGCCGGTGCGCATCATCGTTCCGGTCGCGCCAGGCGGCAGCGCCGACAAACTCACGCGCACATTGGCCGACAGGCTGGGCACCTTGTGGGGCCAGTCGGTGGTGGTCGAGAACGTGCCGGGTGCCAGCGGCACCATCGGTGCGGCCAAGGCCGCCAAGGCCGCGCCTGATGGCCACACCCTGCTGCAGCAGGGGGAAGGAATGACGCTCAACGGCCTTCTGTTCGCCAAGCTGCCGTACGACTCGCAAAAGAGCTTCGCGCCCATCATCAAGGCGGTGGTCAACCCTCAGGTGCTTGTGGTCAACCCCTCCACCGGTCTGCACACCCTGGACCAATACATCGCGCAGGCCAGGGCGAAGCCCCAGAGCATCAGCGTGGCACTGCCCGGCAACGGCGGCATTGCCCACGTGGCGCACGAAATTCTCTCCCAAAGGACGGGGGCGCGGGTCAACTACATCCCATACTCTGGCGGAGGGCCCGCGACGCTGGATGTGCTGGGCGGTCATGCCGACGCTACCCTGATCACGCTCGCTGCGGTGACCGAGTACGTGCGTGCCGGCAAGCTGCGTGCTCTGGCTGTGACAACGCCGTACCGATCGGAAGCCCTGCCCGATGTGCCAACGGTGGCGGAGGCGGGCGTGCCCGGATTTGCCGTCGAAAGCTGGCAGGGATACTTCGCGCCGGCAGGTACGCCTCGGCAGGTCATCGAGAAAATCAACAGCGACATGCGTGCGGTATTGCAGGCTCCCGATGTCCGCGCGCAGTTGGAGAAGCTCGGTTTCAAGGTGGCGGGCGGTACTTCCAGGGATCTCGCCCAAAGCCTGCGTGCTGAACGCCCCTTCTATGCGAAGACCATCAATGCAGCGGGGCTGATGCAGCAGTGACGATGCGCAAGCTGATCAATCTCCAGGTCGCCAGACCGCTTCCAGGGTGGCTGCAAGGCCGCCAGGCGTTGGATGCGGGAATGGCCGCGGAGGTCTCAGACAGCCGAAACACCCGAGGTAGTTGAACCGCATGCATCGGTGGCTGCAAGTCACACGCGCAATAAAGATCGTGACGTGCGGTCCCTCGACGCTAATCCGTCCGGGGGAGCACGAATGCGCAGCAGGCCATGGAGTCCGGTAAGGCTGGGCCATCCGCCCATGACGCGGTGCAACGATCGACCCGAACGCTGGTCGATGCGTTGGCCGTTGCGGCCGCTTGCCATGCCAGGATCCCCCGGGACGCTCGCAACCTTTTCTCAAGAGCGGAATCTTCCTGCAGTGCAAGGATTGTCGTTCGTGGGCGCGGCATCGCGGAGATGTCGAACCCGTCCTCCTGCACGACTGTCATCAACATAGCGCCGACCCCGAGAGCCTAGCGATACATGACTTCGTCCGGTCAGTGCGCCTGGTGATGGCAACCGCAGACTCTCGGTCTGAAGCAACGGTGCAGGAGGCGGCGGTTTCCGCTCGCCATCGGCCATTGGCCATTGGCCGGGAGCGTGAGGTCAGCATGAACCCCTGCGCAGAGGTTTGATGCCGTGCGCATGGTTCTGTTGTCTGCGGAAGGGGGTCTGGATGAGTGGGGCTCGTAGCCTGGCGTGGAGAGCCGCCGTTTGGCCTTGAATGCGCGTCCCGGTACCTGGCGTCACCAGCCTCGTTGCGCGAGTTTCCGCTTCGCAGGGCGTGGAACCGTTTCGAGGGACGCATTCATGAAAATCGAGTCAATGGGCAGCGTCCGATCGATATGTTTCAAAATGGTTCAAATTGAATCAATTTATGTATTATTGGTCGCGCGCGTTTGCCGGATGAACGCAACATGCGGCTCCACGCGTAGAAAAAATCACTCTAACAAACCACCGAGAGAGCCAATTCATGAGACAGCCTCGACTTTTAGCCATCTCCCTGTCCACCTCAATGCTTTTAGGCTTGAGTGCTTGCGGGGGCGGGGGCGGCGGCGGCAGCGACACGCCTGTGCCCAAAACCACAACCACGTTTTCGGGCACTGCTGCCACTGGCGCCGCCATGAGCGGTGCCGCCATCAGCATCAGTTGCACGAAAGGTTCCGGTTCGGCCACGACCGCCGCCAACGGGAGCTATAGCGCCAGCCTGACGGACGTCACCTTGCCTTGCGCGCTGAAGGCCACCAGCGCCGATGGCAACACTGTGCTGTATTCGGTCACCACCCCCTCAGCCACGGCCAGCACCAGCCAGACGGCCAACATCACCCCGCTGACACAGTTATTGGTGGCGAAACTTGCCGGTACCGATCCTGCGTCGTTTTTTGCCAATCTCAACGCCGCTGCCAGCAGCGTGACCGCCGCCAGCGTGAGCTCGGCACAGACAGCGGTGCTGAACATCTTGAGCAATGCGGGCGTCAACGTGGCCAATGTCGGTGATCTGCTCGTGGGGGCGCTGGTGCCCGCCACGTCCAGCAGTAGCGGCAATGCCTACGACGTGGCTCTGGATGCCTTGGCTGGCGTGCTGCGCAGTTCAGGCACCAGCCTGAAAGAGCTGTCCACTGCGGTGGCCAGCAGCGATGCCACCCCGGCCTCCATCACCACCATGCTGGCTCCTGCAGCGAGCACCTGCACCGGTCTCAAAAGTGGCCAATACCACGCACTGGACAAAAGCCTGGCGACGATCACCGAGGCCGCTCAGCTGGTGACCGTGGATGCCGCGAAGCTGACGATTGCCCTGAACTCGGGAACCTTCGCTCTCACGGATGCCGGCAACTGCCACTTTACTTCGAGTGTGGCGGACTTCTACTTCGCGAAGTCTGGTGTCGGCGTGGCCGTGCCCACGGACAACAAAGTCCCCGTTGTACTGGTGCCCTCGCAGAAGACTGCCGTCAGCGAATTCGCAGGCACCTGGAACATCCTCTGGTACGGCAACCACGATGTGAATTCCTCCACCCAGGGCGTGGGCTATGCGGTGCAAACCCGCAATGCCGGCGGTGCAGTGACCTACGGTGCCGACTGCGCCGCACTTGATGCCTGCCTACCCTGGGCTGATGGGATCAACGACCAAGATTGGACGGACGGCAATGGCGGCAGCCACCATGGGCGAGACACTGTCATCGCGGGTGATGCAAGCAGTACATGGTGGGTCGATGGCTATGGAACACGGCTGTTCCCGTTCAAGAACGGCGAAGGCAAGCTGGTCGTGTTTGTGCTCGGCAAGAACAGTGACTCCAACGGCCTGGGCACCATGGCCAGGCAATCGGCCACGAGCCTGCCTGTCGTGAACCAGGTGGACAAGTTCTGGGACTTCACGGTGGTTGGCGGTGCAGTCAGCGGCAGCCCGACTGACACCACAATGACCATCCAGACCGTTGACGCGGCCACCAGCAGCTACACGCGCAAGCGCGGCTCCGATGGGCGTGTCGATGGATTCACCATCAACAAGCCCCGGGACGGGCTGCGCTACAAGCCGGCAGGCAGCAGCGTGCTGAACGATGGCATCACCACCGTCAACTACCGCGCGGCGATCGTCATGCCCCTGGGCATCGGCATTTCCGTCTCCGGCGTACCCGATGGCCGCGACAGCTTCGGCATCAGCGTGACCCATCCCTGACGTGACGATTCGGTATCCGGCCCTGGCTGCTTCACGGCGCCTGGGCCGGTGCTCGAACAGAGCCAGGGTCGCACGATGCGGTGTCTTCCGAAGGAGAGCGGGCGCATAGCCTCGCCAGGGCGGCTCTTGCCGGGCGGCTTCTGGCCTGTTTGCTGACGTGCCTCGCGGGTTCATTGTCCCAGGATTGAACCGCCAGACCGATGCGGGCTCGCTGTCTCCTGCCGGGTGCAATTCTCGAGACTCGGCGCTGCGCAGGGGGTGCTTGCCTGTCATCTGGTGACTGCATCGCTGTGCTCGACGTGCGTGCCGGGCGAGCCGAGGGACATGCCTCGATCAAGCTCCCCGGTATCCGGCACGTCATTGATCCAGGCCTGTCGCCGAGTCGATTGTCCGCCGGGGGCCGTACGGGTGTGCATTCGTCCTCCGGCATCCGGCACCCGCGCTCGCGCTCGCCGCAGCGCGCACGCAGTCGATGCAACACGGGCGTTGAACACCTCGGCACATATCTGCCATGAATGCCGCTGGATATGATGTCTCCACAGGCAACCCGCCTGCTGTGCGACGGGGGCGCGGTGGTTGCGAGGGGCAGGAAGACCGTCCCGCATCCAGCATGTAGCGCCTGGGCGCTGTGGTTGACGTCGCTCGCCGATGCCTGAAGATTCTTTCTCAACCAGACCTTGAAAGTCTCACATGTCCAAGAAAATCTTCGTCAACCTGCCCGTCGCCGACCTGGCGAAAGCCAAGTCCTTCTATGACGCAATCGGCGCCGTCCACAACCCGCAGTTCAGCGACGGCACCGCCGCCTGCATGGTCATTTCCGACAGCATCTATGTGATGCTGCTCACGCACGCGAAATGGGCCACGTTTACCCAGAAGCCGATTGTCGACGCACACGTTTCGAGCGAAGTCATGCTGTGCCTCAGTGCCGACGACCGCGCGGCTGTCGACGTCATGGTCGAGGCTGCTTCCGCCCACGGGGGCAAGGCGGACGTGAATCCCCCGCAAGACCATGGCTTCATGTACGGGCGCAGCTTCGAGGACGTAGACGGCCACATCTGGGAGATCATGTTCATGGACATGAGCCAGATGCCTCAGGGCTGAGACACGTCCGGCCATAGGCGACGCGGACTTTTTCCGGCCCGCAAGAGGCCGGGATTGCGTAGGAGGGCCGCTTCCTGCGATGCCGGTGTATCCACGCAATGGGGCATTGGCAGACATGGACTTGGGTCATTCATGGATATGGCGTCTGTGCTTCTTCCTGTGTGTCGCCATTCTTGAGAAATCACGCAGCGGCGCGTGAATTCTGATCGAGAGCACTTTCTGGCCGGAAGACCGTTTGCACGCCTACGTCACCTTCAAGCTCTCGAAGCGGTGGAGCGAGGGCAAGCGGCAAATCGAGTCGGTCCCTGGTGAGGGATTGCCCGCTGCCTGCAGCAGCTCCCTGGTGCCGTTCGGACAAGCAGTGCGTCACAGCGCGAGCAGGCCGGCCCGGCCGGGCTTCGGTCAGGGTCGTCATGTCTCTTTCGCCGAACTGGAGAAGCCGCTTCGCTGTACATGGCGGGCCAGGAAGTCAAGAAATATCCGGGTCTTGAGAGGCAGGTGCGTGCGGTGCGGGTAATAGGCATAAAAGCCGGGAAAGCTCGCCCGATAAGGTTTCAGCACCTCGATCAGCTGGCCGGATTCGAAGGCGTCGCTCATGGATTCGCGCCAGCCGGTCATCAGACCGATGCCGTCGAGGGCCGCGCGCATGCCCGTCTCGCCATGGTTGACGGTCAGCGGGCCGTTCACGGCGCGCTCGCTCAGTTTTCCGCCGATATTGAATTCCCATTTGTAGACGGCGCCGCTGCTGCTCATGCGGTAGTTGATGCACTGATGCCGCTCCAGCTCGTCGGGGTGCTGCGGAGTGCCATGTGTCTGGAGGTAGGCAGGGGATGCGCCGAAGCACATGGTCAGATCCTGCGTGAGCGGCATCGCCACCATATCGCCCTCCAGCGATTCGCCATTGCGGATACCGATGTCGAAACCTTCGCGCACGATGTCCACGAAGCCGTCGTCGTAGACCAGCTCGACATGGATGTGCGGATGGTGTGCAAAGAATTCCGCGAGCATGGGTTCGACCAGCACCCTGCCGGCAGGGTGGGAGATGGTCAGGCGCAAGCTACCCCCTTCTACGCCGGCCTGGAGCTGAAGATCCTCGGTCGCCTCGCGCAAGTTGATGAGGGCCGGTGAAATACGCTCCAGATAGCTTCGTCCTGCCTCCGTCAGATTGACGCTGCGCGTGGTTCGATCGAACAGGCGGACATCCAGACGGGTTTCCAGCTTCTTGATGGTTTGGGACAGCGCAGCCGGCGTGACTCCCATGGCATGGGCCGCATAGGTCAGGCTGCGATGCTGGGCCACCTGCTCAAAGGCTGCCAGAGAGGCGAGAATTTCGGGCTTCATGCGGTCTATTTTTAAGTAAAGCTTAATAACATAGATAGATTGCGTGGCTTTTTCTTTTGCATTCTCTGGCGCACACTGCTCCTGCTTCGTGCCCCCATGCTGGTGCGGTAGTTCCCGTGTCGAAAAGTCCAGAAGAAAGCCCCCATGCCTGTCAAATTCACTCTCAACGGCAAGCCCGTATCGGCCGATGTGGATCCCTCAACGCCCATCCTCTGGACCTTGCGTGACACGCTGGGTATGACCGGAACCAAGTTTGGTTGCGGCATGGCCCTTTGCGGTGCATGCACCGTCCATCTGAACGGACAGGCCATACGATCGTGCATCACGCCCATCTCGGCAGCGCAGGGGCAGAAGATCAGCACCATCGAGGCGCAGGCTGCAGACAAGGTAGGCAAGGCTGTGGAGGATGCATGGGTGCGCCACGACGTGGCGCAATGCGGCTATTGCCAGAGTGGGCAGATCATGAGCGCCATCGCGTTGCTCAAGGGCAACCGCCGGCCCAGCGATGCCGATATCGATGCAGCCATGGCGGGCAATATCTGCCGCTGCGGAACCTATGCACGCATCCGTGCAGCCATCCACGATGCGGCCAAAGACCTGTCGGCCTGAAGAAGAAGGAGTACATCCCATGCCTGTTCCTCAGCATTTTTTTGCAGACCTGCCCCAAGGCCTGCGCACACTTGCCGCTGCCACGCCGGATGCCGGACCGAAGCTCGAGCGACGCGAGTTTCTCAAGCTGGCGACGGCCTCGGGTTTTGCGCTGGGTATATTCCCCGCCGCTGCACCAGCCCAGACGGGGAGCGACGAGCAGGCGGCTGCCGGTGCGCTCAAACCCACACAGCAGCCCTCGGCTTTCGTGAAGATCGGGCGAGATGGTGAGGTCACGATCACGATCAATCGTCTGGAATTCGGCCAGGGCGTTCAAACAGGCCTGCCCATGGTGCTGGCCGAAGAGCTGGACGCCGATTGGTCCAAGGTGCAGGGCGTGCACGGCAATGCCGATCCCGCCTATGTGGACCCGGTCATGGGAATGCACTTGACGGGCGGCTCCACGGCCATCAAGAACTCCTATGCCCAGTACCGGGAGCTGGGTGCGCGTACCCGCGCCATGCTGCTGGCCGCGGCGGCCAGGCGCTGGGGAGCGGACCCGCAGTCCTTGCGCACCCAGGCTGGGCAGGTGATCGGCCCGAAGGGCAAGAAGCTGGCTTACGGCGAGCTGGCCGATGAAGCCATGAAGATGCCGGTTCCGCAGCATGTGGTGCTCAAGGACGCCAAGGACTTTCGCATCATCGGCCGGGCTACCGGCCGGCTTGATGCGCGTGCCAAGTCCAGCGGAAGGCAGTCCTACGGCATCGACATGCATCTGCCTGGAATGCTGACAGCAGTGGTGGCGCATCCGCCGGTGTATGGCAGCAGGATCCAGTCAGTGGACGATGCGGCAGCCAAGGCCATCAAGGGCGTGCGCGCGGTACTGCGTGTGCCCAGTGTGTGGGGAGGCGAGCTGGTCGCCGTGCTGGCCGATGGCTATTGGCCTGCCAAGCAAGGACGCGATGCCTTGAAAGTCCAATGGGACAGCAGCGCGGTCGGCAAGGTCGATTCGGCTCGGCAGCTCGCTCAGTATCGCGACCTTGCCCGGCGGCCCGGTGCGCTGAAATTTGATGCCGATGTCTCGGCGCTTCGCGGTGCAGCGCACAGAATCAGTGCCGAGTATGTATTCCCCTATCTTGCCCACACTCCCATGGAGCCGCTGAATTGCACGGTCCGTGTGACAGGAGCGGGCAAGGACGCCAGGGTCGAGCTCTGGCTGGGTACGCAGGCTCCGGGCTGGGAAGTGGCAACGGCTGCGCGCGTGCTCGGTGTGGCACCGCAGAATGTCCGCGTCCATGTGCAGATGGCAGGCGGTGGCTTCGGGCGCCGTGCCAACCCGCGCAGCGACTATGTGGCCGAGGCCTGCGAGATTGCCAGGGCTGCCGGGGCGTCTGGCATTGACGCCCCGGTGCGCATGATCTGGAGCCGTGAGGACGATGTCAAAGGGGGCTATTACAGGCCCATGCATGTGCATCGCGCCGAAATAGGTTTCGACGAGACGGGGCGGGTGGTTGCCTGGGACCATGTGATCGTGGGCCAGTCGCTTGCCAAGGGCACGGCGTTTGAAGGTTTCATGCTCCAGAACGGCGTGGATACCACCACGGTCGAAGGCATGAAGGAGCCGTATGAGCTGCCGATGCGGCTGTCGGTACATCATCCCGAACTCAATGCACCGGTGCTCTGGTGGCGTAGCGTGGGATCGACCCACACGGCCTATGTGATGGAGACCCTGATTGACGAGATTGCGCGGACAGTCAAGCAGGATCCTGTCGCATATCGGCTCCAGCAGTTTGGCGACCGGCATCCACGCCACAAGGCAGCGCTGCAGCTGGCGGTGGAAAAGTCGGGCTATGGAAAGCGGCAGCTGGCGCAGGGCAGGGCCTGGGGGGTGGCCGTGCATCAGTCCTTCGACTCGGTGGTGGCCTATGTGGTGGAGGCATCCGTGACTGAGGGCGTTCCCAAGTTGCACGCGGTCACCGCCGGCGTGCATTGCAATCTGGCGGTCAATCCTCGCAGCGTGGAGGCGCAGGTACAGGGTGGAGCCTTGATGGGCCTTGGCATGTGCCTGCCCGGTGCTGCGATCACCTTCAAGGATGGCCAGGTGGAGCAGGGCAATTTCAATGATTACACCGTGGCCCGCTTGACGGACATGCCTGCGATCGCCGTGCATATCGTGCCCAGTGCGGACGCCCCGACCGGCATGGGTGAACCAGGTGTGCCGCCGCTGGCACCGGCCTTTGCCAATGCGGTCGCCAGTCTGAGCGGACATACCCCACGAGAGCTTCCTTTCCCCAAAGTCTAGACACTCCAGGCCAGGGACTGCATCATTCGAAGAGCTCCCGCTGAGAGGAGGTCAGGGTGGCGAAGTCCTCGCCGAGGGGGAACAGGATCGAGTCGGCGATCGGCTTGATCTGTTTCGCCAGATAGTGTTCGTAATCGATGCGCGAGCGGCGGATTTCCAGGGGCTCGGGGCCATTCCTGGTCATGAGGTACTGGATCCAGCCCCCGTTCTGGTATTGCCGGGGCCTGCCCAGGCGGTCGTTGTACTCATCCGCGATGCGAGCGGCACGCACCTGCGGCGGCACGTTGCTCACATAGGCATCCAGTCGGTGTCGCAGGCGCTTGCGGTAGATGAGCAGCTCATCCTTCCTGCCCTCCAGGGTCGCTCGGGCGTATTCGATGACGAACTCGCGGTAAGGGGCGGCCTGGAAGACGCGGGAGAGCAAGCCCTCCTGGAACTGTCTGGCCAGCGGCGTCCAGTCGCTGCGTGCCATCTCCAGACCTCGATAGATCATCGTTTCCTTGCCCGCCAGGTCGATGCTCAGGCCGGCGTAGCGTTTCTTGCTGCCGACGTCCGATCCCCGGATGGTGGGCATGAAGAACTTCTTGTAGTGTGTGTCGAACTCGATTTCGAGAAAGCTCTCCAGGTCCTGCTCCTGTCTCAGGGTTTGCGTCCACCAGGCATTGATGTCTCTGGCCAGCTCCGCCGCGACGGCGTGCGCCTCCTCGTTGGTATGGGGGCGCCTGAGCCAGATGAAAATGGAGTCCGTGTCCCCGTAGATGACTTCGTAGCCGCGTTGCTCGACCAGGTCGCGGGTGAGCTTCACCATCTCATGGCCGCGCAAGGTGATGGCCGAAATCAGCTTGGGATTGAAGAATCTGCACTCCGAAGCTCCCAGCACTCCCGCGAACGAGTTCATCACCAGCTTGAGGGCCTGGGACAAGGGTTCGTTCTTGACGCGTTTGGCCTCGTCGCGGGCTTGCCACAGACGGGTCACGATTTCAGGCAGGCCATGCTTCTCGCGTGAGAACAGCGTGCCCAGGGGACCCTTGATGAGCCCCTGGGAGTCTTGGGCATGAGAGCCTTCGGCAAGCCCCACTGGATCCACGAGAAAGGTTCGAATGATGGAGGGATAGAGGCTTTTGTAGTCGAGCACCACCACGGAGTCATAGAAGCCGGGCTTGGAGTCCAGTACATAGCCGCCCGGTGAGGACTTGCCCTGGATATCGCCTACGTTGGGAGCCACATAGCCCAGGCGATGCATGCGCGGCAGATAGTGGTGGCTGAACGAGGCGATGGAGCCTCCGAAGTGATCGAGCTGAAGTCCCGTGGCATGGGCTCGTTCCATGGCAAACTGCAGCAGCTTCGCCTTTTCGAAGATGCGCAGCACGAGTTCGCAGTCCCGGAGGTTGTAGCTGGCGAGCGCAGGCTTGTCCTGCCGAAAGCGTCGCTCAATCTCTGCCATCTTGTCGTATTCGTTTCCGATCTCCTTTCCCTCGCCCAGGAGTTCCTGAGAGACATTCTCGAGGCTGAAGGAGGAAAAGCTCCAGACGGCGGCCCTGAGCGCCTCGATGCCATCGATCACCGCCCGGCCTGGCATGGGCGCGAAAAGATAGCCTTGCTTGCCCGGGTGTGCGCGCCATGCGATGGGCGTTCGCTCCCGCCCCAGCAGCAAAGGCATCGCGCAGTCGTCCGCCGTCTTTTGCAGCACGCGCAGGTCGAACTGAATGACATTCCAGCCAACGATGACATCCGGGTCGTTGCGCGCAAACCAGTCATTGAGATGCCAGATCATCTCCTGGCGGCTGGAGCAGTACACGAGTGCAAAGCCCGTCGCCGGTTCATGCCCGCAAGCGGGCTGCCCGAGCATGAACACCACGCGCTCTGCCATGCCGTCCAGGGCAATGGAATACAGATCCTGGTGCTGGCTCGTCTCGATGTCCAGCGACACCACTTTGAGTGCGGGTCTGAAATCGGGTGCCGGGACCAGCCGGCAGTCCAGCAGCGCGGCATTTTCGGTGCGGCCGCCGTGTACCGTGACGCCTGCAGTGATGAAGCGCTCCATCAGGTAGCGTTCATGGGGGCGCACGTCGGCCTCCAGAAGCGGGATGCCTTTGTGCTGGAGAGCGCGTTCAAGCCGCCTCAGTTGGCGGAAGTTTTTCGCATAGATGCCCAGAACCGGCTCTTGCTGAAAACTTCGTAGCGAGAGTTCGCGCAACGCGACTCCAGGCGTGGCTGAAAGCTGCGCATCCACTGCGGCTCTGTGCCGCGTCTCGACGAAGGCCACGGAGGTCTGAGCGGTCACAAGTACCTTCAGCGGGCCGTCATCCGTGGCCAGCCAGTATTCAAGCTCGGCACCCGCCGGTGTGTCCCGCCAGTTGCGGGTAAGAATGAATCCCTGGCGTTCTGGAGATGACACGAAAGGCGAAGTAAAGCGAAGATGACTGTCTTGAAACGGATCTCAAGGACCTGGCCGGATGCGGCGGCTTGAGCTTGCCGAGCAAGCCCTCTGTGATGCAGCGGCACTGGCGAAATGATACCCAGCATTCCGGGCCGGGTCTTCCAACAGCGCAGCCTTGGCCAGTGCAAGCCAGAGAGCCGTCCTGTGCCGAAAAGCCGACCATTGCTCCAGGGGCGACTGCGAAGCGGCCCCGCCGCGCACGCATGGCCGGAGCTGGTATCCGGAACATCGGCCTCCGCCCGGAGCTCGGGGGGCGCCGTCAATCCATCTGTCCGTCCAGGTCCAGAAGGGTGGCGGCCAGCACCTGGGTGCCGGCCAGGACCTGCCCAGGGGACGCCCACTCCGCAGCGCTGTGACTGCGCCCCTCAAGACAGGGGATGAAGATCATTCCCGAGCATCCGGCTTGGGCAAGATACATGGCATCGTGGCCGGCTCCGCTCGGCATGCGCCGACAGCCCAGGCCCAGTCCACGCGCGGATCGCTCCACGGCCGCAGTGATCTCCGGTGCGCAGGGGACGGGGTCCACATGGGTGCGGTGCTCCACCCGCCATAGCACACGCAGTCGTTCGATGGCCGGGCCACAGCGCCGCGCCAGCGTGTCCCAGAATTCCTGCAGCAAGGGGGCGTGGTTGCTGCGCACTTCCAGCATCAGGTCCACCCGGCCAGGCACGGTGTTGCTGGCGTTGGGCGAGACGTTCAAGCGACCAACCGTGGCAACGACGTAGTGAGTGGTGCTGCGGCTACACTGCAGCGCCAGGCGTTGGGCCTGGCGAATCACTATGGCCGCAGCCACGAGAGCATCGCTGCGTTCATGCATGGGCGTGGTCCCTGCATGATCGGGCCGGCCGTCGAAGAAGCACTGAGCGCGGCGTATGCCCACGATGTCGGTCACCGCACCGATGGCCAGGCCTTCACGCTCCAGCATGGGCCCTTGTTCGATATGCAGCTCTACAAAGGCGGCAAAGCCTTGCTGGCGGCGGTCGGCTTCGGCCAGAGCCTCCGGGCGGGCACCCAGGCGTTGCAGGGCCTGGCCCAGGGTGTCGCCCTGGCCGTCGCTGGCGGCGAGCATGTCTGCGCCAAGCTGGCCGACCATCGCCCGACTTCCGACACAGGAGATGCCGTAGTCACTGGGCTCTTCGCAGAGGAAGTCGATCACCTCGAACGGGTGCTTCAGCGTGATGTCCGCCTCCTGAAGTGCATGTGCCACTTCAAGGCCCGCCAGCACCCCCAGAATGCCGTCGAAGCGTCCGCCGGCGTTCACCGTGTCGGTGTGCGAACCCGTGGCCAGGGGCTTGAGGTCATCGCAGCGGCCCGGGCGTCGACCGATGAGGTTGCCGGCCGCATCCAGGCGGACCTGCAGGCCTGCGGCCTCGAACGCTTCGCGTAACCAGGTTCGTGCGGCCGTGTACTCGGGACTGAAGGCACGGCGGGTCCAGGGTATATCGGGGCGGGTGAATCCGGCGAGCTCTTCAAGTCGACGCCACAGGCGGTCGCCGTCAATCGGCAGCAGGGCCGGGGATGGGCGGGAGGAGGTAGATACATTCTGCATGGAGTAATCTTCGCCGGGTATTGACCCACAAGGAATCTTTGGATGTTTATGCAAGGTATTAGTGAAACTTTGGCCAATGCCCCAGGCCTGACCTTGCTGAGAAGCTTTTGCCTGGTCGTGCAGGAGCGCAGCTTTTCACAGGCAGCGGAGCTGTTGCAGCTATCCCAGCCGGCGGTCAGCCTGCAGGTGCGACAACTGGAGCGCCAGCTCGGCACACGCCTCATAGAGCGCGTGGGGCGGCGTGCCGTTCCGACGGCGGCGGGGCAGACCTTGCTTGAGCAGCTGCCAGCGGTGACCGTGGCGCTGGAAGGTCTGGCACATGCGATGAGTGCGCATATTCGAGAGGTGAACGGACAGGTGCGTATCGGAACGGGCCTGACAGTGTGCCTCTACCTGTTGCCCGCCGTGCTGCGCCAGATACGGATCCGCCATCCAGGCATCGATATTGTGGTGGTCACGGGCAATACCGACGAGTGCCTGAAGCGCGTGGAGGACAACAGTCTGGATCTGGCTCTGGTGACTCTGCCAGTCAATCGTCGTGCCTTGCTGGCGACGCCCGTGCTGCACGATGAACTGGTCGCCGTAGCCCGCCCGGACATGCTGACGTCGAGTGATGCGGTTGCTGCCCGAGAGCTGAGCACCCTGCCTCTGCTTGCCCTGCAGAAGTCAGCCAGTACGCGCGGCGTGGTCGATGCCTGGCTGCGCCGTGCCGGTGACGTCCCGCATCCCCAGATGGAGCTGGACAGTGTCGAGGCGCTCAAGGAGATGGCCGCCATCGGCTTGGGCTATGCCGTGGTTCCGCGAATGGCCATGCAAGGCCGAGGAGCTCGGGATGACCTGGTCTCGTGCCCTCTGACGCCCAGGTTGGAGCGAACGCTGGCCATGGTGTTGCGCAAGGACAAGCCCCTGAGCCGTCCCCTGTCGTTGGTTTGCCAGAGCATCCAGGAGCACTGTGCCGCGTGGGCGAAGCAGGCAAAGGGCTCCAGCGCTTTCGCAACGAGCCCGAGCCCATGCAGCGTCGCTTGACGGAGCTGCAGAGCGAGGCTCAAGGCGGGGATCAAGGGCCGGGCAGCCACATGCGAGCCTTGAGGTTCTCGAATACCTGGCGTGTGATCGGATTGACCACATGGCTGCGGATATACAGTTTGTAGACCAGGTCCGGCAGCGGCGGCATGCCATCGCCGCTGCCCAGGACGCGAAGGCCCGGGTCCAGCTGCTCTACGCCGCGCGCAGTCACTCCCAGGTCGGCGCGCAATGCCGCGCGGATGCCGACCAGACTGGTACAGGTATGGCGGGGTGTCCAGTCGATTTCGGCCGCATCCAGAGCATCGCAAGCCAGGCGGCGGAAAATGCTCGGCCCACTCGCCAGTACCAGGGGCACGGGCTTGCCGGGATCGTGCACATAGTTCGCGCCGCACAACCAGACCGTGGGGCTGGAGCGCAGCGGGAAGCTCTCGAATGTGGTGTCGTCGCGATTGGAGATCACCAGATCCAGTTCTCCCTGCTTCAGCGACTCCATCAGGAAAGGGCTGCGTTCCATGTGGATGTCGATCTGCACCCCGGGGAATTTCAGGGCAATTTCTTTCAACACCGGAGGAAGCACGGTGTCTGCAACGTCATGCGGAGCGCCTATGCGCACCAGACCTTCCAGATGATGGTGTCTGAGGCTGCTGATCGCTTCGTCGTGGATGGCCAGCATGCGCTGGGCATAGCCGAGCAGGCGCTGGCCGTGCGCGGTCAGACGCTTTTGGCGTCCCTGCTTTTCAAATAGTGTGTGTCCTACCTTGTCTTCCAGGCGCTGCATTTGCTGGGTGATTGCCGATTGCGTGCATCCCAGCTGCACGGCGGCAGCAGCGAAGCTCTGCTGGCGGGCAATGGTCGCCAATGTGCGCAGCTGGTCCAGATCCAGTGTGTCCATAGATAAGTTTCTCTTAAGTATATGGTTGAGTTTATGGGATTGTTTGCGTTAGAGTCGCCCGCTACATTGGTTGTCATTCAACCAAGGAGTCTGCTTTGTCCACGATGAGAGAACAACGTAACAGTGCCGTCGAGGCGGCAATTTCGGCGATGAAGAGTGCAATCGGCAATGACCCAGCGTCACGTCAGAGCCTTGAGAAAGTTCTTGAGCGGCTAATGGAATTGGCCGGGCAAAAGCAGCTTTGGGGGGCCGAGGACTTTCCTGCTCCCGAAGAGGGTGAACACCAGGCACGCTATTTGATTGCCGAAGATGCGGATCAGAGCTACGCGCTTTACCTGAACGTGATGCGCCCCGGCAAGCGCATCGTGCCGCACAACCACACGACCTGGGCCTGCATTGCAGCGGTGGAGGGCACGGAGCACAACCGTGTCTACGAACGCACGGACGATGGATCGGTTCAAGGCAAGGGCACGCTGGAAGAGGTCGATCTGGTGGTCGTGCAGCCAGGCCGCGGTATTGCCCTGATGCCCGAGGATATTCACTCCGTGGAAATCCGGGGCGAGCAGGTCATCCGTCATCTGCATATGTATGGCAGGGCGCTGGAGACACTCAATGCCCGCACCAGCTACGACTTGCAGGCAGGTACCTGCCAGACCATGTCGATCGGTGTTCAGACGCGTCGCTGATGCGCTGCTGAGCCGCTAGACCTTATCCCCCTTGTATTGCGACGCACTCGTGGAAGTGTGTGGGCGCAGCCTTGCCTGAAATTCGAGAAATCAACTGTTATGACGCAATTTGCCGACGCCTCAACTCTCAAGTCCTGGCTTCACGATGGCCGGGAAATCGCGGTACTGGATGTGCGTGAGCATGGACAGTATGGCGAAGCGCATTTGTTCTACGGCATTCCCTTGCCCTATAGCCGTCTTGAAATCGATGTGCCTCGACTGGTGCCGCGCAAGTCCGTGCGCGTGGTGGTCTATGACAGCGGAGAAATCGATACGGAGAACGTGGCCTTGCGAGCGGCGCAGCGCTTGCAGGATCTGGGCTATACCGATATTCATGTGCTGGAAGGCGGCACGAAAGCCTGGCGGGCCGCAGGCTACGTGCTGTTTGCCGGCGTGAACCTTCCCTCCAAAACGTTCGGCGAGCTGGTGGAGCACGCCTATGGAACGCCACGCATCACGGCGCAGGAGCTGGCCGCCAGGCAGGCCTCGCGAGAACCGCTCGTCATTCTGGATGGGCGGCCGGTGTCCGAGTTTCACAAGATGAACATACCCGGTGCCGTATGCTGCCCCAACGGCGAACTGGCCTACCGTATCCGCTCGCTGGTGCCCGATGACAGCACGCCTGTCATCATCAACTGTGCCGGGCGCACGCGCTCCATACTCGGTGCCCAGACCTTGATCAATCTGGGGATCTCCAACCCTGTCTATGCCCTGGAAAATGGCACTCAAGGCTGGTATCTGAACGATCTGCCACTGGAGCATGGAGGCACGAGCCGCTATGCCGACAACTCGGGCAGTGACACGCTCAAACTGCAGGCGCAACAGCTGGCGCATCGTTTTGAAGTGCCTTTCGTGACCGCTCGGACGGTTGCGCGATGGGCATCGGAGGGAGACAGGAGCCTGTTCCTCTGCGATGTACGCACGCACGAGGAATTTGCCGCCGGAAGTCTGCCGGGCGCGCAGCACACTCCCGGGGGGCAACTGGTCCAGGCCGGTGATCAGTTCATCGGTGTCCGCGGCGCCCGCCTGGTGCTATTCGATAGCGATGGCATACGCGCTGCAGTGATCGCCAGCTGGCTGCGCCAGATGGGGCACGACGCCAGCGTGCTGGTCGATGGACTGCATAGCGGGCTGAGACTGGAGAGTGCCTCCGGTTTTGCCGCACCGGAACTGCCCTTGGTGACGGTCGCCGAGCTACGGTCCCGCCTTGAGCGCGACGAAGTCCTGCTGGTTGATCTGCGGCCAAGCATGAAATATCGCGCCTCGCATGTCCCGGGTGCGCTCTGGTCGATTCGTTCGCGTCTGGCCCGGAACTTGCGTGATGAAACGCGCGCCATCGTGCTGGTGGCGGATGAGCCGGCGCTGGCGCAATGGGCGTCGCTGGAGCTGCCGAAGCCCGCCGCGCTGCTGCAAGGGGGAATGGCCGCGTGGCAGCAAGCCGGCTTGCCGCTGGAGGCGAGTGCCAACCTTCCCGCAGATCACGACTGCATTGACTACCTGTTCTTCGTGCACGACCGCCACGACGGAAACAAGGATGCCGCTCGCCGATATCTGGCCTGGGAAACCGGTCTGGTTCAGCAGCTCGATGCACAGGAACTCGCTGCATTTCATCTGCCGTCTCCTGTCGCTGCGCTCTCCAGTGATGCCTGATCGCACCAACCGCTTCACACCCTACGGAAGAAAATCATGTTCGCCATTCGTTCTTTGGCTGTTGTTCTCATGGGCGCCGTGCTTGTTGCGCAGGTGCAGGCGCAAACCCTGGCGCAACGCCATGGCTTTCCAAGTCAGCCGATCCGCTTTGTCTCGCCGTTTCCACCCGGCGGAGGCAACGATGCAACCACGCGCTGGGTCGCCACCCGCCTGCCAGAGCTCACCGGGCAGCCTGCGGTCGTCGAAAACAAGGGAGGTGCGGGCGGCAACATAGGCGCAAAAGCAGTGACGGAAGCCAAGGCGGACGGATACACGCTATTGACGGGGCAGGTTTCGCTGATGGCCGTGAACCCTACGCTCTACAGGACGCCGGGCTTTGATCCGCTCAAGAACTTCATCCCGGTCACACAGGTCAATGCGGCACCGCTTGTGATTGTGGTTGCCGCAGGGTCGCCTCTGAAAAGCTTCGCCGATCTGGCGGCAAAGTCCAAGGCCGAACCCGGCAAGATCACCTATGCCACGCCAGGCAACGGTACCTTGTCGCATCTGGTAGGCGTCGTCCTGGGCAAGGAAAGCCATGTGGCCATGACCCATGTGCCCTACAAAGGGGCCGGCCCGGCCATCAATGACTTGCTGGGTCTGCAGGTCGATGTGCTGATTACCTCGACCTCCTCGGTCGCGGGCATGATTCAGGGGGGGCAGATTCGTGCCCTGGCAGTGACCAGCCCGCGACGGGTCGGTGTATTCGGCAAGGTGCCGACCCTGGAGGAGCTGGGCTATAAAAACACCACTTTTGAAGACTGGTACGGCTTTTTTGCGCCAGCAGGAACGCCACCCGAGCGCGTGGCCTATCTGAACGAGGCAATTGTCAGGACGCTGCAAAAGCCGGAGGTCAGCAAGCTGGTCACCGAGGGGGGCAGCGAAGTGGTGGCGAGCAGTCCCGAGGCTTTTGCGGCTCAGCTCAACAGTGACATCAAGCGCTGGAGCTATGTGGTCAAACTCTCCGGCGCCAAGCTGGATTGACGAGGAATTCAGGGCATCACATGACGACCAAGAACCGGCAAGCTTCGAGTGAAGGCCTGGGCACGCGACTGGCGCACATGGGCAGGTCGCCTGCCTATGCGGGCGGTACGCCCGTCAATCCGCCCATCGTCCGGGCCAGTACGGTGGTATTCGAGAGCACCCTTCAGCAACGTGAAATGCGCGCCCGGCGAGGGCAAGAGCGCATCTTCAGCTACGGTGCGCGCGGTACGCCCACCAGCTTTGCCCTGGAAGATGCGGTCAGTGAACTCGAGGGCGCCTACCGCACCCGACTTCTGCCTACGGGGCTGGCCGCGGCAAGCATGGCCTTGCTCAGCTACCTCAAGCCGGGCGATCATGTCCTTATCACTGACAGCGCCTATCAGCCGGTGCGGCACCTGACCGAGCAGTTCCTGCAACCCTACGGCATCGAATACAGCTTTTTTGCTGCCGATGGCAGCGACGCCGCCGCCAAAATGCGCCCTAACACTCGAATGCTGTATGCCGAGTGTCCAGGCTCCCTGGTGTACGAAATGTGCGACCTACCTGCACTTGCGGCCATGGCGCATGCGCACGGAGCCCTGGTGGCGGTCGACAACACCTGGGGATCCGGGGTGCAGTATCGTCCCCTGTCCCTGGGGGCAGACGTCTCCATCATGGCCGCAACCAAGTATCTGTCAGGGCATTCGGACGTCATGATGGGGACGGTTGCCACCACGCAGGCTGCCTGGGAGCCCTTGGCGAGCCGTTGCGACGCATTCGGCATGAGTGTGAGCCCCGATGATGCTTGGCTGGTTCTGCGCGGCTTGCGCACCTTGTCGGCGAGGCTGCGCATGCATGAAGAACATGCCTTGACGGTGGCCCGCTGGCTGGAAGAGCAGCCGGCAGTACAAACCGTTTTCTGCCCGGCACTTCCCGGACACAAGGGACATGATCTTTGGCGCAGGGATTGTTCGGGCACGAATGGCCTGATTTCCTTCGAACTCCCACCATGCATTCCGGCCGAGGTCGTGGACCGTTTCATCGACCACCTGCAACTGTTCGGGCTGGGGGCTTCATGGGGCGGTTATGAGAGCCTGGCAATCGCGGCACACATGACACAGGCACGCAGCGTAGCGGACTGGAGTCGGCGCGGTTCGGTCGTGCGACTGCATATCGGCCTGGAGGAGCCGCAGGATCTGATCTCGGATCTGGCCCGAGCGATGGAGGACTCCGGCATGAACGGGCTGGCCATGCGTGCCTGCTGAGTTTCTGAGGACGCTTTGAAGAGACTTCCCGCAAGGCGGACACCGGATTGCAGCGGATACACGGATGCAGTGTTCCCAGGTATCTGGTCCGAGGCCTAATCCAGCCACGGTGCCACATCCTTGCACATGCGCACGGCCAGCTTCTTGAGCCGCGGAAGATAGCGCTCAAGCAGTTCTTCCTTGACAACCGCAGTCTTGGGAAAGACCAGGTTCAGGCCCCCGATGAGACGACGTCCGCTTTTCAACGGCACTGCAACGGCTCCGAAGGGCGCCTGTTGGTGCCAATCACCATCGCTGATGCCATATCCGCGCTGGCGGGTCTCATCAATCAGACGCTCCACTGCGGCCCTATCCCTTGCCATGGCTCCTGTCGCATCGTCCCGCTGTGCGAGAAGTGAAAGCAAGCCCTCCTTCTCATCGCTCGAGCAGGAGGCCAGGTAGGCCCGTCCCATCGCGGTGAAGAAAAGCGGCAGCTTTTCTCCGATCATTCCGCGATGCTGAGACAAACGGCTGAAACGGTGCGTGCTTTCACGCACGACCATAAAGCCGCCTTCCACGGTTCCCAGGTCGCAGGGCCAAAGCAGTTCGGGCACTGCCGCACGCATCAGAGGCAATGCGACTTGTTCCACCCAAGCATCATCGACAAGCCCTTCGCTCAGACTGCGGACTGCGAAAGTCAGGTAGTACTGTCCGTCTTTCTCACCCCTGCGCACATAGCCCTCCGCCCGCAAGGTCTCCATCAGTCGCTTGACGGTGGTGCGATGAATGCCGCAGGCCTGTGCCAGTGCTGAGGTTGATGCGATGCCGCCCGGGGCTCTGTTCATTGCCTGCAGCAGAGCCAGGCCTCGCGACAAACTGCGTACATCCTTGTAGTCGTTCATGGGTCTGTGCTCGATGGTCAGGAGTTTTCAGGAGGGCCCCAGTATGAACGCCAAGAGCCACACGACGTGTTCTCCGGGGCGAGGGCCGCGGCAGCACTTCATGAATACCCTCGATCCGGTACGCGCCTGCGTGCCGCCTGCCACTGTGCATCCTCAAGCCGCCTGGACAGGCATCGCATCAAACGACTGCTGACGGCGAGAAAGCCGCGTCGGCAAGGGTATGCACCTAGTCATTGGTGCACCAGGTGCACACTGTTTCCAGATTCTCCGAGTGTTTTGACAATTATCAAAGCCGCACTCGATGTGCGCATCAATTACGGAGACTGAGAATGAATGCCCCCCAGAAAAATCAAGCGGGTCACGAGGATGCCGATGTACTGATCATCGGTGCAGGACCGGTCGGGCTGACACTGGCAAACACTCTGGGAATGGCCGGCGTGCGCGTCATCGTGGCAGAGAAGCTGCCGCAGATCATCGACTATCCACGAGCCATCGGCATTGACGACGAGTCGTTGCGAACGCTGCAGGCTGCGGGTCTCTCGGATCAGGTGCAGGCACACATCACCCCCCATCACTGGATGCGTTTCTACACCGCCAGCGGCCAGTGCTTTGCCTCGATCGAGCCGCGCACCGACGAGTACGGATGGTCTCGCCGCAATGCCTTTATCCAGCCTCAGGTGGACGACATCCTGTACCGCGGTCTCCAGCGCTTTGATCAGGTTCAGGTAATGCTGGGTCACGAGCTGCAAGGCTTCTGCCAGGACGATGCCTGCGTCACGGCCTCCCTCAAAAGTGCCGATGGCGCGCAGCGCCAGCTGCGCGCCCGGTACATGGTCGCCAGCGATGGTGGCAACAGTCTGGTGCGCCGCATGCTGAATGTGCCTTTCGAGGGACGCACCAAGCCGAATCAATGGATCGTGGTGGATGTGCGCAACGACCCCCTGGGGACACCCCATATTGACATGCATTGCGACCCGGAACGTCCATACGTTTCCGCTGCCCTGCCTCATGGCATTCGCCGCTTCGAATTCATGGTCATGCCCGGGGAGACCGAAGAGCAGCTCTCCAGACCGGAGAATCTTGCCCGGCTGATGCGCAAGGTCGTTGCCGATCCGGACAAGGTCGACTACATCCGCAAGCGCGTGTATACACACAATGCGCGCCTGGCGGCGCAGTTCCGGATCGGCCGTGTCCTGCTGGCCGGTGATGCTGCGCACATCATGCCGGTCTGGCAGGGCCAGGGCTACAACAGCGGCATGCGCGATGCCAGCAATCTTGCCTGGAAGCTGGCCATGGTCATCAAGGGGGACGCCCACAGCGATCTGCTGGACAGCTACGAGCAGGAGCGCCGCGACCATGCGCGCAGCATGATCCATCTGTCGGAAGTGGCTGGCGACATCTTCGCCCCTGAAAGCCATGCTGCGGCCAAAGTGCGCGACACGGTGATGCTTGCCCTGAACGCAGTGCCACCCGTCAAGCAGTACTTCGCCGAGATGCGTTTCAAGCCCATGCCGCGCTACGAGCATGGCGTGGTGCTGCACCACACCGCCACCGGCAATCAAGGAGCGAGAACGCCGCTGGCGGGTCTGATGGATCGATCGGGCAATACGCCGCTGAGCCGCCTCCTGGGCTTGATGGCGGAGAAGAGGGAGTCTCTGGTCGGTCGCCTGGTGCATGGCCTTGAAACGCCAGTTTCCAGTCCCGTGGGCCGAATGTTCATTCAGCCCCGAGTTGCCACTGCCGACGGCCAGTCCGGCCTGCTGGATGACTTTGTGGGACTGAATTTCTGCATTCTGGCCTGGGGTACGGACCCCAGCTATGGCATGGACGAAGAGGCTCTGAATTTCTGGCATCGCCTTGGCGCCCGATTCATTCGCGCCATGCCCACTGGCCAGCTGCTTCACCCGACACCGACCCGTGATGGCGTTCTGACCGTCGGCGACGAACAAGGCCGTCTGAAGGACTGGTTCAGCGCCCAGGGCAAGTCGGTGGTGTTCGTGCGCCCGGACCGCTTTGTTGCGGCGCTGGCATCTCCGCAGGAGGTCTGCGCTGTCACGCGTCAGATGGCCCGGATCCTGCATTCTCCGATGGAGGCCTGAAGATGCATGGTTGCGCCATCGCCACTGCACGCCGGGCATTTCTCGGTATGTCGCACTCTCCTTTGCTGGGCCTCAATCCGGTCGATGCGGACGATCAGGCCGCCATCGACAAGGCGATTGCCGCCGCGCGCGAGGCTGTCCATGAATTCGCTCCGGAACTCGTCGTGCTGCTGGGGCCGGATCACTACAACGGTTTCTTCAACGAGCTGATGCCACCGTTCTGCATCGGAAGCCAGGCAACGGCCGTGGGCGACTATCTGTCCCCGGCCGGCCCCCTGAATGTGGATGCGGAGCTGGCCATCAGCCTGGCCGATCACCTGATGGATCGACATTTCGATATCGCGGTGTCGCGGCGCATGCTGGTCGATCATGGATTCTCGCAGGCCCTGCAGTTTCTGTGGGGAGACGAGATGGACACGCCGCCTGTCATCCCCATCTTCATGAATGCCGTGGCCCAACCGGGCATTGCCCGCATGGCCCGATGCAAGTCCTTGGGAGAAGGCGTTGGCCGTTTCCTCGACCAGTTGCCGCTGCGCACGCTGCTGATTGGCTCGGGTGGGCTGTCGCACGAGCCTCCGGTCCCGACACTGGCCCATCCTGACCCGGCGGTGCGCGAGCGCATCATCGTTCGCTCCACTCCCACGGACCGGGAGCGCGAGCTCAAGACCGAGCGCGTCAAGGCCGCCGGTCTGGCTCTGGCCAATGGCGATAGCGGGATGAAGCCTCTCAATCCCGCGTGGGACCTGCAATGGATGGAAGCGATGGCCAGTGGCCAGCTCGATGGCTTGTGCGCAATGAGCGAAGCCTCGATCGGTGCCCAGGCCGGTCACTCTGCCCATGAGTCCAAGACCTGGCTGGTGGCGAGGTCCGCCCTGCCTGCCAATACCCGTCTGCCTTGCCCGGTACGGGCCTATCGCGCCATTCCATCGCTCATTGCGGGCTATGGGGTGATGTTCATGCACCACTGATCTTCATCCATCCAAGACTGCCATGCCGACCACTCAGCAAATACAGGCCTGGGCCGAGCGCCTGCGCCACGCGGAAGCGACCGCCACTCCCATTGCCCCCCTGCGCGAGGAGATTGCCGACAATGACAGCGCCTATGCCGTGCAACTGGCCAATGTTCAATATGCGCAAAGCCAGGGCCGCCGGATTGTGGGACGCAAGATCGGACTGACCTCCCTTGCCGTTCAAAGGCAATTGGGCGTGGACCAACCCGACTTCGGCACCTTGTTCGCCGACATGCTCTACGGCGACGAAGAGACCGTGCCCCTTTCGCGAACGCTGCAGCCCAAGGTCGAGGCCGAGGTGGCGCTGGTCCTCGCCAAGGATCTGGAACTCCCTGACGCCACGCTGGTGGACGTCATCGGTGCCACCGCCTATGTGCTCCCGGCCATCGAGGTGGTGGGAAGCCGCATCGCCGACTGGAACATTCGCTTCATCGACACCGTGGCCGACAACGCCTCCAGCGGTCTGGTCGTGTTGGGTGGGGTGCCGACGATGCTCAACGCGCTGGATCTCAAGTTGTGCGAGATGCAGATGACGCGCAATGGCGATGTCGTCTCCACCGGCACCGGCAGGGCCTGTCTGGGCCATCCTTTGAATGCCGCCGTGTGGCTGGCCCGCAGACTCGCCAGCCTCGGCCAGCCGCTGCGAGCTGGGGACGTCGTGCTGACCGGTGCCCTGGGCCCCATGGTCGGAGTGAATGCCGGTGATCGCTTCGAAGCACACATCAGCGGCGTCGGCACCGTGTGCGCGCAGTTTGAACGGTAGATGTCCTCGAAAGCACTTCCGGCCCCGTTTTTCCATTGCTCATAACGATTATTCAGGAGACAAATCATGTGGAATCGACGTCAATTGCTCGCAGCCGCTGCTGCCTCGCTTGCTGCATGCGTGGGTACATCCGCCATCGCACAGAACTTTCCCAGTCGTGCCGTGACCATGGTCGTTCCCTTCCCGGCCGGAGGCATCACCGACGCCGTGGCGCGTGCGCTGGCCACCAAGATGGGAGAGCAGCTTGGCAAGCCTGTCATCGTTGACAACCGGCCCGGCGGTGGCGGCCAGATTGCAGCTGCGTATGTGCGCCAGCAGGCGGCGGACGGCCATACCCTGTATGTCGGCGCCACCGAGATGTTCGCCATCAATCCCTCGTTGTTTCGCAACTTCTCATACGATCCGCTGAAGGATTTCAGCCCGGTCACTTCGCTGATCGCGTCGCCTCTGGTGCTCGTCGTCCCTGTCAACAGTTCACTGGTCAGCGTCAAGGAACTCATCGCCCAGGCCAAGAGCCGCAAGGATGGACTGAATTTCGCTTCGCAGGGCATGGGCTCCATCGGACATTTACTGGGGGAGACCTTCCGGGGCAAGGTGGGCGGAAAGTTCAATCATGTGGCCTACAAAGGCTCCGCGCCCGCGCTGCAGGATGTAATGGGAGGGCAGGTGGACTTCATGTTCGACCCGGTCATCACTACCGCCCCCCTGGTGGCCGGCAGGAAGCTCAAGCCCCTGGCGATTGCAGCCGACAAGCGCTCTCCACAAATGCCTGATGTGCCGACCCTGGCCGAGCTCGGCGTATCCGGCGTCAATGCCGGAGTGTGGTTCGGTGCGGTGGTCAAGGCCGGCACCGCTGCCAACGTGGTGGATCGTCTGAACGATGCCATCGTCAAGGCCATGAGGGATCCTGACGTGGTCAAGCGTTTTGCCGATCAAGGCATGCAGGCGTTCCCGTCAACCCCGGCACAGTTTGGCAGCTTCATGCAGTCGGAGCTGACCAGATGGGCTCCTCTGGTCAAGGCCAGCGGCGCGTCGGTCGAGTGAGCGGGGGAGCCCATCTTGGATCGTCGAACTCTTTTGCAATCGGCCCTGGGCTTGGGCAGCCTGTCGATCGCCAGTCCTGGCAGGGCGCAGGCCTTTCCCAGCAAGCCCATCACGCTCGTGCTGCCGTTTTCCGCCGGCGGCATCAGCGATGTCATGGCCCGTACCCTTGCTCAGCACGTGGCTCAGCATCTGGGCAAGCCCGTGATCGTTGACAACAAGCCCGGCGCGGGAGGACAGATTGCCGCCAGCGCAGTGCTGCAGCAGGCCGCCGACGGACACACCGTGTACGTGGCAGGCACCGCCATGTTTGCGATCAACCAGACCTTGTTCCGTAAATTTGCCTACGACCCCGTCAAAGACTTTGAACCGGTGACGTCTCTGGTCATCTCTCCTTTGGTGCTTGTGGTGGCCGCCGACAGCCCGGTCAGGACGCTGAGCGAGCTGGTGTCGCTCTCCCGCAGCAGCAGGCAAGGCCTGACATTTGCTTCACAAGGGTTGGGCTCTGTCGGCCACCTGCTGGCAGAGCTGTTTCGCAGCAGAACCGGTGGGAGCATGTCTCATGTGGCCTACAAAGGCTCGGTGCCGGCGCTGCAGGATGTGATGACCAACCGGGTCGACTTCATGCTCGACCCCACGAGCTCCACCGAAGCTCTGATCCGGGGCAAAAAGCTGCGCGCCCTTGCGATCGCCTCCACAAGACGCGTTCCTCAGCTTCCCGACGTCCCCACCCTCGCGGAGCTGGGAGTATCCGGAGTCGATGCCGGCGTCTGGTTCGGCGCAGCCGTGCGCAGCGGAACACCTGTCTCGGCAGTTCAGACGCTGAACCGTGCGCTGGTCGCCGCGTTGCAGGATCCAGGCATACAGAAGCGCTTTGAAAGCCAGGGCATGCAGGCCTATCCGCAAACCCCTGAGCAATTCAAGCAGTTCATTCGCGGCGAGATCGCACGCTGGGCCCCGCTGATCCAGTCCAGTGGGGCCAGCATCGACTGATTTTTCTCTCAAGGTAAACGCTATGACGCGCAAACTCAAGGCCGCCATCATCGGCAGCGGCAATATCGGCACGGATCTGATGATCAAGATCCTTCGCCATGGCAAAAACATCGAGATGGGTGCCATGGTCGGCATCGATCCCGACTCCGACGGTCTTGCGCGTGCTTCCCGCATGGGCGTGGCGACCACCCACGAGGGCGTGAAAGGCCTCGCGCAGATGCCCGTGTTTGCAGCGATCGACATTGTGTTCGATGCCACCAGTGCCGGCGCACATGTGAAGAACGATGCGTTCTTGCGCGGCCTCAAGCCCGGCATTCGCATGATCGACCTGACGCCGGCCGCCATCGGCCCGTACTGCATTCCCGTGGTCAATGGCGACACGCATCTGGATGCGCCGAATGTGAACATGGTCACCTGCGGCGGCCAGGCCACCATCCCCATGGTGGCCGCCGTCTCCCGTGTGGCCAAGGTGCACTACGGAGAGATCATCGCATCGATCGCCAGCAGGAGTGCCGGTCCCGGCACCCGCGCCAACATCGACGAGTTCACCGAGACCACATCCAAGGCGATCGAAGTCGTGGGCGGCGCCACCCAGGGCAAGGCCATCATCATCATGAACCCGGCCGAGCCGCCCCTGATCATGCGCGACACGGTCTACACCCTGAGTGCTTTGGCCGACGAGGCCGCGATTGCCGCCTCGGTCGAGCAGATGGCCGCTGCCGTGCAGTCCTATGTGCCGGGCTACCGCCTGAAGCAGAAAGTGCAGTTCGACCGTATCGACACCCCGATCCGCATCCCCGGAGTGGGCGATGCCCTCAGGGGACTGAAGACCTCGATCTTTCTGGAAGTCGAGGGCGCGGCCCATTATCTGCCTGCTTACGCCGGCAACCTGGACATCATGACCAGCGCCAGTCTGCGCACCGCCGAGCAGATGGCCGAGCGCATGCTGGCGACGCTCGGCGTGGTCGCCTGAGGAGACGACATACCATGACGCCAACCAAGAAAATCTACATCTCCGACGTGACACTGCGCGACGGCAGCCACGCCATTCGGCACCAGTACAGCATCGAGAACGCCAGGCAGATCGCCCAGGCCCTGGATGAAGCCCGGGTCGATTCCATCGAGGTCGCCCACGGTGACGGTCTGCAAGGCTCCAGCTTCAATTACGGCTTCGGCGCACACACCGACCTGGAGTGGATCGAGGCGGTGGCCAGCGTGGTCCAGCACGCCAGGATCGCCACGCTGCTGCTGCCGGGCATCGGCACCGTGCACGACCTCAAGAACGCCTATGACGCCGGCGTGCGCGTGGTGCGGGTGGCCACCCACTGCACCGAGGCCGACGTGTCCCGTCAGCACATCGAGTATGCGCGCAAGCTCGGCATGGAAGCCGTGGGCTTTCTGATGATGAGCCACATGACCACGCCGCAGGCGCTGGCCCAGCAGGCCAAGCTCATGGAGAGCTATGGCGCCACCTGCTGCTACGTGGTGGACTCGGGCGGGGCCCTGGGCATGGAGGATGTGCGTGACCGCTTCCGGGCCTTCAAGGACACCCTCAAGCCGGAAACCCAGACCGGCATGCACGCCCACCACAACCTGAGCCTCGGCGTGGCCAACTCCATCGTGGCCGTGGAAGAGGGCTGCGACCGCGTGGATGCCAGCCTGGCCGGCATGGGCGCAGGCGCCGGCAATGCTCCGCTGGAGGTGTTCATTGCAGCCGCAGAGCGCCTGGGCTGGCACCACGGCACGGACCTCTACAAGCTCATGGATGCTGCCGACGACATCGTGCGCCCGCTGCAGGACCGACCGGTGCGCGTGGACCGCGAGACGCTGGCGCTGGGCTATGCCGGGGTCTACAGCTCTTTCCTGCGTCACTCCGAAGCTGCGGCGACCAAGTATGGACTCAAGGCCGTGGACATTCTGGTGGAGCTGGGCAAGCGCCGCATGGTCGGCGGGCAGGAGGACATGATTGTCGACGTCGCCCTGGACCTGCTGAGGCAACGCGAAGCGGCCTCTTTCTGATCTTTTCATCATCCTCGCGGTCAGCCGACTCTGGCTGCCGCTCTTACGGAGCCATTTATGAACGCCCCCAACACGGAAGCCTCCACCAGCCGCTTTGTCACGATTACCGAGGCTGGACAGCCCCTGAGGCTCCACTACAACGATGTCGGTTCCGGCAGAGAAGTCGTGGTCATGCTGCACGGCTCCGGCCCGGGCGCCAGCGGCTGGGCCAACTTCCATCGCAATATCGATCCGCTGGTGGACGCGGGTTACCGTGTCATTTTGCTGGACTGTCCCGGCTGGAGCAAAAGTGACACCATCGTCAGCACGGGCTCGCGTTCGGACCTCAACGCACGCTGCCTCAAGGCCGTGCTGGACGCGCTGGACATCTCCAGGGTCCACATCATCGGCAATTCCATGGGCGGGCATAGCGCCGTGGGCTTTGCGCTGGCCAATCCCGAGATGGTGGGCAAGCTCATTCTCATGGGCGGCGGCACCGGCGGGCCCAGCGCCCTTGTGCCCATGCCTGCCGAGGGCATCAAGCTCATCGGCGCGCTATACCGCGATCCCACGGTGGAGAACCTCAAGCGCATGATGAATGTGTTTGTGTATGACACCAGCAGCCTGACCGAGGAGCTGTACCAGCAGCGTCTGAGCAATATCCTGGCCCGCCGCGATCATCTGGAAAACTTTGTCAAGAGTGCCCAGATCAATCCCAGGCAGTTCAGCGACTACGGCGTGCGGCTGCCGGAAATCAAGGCCGAGACCCTGATCATCTGGGGGCGTGACGATCGTTTCGTGCCCCTGGACATCGGCCTGCGTCTGCTGTGGGGCATCCCCAACTCCGAGTTCCATGTGTTCAGCCAGTGCGGCCATTGGGCACAGTGGGAACACGCCGAGGTCTTCAACAGGATGGTTCAGGACTTTCTGGCTCGCTGACCGGCCAGACAGTCGGCATGAGGCCGGCGTATGCCGCCGAATGGAATGCAGGAGCCGAAGCCCCCGCCGGCTTGTCGAGCGCGGGGTGACGACAGGCAGTTCAGTGCCCTGGTAGACCCTGCCGACGCCTGACCCAGGCCTGTGCCTGGGCAGCGCCAGCAGGCAGGCCTGTCCCCGGATGGCCGAGCCGTGCCACCGCCAGGGGCGGTTCGTGGCCCATCGCCTGCCGTAGCGCCCGGTTTCGCTGCGGGAGTGGAATCTGATCCGGCAGCGAGTGCATGCGGTGGGCGGCTGCGCTGGCAGAGAACGCGCCATCGGCGCTCTGGCCGGGTGCCGGAAATCAGCTCGACAGCCGCAATGCGGCGGGTTGCGTGGGCCGATGTCGGAGGCGGCAGGCCAGGCAACGTCAGCCCGGGGCCGGCAACGGTGGATCGGGCCCGCGATCCCGGCCAGACGCTTCTACCTGCGCCGCTATTTGTGCATCCAGTCGGACAGCTCGTCCGCGTGCTCCTGCTCCTGTTCAAGGATCTGCTCGATCAGGCGGCGGGTGGTGTGGTCTTTGTCTCCGATCAGGGCAATCATTTGTGTGTAGGCCTCGATAGCGACGCGCTCGGCGACCAGGTTGGCCCGGATCATGGAGTGCAGGTCCAATTGTTCGTCGTAGTCAGCGTGGCTGCGGTCAGCGAGCGTGGCCGGATTGAAGTCAGGCTCGCCGCCCAGCTGGACAATCCGAGCAGCGATTCGGTCGGCATGGGATTGCTCCTCGTTGGCATGCACGAGAAATTCATCGGCAATGGCAGGCGAACTCAGGCCGGTGGCGGTGAAGTGGTGTCTTCTGTATCGCAGCACGCAGACCAGCTCGGTGGCCAGGGAGTCGTTGAGCAACTGGATGATGTCCTCGCGCCAGGGGCTTTTTTCTTCTACGACGGCTCCGTCATCCAGGCTGCGCTTGGCTTTTTCCAGAGCCTGGGTGTCAATCTTCAGTGGGGTGTGGGCTTTTTTCCTTTGTGCAATTGGGGACATGTGTGGGTCTCTGAGCTTTGGGGTGAACAAATGGCTGCCTGCTCCCGAGGGAGCCGGGCCAGCCGCGTGCGTCCCAAGTTAGTTGCCATCGCCAAGCATGTCTGTGAGACAACTTCGCATAAGTCTCGCTGACGCCCAGCTCCATTCATGAAGTCGCTCCCTGTCCGGTATTGCGACGCGCACCGCTGATAAGGCATCGGGAGCGGGTATTTCTTCGAAAGAAACCGTGCAGGGTTGGTCCTCTGGTCGATGCCGCCGTCACTGACGGGACGAGGTCGGGTCCACATTCGATGCATACGAACCCTGGTGGCGTGAATAAGCGCACTGGTCCACCACGGGGATTCAAGATGCGTGTTGTGGAAATCTTGTTACTTTGGGTAAAACCATTTAGAGGTATGCATGACTTCGCGTAAGTTGAAGGATCATTCTTACAAACGGGAGGAACATGCCAATTTCAGGAACGCCAGCACCATTTGATCTGAAGCTGCATGCCTGGCTGAGCAAGATTGAAGCGGCGCAGCCGTGTCACGGCCAGCAGGAAGCCCATGACCTGATCATGAGCTTGTGGGCGCAAACACACCGTGAGGGCGGCGCTCCTGATGGACTTGTTCAGTCGCTGCTGAACAGAAAGCTATGTAGCGAAGATGGCTGGCAGGGGCTCGACTCCGATGTCGCATTCACCGATATGGATGCCAGTGTTTCGGTTCGGGTCCATCTCCACAGGGATGGCAGCGTCGTGATTCAATCGATTGATGAAGATGCACCCCAGATACTGGGAGTGCTGCCAGCTGCGCCACAAGACCAGCTGGTGTCGATAAAAGTTGGGTGAGTCCGTAACAATGCCGGCGCAAGCCGGCACATTCCAGCGGGCCGTTCAGGCATTTCTTCTGCCTTGGCATGCAACGCAATCGAACATTGGGTGAGGGCTTCGCCGACGGCCCCGGTTGTCGTCAATGGCCTTTGCAAGGCTGCCGGTGGAAATTCGGACTCTTGAGAGGGACGCATCGGTCCGACTCCTGCATCCTTCGCATCGGCGATCCGAGCCCATCCATGAATGCGCACAACGGCGGACCACTGCCGCACACTCGATGCAGCCGTTTGAAGGGTCTGGAGCGGGGCAGGAAAAGATCCAGGCATGGTCTCGTGTCTCCTGAGCCGAGCGGTCATATCAGGCGTGAGCGCGACAGGGGCGTCCATCCCGGGCCCGGCATCCGTATCGACCGGAGCTTTTGTGAGGCCGTGGTGGGCTTGTTGCATCACGCAGTGAGTGCTGTCCCCGGTTGCATGCAAAGAAAGATCCCGCCCGGGTGGCCGCGGGGACGCGTTGCCATGGGCCGTCGTCTCGCTCACTTTTCCGAGATTCACCGGGGCATCGTCGGCGTTTGCCCTCGTCAACGCGCTTTCGATGGCATCTGCACTGTTTGTCGACATCTCGGTCTGGTGCCGAGACCCGGTCTGCCGTTCGCTCCTATGGCAAGACATGTTCGCACCTGTGAATGACGTGTCAGGATGCGATCAACCGGTTCACAGGTTCGGGATCGGCATGTTCGACGTGGATCGCCACGGCAATCATGGCGTCCTGCACACCGACCGGTGCATGCGCGGTGCCGACCGGTTCACGAGGAGGGCCTTGGTGCCGCACTTTGAACGATGAATCCCTTGTTGCCCCCGTTCACATTTCCAATGGCCAGGTCCGGGCTCGGCCTACAGCAGCTCCCACCGCATCTGTCTATTCTGAACCTCCCATGTTCAAGAAAGGAGCGTTCATGAGATTTCGAAAAGCGAATACCGCAGACCTCGCCAACGACCTGAGCCAGTTGCTGGATGACTTGAAGGAAGTCCTCGCGTCCAAAGGTCATGACACGGACCCGGCAGCGTCGAGGCGGTTCGGCAAGGCTGCCTCCACGCTGGAGAAGGTGAGGAACGCCTCATCCCGTGCAGTCTGCGAATCCAAGGCCGCAGCGCACTCTGCGAATGCTTTGGTACACGCCTCACCCTGGCGTGCAGTGGGCGGAGCACTAGCGGTGGGGGCGCTGATTGGAATGGTGCTTGGCCGGCGTTGATCCGCCAGGCGCGGCAGCATTGGCCTCAACCCGATCCAGCACTGGCGATCGGATGATGCCCGCAGGTGCCCCGGGCTGCCGCGAACGGCAACAGGGCGGCCCAGTCAACACGCAGGAACACGACAGAGAAGATCGGGCAGCGGCAACGGCTGCTCGCGGCACGAATTGGAGGCCGCCGCGCTGGCGGGCCCCGGGAGAATCGGTACGCACTGTTGCCGTTCCCGAGCGGCCCGCTCAAGGCGTAGCGCGGGCCGTCAGTAGCGATAGCTGGCAGTCAGCAAAAAGTTGCGGCGTTCGCCGTAGAAGCAGTCGCCGCGCGAAAGGCACTGGGTGATCACCACCTTGTCGCCGATATTGTTGGCGTGCAATGCCAGGCGCCAGTCGCCGGCATCGTAGGCCACCATGGCGTCGGCCAGCAGGGAGGAGGGCGTGCTCACGGCCGAGGTGCCGCTCCACTGCGACCCGAGATAGCGCAGGCCTGCACCAACGCTCCAGCCGCCGCGGCCCTGGGCCGCAAAGCGGTGCATGAGCCAGCTCGATGCCATGTGGCGTGATACCGCGGCTACGCGCTGCCCCTGATCGCCAGCATTGCTGCGGCTGATTTTTGAATCGGTATAGGCGTAGGCCAGTGTCCAGTCCCAGTTTCTAGGCAGACTGGCGATCAGCTCGGCTTCGAAGCCCTGGGTTTTGACCTCGCCCAGTTGCAGGCTGTTGAGCGGGTTGCCAGGGTCATTGGTCTTGCGATTTTGTTCGCGCAGCCCATACACCGCAGCATAACCGGACAAACCTTTGCCCTCCGGAATCCATTTGACCCCGGCTTCCAGCTGCTTGCCGCGCTGGGGCTTGAACGGTGTGCCGTAAAAGTCCATGCCGCCCAGAGGCTGAAAGGATTCCGTATAGCTGACATACGGTGCCCAGCCACCTCCGGCCTGGTAGGTCACGCCCAGGCGCTTGGTGGTGGCGGAGTCGTTGGCAGCGGCTGCGGGGCGACCTTCGGTCTCGGTTTTGGCCTTGTCGTGACGCAGGCCCACCGTTGCGGTCCAGGGGCCCCAGCGCAACTGGTCTTGCAGATAGAAGCCGAGCTGGCGCTGGGCCACGTTGGGCGCACGTACCAGCTGGGAGGCCGAGGGCGGCGTGAACGTGCCATACACGGGGTTGTAGACATCCAGGGCTGTGCCTGGCCCGCGCCAGCTGGACTGGTTGCTGGTGTTGCGCTGCCAGTCCATGCCGGCCAGCAACTGGTGTTGCACCTCGCCGGTCTGCATCAGGCCTTCGAGCTGCGTGTCGACGAGCAGCATGCGTCCGCCATTGATTTGCCACACGGCATCGCGCTGCACGGTACGTCCATTGGCATCAAACACCGGGCGCGCGGGGCGGCCGGTGGCGGCATTGGCGGCAAAGCTGGTGTAGAGCGTACGGTAGTCTACTTCGCTGATGGTGCGGCGCAGGTTCTGGCGCAGCGTCCATTGCGAGTTCAGGCGGTGGCTGAACAGATAGCCAAAGGATTTGTTTTCGGAGTCGTACTTGTCCCAGCCCGGCTCGCTGATAAAGGTGCGGGTAGGAATCTGTCCATAGGGGCTGGGCAGGCGCGTGCCCTGCCAGGGAAAGAACTGGGTGATGGAGCCGCTTCTGTCCTTCTGGTAGAGGGCTTGCAGCGTGAGCGAGGTGTCGGTGCTGGGACGATAGGTCAGGGAGGGCGCGATCACCACGCGGTCGTCCTTGACGTGGTCGACCTGGGTGTTGCTGTCGCGGCCCACGGCCACCAGGCGATACAGCCACTTGCCTTCCTCGTCCATGGCTCCGGTCATGTCGCTGGCAATCTGCTTGCGACCGTGGCTTCCAAGCTGTATCTGCACCTCATTCAGACGTTCGGCCTGCGGGCGCTTGCTGGTCAGGTTGAGCACGCCGCCGACGCTGCCCTGGCCGTAGAGCACGGAGGAAGGGCCGCGCAGAAACTCCACGCGCTCCAGCGTGTAGGGCTCGACCTTGATGTTGTTGTAGGTGCCGTAGGTGCGCAGCAACCCGTCCTGGTACTGGCTGACATCGCCGCCGCGCGCCTTGAAGGAGTCCACGCGGTTGTCGAAATAGCTGGAGTTGATGCCTGCGGTATAGCGGGTGGTTTCGCGCAGGGTGGTCACGCCCTGGGCTTCGAACTGGTCGCGTGTCACCACGCTGATGGATTGCGGCGTTTCAATCAGGGGCGTATCCGTCTTGGTGGCCGAGATCGCCCGTCGGGCGACAAATCCGCTGACCGGGCCGGTGGCGGTTTCGCCAGCCAGGCTGTCCTGCACGGTGACAGGAGCAAGCATGGCCTCGGCATCGCCGTTGGCGCTGGAGGCGGAAGGCGGGGTCTGAGCCTGTGTGCCCAGACTCAGGCAGGCCAGGGTGCTGAGCAATGTCAGTGATCGTCGGTGGATTACGCCGGGAAAGGGTGCGTTCATGGTGCGGTTGTGGAATATCGGCTGCGAAGAAAGACCGTCAGGACGGTTGTGTTTGCTGGCTCAACGTGTGGATTCCGGTCAGGGCTTGGCAGAGGCGGGCAGGGCAGGGGATGGCATACCCTCCTCGACGCTGAAGCTCAGCGTGGTCACATAGCTGGCCTCGCCATAGCTCTTGCCTTGTGCCTCGCCGACTTGCTTGTGGCTGTGATGCACCTCGGCCACATACTGGCCCTTCCAGGGCAGCGAGAAGCTCACCTTGCCTTGTTCGTCGCTTTGCGCCTCGCGCGACCAGCCCGACGGTGCGACCATCTGCACCTTGGTATTGGGCAGGGCCATTCCGTTGAAGCTCACCATGAGCTGGCCTGGCGTGCCAGTGGGCACCAGATCGAGGGCTTGGGCATTGGCGGCCACGGCCTGTGTCGGCTTTGCCACCCAGCGGGCCGCAGGCACCCATAGCAGGGCGGGCTCATTGCGCTTGCTGCGGTCGATCAGGGGATAGGCGGCGCTGGCAAAAAGGGTTTCGGCCTGGCTTGCGGCGTCATAGCTGAAGCTCGTGGCGTTTCGCTGGCCGCTCACTTGCCGAGTGCCTTCGACGGACTGTTGGACCAGCGTGGGCGTGGCGAGAAATCGGTCCAGTGCACCGGGCGAAGTCTCGCGCAGGTTGTCGTTGAACTCGCCAAAGAACAACTGGGCCTGGCCGCCATTGTTCTCCAGCCAGACCTGGTGGGCCTGGGCCGAGCCAAGGCTGGCAAGCAGAAGGCTGGTGAGGCCCAGGGCATGATGAAAGTGGCGCATGAAAATCTCCTTGGATGCTGGTAGTTGAATGAAGGGCTGTGCCTGAGCGACGACGGTCGGACCGGTGTCCGCATGCGAGCGCCGGGCCGAAGCGCTTACGGGTCATCGATGGGCGGCGACTGGCCCGTGCGGGAGCGGCTCGGTGCCTCAATGACCGAGGCGGCTGAAGCAAAAAACCATCAATGCCAGGCCCAGCGCTGCCTGGCCGAGCACGGGCAGGCGCTGTGCTTGCCAGGTGGCCAGAGCGGTAGCGGCGAGAGCCGAAAGGCAAAGGGCCGCCGTCCACACCGTGGCAGACATGGCAACCGTGGTCGCTGCAGGAAAGCACAGAGCCATGCCCAACGACAGGCTCAGCAGGGCCCAGCCACTCTTGAACAGGCGAAGGCGCAGCAGCACGGCTGCGGGAGCCTCGCTTTCCTCCCCCGGCCAGGCGTCTTCGTGATGCCGGTCCATGGCCAGGGCCAGGGCCGTCCAGGCGGCAAAGCACATCAGAAAATCGAGCAGCATCTGCTAAGCCTCCTGCGCCGTGTTGTCGCCGGGAGTCCGCGCGCCGTTGCGCTTGCGCTCGGACTTGGCGGGGGCAGCATGTCTGGCAGCGGCCAGGGGCTTGTGCCTGAGCAAATGCCGGGTGAGGGCGGCAAGCATCAGTCCCGTGGCTGCAAAACTCAGGTCCATGCCGGCCCAGCTCCAGTCCAGGGCCGGCAGGCTGATGCCCAGGTGGGTGGAGGTGGTCAGGGCATTGACCAAGGGTAGAAGCAGATAGGCGAGGGCTGCCAGGCCCAGGACCAGCGCCCAGCCCTGGCGTGAAGGCCGGATCAGGCCCAGCAGCAAGGCTAGTATCCAGATGCCGAAAAAGCAGGACAGCTCGGCATCGGGTCGGCCTGGCATTTCCAGGGGCAACAGCCGGTTGGCCAGCAGATAGGCCGCGATGGCCAGCGGCAGGCCGCCCATGAGGCCGATGTTGAAACTTGCCACCAGCCGTTCGCCAAAGGGCAGAGGGGCGGCAGGCGTCCTGCGCAGGGCCTGGGCGCGGCGCTTGACGGACCACAGTATCAGGCCCGAGGCAATCATCAGCGAACCCATGACGCCAAAGCCGAACAGCACCCAGCGCAAGCCGGTATCGGCGAAGCGGCCCAGATGCAGGCCGTAGAGTACGCCATAGGTTTTGATGGCGGGGCTTCGCGGATCCAGCCGGGTTTGCAGCTGGCCGGTGATGCCATCGAAGCGCAGCCGGGCCGGGCCGTATTGCAGCCGGTCTCCGTCATGTCGGGTGATCTCCACCAGCGGGCCCAGGCTGTCGCTGCGCACCGTGATGCTGCCGACTCGGCCGCCTTGCCACAGTTCGGCAGCCTGGGTCAGCATGGGGGCCAGGTCCAGCAGGGGCAGGGGCTCGGATGGTACCTTGCTGCCACGCCGGGCGCTGCGTGCGCCGGGTGTGTCGCCCTGCAGCTCCGAGAAATAGCTTTGTGAATCCGCTGCCTTTGCGCCCGGGTAGGCGGCGGCTATGCCGGCCGGCATGTACAAGGCGTGAAAAATCATCAGACCGCTGAAGGTGATCATCAGATAAAAGGGCAGCACCAGCACCCCCGAGACATTGTGTGCGTCCAGCCAGGCGCGCTGTCCGCCCTTGCGCGGGCGAAAGGTGAAGAAGTCCTTGAAGATGCGGCGATGCGTGACCACGCCGGTCAGCAAGGCAATGAACATCAGCAGCGTGGCTGCGCCCACCACCCAGCGGCCCTGAATCGTCCAGCGGCCCTTGTGAGCGGTGCGAAGTTCGAAATGGAAGCGGTAGAAGAATTCTCCGCCGGCGGTCTCGCGGGCCTGCAGTGCGGCACCGGTCTGCGGGTGCAGCAGCAAGGTCTGGAAGCGGCTGTCGGGCAGGTCGCGCCACAGTACGTTCACGGTCGGCGTGCGCGCATCGGGCAGGCGCATGATGAAGTGGCTGACGCCCGGCGCGTGCTCGTGCAGCGCCTCCTGGGCGCGTTGTGCGACGTCGCTGTCGGACGCGGGCAGACCATGCAACTCGGGCCGCATCCACAGATTGAATTCGTTCTTGAAGAAGCTCAGCGTACCGGTGACGAAAATCGCAAACAGAAGCCAGCCCAGAATCAGCCCTGACCAGGTGTGCAGCCAGGACATGGCCTGGCGGAATCCTTCCTGCTCGGGCTGGCGTGCGGTTGGCGAGCCAATCATGCTTGCACCCCCCACGAAGACGTCCCGTATATCGCTGCGCCCAGGGACAGCGTCGGAAGAAGCACGCCGGCCCAGGCAAGCCAGGCTGTGCGTGCATAGAAAGTCCAGCCAATCGCCATGGCGTAGATGACCCAGGACAGCAGGGTGGCGGTCATTACGGCTTCCACGCGACTCATCCACGAGCTCAGCAGCAGACTCAGGGCTGCGGTACTGACGGCTGCGAGCGCATAGCCGCCCAGGGCGGCAGCCAGGCTGCGCGAGACAACGGCAAGCCGGTAGTGCGCAAGGGGGCCGCTGGCTCTCATGCCGCCTCCGGATGCCCTGACGGGCGGCAAGGATTGCGGCATTCAGCAGCCGCAATGACAAAGCGCGTGCGAAGCGCCCTGGACAAGGGAGAGCAGGTAGATGGGTAGCTCAGCATGACAGACAGACAAACGGTGCGGCCGATTCGCTGGCTGGCTCGTGTCAAGAAATCATGCTGGCGTGCGAAGAAATGTAAAGGCGAGTATACATTCTATTGAGAATGATTTCTATTTATTTTCCAATCAGGAGCCTGAACCGCTCTTGGAGCAATCACAGCACTCTGAGTCGCAAGACTTGCAGGGCCGGTCGGCGTTCGGCTGAAGAGGCCAGGTCTGCATTCCCAGCGCCGACAAGGGGAGAGCAGGGCCCATGCTGACAACGTAGGCAACGAAGCGTGGTTCCCGACCGCGCGGCGTGAGCCGGACGCAAAGACAGATCTGCCGCCCACCCGCGGATCGGGTCTGTTTCATCGCAAGGACTGCCGCGCCATGGGCGACCCCAGCGCGGGTGGCTGCCGGCGCACCAGCATGCTGCCGAAGGGCTTCTCGCGGCTTGCGGCTGACAGCCGCTTCACCAGGTCATCCGACCACCAGGCTGCCAGGCCGTCTAAAGCGGGCGGCTTCTGCCGATGGCCGGGGAGGCGCTGGCGGGTATCGATGCCGAACAATTCTCGGCACCGGCCTGCAGACTTCAGAGTTGCAACGCACAATGCCATCCTGTGTTTTTTTATCGTCGTGATCATGTCCGATTCCTCTGCGGCTTTGCCAGCCAGTCTGACACCCTCCATGCGCGATGTGCTGCGTCGCATGGAGCGAGCCGCGCGCACTCCGATGCATCAGCTCGGTGCGCAAGCTGCCAAGGCGGCCTATGAAGCTGGCGCCGGCGTGCTTGAAATCCCCAGGCAGCCCTTGCCTCGTGTGGAGGAGTTGCAGATTCCTGCACGCGACGGCGCGCAGTTGCCGGCCCGCCTCTATGCACCTGTGAGTCGCGATGACGCCCCCGCTGCGGGCCTGCCTGTGCTGCTGTATCTGCACGGCGGCGGCTTTACCGTAGGCAGCGTGGCCACGCATGATCCGCTATGCCGTCAGCTTGCCCATCTGGCAGGCTGCATGGTCGTGTCGCTGGACTACCGCCTGGCGCCGCAGTTCCAGTTTCCCGTCGCACATGACGATGCCTGGGATGCGCTGCAGTGGCTGGCAGCCCATGCCGAAAGCCTGGGGGCGGACGGCGGCCGCATGGCGGTCGGCGGCGACAGCGCCGGCGGTACGCTGGCGGCAGCCTGTGCCATCGAAGCACGCAACACCGGCCTCAAGCTGGCTTTGCAGTTGCTGATCTACCCCGGCACCACGGCGCACCAGGACACTGATTCCCATCGCCGTTTTGCCCGTGGACTGGTGCTTGACGAAGCGTCGATCACCTGGTTTTTTGCGCAATACATCGCTAGGCGCCAGGATCGCGAGGATTGGCGCTTCGCGCCTTTGCTGGCTCCCGATGTCGACGACGTCGCACCCGCCTGGATCGGTCTGGCCGAGTACGACCCCCTGGTGGACGAGGGTGTGGAATACGCCGACAAGCTGCGCATGGCGGGCGTGTCCGTGGAACTGGAAATCTACAAGGGCGTGACCCATGAGTTCGTCAAGATGGGCCGCGTGATTGCCGAAGCGCGGCAGGCGCACCGGGACATGGCGCAGGCCTTGCGCGGCGCATTTGGATTGAATTGAAACCAGAGTGAGAACTATGAACCGACAGGACTTTCGCAGCTGTACGCGTATCGAGGTGCGCTGGGCCGAGGTGGACGCGCAGAAGATTGTTTTCAACGCGCACTATCTGATGTATGCCGATGTGGCCATCACCAACTACTGGCGCCAGCTGGCCATTCCCTATGAGGCCGGGTTTGCCTCGCTGGGCGGCGAGCTGTTCGTGAAAAAGGCCAGTACGGTCTATCACGGCTCGGCCACTTTGGGCGATGTGCTGGATGTCGGCATCCGCTGCGTCAAACAGGGCAATACTTCGCTGCAGTTCGAGGCGGGCATCTTCCGAGGCATGGAGTTGCTCAACACCGTGGAACTGATCTATGTGTTTGCCGACGCGGCGACGCAGACCCCCAGGCCCGTGCCCCAGGCGCTGCGGGATCTGCTCACGGCTTTTGAAGCCGGCCAGGAAGTCGTCGCCTTGCGATCGGGCAGCTGGAACGATCTGGGGCGTGATGCCGAGCGCCTGCGCCTGGCCGTGTTTGTGCGCGAGCAGGGTGTGCCGCGCGAGATCGAGATCGACGAGTTCGATCCCGTGGCGCGCCATGTAGTGCTGTTCAATGGCCTGAACCAGCCCGTGGCCACGGGCCGACTGGTCAGCGATGCGCCGGGCGTGGCACGTATCGGCCGCATGGCTGTGGATCGCAGCGTGCGCGGCGGTCGCTGGGGACGTATGGTGCTCGAAAGCCTGATGGACGCGGCGCGCGAGCGTGGCGACAGGGAGATCGTGCTGCACGCGCAGCGCCATGCCGAAGCCTTCTATCTGCGTGCCGGCTTTACGCCGGTAGGCGAGCCTTATGAGGAGGCCGGTATTCCCCACATCACGATGCGCAGAGTTCTTTGATACCTCTGTTTTGATAGCTTGAAACTCTTTATTTGCAAACGTTCAAGCCCGATTTGATGCTTGATACGAAGGAGCGTCGATGGCAAGAATCATGACCGTCCTCTGTCTGATCGGGGTGGCTGCGGCTGCCTATGCGGCTTATCGCTACGGGATTTTCTGAGCGCATGCCGGCGAGGTCCGGGAGCGACGTGCCCGGGTGAGCTCCAGGTCGGGGACCGCCTGCCGATGGGGCGCTCCTCTGCGGCCTGCGTCGAAGGCCTGGCCGCACGCAGGCGGGAACTCTGTCCTCTATCGCCTGCGTGCCTTCGGCATTACTGCAGCTGATCCTTCAGAGCGGTGATGGCCTTCTGGGCACAGGCTTCGTCCAGATGGCCGCCTGGCGCACCGGCCACGCCAATGGCACCGAGGGTTTCATTGCCACTCTTCAGAGGCACGCCGCCGCCCAGGACCAGGAAGCCGGGGATGTTTGCCATACCGGCTGCATCGGGGTTGGACTGAATGGCTTTGGCGATGCCGCTGGTGGGGTTGCGCGACGACGCCGAGGTGAAGGCCTTGGCGCGCGAGGCTTCGGCGGTGTGAGGGCCGGCACCATCGGCGCGTACCATGGCCAGCAGCACGCCCGAGCGGTCCACCACCGATGCGCTGACGTTGTAGCCATCGGCGCTGCAGGCCGCCACGGTCTGCTGCGCCAGTTGCACCGCGGTGGTGCTGGCGAGGCTGCGGGTCGAGACGGTGGCTGCGGAGGCGCTGGCAGCGGCGGCCAGGGCCAGGGTGCTGAGGGCGATGTTGCGCAGGCGTTGGTTCATGTCAAAGTTCCTTGTGGATGGGGTGATCAGGCAATGACAGAACTGTAAGAACCGACGTTCTCGACGCCCATTCGCAAGGTAACGGATGGCCATCGGTAATCCTACCGAGTCGGCCCGCTCACACGGCAGCAGTCAGCAGCAGTCTTGTCTGTTCGGCGACCGAGCCGGTGCCGAGCTTTTCGGCCAGCTTGGCGCGGTGCGTGTCCACCGTCCGCACCGATATATCCAGCGCCGCTGCGATTTCCTTGCTGCCCAGACCCTTGGTGATCAGCTGCAGCACCTCGCGTTCGCGTTCGGTCAGGCCGCGCAGGCTGTGGCGGGCTTCATTGCGCTCGGCTTGCCGGGCGAGCCTGGCCTGCGCCGACTCGATGGCCTGCAGCAGGGTCTGCTCCTCGATGGGCTTGGTCAGAAAGTCGGTGACCCCCGCCTTGAAGGCGCGGCGGCAGGCATGCAGATCGCCGTGGCCGGTGATCACGATCGTGGGCCAGTCCACGCCCTGCGCCATGAGCTGCTCATGCATCTGCAGGCCGGACATCATGGGCATGCGCAGGTCGGTGATCAGGATGCCGGGCTGACTGCGATCCAGATGGGCTAGGCAGTCGGCCGGCGATTCAAAACAGGTCACTGGCAGCTCATAGGTCTGCAGCAACAGATGCAGAGCGTTGCGCACCGACGGGTCATCATCGATCAGATAAATCATGAGCAGGCAAATCGGTTCTATCCAGCGGCAGATGCATGACAAAGCGGGCACCATGCGCACCCGGTACATGTTCAAGGCGACCGCCCATGCGTTCCATCAGGGTGGCGCAAAGTGGCAGGCCCAGGCCCATGCCGTCGGACTTCGTGGTGAAAAACGGCTCGAAGATGCGCTGTGCCGTGGCTGCGGTCATGCCCGGGCCGTTGTCCTGCACGCTGATCAAGGCCTCGTCGCCGCTTTGCTCCAGCGAGATGGTGATGGCGGCCTGGGCGTCCTGAGTCTGGCCCAGCGCATCGAGCGCGTTGCGCACCAGATTGTGCAACACCTGCTCCAGCGCCACCGGGTCCGCCCAGGCCATGCAGAGTGGCAGCGCCGGCTGCCAGTGCAGCCGTACCTTGGCCTGGCGCGCCGGTCCCTCCAGCAGCAGCAGGGCCTGGTTGACTGCCTGTACCAGGTCCAGTCTTTGCGATGGGCTGGGCGCATTGCTGACATAGCTGCGCATGCGCTCCAGGATGGCGCCCGCACGCCTGGCCTCGCGCACATTGGCCTGCAAAGCCGTCGCCAGCAGCTCAGGCTTGCCCAGCTCATGGGCGCGCAGCGCGGCCTGGCTCTGGCTGAGCAGTGCCGTCACGGGCTGGGCCAGCTCGTGTGCAATGCCGGAAGCCATCTCACCCATGCCGTTGACGCGCGATGCATGGGCCAGCTGGGCCTCGTTGGCCAGCAACTGCGCGCGCCGCTGGTGGCGCCTGGCCTGCTGGCGGCTTTGCCAGACCAGATGGGCGACACCGACCAGCACGACGCTGATCAGGGCGCTGGCCAGCGCCGCTCCCCAGCCGAGCAGGCTGCGGGGGCGTGTGAGCAGCTGCACCTGCAGGGGCTGGTCATAGCCGCTGAGGGTGAATGCGCCGAACGGCTGGCTTTGCTGCAGCTGAGCTGCGGGCTCCAGCAAGGTCTGGCCGTTGAGGCGTATGCGCAGTCCGCTGCCATCCGGCAGGACTTTTTCGTCCAGCAGGTGCGAGGCATCAATGCGAACGCAGAGCCAGCCTGCGGGCACTGCGATCTTTTTGAGGAAAAGATAATGGCCGGGGTGCAGGGAGTCAGGCAGGCTGGCGCTGGCTCGCGGCGCCAGCGGGGCGGCTGTCTGTGCCACGGCCGGTGCCCGGCAGCTGCCGGTGGCGGGCGTGGCCGCAGTGACCAGCTGGATTTCCTGGACGCGCGGGTAAATGGTCTGCACCGACTGCGCAATATGCTGCAGAGCCGATGACTCCTTGGCAGCATCGAGCGGTGCCACGGCAGTCAGGGCGGTAAGGTGGGCCTTGTGCTGGGCCACCTTCTCCAGCATCTGGCGTTGTAAGGTCTGGGTCAGCTGCAACTGCTCCTGCTCCTGGCGGGCATGCGCCTGCCACCACTGCAGGGCCAGGATCAAGGCGCAGAGCAGCCCCCAGGCCAGGGCCAGCAGCCAGCGGTGGCGGTCGTCCGGGGAAGCGTTGCTCATGCGCCGAAGTGTAGCGGTGGCCTGGCTGGCAATGCCGGGCCAGCGGCAGTGCGGGCCCGGGGACGCTTAGATATCCGCCAGCAGCTCGTAGGGCATAGGCAGGACCTTAAGCGCAATGCCCTGGCCTGCATCGGCGCTCTGGCCTTCGGCCAGCGCCGCATGGGCAAACAGATCGTCGCGGGTGGCGGAGGCGATCTGCATGGAGACGATGGCATCCCAGCCGCCTTGCGGTGCAGCTGCGGACTGCACCACGGTGCCGGTGGCCTGCTCGAGGTCTTCGGCGCTGAAGACTTCCTGGCCCACGCTCAGAGCCTGCTCGGCATGGACCAGATAGGCCCGGCGCTTGAGTGTGCCGCGGAACTGGCTGCGGGCCACCACTTCCTGGCCGGGGTAGCAGCCTTTCTTGAAGTTGACGCCGCCCAGGGATTCGTAGTTCAGCATCTGGGGCACGAAGGCGTCCACCACGGGCGCCGACAGCGTGGCCACGCCGCTCTGGACTTCGGACCATTGCCAGAGGTCTTCGCCAATCAACTGTCCTTCGGGAGCCTGACCCGCAGGGCCGATCCACAACGCGCGTTGGTTGCCTGCCGCAGGGTAGAGGGAGAGCACATGGGCATCGGCTTGCTGTGTGAGCATCCACGCCGTGGCATCCTTGCCAGCAAGGTGCTCGGCGGCGTGGCCGGCCAGGCCGTAGAGTGCGAAGTCCGCCGTCGCATCGCTGAGCTTGCATTGGGCGCGCAGCACAAACATGGACAGGCGCTTGAGCGTGGGGGCCAGCAGGCTGCAGTCACAGATCAGCAGGATTTCATCAGCGCTGCGCCTGAAGCCGATGAAGCTCGCCAGCATGCGCCCCTTGGCCGTGCAAAAGGCCGCGAGGCGGGCCTGATCGAACTTGAGCAGCGCGAAATCGTTGCTCAGCTGGCCATGGAGAAAGCTGGCTGCGTCGGCGCCAACGGCGCGGATGACACCAAGGTGGGAAATGGGGGTAATGCCGTTCAGGGGCAGCGTCTTGGGCTGGGTCATGGCTGAATTATGATCGTCGCTCTGTGTACTGATGGATCTAGCTTGTGCGTGCCCTTATTCGAGCACTGATATTTTTGCTGCTGCTGGCTGCCCTGGCGGCAGGCGGCGCCTGGTGGTGGCTGAACCAGCCGCTGCAGCTGTCCGAGCCCAATCTGGAGCTGGAGATCGAGCCCGGCACCACGCCGCGTGGCGTGGCGCAGAACGTGGTCAAGGCCGGAGTGCATACCGATGCGCGTCTGCTCTATGCGTGGTTTCGCTTCTCGGGCAAGGATCGCGCCATCAAGGCCGGCAACTATGAGCTGAGCTCGGGTCTCACCCCCTATTCGCTGCTGCAAAAGCTGGCACGGGGGGAGGAAAGCCTGCGCGCCCTGACCCTTGTCGAAGGCTGGAACTGGCGTCAGGTGCGCGCGGCGCTGGCGCGCGAAGAATTTCTCAAGCAGGACAGCGCGGGTCTCAGTGACGAAGCGGTGATGACGGCCCTGGGCCGTGCGGGTGTGCTGCCCGAGGGGCGCTTCTTTCCTGATACCTATACCTACGCCAAGGGCAGTTCGGACATGGCCGTGCTGCGACGTGCGCTGCATGCCATGGATCGCCGTCTGGCCGATGCCTGGGCCATGCGGGCTGCCAATACCCCGCTCAAATCTGCCGATGAAGCCTTGATCCTGGCCAGCATCGTGGAAAAGGAAACCGGCCGTGCTGCAGACCGGGCGCAGATTGCCGGCGTGTTCTCCAATCGCCTGCGCATAGGCATGCGCCTGCAGACCGACCCGTCGGTCATCTACGGCGTAGGCCCCAGCTTTGACGGCAATCTGCGCAAGCGCGACTTGCTCGAGGACACGCCCTGGAACACCTATACCCGTGCGGGCCTGCCCGTCACTCCGATTGCCATGCCCGGCAAGGCGGCGCTGATGGCGGCCGTGCAGCCCGATCAGACCAAGGCGCTGTATTTCGTGGCCCGGGGCGATGGCACCAGCCATTTCAGCGCTTCGCTCGACGAGCACAATAGGGCCGTCAACCGCTACCAGCGCGGCCAGTGATCCATTTGCGAGGGCGGCAGGCCTTGGCCGGTGCCCTGTGTCGTATCAAACAACTGGTGCCCCCAGCGGTGCGCTAGAGGAAATATCAGTGAGTACAGCTTTACCCAAGGGTCTGTTCATCAGTTTCGAGGGCATCGATGGCGCAGGCAAGTCCTCGCATATCGACGCATTGGCCCAGGCTTTTCGCGATCAGGGCCGGGTGGTCACGCTCACGCGTGAGCCCGGCGGCACGCCGCTGGCCGAAAAGCTGCGCACCCTGATGCTGCATGACGCCATGGACCCGCTGACCGAGGCGCTGATCGCCTTTGCGGCCCGGCGCGACCATCTGGTGCAGGTCATAGAGCCGGCGCTGGCGCGCGGCGAGGTCGTCATCAGCGACCGCTTCACCGATGCCACTTTTGCCTACCAGGGCGCGGGCCGCGGCTTCAGCTGGGAGCAGCTGTCGGCCCTGGAGCGCATGGCCCAGACCGGCACGGCGCTGCAGGCGGGTGCGGACCCGGATTTCATGCGCGAGCCCGACATGACGCTGTGGTTCGACCTGCCCGCCGAGGTGGCGGCCGAGCGCCTGGCCACGGCCCGTGTTCCCGACCGCTTCGAGGCCCAGCCCGGGGCGTTCTTCGCCCGGGTGGCCCAGGGCTATGCCGATCGTGCCCGGGCTGCACCTCAGCGCTTTGTGCGCATCGACGCCCATGCCAGCCGTCACGCCGTATGGCAGCAGATCATCCAGGCCGTGGTGCGCAAGGGCTGGCTGGCCATCATGGTGGGAAGCAAGCCATGAGCGCCCCCGATCTCGAGGCTCCCTGGATCGCCGCGCAACGTGCTCGCTTGCTGTCCCAGCGAGGTCATGCCTGGCTGCTGCAAGGGCCTTCGGGTCTGGGGCAGTACGCACTGGGCCTGTCGCTGGTGCGCGCCTGGCTCTGCGAGCAGTCGTCTGCGCAAGGTGCTTGTGGGCACTGCGCCAGCTGCCATGCCATCGAGGTGCGTGCACATGCCGATCTGTGCGTGCTCATGCCCGAGGTGCAGATGATGGCGCTGGGCTGGCCGCTGCCGGAGAAGGCCCAGGCCGACATCGACGACAAGAAGCGCAAGCCCAGCAAGGAAATCCGCGTGGAAGCCATGCGCGATGCCGTGGAGTTCTGCCAGCGTACCAGCGCGCGCGGGCGCGGCAAGGCGGTGCTGGTCTACCCGGCCGAGCAGATGAATGCCATCACCGCGAATGCCCTGCTCAAGACGCTGGAGGAGCCGCCCGGGGACACCCGCTTCGTGCTGGCCAGCGAGGCTGCGCACCAGTTGCTGCCCACCATTCGCAGCCGCTGCCTGACGCACACCATGAGCTGGCCCGGTGGTGTCGAGGCTGCGCAATGGCTGCAGGCCCAGGGGCTGAACGAGGCGGACGCCGCCGCAGCGTTGCAGGCCGCTGGAGGTCGCCCTGGCGATGCGCTGCGCATGGCGGGGGAGGCCGGCAAGGCCGCTGCCTGGGCGCAATTGCCAAGACAGCTGGCCAAGGGCGATGTGGCCGCGCTTGCGGCTTTTGCCCCGGTGGACGCCGTGCAGGCGCTGCAGAAAATCTGCCACGACCTGATGGCCCTGTCCGGCGGGGGCGTTCCCCGGTATTTCTCGCCTGCCGATCTGCCGGGCAAGCCGCTGTCCATGGCACTACTGTCCGAATGGTCGCGCGAGCTGGTGCAGGCGGCGCGCACGGCCGATCATCCCTTCAATGCCGGGCTGATGATGGAGGCCCTGGCCTCCAGGGCGCGTTCCGTGCTGATCTCGGGCAAGGCCGCGAAAGCCGTGCGCTAGGTCATGCAGCACGGGCTGGGTCACAATATTCGCGGGTGTTAACCTCGCAGTACCGGCTCTCGGCTGCCACCAGAATTTTGCTACCCACTATGAATGCAACCACCACCCCCCGTCCCAGCGTGATGCAGTTGGCGATCAAGGAAAAGGCGGCGCTGTATGCCGCTTATATTCCGCTGTTCGCGGAAGGGGGGATTTTTGTTCCCACGCAGCGCGACTATCGCTTGGGCGATGATGTCTATGTGCTGCTGACCCTGCCTGACGATCCGCAGCGCTACCCGGTCGCGGGCCGTGTAGCCTGGGTGACGCCAGAGCGTGCGTCCGGCAATCGCTCCCAGGGCGTGGGCATCCAGTTTCCCAAGGATGCCAAGTCCGCCGAGCTCAAGGCGAGGATCGAGCAGATACTCGGCACGGCCCTGAGTTCCGAGAAGCCCACTCAGACAATCTGATGTTCAACAATGGCGCGCTCCCACATCAGAGACGCCGAGCAAGAGCCCTCTCGCAGCGATGGCGTCGTCCCCCGGGGGACGCGGCGCAGCCGCTCAGGGACGTTCCAATTTCTATGTTTACCGATTCCCACTGCCATCTGAATTTTCCCGAACTGAGCGCCAATATCGCGCAGATCCGCGAGGCCATGGCTGCGGCCAAGGTCACGCGCGCGCTGTGTATCAGCACGACGATGGAAGAGTTTCCCGAGGTGCACAAGCTGGCGCTGGACTACGACAATTTCTGGGCCACCGTGGGCGTGCACCCCGATACCGAGGACATGACCGAGCCCAGCGTGCAGGACCTGGTGGAGCGTGCAGCGCTGCCGCGTGTGGTGGCCATCGGCGAGACCGGGCTCGATTACTACGGGATGGAGGACCGCAAGGGCGGTCGCTCGATTGCCGATCTCGAATGGCAGCGCGAGCGCTTTCGCACGCATATCAGGGCCGCCCAGATCACGCAAAAGCCGCTGGTCATCCACACCCGCAGCAGCTCCGACGACACCCTGGGGATCTTGCGCGAGTGCGGCGAGGCCGATTCCAGCACCCAGGCCGGCGGTGTGTTTCACTGTTTCACCGAAACGGCCGAGGTCGCGCGTGCGGGGCTGGACATGGGCTACTACATCTCCCTGTCGGGCATCGTGACCTTCAAGAGTGCCCAGCATCTGCGCGATGTGGCGGCCTTCGTGCCACTGGAGCGGCTGCTGATCGAAACCGACAGTCCTTATCTTGCGCCCGTGCCCTACCGTGGCAAGACCAACAATCCTTCCTATGTGCCCTTTGTGGCCAGGCAGATTGCCGAGGTGCGCGGCATCTCCATCGAGGAGGTGGCCGCCGCCACCAGTGCCAACTTTGACCGTCTGTTCAAGGGCGTGACCTTGTCGGCGCCTTCCGGAGCGAGTGCATGAGTCTTTTGGCTGCCCCATCGATTGCATCGTCATTGAACCGCCGCCAGAGCCTGCGCTGGGCGGGGGCCGTGGTCGCCGGGGTGTCGGGCTTGCCGGGGCTGGCGCTGGCCAATGACTACGAGGACTATTCGCGGGCGCTGATCAGCGACAACGCCAGCGCCATGGTGAATCTGATCTTCCGAGGCTTCAACGCCAACACCCTGGATTCGCGCGGGCGCCCCGGACTGGTGGCGGCCCTGCATCAGGACTCGCTCAAGGTCTTCGACGTGCTGCTCAAGGCACCCCGCATCGATGTCAATCTGGCTTCGCGCCAGAACGAGACGCCGCTGATGATGGCTTGCATCAAGGGCCACCTCGACATCGTGCGCGAACTCATCAAGCGCGGCGCGGACGTCAATCGCGAAGGCTGGGCGCCGCTGCACTATGCAGCCTCCGCCGATACGCCGCAGACGCTGGACATCATCAAGCTGCTGCTCGAGGAAAGCGCCTATATCGATGCCGCATCGCCGAACGGCAGCACGCCGCTGATGCTGGCCGCCCAGTACAGCAGCGAAGCCGTGGTCAGGCTGCTGCTGCAGGAGGGGGCGGACGTCACGCTGCGCAACCAGCGCAATATGACGGCAGCGGACTTCGCCAGGCTGGTGGACCGGCAGTACATGGTCGATCTGCTGGGCAAGGCGCTGCAGCATGAGCGCCGTACCCAGCCCCCTCGCGGGAGCTGGTAGCGGACGGTTTCAGTACCGGGCTAGCTCTTTTGATAGCTGCTAGCGCGCAATGAAAAAGGACTTCAGGGTCATTTGACTCTGAAGTCCTTTATTTATATGCGGTAGCAGCTCTTAAATTTGAGGCTCGCCAGGGGTCGAACTGCGCACCTGGTTGTGCAGGCGGGCGTAGAGGCCGCCCAGCTCCATCAGTTGCTCATGCGAGCCTTGCTCGGCAATCTGGCCGCGCTCCATGACGACCACGCGGTCCGCATGCTCGATGGTGGACAGGCGGTGGGCGATCACCAGCGTGGTGCGGCCTTGCATCAGCCGGTTCAGCGCCTGCTGGACCAGTCGCTCGGACTCGTTGTCCAGTGCCGAAGTGGCTTCGTCCAGGATCAGGATGGGAGCATCCTTGTAGAGCGCGCGCGCAATCGCCAGGCGCTGGCGCTGGCCGCCCGAGAACTGGCTGGCATTGTGGCCCACCAGGGTGTGCAGGCCCTGGGGCAGATTGCGCACGAAGTCGCCCAGATTGGCGGCCTCCAGCGCCGACCAGACGCGGGTCTCGTCAATATCCTGGCCCAGGGCCACATTGGCCGCGACGCTGTCGTTGAGCATGACCACGTCCTGGCTGACCATGGCGAACTGCTGGCGCAGCGTGTTCAGATCCCAGTCGGCCACGGGAACCCCCTCCAGCAGGATCTGGCCGCTGGTGGGCGAGAAAAAGCGGGGCAGCAGATTGACCAGCGTGGTCTTGCCGGCACCGGACGGGCCGACCAGGGCCACGACTTCGCCGGCCCTGACGTTCAGGCTCAGGTGCGAGAGGGCTGGAGCCTTGTCCGGGCCGAACTGCACGCTGACATCGTTCAGCTGCAGGGCGCCGCTGACCTTGGCGCAGGGCTTGAAACTGCCGCCTTGCTCGTCGGTGGAGCCTTCGAGCAGGGTCAGCCCGCGCTCCAGGGCTGCCACGCCGCGGGTGATGGGGTTGGCCACATCGGCCATGCGGCGAATGGGAGCAATCAGCATCAGCATGGCCGAGATGAAGGCGGCAAAGCCGCCCACGGTCACATCCTGCACACTGGCCGAGCCGATGGCGGCACCGCCTTCGCGGCTTTGCCACAGGGCGATGCAGAGAATCACCGACAGCGCAATCGCCGCCAGCACCTGGGTCAGCGGCGTCATGGCGGCCGACGCGATGGTGGCCTTGGTGTTCAGGCCGCGCAGCTGACGGCTCAATTCGCCAAAGCGCGACTGCTGCGAAGCCTGGGCACCATGCAGGCGCACCATGCGGTGCGCCAGCACGTTTTCCTCCACGACATAGGCCAGCTCGTCGGTGGCTGTCTGGCTGGACTTGGTGATGCGGTACAGGCGGCGAGACAGCGTCTTCATGACCCAGGCCACGCCCGGCACCATGAAAGCGACGATCAGCGTGAGCTGCCAGTTCAGATAGATCAGGTAGCCCAGCAGTGCGATGAGCGTGAAGCCGTCGCGGGAGATGCTCATCATGGCCTGCACCAGCTGCTGGGCGCCGGTCTGCACCTCGTAGACGATGGTGTTGGACAGCGCCGATGCCGATTGCCGGGAAAACAGGCTCATGTCGGCGGCCAGCAGGCGCTCGAAGAGTTTCTGGCGCAGACCCAGCATGCCGTCATTGGTGATGCGTGCCAGCGCATACTGTCCGGTGAACTGCGCCAGGCCGCGAATGACGAACAGGCCGATCAGAAACACCGGGACTGTCCACAGCGGCAGCGAGCCTGCTGTAAAGCCGCTGTCGAGCAGGGGCTTGAGCAGCGCCGGCATGGCCGGCTCGGTTGCCGCTCCCACCAGCGTGGCCAGAATGGCCAGCCCCCAGGCCCAGCGCTGGCCCGAGAAATAAGGCGTCAGGCGCTTGAGGCGCTGCATCAGCGGCAGCTCTGAAGGATGGATGAGGGCAGCTGGCGCGGGAGCGGCCTCGCTCGGCGATGGGGACGGTGTGGCTTGCATAAGCGCGTGATTTTAGGGCTTGTGCTTTTGGAGTCCGCCCGGATCTCAATAGATGAAATTCGGGATGAAGTTGTAACCAACTATGCCTGTTTGAATATAAAGCGCAAGCCTGCGGCAGAATCGGCCTCGGGATTGCCGCCGCGCCCGTGCGGACTCTGGCATGCTCCCGATCTGAAACTTTTGTGCCACTTGCGTTTGATCACCCTACTGAGCACGTTCTTACATCAGGAATCCGTCAGTGTGTGTAACATTCGCGCTTGTGTTTGTACCGGGCAATTCCGGAAATTTTGATGGCTGCCAATGACTATTGACCGACTTCCATCCCTGACAACCTGGGCGGCTGGGCCGCGCGCTTCCCGTAGAGCCATGCTGGCAACGCTAGCCGCCACGCCGGCACTTCCGGCGCTGGCCCAGTTCAGGGTCGAGGTAACAGGCGTGGGCCTGACACAGCTGCCGATCGCCATTGCCCCGTTCAAGGGGGAAGGTTCGGCCCCTCAGAAGATTTCCGCCATCATCCAGGCCGACCTGGAGCGCAGCGGCCAGTTTCGCGGCGTGGACGCTTCTGGCGTCGCGCTGGACGAGACCTCGCGCCCCGACGTGGCGCAGTGGCGCCAGAAGGGCGCCGATTCGCTGGCAACCGGCAGCATCACGCGTCTGGCCGATGGCCGCTGGGACGTGCGCTTTCGCCTCTGGGATGTCGTCAAGGGGCAGGATCTGGGCGGCCAGGGCTTCGCCGTGACCACCGGCGATCTGCGTCTGGTGGCGCACCGCATTGCCGACTACATCTATGAAAAGCTCACGGGCGAGAAGGGGATCTTCTCCACCCGCATTGCCTACGTCACCAAGGCCGGTTCCCAGTACCGTCTGTGGATTGCCGATGCCGACGGCGAGAATGCCCAGTCGGCGCTGTCGAGCCCCGAACCCATCATTTCCCCGGCCTGGGCGCCCAACGGCACGCAACTGGCCTATGTGTCCTTCGAGTCACGCAAGCCCGTGGTCTATGTGCACGACGTGGCCAGCGGCCATCGCCGACTGCTGGCCAATTTCCGAGGCTCCAACAGTGCTCCGGCCTGGTCGCCCGACGGCAGCCGTCTGGCCGTGACGCTGAGCCGCGATGGCGGCTCGCAGCTGTATCTGCTCAGCGCCCAGGGCGGCGAGCCGCGCCGTCTCATGCAGAGCAGCGGCATCGATACCGAGCCCTGCTTCTCCAGCGACGGCCGCACCATCTACTTCGTCAGTGACCGGGGCGGCGCCCCCCAGATTTACAAGGTCTCGTCATCCGGCGGCAGTGCCGAGCGCGTGACCTTCAACGGCAGCTACAACATTTCCCCCGCCATCAGCCCTGACGGCAAATGGCTGGCCTATGTCTCTCGCGTGGGCGGCGGCTTCAAGCTCCAGGTCATGGATCTGGCAACAGGCACCGTGAACTCCGTCACGGACACCACGGCGGACGAGAGCCCCAGTTTTGCGCCCAACAGCCGTTTGATCGTATACGCCACCATCCAGGGAGGGCGCGAAGCGCTCATGACCACGACGCTGGACGGCAAGATCAAGGCGCGCCTGGCCGGCCAAGGCGGCGACATACGCGAGCCCGACTGGGGGCCGTTCCAGAAGCACTGATCTGAAGTTCGTATTCCCTTTTCTTTTTCTAGTGATGAAGTCCGTTGTGGACTGTTCGGAGAAATCTCATGTTGACTATCAAACGTCTTTCTTTGGCTTTGGCTGTGACCGCTCTGGTCGCTGGTTGCAGCTCGGGCGTCAAGCTCGACGACAAGCCTGTTGACGGCTCGCTGTCGAGCCAGGGCGCCGGCGCAAGCGGCCAGGGCCAGAGTGGGGTATCCGGCGTAGACCTGACCGGTTCGGCCGCGTCCAAGGCCGGCCCTCAGGGCGTCAGCCGCATCGTGTATTTCGACTTTGACAGCTACTCTGTCAAGGCCGATGCGCAGCCGCAGATCGAAGCCCATGCCAAGTTCATCAAGGCCAACCCTGCTGCCAAGGTGCAGCTGGAAGGCCATACCGACGAGCGCGGTGGTCGCGAGTACAACCTGGCCCTGGGTCAGAAGCGCGCCGAAGCCGTGCGTCGCTCTCTGGGTCTGCTGGGTGTCAACGATGCCCAGGTCGAAGCGGTGAGCTACGGCAAGGAAAAGCCCGCTGCCGAAGGCCATAGCGAAGACGCTTACGCCCAGAACCGTCGCGTCGAAATCAACTACCGTTAATGATGAAGCAGGCCTTGTTGACTCTCCGTCACGCAACGCTGCCTCGCCTGGTCGCGGCCGGTCTGCTGGCCGGCTATGCCATCAGCGCCCAGGCAGCCCTGTTTGGTGATGACGAGGCGCGCCGCGCCATCATCGAACTGCGCCAGCGCGTTGACAGCCTGCAGCAATCGCAGGAGCAAACCCGACGCAGCCTGCTGGACCTGCAGTCGCAGATCGAAGCGCTCAAATCCGACCAGGCCAAGCTGCGTGGCCAGAACGAGCAGCTGACACGTGATGCGGCCGAGCTGCAGCGCGGCCAGAAGGATCTGGCCAAGGGATTTGACGAGCGTCTGCGTCAGTTCGAACCTGTCAGTGTGACCGTGGATGGCGTGGAATTCACCGCCGACCGCAACGAGCAGCAGGACTTCGAGCAGGCTCTGGGCATGTTCCGCTCGGGCAAGTTCCCCGAAGCCGGTCAGGCCTTCGCCGCATTTCTGCGCCAGTGGCCCAAGAGCGGCTACACGCCGTCGGTGCGCTTCTGGCTGGGCAACTCGCAGTACGCCACACGCGACTACAAGAACGCCATCGCCAATTTCCGCTCGGTCATGACGAATGCACCCATGCATGCGCGTGCACCCGAGGCAGCCCTGTCCATTGCCAACTGCCAGGTGGAACTCAAGGACACCAAGGCCGCGCGCAAGACCCTGGAAGAGCTGCTGCAGGCCTATCCGAACTCGGAAGCCGCAGGGATTGCCAAGACCAAGCTGGCGACGCTCAAGTAATGGCCGGAAACTTACAGCCTCACGCGGAAACAGCGCCCCCGTCCGGCGCTGTTTTTTCGATGGAAGAAGCAGATGTGCAGCGCCGCTTCGGCGGTTTGGAGCGCCTCTATGGCGTGCCGGGCGCGGCCCGGATTCGTGCGGCCCATGTGGTCGTGGTCGGCGTGGGTGGTGTCGGTTCTTGGACGGCCGAGGCTCTGGCGCGCAGCGGTGTCGGCCGCCTGACCCTGATCGACATGGATCACGTGGCCGAGTCCAACATCAATCGACAGATCCATGCGCTGACCAGCACGGTGGGGCAGGCCAAGATCGATGCCATGCGTGATCGCATCGCCGAGATCAATCCGGCTTGCGTGGTCGATTGCATCGATGAATTTGTCGATCCGGACAACTGGCTGCAACTCTTGCCGGCAGATGCCGATGCGGTGATTGATGCATGCGATCAGATCAAGGCCAAAGCCGCAATGGCTGCGCATGCGCGCAGGACCCGGCAATGCTTCATCTCCGTCGGTGCTGCGGGCGGCAAGCGCATGGCCCACCTGGTGGATATTGCCGACCTCAGCGCGACAACGCATGATCCGCTGCTATCGCAGCTGCGGTACCGGCTGCGCAAACAGCATGGCGCACCCAAGGACGGCAAACGCATGGGCGTGACCTGCGTGTTCAGCCGCGAGGCGGTGGCTCCTCCCGATGCGTCTTGCGCCATCGAGGGCGGCGATGGCAGCCTCAACTGCCATGGCTATGGCTCCGTCGTGGCAGTGACGGCGACCTTTGGCCAGAGCGCAGCTGGCTGGGTGCTCGATCAATTGGCCCGGCAAGTCCCGTAGGCCAACTAATTCACGATTTTGGCGGCAAGCCAACAAAAATAGATTACAATAACGTCATTCCACTGATTAGGCAACTACTGCTTTTGAGGTGTGGCAGGGTCTTTAGCTCAGTCGGTAGAGCAGCGGACTTTTAATCCGTTGGTCGCGAGTTCGAATCTCGCAGGACCCACCAGAATACGCAAGCCGCTACAGCTATTAAGGTTGTAGCGGCTTTTCTGTTTTGCGCACCCGGATGTCGGTCTTGACATGCGGTACGGGCTAACTGTCGTGCTTTTTTGGGGCCGAGCGATACAGCCGGCGTGCAGATCACGGGCATGAATCTGCGAATGATCAGGCTTCCCTGAGTACCGCAATCATTGGGCTTGGCCGGCTGGTTCGGGCGTTTGCCTCGCTGCATGATCCCCTCAATGTTGACCGCACGCAGCGGGTTTCGGTGCGCAGACCAGGCGAGCATTGGCAGGAGACTGCAGCGGAATCCGCATCGATAAAGCCGCCTGCCGCCGTCTCCTGTCTCGCGGCTGGAGCTGCCGATGTGTGTCGGAATCGTCGCAGGTGCAGCCGTTTCGGCTTCGGGGAACGGAGCAGCAGTGCGGGCCAGATCTGTCGTTACGGCGTTTTGCTTCTTCCGCGGTAGTTCAGGTCGGTGGCCGAGTAGTTCTCGCGCTTGCGCCAGTCCATCTGAATCGGGCCGGCATGGTTTGCAGGGTAGGTGATGCGCTCTTTTTCACGATTGAGCTCCCATTGCTTCGCATCCACGATGTGATGGACTGTGGATTCTTTGGATTTGCTCATGGGGCAGGTAGCCTTCAATCAAGTTTGTGAACCAGAAGTTGACGGTACAGGTGCCAGGATGGCGCGTCCAGTGAATTCGGTGCTGACCGGATGGATTGCCTGCATTGCGTTGGAATCACGACGACGAGAAGTCTCTCTAGGGTAGATGTGGATAGTTGCAGCGGGAGACATGTGTTTGCCTGGGCGCCTCGCGAGGGCATTCAGACAATGACGCCGGCGTTTGCCTGCGCAACCTGCCAGCCTTGGATGGGGGAGTAGGGGTTGACCGAGGCTTTCATCTCCAGCAACAAGCAGGCCGAGGTGTTTGCGGATGCGTTGTGCTGCTCTGCCGGTGGTTGCCGCGGTCATGGCCGCTGGGTGCCGGCCTTCGAGGTCTGGTGCCCTTGGGTGGCATTGATGTCAAGCACCTCTGGGGCACAGGCTACGAGCTTGCGCAGCAGGGGGCCGTGTTGCCCAAGGACCAGGCCAGGTCCTTGCGCTCGCAGTCTCGACGAAGACAAGACGGTGGGCGATCACTGCAGCACGGCTCAGTGCTGCAGGCGGGGATTCAGCGAGCGGCAGTCAGTCCTGACGCTGATCGTGGTGGCACCGGGAAAGCGCTTCATTGCATCTTCAAGGGCGGCACATGTGCTGGGGAAGAGGGCTGTGTAGCAGGCTCCTGCCACTTTGATGATGCACCGTCTCATAGATCGCTCCTCAGCCGAATCAGTATTTCATTGATATCGGATGATTTGTATCAAACTGAAACAATTTTTCCAGAATCTGTGGATCGTCGTCACCGCAACGCCTGTTCGGGTGTGGACCGGCGCCAGAACAGGCGTGGTAGCGCTGCCTGCAATCCAGGCCACAGCAAAGTGCAAGAGCATATTGACATTTTTGCCACGGCCACTTCGGGGAAACTCGCCGAATGTCAAGGTTCATCGCTTTCCATGGGAGGCTGTTTTGGATTAAATGGTGACAAATCGTGTAACTCGGCTGTGTGTAAGAAGGGGCATGCAGATGAACGATCTGGAGCTGGAAGGAAGCCGCCATCTCAATCATTTGATGAGATCCGGTGTCTGTGCGCAAGGCGTGGATCGCATACTTCGCGCGGTTCGCAAGCACCTCGGAATGGATATTGCCTTCGTCTCCCACTTCGGTGATGCGGACCGGGTGCTCAAGCACCTGGACAGCATTTCGGGGGGGCCGCTTTATCAGGGGCAGAGCATTCCCATGCAGGAGGGATATTGCCTGAAGGTGGTTCAGGGCGAGCTGCCGGAATGCATTCCGGACACCCGCCGGGTGCCGGCTGCTCAGCATATTGCGGCCACCCATGCAATTCCCATCGGCTCCCATCTGAGTGTTCCCGTCCGTCTCAGGGACGGACATGTCTACGGCACGCTCTGCTGCTTCAGCTTTCTCCCGAACCCCACGCTGGGTGAGCGCGACATGCAATTGCTGCATGCATTCGCCGAGATACTTGCCGACCGAATCGAAGAACACGCGGCAGAAGAGCGTGTCAGGGCTCAGCGGGTGGGCGAAGTCCGGGCTGCTTTGGCGCATGGTGATCCACGAATGGTGTTCCAGCCGATCTGCAGCCTGCGCGACAAGGCAGTCTGTGGCTTTGAGAGCCTTTCGCGTTTTGATGTCGAGCCCAGGCATGCGCCGGATTACTGGTTCGATGTGGCGGACAAGGCCGGATTGGGCATCGATCTGGAGCTGTGTGCGATTGCCAAGGCGCTTCCTGCGCTCGATCGGCTGCCCGCCAGCAGCAGCGTAAGCGTCAACTGCTCGCCACAATTGCTGCTGAGCAGTCAGTTCCATCAGTTGCTCGATGGCATCGATGACCTCTCACGTCTGGTTCTGGAAATCACTGAACATGCCGCAGTCAAAGACTACAAGGCGCTCGGGATTGGATTGGAGCCCTATCGCCGCCGGGGCGCGAAACTGGCGGTTGACGACGCCGGGGCGGGTTACTCCAGCATGCGGCACATCCTCAAGCTCGAGCCGGAAATCATCAAGCTGGATATGAGTCTCACCCATTCCATCGACACCGACGAGAAGCGGCGAGCGCTTGCCAGGGGTCTCATCAGCTTCGCACATGAAATTGGAAGCCTGGTGATTGCCGAAGGCGTCGAGCGCCCCGAAGAGCTGGACATGCTGCAGAGGCTTGGCGTGGATTGCGCTCAGGGGTATTTGCTTTCCCGGCCGCTGGAGATCGATGCTGCGGCTGTGTTTTCGCTTCACTGACCCGCCGCAGCGGCTGCGTCGCGCCAAGGCCGGCCGGCGTCTGGTCGGCGGCTTGGCGGCGACTTCATCGGGCATTCTTGAACCCGTTTCATGTCCTTTCTTGCATAGGCCTGAGCGCTGTGGAATGCCTCGGCCAATGAGGCGGCCTAGTGTGTGGCAGACCCTAGCGTAAACATCTATTCGGCATGCTCGGCGGGCGCACCCATACTGTTAGAAAATGTTAATAAAGGTGCGTCTATGAAATGGCTGCTGGTCGGTTTCGCGTGCGTGGCACTCACACTCTGCATGAGCTTTTTCGCGTCGGTCGCGGACGATCTGAGAAAGGCCAGCGACCAGAATTGAGCGGGATGCGGTTTCGAGAGCTCGCGGGCCGGCGCATTGACCGCGACCATGCGTGGTCGCCACACCCTGGGGTGGGGCGATTTCAACGGGCCTGTCCCGCGCATGACCCGGCGGATTTCCGGAAGGCGTTGCGGTACTGCGCCGGTGGCTGGAGGAGCCCGTGGCAGGTGCTGCGTTGGACCCTCCGAAGTGCATCCGGGAAGGCTTTCGTGTGTGAGCGGGGCAGCGCGTCCCTTGGCTGGTGGCGGGACCTTCCCGAACGGACGCGGTCCGCGTCGGATGGTTGGTCTCGCCAGGACGTTCGCTGGCTTTTTGCGGCACGACATTGGGAGGGCGCCTTGCCAAGCATTGGCGTTCTCGAAAAACGCACTGGCCGCAAGTTTTCCAATGCGAAGTTGTTGTGCACCCAGGGGGTTCGCTTTTCCTGAAAAAGGGGACACGGAAGGTTGTCTACAAGCTGCCGGCAGAGGCCATCGACATCGACGACTCCCTGAAGTCGTTTTCCGCCTTGGATGAGCAAAACACGCTGGCGCCGTGCCGTATCGATCGTGCTCTGTCCGCTGCCTTCGTGGGCCGTAATGTCCTTGTGCTCGAGGGCGACACGACCAGGACGTCATCGATGATGGCGTCGGCTCCAGGGGCTGGCTGATCGTGCAAGAGTCCTCCAGCGGACCGCCGCCGCTGCGCGGGCAGGGCATTGACGAAGCGGCTCCCAAGTCCGGTGGCGAGTCGCCATCTCCAGGCATTGCCACGCCCCGTGCATCGAGGACGGACCGATCAAGCCCCGGATTCCGGCACCATGGTCTCCGGCTCCTGTTCGTCATACCCACGGCAGAACCCTGATGGAGGAGGCCTGCGGCCGGTAACGCCTGCAATGGAATCAGCGAGCTGGGGCCAACCGGGTGCCAAAGCTCCTGGGCCAATGCCGCCTCCCTGCGTTGTGGGGGAAGACCTGGGAGATGTGGGCAGCCAGGGTGGGTAGCTGGTAAAATCCATAGGTCTACCTGTTGGCCCGTGTCGAGACTTGATGAAGACTCGGGCCGTTAGTTTGCGGGTCGCGAGCGCATGTTTCGCAGGACCCGCCAGAATGCAGGCGCTACCGCCATGGAAGCTGTAGCGCCTTTTTCGTTGACCGTTTTTTTCACCGTGCGCGCAGCAGGCTCTGACAACGGCATCGGGCCTGCTGATCCAGACGTTGAAATAAAATTGCCGCTTGGCGCGTAGACGCTGCGCTGCTGGAAAAATCAAATGAAATCAATCGACTCCGATAGCCCCACGCAAACCGCCATCCCCAAGGTGGGCTTTGTTTCGCTGGGCTGCCCGAGTGATATTTAATGTATAGCGTAGCAGAACCCACACTCGCAAACGAAAATGGCCTGCCTGACATAGGCAGGCTTTGAGTCTGTGTGAGTTGAAAGCTTGAGCTGAAATGAAAAAGGGCCTGTCCAAACGGACAGGCCCTTTGCATATGGCTTCGTAAGTCTCAGCCCCAGGTTGTGCCTGGTGGCAGTTCCAGTTTCTTGACGATGACTACATCGGCTTCGCCGGAGATCTCGCCCACCACTGGGATGCGGCGCAGTGTGGGTGCTTTGAGCTGGGTTAGTTCCTCGATAACGTCAGCGGCCTTGACGGCCGTCGCATCCCCTTTGCGAAGATCTGCCACCAGTTGCTCAAGTTCAGCGCGTTCCATGATCAATCCTTTCAGTTGAGGTAATCATAGTGCGCTGTGGGTGATGCGCTTGAAATCGATCACCCAGACCCAGGGGTTTGCGGCCCAGTCGCCGCCGGTGGACTCCCAGATATGGCGGAAGTGCTCAAGAGGTGTTGCGCTGTAGGCGTAGTCTGGGATAGAGCCGTGACCTCCGGCAGTGCCCTCTGCAACGCAGTCCGCTTCTGTGATCTGCTGCAGGCGCTCCACGCGCACTCCGGTGATCTCCAGCCAAATGCGGGCCAGCGCCTTGGGCATGTGAATAGCCGGTTTCCATGGCACTTTTGTTTCCCAACCGTCTTCATCGCTCCAGGTGAGGCATGGTTCAGTGGCGCGAAACCATGTTTTCATCGGAAGGTTGTTTCCCTCGTCGTCGCATGTACGCAAGCGGTCGATTACAGGGTCGTACTCGTAGCCCTGGACGAACGTCTCGCGCACATAGATGCGGTCGCCTGGGCCTCCTGTTGGGCAAGCTATGTGCACATTTTCCGAGCCAATGGCTAGATTCATTCCGTCATTGAGCTTGAGATAGTGGCCGCCCATGAACGTGTCATCTGCCACCGTCTCCTGCTTGCAGATGCGTCGCGTTTGGGTTTTCTGTCCACTCAGGATGGTGCGCACCAAGGGCGCCTTGAACATCAAGCCGGTTTCTTTCATTAGGTAGCTCCCTAAAAGCAGAACCCCGCTCAGTGGCGGGGCTCGGGGTTGCGTTTCTCTTGATCGCGCTCACGGCGGGCGCGGCGGATGTCTCGTTTGCGGCTCATGTTTAGTCAAAGTTGAGGATTCGACATGGCTCGATCACGCCTGGCATGTCGTCAATCCATATGTTGATGGGGTAGCCAGCTTTCGCCGCTGCATCGCGCTTGAGGCCATCAGGGCCAACACACACGAATGGGATGCTGTCTGGCATCCGTGGTTCTCGTGTGAAGTCAGGAGGCTCACGCCGGCCAGTGACGCAGACCACGGTATGGCCGCGCCGCTGAGCGCTACTGATGAACTCGCGCCACAGAGCAGGGTCGGCCGTGAATGTGTGGTCGTAATCAAGACTGATGTTGAGCGCCGTCATGCTTGGCCTTTCTGCGCCTGGGCGCGCTTTGCCTTGTGTGTTCCGCGGACTCCCTTCGGATCAAAGTACAGCTCGCCACCTACAAGTTCCAACCAAGCTACTGCCACGCCATTGACTTGTGGGTATCCAGCATCAGTCACTCCCGTAACAGTGCCCGCGCCGCGTGGGCTGTCTTTCACGGCGTCGCCAATCTCGATGTAGTCGCCTGCCATCACTCCCCCTTTTGTGCCTGGGCGGCGCGCTGTGTGTGCGTGCTCCAGTCGTCAGCTCTTCGCGCTTCGATGAAGCGCTCAACAGCTTTCATTTCCGAATCAAAGCACTCGTCGCGTTCTTTCTGGCTAATACCTCCGTCCAGCAAGAAAATCAGTGCTTTTGAACAATGGCTGCGTACCGTCTGCATGTCAGCGCCGAAGCTGATGGCACCTGCAACAGTGACGCTTTGGGTTCCCCCGCCTATGTACGCACCGGGCACTGCATCAAGCGCCTGGAAAACGCGCAATATCATTTTTCGTTCGCTGAGGTTCACTGCTGCTCCCCCTTTGCTGCCGCGATAGCGGCGCGGTCGACGCTTATCCAGTTGGAGTAGAAACCTTTGCCCCATGTGATCGTGTAAAGCACGCACAGAGCAAAGATTCCCCATTGCTGGGTTTCCCAGGCTGCATAGAACCAGAATGGCTGGCCGACGAGGCCGAAGACAGAGGCCCAGCGGCGGCGCGCGGCCATGGTCGATTGAGAAAGCGCCACGGCCGTGACGCCAAACAGTGCAATGAAGATTTGAGAGATCACAGCAGCGCCCCTTGCACTTCTGCATTTCGTCGGTTGTAGCCATGGCGGTAGCCGCGCTGATAGTCAGATTCCGCATCCCGCGCGTCTGCCTGGGTTGCAAGCTGGGTTGCCTCCTGCGCATTCGCTTCAGGTGTCTGGGGTGCTGCAACTGGGCTCTGTGCAACGTCATGCAGCAGCGCGGCACGGGCATCCACGAATGTGGCCCATGCCTCATATGGAATCCGCGCATCCATATCGCCCTGGCTTTCGTCAATGGGTGTTGCCGTGTGCTCAACCGCCTTCATCGCTGCCATTGCGCGAGTCAGCAGCGCAGTCTGGTGATCCACCAGATGCGACAGGTGACCTACAGATGCCGCGTCTGCTGCTGCCTGGATAGGGTCTACTGCCGGCGCCGATACTCCGGCCAGCAGGGCGCGCAGGCGCTCCATTTCTTCGGCGGCATCTACGGAGACAGGATCTCCGTTTTCCTGAAGCGCTTCTATGACGCGGCGTGTATAAGCATCATCGTACACAGGCTCAGGCAGCACCACTGGCACAGTAGCCCCGACCTCTGCGCGGATAGCTGCCCAGTTTTCCTGAGCTCGCTCTGTAAGGATTTTGCGATCACTCTCAGGCATTTTGGCAATGGCTGATTGCGTCATGCCCTTTGTTAGAAACATCCAGAGCGTGTTTGATGCTGGGATTTCCTCTGGCAGCACCACTAGCGCGGGTTCTTGCAACCCAACTTGCAACGGTGCAAGCTCGCCTGCTGCCGGGGTGGCGGCAAGCGCGGCGCGGGATCGGTCAGCGTCCACGTAAGCGCGCATTTGTTCTTCCGTGAAAGTGCGATGCGCGACCGCACGCATTGTGGAATCAAGGGATGTTGACTCAAAGGCAGGAACCGGCAGCTCGGGGTATGAATCAGGTACTGCCACGGCTGCGGGCGCTGCCTGGTGCTCAGTGATCTGGTGCAGGCATGTGCCTGGGGAATGTCGTTGCACGATCTCGCGCAAGACATCGACAGTGATGCAGATGGTGTCTGGCTGGCCGAACTCGGCTACTTCTGCCTCGCAGCAGTCACGGATGATGAGATCTGAGTTGTCTTGCATATAGGTGGCTCCCAGAATGAGAAAAGCCCGCGGCTGCGGGCTGGGGTGCTGGTGGTCAGGAGGTGTATTCCTGCTCTGCGATCTCGCATGTGACGCCGCAGGCCGGCAGCCATTCCTTGCGGTCGGCCTTGCCTGCAGGCAGTTCATGGAGAGGGAAGCGCTGTCCCTTGAGCGGACCGGAGCGGTGGCGCAGGATGTAGGCACCTGGGCCAATCTCGGCCTCTACGTCTGCAAGCCGCTTGAACTCTTCGGGATAGTCCTCGCGGATCGCTCTGAAGTAACCAGCTCCGCCCTTGACGCAGCCGATGCAATTGGCGTTCTGATAGCCCTGCAGGTACATGAATGGCAAGGTGATGCCAGCGCGCTCCACCATGGTCTTGCAGTCGGTCTTCGTGAGGCCGCGCTCAATGAGCGGTGCAACTACTGGGCGGTCTGGGTAGGCTTCCTGAAAGTCGTCCAGTCGCCACTGTTCGTCAGAGGTGTAGCCCAATACCAGCACATCGCCGGGCTGCTCGAATGTTCGCAGCAGATCGCGTTTCAACCTCTTGGTGCAGGAAGCACCTTGACGGCCCTTGATGTAGCGAGTGCGGCGGAACACCTCGATTGGGTCCGCATCATATTTCTCATCACGCAGGATCACAACCTTGCGTCCGAACCAGGCCTCGCAGTCGGCCAGGAATCGACGGTTATCGGCGTGTTCACCAGCTAGATAGGCATTGATGATTTCGCAACCGTCGCCGTACTGTGCGATGGCGAGCTTGGTGGCGACTGCTGAGGCAGCGCCGCATGAAAACTGGCAAACAATTCGCATAGGGCTCCAGAAAGCAAAAAGCCCGCTCAGTGGCGGGCTGTGGTGGGTTTCAGGCTGCTTTGAGCAGTGGCGGAATAGGGCTGCTCTGCACTCGCAGATGTCCGAAGCCCTTGAGCGTATTGCGGTAGCAGGTGACGATTGCCGCTTCGATCTCTTGGGCAACACTCGTGCCCGATGCGATGACCTGGCCGTCTTCCGTGATGATTGCCAGCTGAGCAGGCTTGCCCTTGTAGGTTGCCTTGGGTGGCTCGTGGCTCACGGTATGGATGAGGACGCCATCGATAGCGCCCGTAGTTTGTTCTCCCAGCATGATGGTTCTCCTTTTCCTGGTTGTGTGGCTGCGCGGGTTGCATGCCGGTGGCGCGGTCAGTGACCGCAGGGCAGGCTGCCATCGGGCAGCGGGTGGTTGCGTGCGCCGCAGCTGATGCAAAGCGGAGGCGTGGCAGCGGGCGCGCTGTGGCCGGTGCACTTCACGGCAGTGACGCCGTCGGGGTAGCGCTGGATGGGCTGCATGCTCGCAAACTGCAGATCCGCGCACGCTTTGGATCCATTGGTGCAGGTTGTGCACATGCTGCCTTTAGGGATGTGGGTGATGGTCATTGGACAGTGGCATGCAGAGGTTGAAGGTCGCCAGCCAATGCAGGCCGGCAGCGGTGTGGAAGGGGTAGGGGCAGGCCTCGTTGGCCGTGCGGCCAGCGTGATACGCCTCGCGGGCTTCGGCCTCCACCTGGGCCTTGGGGATCAGCGCCTCGCCCCCGGCCCAGGTGGTCTTGAGGTCTTCAGCCATGGGCGTGATTGGGGGCCTGGGCCATCTGGCGCACGGCTTGCTCAAAGCTCATGCTGCGCACGGGGCAGTGCTGCGGCTGGGTGTTGGCCAGGATCAGCGTGTCATGGCGCGGCAGCTGGCGGGCGCTGGTCAGGCCCTCGCAGTCGGTGTCATAGACCTTGCTGAGGCCGAAATGCTGCTGCAGGCGAGCTGCCTGGCTGGCTTTACCGCAGCCGCGAGGGCCGAAGATCACGATAGAACGGGTGGGCATGGCGTTGCTCCTTTGCATGCTTGATGGCGCGCAGCGCTTGCTGCAGCTCGGTTTGAAAGTAGGTATCTAGAGAGGGCGCAGGCGTGGCGGCGGTTGCTGCCTGGCTCTGCATGAGGCGCAGCAGGCGGCTGCGCTGTCGGTCGCGGTGCTGCAGCTCGTGCAGCACGGTGTCTATCGGATGCATCGGCAGGAGATCCCCAAGCCCATGTGGCCCAGCTCGTTAAAGCCGTGCTCGAAAGCTTCGGCGGTGCTGCGGGCAATGTGCTGGATGGAGACACCGCCGCATGTCAGGACGAAAAGTCGCATGGCGGGGCTCCTAGAACAGCTGCAAATTCAGGTGGTTGGTGGTACCGGCGCGCACACGGTTGATGGTCATCAAGGCCGGTGCGTGCTGTTGGCGGCGGCGTGGCTTCTTGGCCTGGGCTGCCTGCTCGGCTGCGATGCGCTCGCGGGCCTTGGCGAAGGTGTCAGCAATGTTGGTGCTGGTTGAATGGATGTACTGGAATGCCGCGCTGGTGATCGGGACGCTGGGCAAGGTCTGGCGTGCTGCTTGCATGGGGTTCTCCGGTTGAGGGCAAAAGAAAAGCCCGCTCAGTGGCGGGCTTCGGGGTTGGTGAACAGCTTGGTTCCGGGCCATGCGTAGAGCAGCAGGCCGTCGTGCCGCGCACTGCGCAGGCTGTTGTTGACCTCGTCCGTTAAGCGCTGCTCCGAGCCGCACAGGGCAAGGTTTGTTACCTTGTCCAGCTTCCCGTAAAGCTTGAGACTCAAATGTTGGAGAGCCACCAAATTAGCGAGATCTCTCAAGTAGGCTGCAACCCAGAAATGGGGGTGATCACCTGAGGTCAGTTCTGGGAACTGCATGCTCAGGTGCTCGGCCTTGGGGGCGCGGCGGCGGGTGGGGGCTTTTCGCTCGGTTGTAGCGGGTGTTGCCATGGTCATTGGCTCCATGAAAAAGCCCGCTCAGTGGCGGGCTTGGTGGTGGTGGGTTGCGATGACAAATTCGCGCATCGGCATGATTGCGCCCCAGCCCTGATCGAAGCGAATAAGGATGGCGCCGCAGTCGTGCTCGCCTATGCGTTGAGGTGGAGCCCATTGCGCGCCAGGCAGCTGAGCCAGCAGGCGCACATACTTGGCATCCACGCCGAAGCAGTGAGGGTTGTCGGGCAGCGGGATATTGCAAAATCGATCTGCGAGCCGCTCCCTCGGGATATCGCCAGCGCCCCGGCACAGATCGCATGGGTATGCGCCAAGAACATCTGCGCTGGGTGTCTCAATGTGGCCTGTGTCGTGGCACACATAGCAGGGAGTGAAGTCCCCGCCGATGCAGGTTGAGCAGGTTGATTGCGTCAGCCAGAGTGATCCCTGGCACTTTGGGCATTGCTCCAGATCCTGCAGTTTGGGGTGCGCCAGCAGCGGCGCAAATTCTCCCCACGAGGTTTCGAGCGTCTCTACGAGCTGCATGTGCAGTCGGTCAAGACTTGGCTCCATAGACTTGGTGGGTGTTGATGTGCATAGCGGTGCATCGTCTTCGGGGATGGCAATCAATGCGCCGCCATCGCAGGCAAACACCATGCCCAGGGCTCTGAAATTCCCACTCAAGACATGGCGAAACTCATTCGGGCCGCAATGCAAGCGGCGCATAAGGTCGTGGACAGATGGCAAGGTGGCTCCTGATGATGAGACAAAAAAAGCCCGCTCAGCGGTTGCTGGCGGGCTGGTGAAAAGTGCCGGTGCCCTGTTGGGCATGCCTGGGGAAGTGATACAGAGGGAGGGAGGAGGGTCCCCAGGCCCGGCGAAAACTGAAACCATCTGGTGTGACCGCTGTCGCCATCAATGCAGAGTGTCACCTCCACGCTGAAGTTCGTGATTGCTGCTGCCTCAGACCCATTTCTGTGGCGGCAGACCTGCTTAAGCGGCCACACTAGATGGCCCCGCTGATGCCCTGCGGGGGAAGGCACATGCACGCCGCATGCTGGCTATTTGCTCACATTTTTGAATCTCCCTTATTTGTCCTTTTGCAGCTTCTCGCCGCAGAAAGGGCAGTGGCTGAAATAGAAGTTGACCTTCTCTGTCTTGCGTTTGTCGGCGCCTGTTTTTTTGACGGTGACGGTGTGGCGGATCTCCGCTGGCATGTATGGTTGGATGCCAAGACCCTTTCCTAAGGTGAGGGCGTAGCCCATCAGCTTTGCTTCAACGTCTCGTGACCCTGCAAGCTTGGGCCGGTAGTGGTCGGTGAGTCTCTTTTCAATGTCTGCTCGGCAATTGCACATGCGGTATCTCCTGTGATGAGGGCGAAAAAAAGCCCGCAGGGCGCGTGCCGTGCGGGCTGGTGTTGGGTGGATCTGGCTATTTGCTCAGATCTTTTTCAAGCTGGGCTTTTTCGCTGCGCAAGCGCTCTAACTCGTTTTGTGCAGCCAGTTGCTCGCCCTGGCAGCGTGTTGCCACTGCCTGCATTTCTGCGCTGATCGACTGCTCCCAGGTAGCGCCTGCCAAGTTGTTCATGGCAGATCCCTTTCGTTGTGCGAGAGCATCAAGATCTTTGCGGCAGTTGTTCTGCACGCGCTGGATGTTGTCGTAGGCACCGCCGAGATACAGCTCATTGATGTCTTTCAGTCGACCACTCTTGCGCATGCGATCTGTTTGCGCGTTGATGCGATCGGCTTCGGTCATTGGCTTGACTGCGGGTGCTGCGCTCTGGCCCGCCGTCGGTGCAGGGGATGCTGCAGGGCTTGGCTTAGGCGCATGCCCAGATGCGGGCCGCACGTCAATCGTCGAGCTCTTGCCGGTGGTGCAAGGCCTGTCTTGAAATATCTGCTTGCCTGTTCCGTCGTCACATTTGTAGATGGCCCAGGCTGGCGTGCTGGCTGCAAAGAGCAGCGCAAATGCAGCCAGTGTTTGCTGGCGTTTCTTCATGTCTTCTCCCTCATTTGATTGGGAGTTTTTAGCACATGAGGGAATTTGGTCAAACCGCAACGTCCTGGAACAAGGCGCTCTGGTTTGCCCCGTCGCGCACGGGGCGGGCGTTGCCGGGATTCCAACCGGCATGACCGTTCTTGCTCTTGGCCGCCTTCGCCTCACCCTTTTGACCGTTTACGTACTTTGACGGCTGGATACGGCAGGGATGCCGCGCAGAGCAGCGGCCATGCCCGCTGATGCTATTTGCCCGCTAACACTCTGCTTTGGTGGAGTGAGCTCTGTGGGCGCAACTTTTCAAAGACCGGGCGTGTCCCGGTCGATGCCGTGGCGCCCATCGCTTAACTGCGACGAGCAGAGTTTAAATCTAGCGAAACTAATTGGTCAAGCTATAACTAAACTTTAGTCCTGAATGTGAACGTGTTGATGCAAAAAAAAGCCGCGTAAAGCGGCTTGTGTGGGTATTCACATCGAGAGTTTCGTTAGCAGTGATCACTTTTCCACACAGTCAACACAAGAGCGAGGATCTCGAAGTCAGCGGCCTTGGGGCTGATGTCGAAAGGTGGGTAGTCGGTGTTCTTTGAGATCACGCGAAAGATCATCTGTGAGCCGTCGAAGCTTGGAACACGTTGAATGATCTTTATGTACCCCTCGTCACCTATGCGAAAAAAGTAGATCCCGTCATGCGTGACTGAGCGAACGCCTCTGTCCACAAGCAAGGGGTCGCCTGGGTTGAACATTGGCCTCATAGAGGGACCGAAGCCGGTCACGATTGAAAGATTGGCGATGCTTGTGTAGTTGGGCACGTTTGCATCAACCCACTTCCTATCTACCTCCCACTTGCGGATTACGCCAGGTTGTTCGCTCAAGAGGAGTCGGCTGTTACCCATGCCTCCGCCCACGTCGTATTGGTTGATGACTATGCTCGATCCGTCTTCTGAGCTGTCGTCATTGCGCAGGTAGCTGGGAGACTCAAACTCAGCTACTTGATGATCAGTGCCTGTGGAGATGTCCGAAATAGTGTCGAGAAACTTAGGCAGGCATCTCTCGGTGGTGCTGTGGTCTGCTTGCCGGCTGGTGTTAGCTGCTTCCTTTGGTGTGGGAAGGGTGTAGTTGAACCAGTTTTCATCTAGATCCAGATCCTGGGCGATTTTGCGTGCAGCAGCCTCGCCAAATGGTTCTGAATCGCCTGTCATCTGCGAAACCCGAGCTTTGCTGATTCCAGTGGCGCGCGCGAAATCGGCGGCTTTTCCGTAGTCCGTAGCAATCAGGTGCCTGAGTCTAGTTTTTCGGTGTGCGTCGTTCATAGCTGGCCTCAGTCTCTATGTTTAGTCAATCATAAACTTTCAAGGTTTCGTGATGACTTGACCATATGGTTAAGTTACGGCTAAACTCATGTGCTATGAGTGATCTAAAGACGTGGCTTTCTCAAGAACGTGGCCGTTCCAAAGCTTTGGCTGCGCGACTCGGTGTGTCTAAGTCCCGTATGAGTCAGATGGTCAGTGGTGGCGTACCCCGTGAACATTTGATTGCGGTGCGTGATTTCACAAACGGTGAGGTGACGTTGGAGGCGTTGCTTACGCAGCCTGTCCATACCCAGCAGGAGGCGGCGCATGCTTGATAGTGTGGCGGTCGAAATTGCACGAGCATGGAACGGACGTAATCATGCTCAGCTGGCTGCTCAGTTTGGCTTGCCTGCACGTTGCGTCTACACGGCAATCCTGATGCTGCATGCCGATCTCAACTGGCTGCTCAGTCTCCAGCAGGCCGGCGTTGCGCTCTCTGCAGCGCAGAGAGAGCGGCTTGCTTTGCTGCTGGATCTGATTGCGGAGGATCACCCTCCACAAGACCGAGCTTTTCGCACAGCTGCGCAAACACCACCTGTTGCCGAGGGTCCGCAATGCCCTTGTCGCGCTCAGCCTGCCGGCAGGTCGCAATCCACTTCACAAGGGCCTCTGCTGTGAAGTTTGGCTCCACCTCCAGCATGAATATCAAGTGGCCGAGCATTGCCTCGATGGCGTCGATGCGTTCATCGGGCGTGGCTGGCGTATCTGGTTGCGTGTCCATTTTTTTCGTCTTGATCAGCTCTGATATCGGGGCGGTTTTCGCCATGGTAGCCAATGACGCGGGGCTGGCTTTTTCTTTGGCTGGTGCGGCTGTGGGTTGTGTGCTCATGGCTGCCTTTGTTTAAGGAGGACTGCTATGGGCTCTACTTTCACCGTTGGCATGAATTCCGGCTATGGCGATCTGCATGGCGAATCCGACACTGGGCGCGGAATGTGCCTGCAGGATGCCGCGCGCCTGGTGGCCGATCGCTTCCCTGGTGGCGTGCCTGCACTGGCCAAGGCTATGAATGTCTCTGCCAACACGCTGCAGCACAAGTTGAACCCCAACAACACGCGCCACAAGCTGACGATGGATGAGGCTTTGGCGATTCAGCAGGCATCAGGCCTGCCGTTTGTGCTGCAGGCAATGGCGTCCGCTATGCGTCATAGCTGCGTGCCCGAGGTGCCGGACCAGTCGGGCGGCAATCCGGTCGAGGCCTTCATGCGTTACCAGCATGGGACAGGTGAGTTCACGGCGTCCGTGGCCGATGCCTTGCTGGGTGATGGACCAGTCAACCGCAACCAGTTTCGGCGTGTGCAGGCCTTTGCCAGCGATGTGATGGTGTTGACAGGCTATCTGGTGGCATCGGTGGCCCAGCGCGTGCCGCAGCAGCCATCAACCGACGGATGGGACGGTTGATATGTATATCCAGCTGAGTGCCCGAATGATGAATCAGGCAGAAGTGCTGCGCCAGATTCGCGGATTGACCGGCCCACAGGCTGCCAAGGCCTATGCCAAGGCGCTGAACGATACCGGCTTTGAGGTGCGCCGCGCCATGCAGGATGAGATGCGCGCTGTGTTTGACCGGCCCACGGACTACATCTTGCGCAGCCCGTTTGTGCGCATGGCGACGGCCGCGAAGCTGAGCGTGACCATTGAACCGACCTACATGGGTGGCAAGGGCATCGATCCGCAAAAGATCCTGGATGCCCAGACCTGGGGCGGTCGCCGTCGTGACAAGCGCAGCGAGGTTGCTCTCAAGCGCGTGGGCATTTTGCCCGCCGGGTATCAGACGGCCATTCCAGACGAGGCTAGAGGCGGCCCGTATCCCGGCAGCGATGACGGCAAGGGCAACTTGCGCGGCCCGTTTCTCGTGCAGCTGATCAGCTATTTCCAGGCATTTGGAGAGCAAGGCTACAAGGCCAACATGAGCGAGAAGGGCTACCAGCGCGTGCATCGAGGCACCAAGAAGCAGGCCGGGCGGCGCTATTTCGTGGCCTATGGCGGAGAGCGCGATGCCCCACGCACAACGCGCAAGGGTGAGCCAGATGCTCGTGCTGCTCATTTGGCGCGCGGCATATGGGCAGTGAGCGGCACAGGTGGGGTGCTTGTTCGACCTGTCTTGCTGTTCGTTAAGCCGAAGCGCGGGTATCAGCCCCGTTTCGACATGGACAAGGTAGCCAAGCGCGCCGATGCACAGGCTTATCTGGAGCGCCGTATCCGTTACCGCTTGCGTGAGGCAGCAGGCGTATGACCGCAATCCATTTCAACGCGGCCATGCGGCCGCAATCACAGATATCAGGAGGTGCAACCATGCAGCAATCCACTCCCGCCGTGACCGGCAAAGACACCAGCGCAGAGGCTTTTGCCGAGCTGGGCAACGAGACCCGTCGCCGTTTGAGTGAAAAGCTCTACGAGACGCTGCGCCATGCCCACCAGCACGGCGTGCGTGACATGAGCCGCCGTGAGCTGCGCGAGTACCACAACCAGCAGACCGGCGAGTGGTTGGAGCTGTCCAGCGTGGCGAGCACGGTCAATGCCTTGGTGGCTGCAGGCCGCTTTGAGCTGGGCACTGCACGCCGCTGCAGCATGTCTCCGCGTCAGCGTGACGTGGTGCCCGTGAAGTGCAAGGCGCAGCAGCAAGCCATCGCCTGATATCGAGATTTCCAGATGTACCAGTATCCGCACCATATCGGTGACTTCAACACCAAGACACGGCACCTGTCACGGCTGGAGCGTTCCATCTTTCGTGACATGCTGGACATGTACTTTGACACGGAGCTGCCTTTGGACGGCTCTGATATCAACCTGCTTGCGCGTCGGCTGCTGTGCCGGTCGCCTGAAGAAGTGGATGCCATGCAGTTTGTACTGGCCGAGTTCTTCGAGAAGCAGGCCGGTGGCATGTACGTCAACCACGAATGCGAGGCAGTGATTGCCCAGTACCGCGCCCAGGCCGAAAACCGTGAGACGGTAAAAAGCAATGAGAATGCGCGCCAAGAGCGCAGCCGTGCTAGGCGTTCCGCTATCTTTTCTGCACTGCGTCAGCTGGGTGTTGCACCCAAGGGTACGGCCAAGATGGATGAACTCTTGGCCTTGTGCCGTCAGCATGGTGTCACGGTGACGGATGACGGCGCATACGTGACGCCACCAGCTCCACAGCCGCCTGTGGAACCTGATAACGGCAATGTCACGGATGTTGTCACGCCTGCTCCCGTGACATGTCACGCCCCTGTCACGGGTAACCAGAACCTTAACCTTAACCAAGGTAATACCCCCCAACCCCCCAATGGGGGGGCGAGTGGTGGATTAGCTATCGCTACAGCACTGGGAGCCAACTTCCCTGACCTGCGGCGCACAAGGCTGGCCGAGGTGGCAGAACTGGTCGCAGAGCTTGTCACCAGTGGTCAGGTGACAGGCGAGGAGCTCCTGGCTGCAGGTGAGCGGCAGCGCGAACTGCTCAACGAGGACGGCGGCAAGCACAGCCCCTCGATGCTGCGCTGGCTGCGAGAGCAGCGCTGGAAGGACTTGGCTGCTGAGCCAAAGGCTGCTGCTGCGCCAGTGGACTGGGCAGCATCGCGCGGCGGTGTCGAGGCCATGGCCGCAAAGCTTGGACTTCCGGTTTATCAGGACTGGGCCGATGCCCGTCGCCCCGACGAACCGCCGCGCGTCTTCCTCGGCTACGAGGCCATGGTGCGCTCGGCCCTGACCCGGTCGCAGGAGGCGTCCGTCTGATGGTGTGCCTAAAAAATGAGCAGATCGAGGGGCGCGGGTCCTCCCGGGCCACCTCTGAAGCGGGTAATTCGAGCCGCGTTATCGGACTGTTCCGCAACCTTGCTAGGGGGGTTAAGTGAAGGTACTGCCTTACTTAGATGCTATCGTTTCGCAAGCAGAGTTCGCGCAGATGGTTGGAGTGAGTGAAGCCAGCATCAGCAAGCGCGTCAGCGAGGGCGTGATCTCTCGCGGAGACAACGCGCATGCATGGCTGGTGGGCTACTGCGAGCATTTGCGGGACCAAGCAGCAGGCCGGCTCGGTGAAAGCCAGGGTCTCGATATCGTGCAGGAGCGGGCGGGGCTGGCAAAGGCCCAGCGCGAAGCACAAGAGCTGAAGAACCAAGTTGCGCGCGGCGAGTACGCGCCAATTGGTCTGCTGGCCGATGTGTTGGGCCTCGCATCCTCCTCAGTGGTCGACCGTATGGACCAGTTCGATAGCCTGCTGAGCAAGTCCTGCCCAGATCTGCCCGAGGATGTGCGCAAGGTCGTGATGAGCGTGATGGCCGGTGCGCGCAATGAGTGGATCAAGTCGACCGCTCGCCTGGTTGCCGATGCTGTGGATGCGATGGCACAGGACGAAGAAGATGAGGGCGACCTACCTGATATCAGCGATGAGGAAGGCCAGGAATGAGCGCACCTCTGAGCGTGGAGGCCGTCGAGGCCATTAAGAAGGCGGTTGATCTCGGGCTTTCGAGCCTCCGGGCCGATCCGCCCCAGTCCCTGAGTGAGTGGGCTACCGAGCACTTCAAACTGGCTGGCGAATCTAGCCATCAGAAGGGTGGCTGGATCGCCTGGCCCTTTCAGATCGGCGTGCTTGATTTCATGAGCGATGACCGGATCAAAGAGCTGGCCGTGAAGAAAAGTAAGCGCGTAGGTTATTCGAAGATGATTACCGCGTTCATTTGTTACAACATCGCGCACCGCCGTCGCAAGCAGGCGCTGTGGCAGCCCACGGATGATGACCGGGATAGCTTTGTCAAGACGGAGATTGAGCCTCTGCTGGACCCGCAAAATGGCGTGCCCTCGGTTCTTGCGGCTCGCAAGAGTGATAAGCGGGTTGAAGAAACTATCAAGTACAAGCCGTTTCGAGACAGCGTCCTGCATCTTTTGGGTGGCAAGGCGGCTCGCGCCTATCGTCGTATCACTGTGGCCGTGGCTATCCTCGATGAGTGGACTGCGTTCGACCAGACCGTAGGTGGCACCAAAGACAAGAATTCGGGCTCGCCTGGCGCTCTCGCTAAAGGGCGTCTTGAGGGGGCTGCTTACCCGAAGTTTGTGGGCGGTAGCACCCCAGGCATCAAAGGCTTGTGCCACGTCAGCCGTGCGTGCGAGGACTCCGAGGATGAGGTGGATTACCTCATTGAGTGCCCGCATTGCAGTCTTGAGCACCCGCTGCGCTGGGGTGGTAAGGATGTGCGTCACGGCTTCAAGTGGGATGAGGGCAAGCCCGAGACGGTCCGGCATGTTTGCCCGCACTGCCATAACTCGATATCACAGGCTGATTACTTGCCTGGGGGCTGGCCGCTGGTCGGTGCCTGGGTGTGCCGCAGGTCCGGCAAGCGCTATGGTGCGGATCGCGTCTGGCGAGATGCAGCAGGTGAGGTATGCCGTCCGCCCAACACCCTCGGGGTTCATGTGTGGGCCGCTTACAGCCCGCAGCGAGCGTGGTCGGACATCGTTGATGAGTTCCTGAAGGCCTGCCGCGCCCTGGAGGAAGGCGATGCAGGGCCTATGACCACCTTCACCAATGAGACCCTGGGCGAGGCCTGGGAACTCCGTGGCGAGGGCGCAGACGATCATGTGTTGCAAGCGCGAGCTGAGAAATACTCCCTGGGTACTGTGCCCGTGGGCGGTCTAGTGCTCAGTACGGGTGTGGACGTGCAGCGTACATGGTGGCAAATCAACGTTTGGGCGTGGGCGCGAGGCATGGAAAGCTGGATCGTGGATCGCGTCATCATTGAAGGCAACCCAGCTGTAGAGGCTGACTGGGCGCCTGTCACTGCTTTCCTGATGCGTCGCTACAAGCAGGCATGGCATGGCGGCACGCTGGGCACGAGTGCCATCAGCATTGACTCGTCTGACCAGACGCAAGCCGTTTATAACTACGTGCGAACCCATCAGCATTTGTTGCCCAACCTGCGGGCAATCAAAGGAGATACCAACGACAACCGGCCCATCCTCGGGCCGGCCAGCATGAAGGACATTGACTGGAGGGGAGCGAAGCTCAAGCACGGCGTCAAACTCTGGCTGGTCGGTGTGGATAACGCCAAGGACCTTTTGCTCGGGCAGTTGGCCATCCCGAAGCCAGGTCCTGGCTATGTCCACTTCAGCCAGGACTTGCCGCGCGAATACTACGAGCAGTTGACTGCAGAGCAGCGTGTTTTGTCCAAGTCCACCGCGAAGGATGGCTACAAGTGGATCAAGAAACGTCCTCGAAATGAGGACCTTGATTGCAGAAACTATGCAATCCATGCCGCCATGACATTGGGCCTGCATAAATACACCGATGCCCGGTGGGCGCAGGTGGAGCAGACGGTGCAGCCCCCACGAGATCTATTCAGCCCGCCAGAGCTGACTGTATCTGCCGAGCCTGATGCGACTCCCGATGCATCTTCGCTGCTCGCCGCGGTGCCCGCTACAGCTGCTGACGTTGAAGCGGAAACCGAATCCGAGGCGGTCGCAGTTACTGAGGTTGCAGATCCGCCGCCTCAAGTAGTCCATGCAGCGCAGTCGCCAGCACTGCCCTCTGCGGTCGTGCCTTCGGTGCGTCCTGCCCCCGCTCGCCGTCTCGCTCCTATGCGCCGCCCTGGTGGCTTTTCTCGCTCTTGGTGATGTCTATGAATAAAAACGAGCCACAGTCTAAAACTGTCATTGATACCGCTGTCAGTGGGGAGATGGACCCGGATTTTGTGCCCGATCTTGTTGACCGCATGTTTGACTACCTGGTGGAGCTGGTGCCAGAGATCCAGCGCAGTGAGTCAGGGTTGGAGAGGGTGCAGGCGGCATTGCGCAAAGAGTTTGCGGGGCAAGAGGTCTATATCCCCGCAAGGTCCTCAGTGAGCAAAGCCGAGGAGCGCAGGGCAGTGCTCAAGCTTTGGAATGGGCGCAATGCCACGACCATTGCCCGCTCATTGGGGATCAGTAGGGCGACGGTGTACCGATATCTCAAGCAGCCTGGTTAAAACAGTCTCAGTTTTCCGGGAAATGAGACGCGCGCCTCGGTAGCGTGCGCCTTATGAGCACGCCCCAAGAACTTCAAGCGCGTCTAGCACGCCTCAATGCCGCCATCCATAGTGGTGAGCGCTCCATTACCACCGAGGACGGTGCCTCCGTGACCTATCGGGATTACAAGGAGATGATTTCAGCGCGCCGCGATCTGGAGATCCAGATTGCAGCGGCTATATCTCCTCGGCGCCCGACGGCGGTCGTGGCCCGCTTTCGCAGCACAACATTGCGCCGAGGTTAAGCATGCAGAAGAAGCCACTTTCAAGGAAAGCGTCCCCGACTGCGTTTGATCGCTTGGTTGGGTATTTTTCGCCCCTGCAGGGATTGCGCCGCCAGGTCGCTCGGGAAATGTTGGTGCGTGCCTATGAAGGTGCGGACCGCAAAGATGGTTGGTTCGTCAAGAGGACGGGGGCCAGCGCAAGGGCGGACCATCTGGCTGACGCTCGTGAATTGCGGGTGCGTGCTCGCTCACTGGTGCAGAACGTGCCCAACATCACGCGCGCGGTCGCAGCGGTCCTGGCTTGTCGAGTCGGGCAAGGCATTGTTCCAGTCTGGACAGATCCTGGCCTCGCCAAGCGCTGGAAAGAGTGGGTGCCTCTTGCCGACTATGACGGCCTGCTGAACTTCTACGGGCTGGAGGCGAAGATCGAGCGCACGCGGGATGTGGATGGTGCGGTCATCATTCGCAAGCACATCCAGAAGATGGGGTCTGTCGTGCCTTTGCGTCTGCAGGTGCTGGAGATTGACTATCTGGACGAGCAGAGGTCCGGTGTGTTGTCTGGAGGCGCGGAGATCATCGGCGGCATCGAGTATGACAAGCGCGGGCGGCGCGTGGCTTACTACCTGTTTGACCGTCATCCCGGCGATGCTGGGAATTGGACTATGGGGCGCAGCGGCTCCAGCAAGCGGGTGCCTGCAGATGAGGTCATTCACTATTTCAACCCTGAGCGGCCAGGGCAGCAGGATGGCATCACCCGCTTGGCACCAATCATTGCCAAGGTGCGGGATCTGCATACCTATGGTGATTCCGAGCTGCAGCGCAAGCAGCTGGAGTCGCGCATGGGGGTGCTGGCTGAAATGGATGGGGCTAGCCAGCTCCCAAAATTGCCTGATGAGCAGGGAAAAGAGGGTGAGCCGGGTCTGGTGGATCTGGGGGACTTGGCGGGCGGCGCCATTGTGGGGCTGCCTCCTGGCATGAGCAACCCGACATTCATTGAGCCCAAGCCTGTGCCAGGCTATGAGGCATACATGAAGTTTGGTTGGAAAGAGGTTGCGGCAGGCTACGGTTGCCCGTACGAGCTCATGACAGGCGACTTGACTGAGGTGAATTTCAGCAGCTCGCGCGTGCGCATGAATCAGTTCCGTGCCGAGGTTGAGTCCGAGCAATGGACGATCACAGTGCCCCGGATGTGTGAGCCTATCGCGGCGTGGTGGCTATCTGCCTGCGAGCTGGTGACTGCATTGCCGGTCAATGTGGAGCCGCCAGACTGGAGCACCCCTAAATGGGCAAGCCCAAACCCTGTGCAGGATGTCGTCAGCGACATGACTGCCATTAAAGGCGGCCTGCAGAGCCTTAGCGAGACCATCCGTCGCCGTGGCTACGACCCCGAGCAAGTGCGCGAGGAGCTGGCTTCGGATTTGAAATGGCTGCAGAGCGAGGGAATCCTGCCGTTGCTGGCAGCTCTGTGGGGTGCCAAAGATCCTCTTGAGCTCGCAGCACAGGTGGGAAGCAAAGAGCCGTCGTAAAGATCGTCTCAGTTTTCCGGGAAATGAGACAGCAATCCCGGAAAACTGAGCGCTATGCCACAAGCCAACGCTCAATCCCAAGCATCACAGGTTCACGATCTGCCGGTGCAAACGCGCGATGCAACGCTGGTGCCCAGCACTTTCAGCGAGGTCGACAACACCGTAGAGATCGTGTGGACCCAGGGGGCCACGGTTCGCCGTTACGACTGGTGGAATGATCGGCCCTACGACGAGGCCCTTGATGTCACGCCCGAGGCGGTGGACATGGCGCGATTCGAGGCCGGTACGGTGCAGGTGCTGGACGGTCATCGCACCTGGGGCGGTGTGAGCTCTATTCTCGGCATCGCTCAACGTGGCTGGATCGAAAACGGTGAAGGGCGTGCCGTTATTCGACTGAGCCAGCGCCCTGAGCTGGCAGGCGTTGTGGCCGATATCCGAGCTGGCGTGATTCGTGCCATCAGCTTTGGCTACAGCGTCGAGCGCTACGAAATCACCCGTGCCCAGGATCGTACCGACGGCGTCAACGTCGATCTCTATCGCGCGGCTCGCTGGACACCTCAAGAAATCTCATTCGTGACTGTGCCAGCCGATGCCGGTGCGGGCACTCGCAATCAACCGGGTTCTCAAGCTTCGCCAGGCGGCGCCACTCGCGGTGGCACTCCTTGCGAATTTATCCAACGGGCAGCCGCCCAACCATCTACACAGGAGCAACAACGCATGCCCCAAGTAAACAGCGCCCCTGAAGGCGGCAACACCGCCCCCGCAGCGTCTCAAAATCAATCGGAGCCTGTCAACCGCCAGGCCCCCGCAGCTCCTTCGGTGCCTGCGGCACCTGCCGCAGCACCCGCTGCTGCATTCGACGGTCAGCGCGCGGCTGACATTGTTGGTCTGTGCCAGCGTCACGGACTGAATGATCTGCAGGCGGATCTGCTGCGCCGTCAAGCCACGATGGATGAGGCCCGCGCGGCTGTCCTCGATGCACTGGACCAGCGCTCCGCAGGCAGCACGACGGGCCCGACCACCAGCATTCGCACTACGGGTGATGAGCACGAAACCCGCGTGCGCGGCATCGAAAACGCCCTCATGAACCGCGTGAACCCAGGCAGCGCGCTGGATGACAATGGCCGCCAGTACCGAGCCATGACCCTGGTGGAGATGGCGCGTGAGGTGGTTCAAGGCCTGGGCGTTGAAACCCGCAATATGAGCCGGGCCCAGATTGTGGACGCCGCACTGCGCATGCGTTCGGGTTACATGGGCACAGGTGACTTCCCGGCTCTGCTGGGTGGTGTGGGTCAACGCATTTTGCGTGCGGCCTACGATCAAGCGGAAAGTACCTACGCCCTGTGGGCTCGCCGTGCAGCCAATCTGCCCGACTTCCGCATTCGCCAAGCCATCGGCGTCTCGGGCGATGTGGATCTCAAAAAGCTCAATGAGCATGGTGAGTACACCTACGGCCAGCTGTCCGAGGACGCTACAGGCTACCGTGCATTCACCTTCGGCCGCGTTCTGGCTATCACTCGCCAGATGATCATCAATGATGACCTGGATTCTCTCTCTCGTGTTGGGCCGCGCTTTGCTGAAGCTGCCAAGCGTCTGGAAAACCGTCTCGTCTATGACCAGTTGCTGGGCAATTCGATCATGGCTGACGGCAAGGTGTTGTTTGATGCCGCGCACAAAAACACGCTGACAGGTGCGGGTTCTGAGCTGTCGCTGGAGGCTTTGTCTGATGCGCGTGCCCTGATGCGCAAGCAAGTGGGTCCTGACAAGGAGAGCCTGAACATTGCTCCCTCGTTCCTGCTGGTTCCTTCCGATCTGGAATCCATCGCTTATCAGCTCACCAGCTCGAACTACACGCCGGCTAAGCCCGGTGATGTCAACGAATTCCGTGCGGGCGGTCGTACCGCACTGGAGCCCATCGTCGAGCCACTGCTGGACACCGAGCCCACTCGCTGGTTCCTGGCTGCTGCCCATCAGCGCATCGACACCGTGGAATTCGCCTATGTCGATGGCTATGAAGGTCTGCGCACCGAGACATTCGCCAGTGAAGACATTGACGGCGTGAAGCTGCGCGCCTCGCTGGACTTTGCTGCCAAGGCCATGGAGCACCGTGGCTTGACCATGGCTGCTGGCAAGTAAGCGGCTGCTCGCTTCCTGAAACTCAAGGAGATATCAATGCGAAATTCTGTTCAGCCTGGCAATGTCATTGAAGTGGCCGCAGCTGATGCGGCCGTGGTGCCCGGCCAGGTCGTGGTGATTGGCGCCATTCTGGCGGTTGCCAACGGTTCCGCCGCTGCTGGCGAGTCCTACAACGCCACACGCGGCGGCGTGTTTGAGTTGCCCAAGGTGGGTGGCGCCGCATTCACACAGGGCCAGCCTCTTTACTGGGATGCCTCTGCTGGCGCTTTTGCCGGCACCGGCGCACCAGCTGCAGGCGATATCACTGGTGCCGCTGTGGCCTGGGGGGATGCTGTTTCTGGTGCCACCAGTGCCCTGGTGTTGCTGCCTGGCCTGCTTGGCACTGTGGTGGCCTAAGCAATGGACGGCTTTATCAGTCCTGGCGCTGATCGCGCTTCGCGCGTCCGCAGTGCGGTCGAGCGCCATCTTTCTAACGCCTCTGCCTCCTGGCAGGGTGGAGCGGCATTTGGAGTGATTTTCAGCCGCAAGCCTGGAGTCTTCATTGACGAGGCTGCCTCGATTGCGTCGCTCCATGTCTCCATGTGTGTTGCCAATGCGCCGGGCATCACCGAGGGCAGCTTGGATCTCGTTGTCGATGGTCAGCCGTGCCAAGTGACCGGGGCTGTCACACCCGATGCCAGCGGCTGGGCCACGTTCCCCATCGTCTTTCTGAACTGACCGCCATGTTGTTGCTTGAACAAGTCATCAAGTCGCGCCTGGCAGGGCGCAGTGCGCTGGCCTCTTGGCAGGTGCGCGGCGCATCTGAGTTTTGCGATCGCACCAAGGTGCCGGCCATCGAGGTGCGTATGTCTGGGGCGGGCCTGGGCGATGTCTCACGCGAGGCTGCCCAGCTGGAGCCGCGCTGGTCTTGCGTGCTGGTTGCCAAGCGCAGCGACACGGCTGCCGCTGAACTGGATGCCGCCATGGAGGAGGTGGTGGGCTGCCTGCATGGCTGGCGGCCAGTGTCACCCGGTGGCCGGGCTTGGTCCGAGCTGCGCGCCGCCGGCGTGCGTGAGGCCGAGTTTGTCGATGCCGGCCTGGTCGGCTACGCGGTGGAGTTCACCACCGTCTCTGTTTTCGAGTCGCTGGACGCCTGAGCCCGGCGCCGTTCAATCTTTCAAAGGAGCTAGCCATGGCTGCACTGCCCCGCGTCAAGAAGGAATACCAGATTCCGCGTGGACGCCTTATTTTCTATCCGTTCGATGCTGATGGTCGCCCTGGTGGTGGCTACCAGTTTGGCAACTGCCCAGGCTTTTCCTTGAGCGTGGAGGGCGACAAGGCCCCGCATTACAGCTCGCAGGGCGGCCTGCGCGAGAAGGACGAAGAAGTCCTGATCGAGATCACCCGCAAGGCATCCATTACTTCCGACAACATCAGCGGCAGAAATCTGCGCATGTTCCTGTCCGGCACTTCCGAGACGCACGCTCAGGCTTCGGCCACGGTGACCGATGAGGAGCACAAGGTAGAGCCAGGCGGCATCTACCGCCTGGGCGTCACAGCAGCTGCCCCGACCGGCGCCCGCAAGCTCAGTGCAGTCACGGTCAAGAGCAAGTCTGGTTCCACTCCCTATGTCGTAGGTACTGACTACCTCGTGGACGTGGACCTCGGCTTGCTGCAGATCGTCGAGGGCGGAGCAATCACCAACCCGACCGAAGTGGAAGTGGGCTACACCGCCGCCGAGACCACCTGGGAGCGCATCAAGTCCGGCAACGGCACGGATTTGAAGGGCGCGCTGCAGCTGATTGCCGACAACGCCCACGGCACCAACCGTGATTGGTGGTTCCCCAGAGTTTCCCTGTCGCCCACGGGTGAGTTGCCGCTGATTCAGGACGGCACCGACTACAGCCAGTTTGGCCTCGATGTTGAAGTTCTCAAGCCTGAGGACGGCGAGGCTGTCTATGTGGACGGTCGTGCGTCTGTGATTCCCTAACTCCCTGCTTTTCCAGACCGCCCGGCATGCCGGGGCGGTTTGCACTGCGGCCCGCAAGCGCCGGCTGCAGCGCAAACCGAAGCAACCACTTTCATAAGAACCAATACGCCATGGCCTTCAAGCCCATTCAAATTGTGATCAACGCCAAGGACGATGCGTCTGCGGTGCTGAGCCGGCTTGAGGGCAAGTTGAAGCTCTTGGGTGCGTCGATTGCCGGCTACTTCGGCATCAAAGCATTTGCCGGTGTGGTGAAAAGCGCCGCAGACTTTGAAGCGGCCATGAGCCGGGTCAAGGCCGCCACCGAAGGCTCGGCCGCAGAAATGGCCGCGCTGACCAAGGCCGCCCAGGATGCCGGCAGCAATACCAAGTACACCTCGGTACAGGCGGCTGGCGCGCTGGAGAATCTGGCCAAGGCGGGTCTGAGTGCGGGCGACTCCATCAAAGCGTTGCCTGCTGTGCTCGCTGCGGCCCAGGCCGGTGATCTCGAACTCGGTTTAGCCAGTGAGATAGTGACCAAGTCCGTCATGGGCATGGGCCTGGCTTTTGAAGATGCCGGTCGCGTGGCCGATGTGCTGGCCAAGGGTGCCAACGCCACCAACACCAGCATTGAGGGCCTGGGCCAGGCACTGAGCTATGCGGCGCCAGTTGCCAACACCTTGGGCGTGAGCCTGGAGAGCACGGTTGCCATCATCGGCAAGTTTGCCGATGCGGGCATTGACGCCAGCCGCGCAGGCACGGCGCTGAACTCCATCATGAGTCAGTTTGCCAACCCGCTCTCCAGCTTCCGAAAGGAACTTGGCGCTGCCGGCATAGTCACCACCAACTTTGAGGAAGCACTGCACCAGCTGGCTGGCAAGGGCAAGGACGGCGAGCGCGCCATTAATGCCGTGGGTCTGGAGGCTGGGCCTGCACTGCGCGCCCTTCTCAATCAGGGCATGGGCGCGCTGGATGATCTGACGGGCAAGCTGCGTGAGGCAGGCGGCAGCGCCGAGGCCACGGCTAGGACCATGGCCGACAACCTCAACGGCTCCTTCAAGGGCCTGAGCAGCATGTGGGAGACCGTGACCCAGGTTCTGGGCAAGCCCGTGCTGCCCGTGGTGCGCCAGGGCGTGGAGGAACTGACCGGCGCGCTGCGCAAGGCGGTCGATAACGGTCTGGTGGAGCGCTTCGGCCAGGCGCTGGCGACGGCCTTTGAGAATGGCCTCAGGTTCTTCCGCGCGTTTGCCGCCAACGTCAACTTTGACGCCGTGGTGCTGCGCCTGCAGGTTTTTGCCAGCGAGGCGGGCGAGACGCTGCAGCGCATCGGCCAGTACGCCACCAATGCCGGCAACACCGTGCAGCTGGCCTGGGGCGTGATGACGGCGGGCGTCAATGCAGTGATGGGCGTCATCTACAAGGTGGGTGAGGCTTTTGCAGGTGTGGCCAGCAATATCCAATCGGGCTTGGCTTTGCTCTATGAGGGGTTGAGCAAGATTACCTTTGGCTCTCTCTCCGAGGCCTATGCGCAGGCTGCGGCAGAGGTTCGTTTGTCTGCCGAGGCGACCTGGGCAGCTTCAGAAGCATTGGCAGCGAAGGCTGATGAGTCGTTTCAGCGCATGGCTGATGGTGCCCAGACCGCGCGTGATGCATGGGATGGCTTGACGGGGGAAGTGGCTGCGGTCGGCAACGCTGCTGCAACTGCGGCCCCTGCCATCGAGGCGGTAGCCGCAGGCATCGAGGCCACGGGCAAGGCCGCAGCCAAGGCGGCCAAGGAGGCAGCAGCCAAGGCCGAGGCCGACCGCATCGCTGCCGAGAACCTGAAAAAGCTCAGGGCCGAGTACGAGCAGCTGATCGCCAGCGGCAATCTGGACGCGGCCGGGCGCAAGCTGCAGGAAATTGCCAAGGCCCAGCGCGCAGCTGCCAGCACGGCCCAGGATGCGGCGCAGTCCACGGCCTTGCTGGAGCAGGCCTATAAAGACTTGGGCATGACCACGAACGAGGATCTGCAGCGCATGGCTACTCAGGCGCGTGCTGCGTTTGATCAGTTGGAAAAGGACGGCAAGCAGCCGCCCCTGCGCATTGCCGAGGCCTGGAAAGCCATGGCCGACAAGGTGATTGCGGCCAATGGCGGCATTGCCCCTGAATGGCTCAAGACCCAGGCAGCCGTCAAAGGCTTTGAGGTCGCGGTGGATGACGCGGGCAAGGCTGTGGTTAACACTGACCGAGCCACAGCAAGAGCGGTCAGCAGCATGGTCGGTGGCATGGGCCGGGTGCGCGAGGCAGCCGACGGCGTGCAGGAGAGCATGCGAGGCATCGAGCATGCATCGGGCCGAGCCGCCCATGCTGCTCGTGAATGGGGCCAGGGCGGCCCGCGTAACTTTGTCGAGGAGCGCAATGCCGGCGTACAGGGTTCGCAAGGGATCATGCACCAGAACACAGGCCCGCTGAGCCTCGTGCCGCAGTTCCAGACCCGCCAGGAGCTCGATGCCTGGTGGAAGCAATGGCAGGCCCAGTATGCGCAGGACAACCCTTTCTCCGTCAAGAGCAGCGGCGCGCTGGGCAACTATCAATATGACCTGACCCAGTTTGCGGTCACACAGGCGGGCAGGGCGATTGATCTGCAGCAGGCCGCCGCCAATGCGCGGCCAAAGCAGGAGGCAGAGCGCAAACCAAGCGTTCCCAGGGTGGCAGCTCAGGCGCTGGCTCCTGTCGCAGCCCCTGCCGCTGCAGCTCCCCAATCCGTCATCACCCATAGGCATGAGGTCGTGATCGGCGGTCGTCAATACAACGTGGGCACAGACGCGGCGGGCAGCTCGGAGATGCAGCAGCTGATGGCCGCGCTGGAGCGCGACGCCAATCTGTCGGGAGGAGTGCACTGATGGCCGGCCATTTCCTGAACGGCATCGAGCTGCCGCGCGGCATGTTGTGGGTGGACGAATTCAACTGGTCTGCGGTGCAGAAGACGGTCGAGCGCGGCATCACTGGCGCACAGATCATTGACGCCGCTGCCCGTATTGAGGGTCGTCCTATCACCTTGCAGGCCGTGGAAGACCAAGGCTGGATTCGCCGGTCAACGCTGTTGTCTGTGCAAGCCCTGGCCGACGAGCCGGGCGCGCAGTACCCGCTGCGCCTGGCGGACGGCCGTGAATTCACCGTGCAGTTTGCGTCAGACGACCCGATTGCCGCCACGCCCATCTCCCGGCCCGAGCTGCCTGCCGCCACCCATCCCTATGTCGCCACGCTGCGGCTGATCACTGTTTAAGCGAGAAGAACAATGCCCATTTTGCAAGGCGATATCCAGCTGCGAGCCAGCCGCGTCATGGACGATGTGCCCGAGGGTGGCGGCGGCCCGTCGAATGTGGAGATCGAGTCCGGCCAAGAAAACGCAATCATGCCGGACATCTCGCAGATGGATCGTGCCATTGGCCGCGCCAATATGCGTCAGCTGAGTGTGGTTGTGGATACCGAAGACCGCGACACCTACCAGGGCAGCAATGTCATCGTGGCCAAGCCCCCCGAAGACCCCAATGTGTCCATCACCCTGTTTTCCACGGGCGGGGTCTATGACACCCGCGCTCAGGCACAGGCCCGGCTGGAGGCCTATCTCAACAAAGGGGCCGAGTGGGCGGGCTATCTCTACGAGAACCACATCAAGGGCCAGCGCGTTATCCAGATCTTCCAGCGCCCCGGCACCGAGCTGCCTGCAGTGGGCAAGACCCTGGTGCTGGTGGGCAATGAAGGCCTGGCCAACGAGCAAGAGCAGTATGTCCGCGCCATTCGCGTGACGAGCGTGGAGCGCACCTTCACCTATGACACGGACAAGGACTACAAGGCTTTAATCGTGACCATGGAGCTGTCCGACGCCTTGCGCTATGACTTCACGGGCTCCCCGGCCAGCCGCCAGTTTGCCCGGCAGATCAATAGCGCCCATCTGCGCGATACCGTGGTTGCCGATGCGGGCAGCTACGTGGGCGTGACCCCCTTGCAAAAGGCTGCGGCTCTGGGCGATTTCACCATCATTGCCCAGACGATCATGACCCAGATCGTGCCCTCGGCCCAGAGCGAGACGCCCATCCCTGCGGCCATTCCGTATGCAGCGGCAGGCTTCCCTGTCTCTGCGGCCGAGGCCGTGACCTTCAGCACCACCCAGACCTGGAACACCACCACCAGCCTGGCTCTGCCCGGTGGCTGTCTGCCGGGTTCGCTCTCCATCGTGGTGGGCGGCGTCACCTTGACCGACAAGGGCGGCATTCTGATGTCGGGCACCCAGCAGATCGGTCTGGTGGACTATGCCAATGGCGTCGTCACCTCGAGCTTGGGCAGCTATGACGGCAGCAAGACCATCAGCTACCGGCCTGCTGCCTATATGCAGCGCATGCCGCAATCCAGCGAGATCCGCATCACGGCGGAGAACCGCAGCCAGAGCTACACGGGCTTCATCACGCCGCTGCCGGCGCGCGGCACCTTGTCTTTCAGCTACCGGGCGCAGGGCCGCTGGTATGTGCTGTCGGACTCGGGTGACGGCACCCTGCGCGGCACCGACTCCAGCTATGGTGCAGGCACCTATAGCGCCGAGACCGGCAGCTTTGTAGTCACGCTGGGGGCCTTGCCCGATGTGGGTAGCTCCATCGTCCAGCACTGGGGCGTGCCGACTCAGGAAACCGTGCAGCCTGCCGCCGATCTGCTGATCAGCCAGACCATTGCGCTGCAGCTACCAGCCGGTCAGGCGCTGTACCCAGGTGCTTTTGAGATCAAGTGGATGGATGGCACCAACCAGCGCACCGCTACGGCCACCGCTGCCTGGCAGCTCCAGGGCGATGCCACGGGCGAGGTGCGGGTAGGGCGCTCCGAGGTGCTGTTCGCGCCCAAGCTGTTGCCTGCCGTGGGCACTGTGCTCGATGTCACGGTCGACACGGCCCCGGCGGTCGAGGTGAACCTGCAGCATCCCTCGCGCAACGGCCAGGGCCGTCTGGCGGTCTCTGCGGGCCAGGGTGCGCTGGTGCCCTACACGGTCGAAGTCGAGTGGAACACGCTGACCGACCAGAGCGTGCTCGGTCTTTACACCCGCGACCAGCTCAAGGAAATGGGCGTGACGCTGGTGGATCCGACCCAGATCGCACGCGATGACGGCAATGGCAAGCTGATGCTGAACGGCGTGCAGGTCGGTACGGTCACATACGGCACGGGCGCGGTGGACTTCAATCCTGATGTCGTCATCAAGATCCCCAAGCCGGTCTATTCGTCCAGCCAGGTCAGCGGCGGCGGCTTCAATGGCGAGGTGGCTCAGTACCGCCTCAACTACGAGGGCATCGAGTATCTGAATGCCCCCTCTATCTACCCCAATGACGAAAGTGGCTACGTCAAGATCCGGTTTCGCACCACGGGCAGCGCCACGCGCCGCACGTTGCAGGTCACGTTTGCGCCCGAGTTTGACCTGGTCACGGGCGTGCAGGCCCCGGTGGTGCCGGGCTCGGTTGTGCTCATGCCTTCCAGCGGTCAGCCCTGGAGCGATGACGGCAGGGGCGTGCTGCGGGTGCTGACCTCGGGCGGCTTTGTAACGCGCGGCAGCATCAACTACGCCACGGGCCGCGTGGGCCTGACCTCGTGGACGCCCGGCAATGCCAACCAGTTGCGCCGTGCAGGCTGCATCACCACGCTGGGCGATGCCATCAGCAGCGCCTATGTCTTCCGCACGGCTGCAGCTCCGCTGCGCCCCGGCTCCCTCACGGTGCAGGTGCCCAGGGCTTCGGGTGGCTCGCAGAATGTCAGCGCTGGCATTGACGGCACCATCACGGCTCCCGGTGTGGTCGGCACGGTGGACTATGAAACCGGCCTCGTGCGCCTTGGCTTCGGTGCCCTGGTCGTGGCCGCTGGCAATGAGGCTGAGCCCTGGTATGACGCGGCCAACGTGCAGCCGGACGGCAAGATCTTCAAGCCCCAGCCCGTGGTTGCGAGTGCCTTGCGCTATTCGGCGGTGGCCTATGCCTATCTGCCCATGAATGCCGACATCATCGGCATCGACCCGGTGCGCCTGCCCAGCGACGGCAAGGTGCCGATCTTCCGGTCTGGCTCGCTGTGCGTGGTGGGTCACACCAAGACCAGCGCCCAGCTTAACGTCAGCAACAACCAGACCGTCAACTTGGCCCGCGTGCGCCTGTCCCGCGTGGTGGTGCGTGATGCCAACGGCAAGACTCATCAGAAGGGCTACACCGCCGACCTGGAGGCGGGGCTGGTCACTTTTACCGATGTGTCTGCCATGACCATGCCGGTCACGATCGAGGATCGGATTGAAGACATGGCCACGGCCACCGATGTGCAGATCTCGGGCGAGATCACCTTCAACCGGGCGCTGACCCATGACTATCCCAAGGACGGCACCTATGTCTCCAGCGCCCTGCAGGCCAGCGACCGCCGCGCCCGCGTCAGTCTGGATTTTGTGCAGCAGAGCTGGATCGACAACGCCTGGGCCGATGCGCCCGTGGGGCCTGCAATTCCCGCCAAGTATGACCAGAGCGTCTCTCCCATAGAGATCACCAATGCCGGCGGTAGCACCGAGCGTTGGGTGCTTCAGTTCACCTCAACCACCCAGTTCCGGGTGATTGGCGAGCATGTGGGCGTGATCGCCACGGGCGACATCAACACGGTCTGCTCGCCGCTCAACCCGGCTACGGGCAAGCCTTATTTCACGATCAAGCCGCTGGGCTGGGGTAGCGGCTGGGCCGTGGGGAACATCCTGCGCATCAACACCGTGGGGGCTATCTACCCCTTCTGGGTGGTGCGAACTATCCAGCCCGGCCCCGAGACCGGCATCGAGCACAGCTTTTCCATCCTGGCGCGCGGCGATGTGAACCGCCCGCAGTCCAACTGAAGAACCCGAGAGAGCGGAGAGAGATATGGCATCCCCTGTAGACACCAGCGTCAAGCACGCATACAGCTCCATGGCCGGAGCACCGGCCATCGGCGGAACGGTCGGCTCCCTGATCGGCGCGCTCGATGCGTTCCTGGTCAACGGCTGGGGCGCAAAGGCCGTGGATTCGGCGGTCGTCAGCAACGGCATCTGCCGCCTGAACTTTGCCAGCGGCAAGAGTGCGGCAGAGGCCCATGCCGTCATTTTGGTGACCGGGGCAACGCCCTCGGCCCTGAACGGCGAGCAGAAGGTGACGGCGGTTGCCAATGGCTGGGTGGAGTTCAAGACCGATCTGCCGGACGGTGCCGTCACCGGCTCCATCAGCTTCAAGATGGCCCCGCTGGGCTGGGAGAAGGTCTACAGCAAGACCAATGTGGCCGTGTACCGCCCGACCGACCCGGCCTCGACGCGCACCTATTACCGCGTGGACGACACGAATGCACTCTACGCGCGGGTGCAGATGTACGAGTCGATGACCGATGTGGACAACGGAGCCGGGGCAGCACCGCTGACCATCTCGGGTGGGTACTACTGGCACAAGAAGCAGACCAGTACGGCATCGTCCTATTGGGTGCTGGCCGGTGATTCACGCGGTTTTTACTATGTGCTCGGTGCCAGCAGCGTATCCGTGGCTGCGAGCAGCGGCAATACGGCCCTTCTGTCGCATTTCATGGGGGACTTGAATGGCTACCGCAGCGGTGACGCGTGGGCTGCAGCGCTGACAGGCATTGAGGGCACCAATTACGCCACCACGACAGGATGCGTCTTTTGCTCCTCGACTAGCGCTGGCTTCACGCTCAAACGTCTGTCCCATGGCCTCGGAGCCGCAGCCCAGTGTTTTCGCAGAGTGTTTGGCGACGTGCAATCTCGCTCCGGCAACGATGGAACATTGGGTGCGTTCCCGTCTTCGGTAGATAACGGGCTTCACCTCTCGGCCATTCTGCTCACCGATGGCGTGAACTCATACTCCCCACGCGGCAGCATGCCTGGCGCATACCACTGCCCGCAGTCCGGGGTACTCGCAGGCTTCGGCTCGGATGTCGCCATCACCAAGGGCCAGGGGGTGTTTGCTGGAAAGCAATTGCTCTCGGTGCAGATTGGCATGCCCAACGCCGGAAATCAGGGCTTGGCCTTTCTGGATGTGACCGGCCCCTGGAGGTTCTGAATGCCTGTTGCTCTGAAGTTTCGACTCTGCACGCTGCAACTGCCTGAGGATTTTCGGATCTCGTCGCTGCGTCTGTTGGACAGCGGTGTCGCTGTCGATGCTGGAGCCGCAATTGCTTCTTCGGTCCCGCCCGCGTCGGGTCGGTTGGAGGGCCTGCGCGACGGTAGCGGCTGCTCTTGGGATGGTGCTGCGGCGCGTGCGCCAGGCTTCTACATCGAGTGGTCTTTCCCTGCGCTCACCAACGTGACGGATCTCGTTTATGAAGGCAGTCTCTTGCGAGGCGCCCTGGTGGTGTGTGATGGGCAAGCTGCGGAGCTGGTGCAAACGGGGGCGGGCTTTCACATCCTGGGCGCAGTGGAGACGCTTGCCGCTCTGGCTCCTGACTTTCTCTGGAAGCTGGATGCCTCCGGGGTGAACCAGGTGGACCTGGTGAGTGGGGCCGTCGCCACCCGTTCGGGGGGAAGCATCGTGGCCGCTGCGGAGCAAGTCGGTCAGCCCCTGGCCTTCGCTCCTGGGAGTAACGGATATGTGTCCGCAGACATTGGCAGCTTCAACAGCGGCAATTTTTCGGCGGTATTCGACTTGCTGACGATTGGCACCTCGAACACGGTGGTTCTGGAGTGCGGGGATAACGAGGGCTGGTCTGTGCAGGTGGACACCGGAGGCTATTTCAAGATCAATATCGGCGGAGTCGCTTCCGGGGGGCTCAACACCACGTTCCAGATCGGCGACGGGGTGCCGCGCCGCTTGGGGTTTACGTATCGCCGGGCAGACCGGCTTGGAACGCTTTACGTGGAGGGCGCGGTTCTTGCGCAAAAGGTGCTCGGTACGCCCAACAGTGCGACCGCGCTCACCATCGGCTCACGTTTTGGAGCCTTCCCGATCGGCGCGGGCAGCCGCATTGCAGACGTAGCCCTGTGGCGTCGCACGCTGAGTGCGGAGGAGATGCGGCAGACCAAATATCGAGAGACCCGAGATTGGTTGCTCCCGAGGGCTGGAGTCCATCGGACTTATGTCGCCATCAAGGGCGAGCCTCCCGTCTTGCAAGGGCTTCAGGCCATCACGGCCCTTGCAAGCCGCAAGCTGCTCGACGTGGAGTGCGGCGGCCAGGGGCGCATTTACGGCACGGTCTCGCGCAAGAGCACGCCTGCCAATGTGCCCCTGCGCCGGCGCGTGCGCCTGCATCGCAGCGTAGATGGCTACTTGGCCCGCGAGACCTGGAGCCAGGCTGACGGCTCCTTTGAGTTCCGCGAGATCTCCACGCGCTACGAGTGGGATGTGATCGCCTGGGATCACGAACTGCAGGAGTACTCGACCGTCGCCAATAACCAACTGGCGGAGGTCGCATGAGCCAATCTTTGCAAGATCTACCCGCCTTCGAGATCTCGGCGGCCCATGCCCTGGCCCGCCTGCAGGCCACGGCCAACTTTGCGGACTCCGGCCCCGCTGCCTCGTCTATTGCCCTGTATGACGCCGCCGAGCAACTGCTCGTCACGCTGACGCTGACCAAGCCCTGCGGCCAGATCACCGAGGCGGGCTATCTGGTGCTGACCCAGGCCAGCGGCGGCGGCGACATGATTCTGACCAGCGGTCAGGCCGCTATCGGTGTCTGGAGCACCAGCGACGGCAAGTTGATCGGGCGCGGCTTGGTCACGGATGAGGCGGGCGCTGGGCACTTCAAGCTGCTGGGCAGCACCGGCACCCAGCTCTATGCGGGCGGCAAGGCCATCCTGGGCGAGACAAGGATAGCCTGATGACCGCCGTCGACCTGATCTTTAACCGCACCCTCAAGACCGGCAACCCGGTCGAGCTGGTGTTTGGCGACGATGGCGGCGGCGGGCAAGCGCCCGATAAGACCCTGGCCGTTGCCGCGCGCATGCCGGGTCTGCGGGTCAGATCCTTGGTGCATGTGCGCAAGGATCTGGTTGCAGCGGGTCGCATGCCTGGGCTGCGCTGCAGCGCGGTCGTGCGCTACAACACCGACACGCCCCGGCCCGTGGTGGCCGAGGTGGCTGCCTGTGCTCAGCAGGCGCAGCCTGTGGCGCAGGGCTGGATCTCCGGCTGGCAAGACACGGATGCACTGCCTGCGGGTTGGGTGTCGACCGCGCAGGATGCCATGCCCTTGCAAGAGCAGTTTGGTGTTGCCTGGCAGAACGGCCAGAGGCAAGGGGTGGCCCTGCAGGGGCGGTTTCAGCAAGCGCGTGCACTGCCTGGTGCCGCAACCCAAGCCCGCTGGCAGGAGGCTCAAGGTGTGCGCGTGAGCCTGCAGGCCACAGCTCAGGATGCTGCGCCCGTTCGCGCTGGCTGGGCCGTGCGGTTTCAGGAAAGCCTGCGCGACCGTCGCCGCATGGTCGAGGCAACAGCCCAGGATGCGATGGGCCTGCAGTACCAGCTCATCACGGGCGCAGGCCCATCGGTGCCGCTGTACCGGGGCTTTCAAGCGCGCTACCAGCAGGCCATGAAGCCGCTCGCTGGCAAATCGCAGACCCAACCGCCCGAGCCGGAAAAGCCCGGTTGCTATGAGCAGCTGGTGGGCGGCCCCATCCGATTGCTGTTCTGCAGATCCTGGGCTGCTTCGGCAGATTTGCTGTTCATGTGCTGCAAGGCCGTCGGGCCAGAGCCGCAACCCCAGTTCGTCATTCCTCTGCTGCCCATCTATATGCAAGTCCACCACCTCACGGCGCATTTGCTGCCCAGCCTTGAGCCCGTAGTGCTCACTGACGTTTCCATTGCCGCCGACGACGACAGCTATTGCTGGAGCCTGTCTGCCAACGGCCCCGAGCATCTGCTGGACCAGCTCGCGCCCGTGGGCGGGTTGCCGCAGCGGCTGCAGGTCGGCATCGACGGCATGCAGTTTGTCTTTGCCGTGACCAGCACGGCGCGCAGCCGCTCGTTTGACCGCCGCCGCGTAGCAGTGCAGGGCATCAGCGTCACGGCCATGCTGGGCAGCCCCTATATGCCCAAGCAGGCTTGGCTTTCTAGCTCGACGGCAACGGCGCAGCAGCTCGCAGTGGGCGCGCTGGAATTCAGTGGCGTGGATCTGGATTGGCAGATCCCCGACTGGCAGGTGCCCGCCGGCGCGTGGAGTTTTCAGGGCACGCCGCTGCAGGCCGTGTTGCGCATGGCCCAGTCGGTCAATGCCGTGGTGCGCAGCCACCGCACGGCAGAGCAGCTCATCGTCGCGCCGCGCTACCCGGTGCTGCCGTGGGAGTGGGGCGCGGCCGTGCCCGATGTGCAAATGCCTGCGGCCGTCATCGTCACCGACGAGCTGCGCCCCGATCCGCGCGCCGAATACAACGCCATCTATGTCGCCGGCGGCAGCGTGGGCGGCGTGCTGGGCCATGTGGTGCGCCGCCTCAGCGCGCGCGACAAGCTGGCCCCGCAGATTCAAGACGACCTCATCACCCATGCCGACGCCGCCCGCATGCGCGGCAGCTGGGCGCTGGCCGCCAGCGGCAACAAGCTGCAGCACAGCATCAGCATGCCCGTCCTCACGGGTGGCACCAACCCAGGCATCTTGAACCCCGGTCAGCTGCTGGAGGTGGCCGACACCGACGGCACCTGGCGCGGCCTGGTGCGCGGCGTCAGCGTCAGTGCCTCTATGCCTCGCGTGCGCCAGCAGGTCACCGTTGAAAGGGTGGCCGCATGAGCACCAACCTCTACAAGCGCCTCAAGGCCCTGCTGCCCGACGACCCCGTCATGACCGGGCAGATCAGCGTCGTGTATGCCGACGGCACCGCGCTGGTCGCGCTCGAAGGTGCTGCAGGCCTGCTGCGCGTGCGCAACCCGCTGGGCAAAGCAAACAGTTCTCGTGTGTATGTGCAAGGGGGCGAAGTGACGGGCACGGCCCCGGAAATGGCTTATGTGCTGATTGAGGTCTGAAAGCGAAAACCGAAAGGAGAGGGAATGGACGACTTTGGCGACGAACTGCCTGCGACTACACGCCGGCAGATGAATGAACGCTTTGACAAGGGGAGTGAACGTATGGCCGCCATCGAGCGAGATTTGAAGGCAGTAGCCCAGGAGCTGCAGGAGCTCAAGCAGCAACTGGCGGAAATGTTGGAGTTCTTTACCGCCATGAAGGGCGCTTTCAAGGTGTTGAACTGGGTGGGCAAGGTGGCAAAGCCTTTGGCAGCCATCGTCATGCTGGGCGGGGCCTGCGTGGGCTTCTGGACTGCAATCAAAGGAGTGACAAGCCGATGAGCTGGAAAGAAAAACTGATTGTGGCCATTGGCGGCGCTACCGTGGCCCTGGCCGTGCCCCTGGTGCAGAAGTTCGAGGGCACCGTGCTGCGCAGCTACCGAGACCCGGTCAACGTGTTGACCAGTTGCACGGGGCATACCGGCCCCGAGCTGCGCGATGGGCAGACCTTCACCCGTGAGCAGTGCGAGGAGATGCTTTACAAGGACTTGGCCAAGCACGCCAACGCCCTGAGCTGCGTGCGTGCTCCGTTGACCGACGGGCAGCGGGCGGCCTTCCTGAGCTTCGCCTTCAACGTGGGAGATGACGCTTTCTGCCGTAGCACTCTGGTGCGCAAGGCCAACGCGGGCGACATCGAAGGCGCGTGCGCCGAACTCAGCCGCTGGACCTACGCCGGCGGCAAGGAGCTGCCCGGCCTGGTCAAGCGCCGCGCGGCCGAGCGGCAGCTGTGCGAGCGGGGGCTGGCATGAGCGGCGCGTCCCGCATCTGGCCCTGGCTGGCCCTGGCCCTAGCCCTGCTGCTGGCCGTGCAGACCCAGCGGCTGGCGAAGGTCGAGATATCGCAGTCAAAAGCGGCGGCGGCGCAGGCCCAGCAGGCGCAAGCCGCTGCAGAGCACAAAGCGCAGGCCGTGGCGGAGCACGGCGCTGCCCAACAGGAAAACACCCATGACTACACACAAGAAATGGCCCGCCTGGCGGCTGGCCGCACTGCTGATGCTGCCCGCATTGCAGGCCTGCAGCACGACATCAGGAGCGCGGCCACCCGCAACGCCCAGCTTGCCGGTGACGCCGCTGCCTGCCGAGATCTCGCAGATCAGCACCAGCGACTCGCAGCCCTTGCTGCAGAAGGCGCGGGCGTGGTTGACCAGCTTGTCGGACTGGTCGAGCGCCGCGACGCACAGGTCAGCGCCCTGAAAGGACAGGTGCAGGTCGATAGAGATTTAATCCAGCGCCTGCAGTAGCAGGCCGGCGCGTTACTTGATCGGGCGCACGGTCAATTCCAGCTCGTAGCCCATGGCAGCCAGCGCGGCCGCAACGGTGTCGATCTTGGTGGCATGGCCCAGGTCAAAAACGCGGGTCATTTCTTGGGGCTTCACGCCCATGGCGCGGGCCACGTCGGCGGGCCTGGCGCCAGTGGCAAGCCGGGCATTCAGCAGCGCCACCTTGACGGCGACACTGGCGGGCAGCTCCACCAGGCGCTCGCCCTTTTCTGCCTTGCTGGGGGCGGGCACGGCGCGGCCTGCCTCGAAATAGAACTCCATGGCTGTGACCAGTGCGTCACGCGCCATAGATTCAGCCTCTGCCAGGTCATCGCCCTGGGTGATCGCTTCGGGAATATCCCGAAACGTGACGGTGTAGCCCCCTTCGTCGGCGGGATCGAAGCGGGCAGGATACTTTTGCATGTTGTTCCCCATCTAGTGGTCGTGAAGCTCAGGAATTCAGGCTAGGCCCCTTCGGGCCTGCCTCCTTAGTTGATTCCTAGTTGCTTCAGGATTGCGCGTTTTGTGCCTTCCTTCAGCTCTTTACTTGGGTGCCTTGGCAGGGAGCTTGTGTTGCCGTTGTGGTACAGCCTCCAATGATTCGTACCGTTCTCGACTCTGACTCCCTGCGCTTCAAGCCACCGCTTGAATTCGCTGATTTTCACGACCACCTTTCTTTTGTTGCGATGGAATGAGTATAAACAAAAATGCTTAGTAGATGCAAGCATTTTTGTTTATTTATTTTAGGGTTCGCAATCTTCTGCAATCCACTGCCGCATTTGCAGATAGGGGGAATGGCTGGCGAAGTCCAAGCAGGCCGGGTGTTGGGCCTGCAGGTACTCATAGAAAAGGTGCATGGCGGTGCCGGGGTGGGGATGCATATCGGCCGCAGCCAGCTTGTCTTGCCAGCTTATCCAATGGCCCAGGATGGCCTGTTTTGCATCAGCTCGTCTCATCAGGCCCTCGCGATAGGAATCTCATCAATCTTGGTGGTGTAGCGGGGCGTGCGGCGCTCCTGGCGCATGCGCCAGCCGCTCTCGTCCTGCTCTGGCACACCGGTGCTCGCCACATGCAGGGTGCCCTTGCCGAAGCGCGCATTCACGCGATCCATGGCCTCCATCAGTCGGCTTTGATCTCGGCAGGGTTCCTGAAAAAGCAGGTCGCCTTGCTGCACTCCTGCAGGGCACAGGTCTTGCAGCATCACGCCAGCCTTGGAGAGTTGGTAGCCAGGCTGATAGAACGATCGCAAGCCGCGCACGGCCGCATTCACTAGCGCCTTGGTGTCTGAGGAGGGCGGCTGGAGTTGAATCACGGCCGTTTCGTAGAACCTTGGGCCGGGCCTGAATGGCGACGTGTGCGCGAAAACATGCAGGGCACCTGCGCGCAAACCGCCAGCGCGGAGCTTTTCTGCGGCTCTTGTTGCAAATTCGCTCACGGCTTCAATCAATGGGGGGAGGGTAGTAATCGGGTGCCCGAAGCTGCGCGTGCATGCAATCTGCTTTTTGGCGGCTGGGGCCAGCTCCAAGCTCATGCAGCTGACGCCTTGCAGCTCGCGCACAGTGCGCTCCAGCACCACGCTCCATCCATCGCGCGCGGCATGTGCCGGCATCCTGGCCAGGTCCAACGCGGTCAATATTCCCTGCTCGGCCAGTTGGGCCGAGATGCGCCGGCCGACGCCCCAGATCTCGCCGGCAGGCGTGCGGCCGAGGATGTCGATGCGCTGCTGCTCGGACAGCTCGGCCCAGTTGCAGACCCGCTGCAGCTCGGCAGGGTAGCTGCCCGGCTTGCGCTCCGAGTCCTTGGCAACGTGGTTGCAGAGCTTGGCCAGGGTCTTGGTGGGGGCCAGGCCCACACAGGCAGGGATGCCCGTCCATTTCAGGATGCGCGCCCGAATGGCAAAGGCCCGGCGCGTCAGATCCCGCACGCCATCCAGATCCCCGATGAATGACTCATCGATGCTGTAGATCTCTTGGGTGGGGCCCAGGCCGGCAGCCAGGGACATCATGCGGTCGCTCATGTCCCCGTAAAGTTCAAAGTTCGGAGAGAGGCACACCAGGCCCTTGTGCTCAACCAGATCGCGCAATTGGAAAAACGGCTGTCCCATCTTCACGCCAAGGGCCTTGGCCTCGTCCGAGCGTGAGATGGCGCAGCCGTCGTTATTGCTCAGGACGACAACAGGAATGCCCTGGAGCGCAGGCCGGAAAGCCCGCTCGCAGCTGACGTAGAAGTTGTTTCCGTCGATGAGCGCGAACATACATGCTCATGCAAAGCGCTTGATGCAGGACTTGACCACGCCCCAGATCTCCAGCTCTTGGTTTTCTTTGGGGACGATGTCGGGATAGGTGGGGTTGCCGGCCTTGAGCTTGAAGCAGCCGCCGGCGTTGTGCAGCACCTTGACAGTGAAGTCGTTATCAAGAACGGCGACCACGATGCTGCCGTGGCGCGCGCGCAGCGCCCGATCGACCACGATGAGGTCGCCGTCATCGATGCCGTACTCACGCATTGAGGGGCCCGCCACGCGCAGCAGGAACGTGGCCTGTGGGTGCTCAACCAGCAGTTCGGCTATGTCCAGCCGTTTGCCAGAGAAGTCCTCGGCTGGAGAAGGGAAGCCCGCGCGCACGCTGCAATCTGCCAGAGGCAAAGCAACTGGGGAGGCAGTGAGTTGGACGGGCATGCCGCTCAAGAGTCGATGACTGTACATGCATACAGTATAAGCCCGACTTTTTAGTTGACCAGTATCAAAGACCCCTGCGCCCGTGCGCGGTGGATGGAAGCGGCCGGCCCCTACTCTGTAATCTCGAAGTTTTCGCCGTGCACCCAGTTGCCGTCCCGGTCGATGCGGAGCCAGCGAGAGCTTCCGCCTTTGGCAACAAGCATCAGGTCAATGTAGTAGTCGCGGGACTTCGGCGTGTGATTGGGGCGCAGGCCATGGTGATAGACCGATATGCGGCTGAAGGTGTCTGCAACAAGCTGGCGCGCTTGCAATCGTGTCTCTATGTCCTGGGCTTCCACACCGGCCGCGAGTGCCCGCCATTTCTCATCTGCACCTGATAGATCTCGGCGGGCGAGCATGGCGATATCCCGCTCCTGCGCTGCAAGCGTCTTCTCAGCAATTGCCAGATCCTCTTCGAGCTGGCGGGCGCGGCGGGCAAATGTGAGTGGAATACCTTCATCTGCCGATGCGAGCATGGCATCCGTCAGCTTATCGAGCTGGGCTTTGATCACTTCGACATTTTTTTGTGCTTTCAGAAGTTCCTTGCGACTTTCTGAGCTGTTGTCGGCCTCAAACAAGCCCTGTAGATTCATCATGTCCGAGCAGTACGACATGATTGCGCGCTCGATAGGCGCAACTGAGGTGGAGCCGCGAACCGGGCAAACCTCACTGAAGGTAGCTGCGGCCGAGCACAGCAAGCGCCTGTAGCCATCTCGAATGCGACCGTCAGGTAGCCGCTTCTTGCTGGCCAGGTGCTGACCGGCCATGGGGTGCCCGCAGTAGCCGCAGTACGTGATGCCGATTCCGGTGATTACGTGGGGCAGGTCGCCCTTCACTCTGCGGCGTCCAGAACTCTTGACGACCCGTTGAAGATCCTCCCATTCGAGCTCCGAAAGCAGGGCAGGATAATAGTTTTTGAGTAGGTACTCGTCACCGTCCACGCTGATCGGTTTGTGCCCCGCTAATTGAGGCATTTTGGTGACGCGGTAGACCTGCAGTGTCTGGTTTTCCTTGCTGGTCGGGTAGATGCGCAGGCCCTCTGCATTGAGCTTTTCAATGATGCGCTTGCCGCCCAGGCCCTGCTTGTACATCTCGATCGTGCGCAGTATGGCCTTGACCGTCTCGGGCTTGAAGTCCCAGCCGTCTGCATCATTGCGGGTCAGCCAGGCCGGGTCGTGACCCTGCTCAATGCGGCCACGGTAGGTGCCATCAATCCATTTTTCACACAGACGGCGCACGCTTGCCTTGACCCGCTTGCTCTTGGTGTCCGACTCTTCGTGGGCGCGAATCATCACCAGCAGGCTATAGACAAGGTCCATCGGGTTGTCCTTCAGCCGCTGCCGGCTGTAGGTCTTCCCGTCGCTGGCGGTGACCACTGTGATGCCCGCATTTACAATCTGGGCCAGTTGCGCCTGTGCCTGGATGGGTTCAGCGCGAGATAGGCGGTCCAAGCCCTCAACGATGAGCACTGATCCAAAGGGAACGCGGCCTTCCTCGATAGCACGCAGGAAAACGCCCAGGGCGCCTGATTTGATGTGCTGTTGATGGTAGGCGGAAAGGCCCTCGTCCTTCAACGATAGATGGGTATCCAGTTTTAGGTCGTGCTCGGCAGCCCACTTGGCAGCGTAAGCAAGCTGTCGGTCTGTGCTTCCTCCTGCCGATTGCTTTGGATCAGAGAACCGCAGATAGCTATACACCAAACCATTTTTTGCAGAATTCCCCATGACTGAAGCCATCTCCCAGAAAGATCAAATTCCCCGTATAGGTATGGTATCACTCGGGTGCCCCAAGGCCTTGACCGATAGCGAGCTGATTCTCACGCAGCTCAGTGCCGAGGGGTACCAGACCTCCAAGACCTTTGAGGGGGCAGACCTCGTCATCGTCAATACCTGCGGCTTCATTGACGATGCCGTGAAGGAAAGCCTGGACACCATCGGCGAAGCTCTGGCTGCCAACGGCAAGGTGATCGTGACCGGTTGCCTGGGAGCCAAGGCCGGCAAGGAGGGCGGCTCCACCATGGTGGCCGAAGTGCACCCCAGCGTGCTGGCAGTCACCGGTCCCCATGCGACCCAAGAGGTGATGGACGCTGTGCACACCCACCTGCCCAAGCCGCACGATCCGTTCGTGGATTTGGTGCCTGGAAGCTTTGGCGACGCGGGCATCAAGCTCACGCCCAAGCACTATGCCTACCTGAAGATTTCGGAAGGCTGCAACCACCGATGCACCTTTTGCATCATCCCCAGCATGCGCGGCGACCTGGTCTCGCGTCCGATCGGCGATGTGCTCAAGGAGGCCAAGGCGCTGTTCGAAGGAGGCGTCAAGGAACTGCTGGTGATCAGCCAGGATACCTCGGCCTATGGCGTGGATGTGAAGTACCGCACCGGTTTCTGGGATGGCAAGCCCGTCAAGACCCGTATGCTGGAGCTGGCCGACGAACTGGGCAAGCTCGCGCAGCAGCACGGCGCCTGGGTGCGTCTGCACTATGTCTACCCTTATCCCAGCGTGGATGCGGTCCTGCCCTTGATGGCCGAAGGCAAGATCCTGCCCTATCTGGACGTACCCTTGCAGCACAGCCACCCCGATGTGCTCAGGCGCATGAAGCGTCCTGCGTCGGGCGAGAAGAATCTGGACCGTATCAGGGAGTGGCGCAAGATCTGTCCCGAACTGGTGATTCGTTCTACCTTCATTGCCGGCTTTCCCGGTGAGACCGAGGAAGAGTTCGAGCACCTGCTGGACTTCATTCGTGAAGCGGAGATCGATCGTGCCGGCTGCTTCGCCTACAGCCCTGTCGAAGGTGCCACCGCCAACGAGCTGCCCGGCATGCTGCCCGAAGAGGTGCGTGAAGCACGTCGCGCACGTTTCATGGAGGTGGCCGAAGAAGTCTCCACCAGGCGTCTGCAGCGCCGCGTGGGCCAGGTCATGAAGGTGTTGGTGGACAAGGCGGTGAGTCTGGGTAAAAAGGGCGGTGTGGGCCGTACCTATGCCGATGCACCTGAGATCGACGGCGTGGTTCACATCCAGCCGCCTGAAAAGGCCAGCAAGACCTACAAGGTGGGCGAGCTGATCAGTGTGCGCATTGTGGGCACGCAGGGGCATGATCTGGTCGGGGTGCCGGTGTGAGTTTCCGGGTGCCCATTTGCGGCGCCATGCCGATCCGCTAAGCACACAAGGCCACAACTGCGGCCTTTTTTGCGTCTGATCCCTCGGTTTTCGCCCCGCCTGCCAATCGCGTCTGGCTGGCCCGAAGCAAGGATGGGCTGAGGGGCGTCACTGATCGGACATCCGGCAGAGACTGCAGCCAGGTTAGGACGAGGCAAAATCTCCAGCACTGGGCATAGTGCCGCAGCCAGCAGAGGTTGATGGTGAAGATTGGCCTTTCCCGGAAGACAGCCTCTTGTCTGAAAAGAGGTTTCCATCGAAAGGTGACGAGCCTGATCTCGGCACTGTATCCACAGTTAGGGCTGCTTGGTTCCCCACCTGACCCGGTTGGCTGCTTCCCCATGCGAGGAGGCCCGTCACCGCCGATTATAGATGCAAAACCCACACAGTCCGGCGAGCTGTGAAATGAGATTCCAGGTGGATGCTTGTTGGCATGTCCCGGCCCCGTAGAATCAGAGGCTATGTCTTATTTAGTGCTTGCTCGCAAATACCGGCCCCGAACCTTCTCCGAAATGGTGGGGCAGGAGCATGTGGTTCAGGCTCTGACCAATGCGTTGACCCAGCAGCGCCTGCATCACGCCTATTTGTTCACGGGCACTCGTGGCGTCGGCAAGACCACGGTGTCGCGCATTCTGGCCAAGTCGCTGAATTGCCAAGGCCTGGATGGTAACGGTGGAATCACCGCAACCCCTTGCGGGGTCTGCGCAGCATGCACTGAAATCGATAGCGGTCGTTTCCCCGACTACACCGAACTGGACGCGGCATCCAACCGCGGTGTGGACGAGGTGCAGAGCCTGCTGGAGCAGGCGGTGTACAAGCCGGTGCAGGGGCGCTTCAAGGTCTTCATGATCGACGAGGTGCATATGCTGACGAACACCGCGTTCAACGCCATGCTCAAGACGCTGGAGGAGCCCCCGGAGTATCTGAAGTTCGTGCTGGCCACGACCGATCCGCAGAAAGTGCCGGTCACGGTACTCTCGCGCTGCCTGCAGTTCAATCTGCGACCGATGGCGCCCGATACGGTTCTCGAGCACCTGACCCATGTGCTGCACAAGGAAAGCGTGCCGGCGGAACCTCAGGCGCTGCGATTGCTGTCGCGGGCCGCGCGCGGCTCCATGCGCGATGCGCTGAGCCTGACCGACCAGGCGATTGCCTTTGGCAGTGGGCAGTTGCAGGAGGTGACGGTGCGCCAGATGCTGGGCAGCGTGGATCGCAGTCATGTGTTTCGCCTGATCGATGCGCTGGCGCAGGGTCACGGGGGCACGGTAGTTGAAGTGTCCGAAGAGCTGCGCCACAACGGCCTGTCTGCGGCATCGACTCTGGAAGAGATGTGCGCCGTGCTGCAGCGCATGGCCGTCTTGCAGGCCGTGCCCGACATGCCGCTGGATGCCAGCGACCCCGAGGCTGCCGAAGTCGACCGACTGGCCAGTCTGATGCCGCGTGACGAGACCCAGCTGCTCTACAGCATCTGTCTGCACGGCCGTGTCGAGCTGGGACTGGCCCCGGATGAGTATGCGGCGCTGACCATGGCGCTGCTTCGGTTGCTGGCTTTCAAGCCCGAAAACGCCGAAGCCGGCGCGGCTGAAAAAAAAACTTCGCAGCTGAGGCCTAGCAGGCCGGTTGTCCAGGCTCCGGATCAGATTCAGCCGTCTGCGGCAGCGATGGAGTTGCCTGCGGCCGAGGTTCAGTCCTTGCCCTCTGTGCAGCAGCCTGTGGTGCCATCCGTACCGGTTTGCACACCGGATATGGCGCCGGTGCAAGAGCCTGTCTCAGAGGCCGGTGTGGTCGCGCCTGAACCGAGGCAAGCTGTTGCCGATCACTCAGACCCAGCGGCGCATTCCTTGGCAAGGCCAGTGATGCAGGCATCCCCGGCACCGTGCCGCCCGCCTATTTCTGCCGTGACGCCTGCGCCTGCTGCGGTCCCGATGCCGGCCGATGATGCGTCCGAGAGCGCCGAGGCCGTCGGTATGTCGGAGTCTTCCGAGGAGCAGGATGCCAGCGAGGCTGCCTGGGCAGGGATGCCCGATGAGGGCTGGTCTGACGAAGGGCGCTGGGGCGACGATGCCGACCTGGATGTCGGCCAGCCCCTGCATGCCATGCCGCCCATGGACTCGGACGAGCCTGCGGCTCAGGGCGCAAGCGGCGGCTATGTCAGCACGGCCCAGGAGGCCCCCCCCGTGGAGCGTACTCCCGAAGGTGACCTGTGGTTTGGCGTGGTGCAGCAGTTGCTGCAGAGCGAAGCCGTGGTGGCCGTGGCGCGGCAGCTGGCGCTGCAGTCCCAGCTGCTGGGCCGTGACGGGGATCTGTGGCGGCTGCGTGTGGAGTCCAGCTCGCTCAATCAGGCCGGCACGCGCGATCGTTTGCGCGCTGCGCTGGAAGCGGTCGGTCATGCGCGACAATTGGAGGTTGAACAGGGACCGGTGACGGACAGTCCTGCCCGCCGACTGGCCCTGGAACGACAAGCCAGCCAGTTGCTGGCCGAGGACATTGTCAAAAGCAATCCGCAGGTGCAAACCTTGATGCGAGACTTTGGCGCGAAAATCGTGCCCGGCAGCATCAAGCCCATATCTATTCAGCCTGAATAAGGCGTTTCAACACAAGAAGGAATTCTCATGTTCAACAAAGGACAACTCGCCGGTTTGATGAAGCAAGCTCAGGCCATGCAGGACAACCTGAAGAAGGCTCAGGAAGAGCTGGGCAATATCGAGGTCGAAGGCGAATCCGGTGCCGGTCTGGTCAAGGTCGTGATGACCTGCAAGCATGACGTCAAGCGCATCACCATCGACCCCAGCCTGCTGGCCGAAGACAAGGACATGCTGGAGGATCTGGTGGCTGCCGCCTTCAACGCGGCTGTGCGCAAGGCCGAAGAGACCTCTAACGAGAAGATGGGCAAGATCACGGCCGGTATGCCCGGCCTGCCCGGCGGGATGAAATTCCCGTTCTGACGGATTTCGGCGGTGCAGCTGTCCCGGCGAGGTGATGGCTGCGGTGCCGCGATGCAGCTTCTGCACGTTGTCCCCGGCGAACGGCTGGTGGTGGTGTGCGGGGGCGAATGGCGATCTGCGCAGTGGCAGGTCGCCTTTTTTCTGGTGATGAAAGGACAAGCCGGTGTCGGATGTGCAATCTCTGGATGCCTTGATCGAGGCCTTGCGCCGGCTGCCGGGCGTGGGCATCAAGTCGGCGCAGCGCATGGCATTTCATTTGCTGCAGCGTGATCAGGCCGGTGCACTGCAGCTGGCGCGTGCACTGGACTCTGCGGTGAACTCGGTGCATCACTGCGAGCGCTGCCACACGTTTACCGAAGGCGCTATCTGCAGCATCTGCGACGACTCGGGGCGCGATGCGGCGCGGCTGTGCGTGGTCGAGGCGCCGGCCGATCTTGCCGCCATGGAGCGCACGGGGGCCTACCAGGGCTACTACTACGTGCTGATGGGGCGGCTGTCACCGCTCGACGGTGTGGGCCCCAAGGAAATCGGCATGAAGCAGTTGCTCGAGCGTGCCTGTGACGGCGTGGTTCAGGAGGTGATTCTGGCCACCAGCTTCACGGCCGAAGGCGAGGCCACCGCCCATGCCGTCAGCGAGGCACTCAAGTCGCGCGGAATCCTGGTCACGCGGCTGGCGCGTGGCGTACCCATCGGCAGCGAACTCGAATATGTGGATCTGGGCACCATTGCCCACGCGCTGGTGGACAGGCGCTGAGAGTATGGCTTGGCTTCGTCACAAGCGCTTTAGCATCTGGTGCTTGCTGCTATCGGTTCATTAGAACGAGCAGCGATAGAAAAGCCCGCTGGTTTTGCGAACCGCGGGCTTTTTTGCAGGTGGCGAGGCTTATTTGCGTTTCTTGGCCGGCGTGCCGCCCCGTGCCTTGGGCTCGCTCTTGCCGCCACGGGAAGCGGGAGGGGCGCTGGTTCTGGCGTTCTTGCTGGTGGTTGCCACCTTGCCGCCGCCGCGTGTGTTGCGGGCAGCGCTGTCGCTGCTTTCGGCGCGTGCGCTGCGGGCAGCGCGGCTGGGCAGGTAGGCAATCAGCGACTGGCCGGGGCGCAAGGATGCCGTGGACTTGAGGTCGTTCCAGTCTGCGAGGTTGGAGACGCTGATGCCGTAGCGGCTGGCCACGCTGACCAGCGTATCGCGCTTGCGCGCCTTGACCGTGGTGCGCACGGTCACGACTTCAGGGGCGAATGAGATCTGACCGTTGTCCGCCACGTGGCCTGGCACGTCGGTCTTGACATTGGCATCACGCGGCACCATCAGGGTCGAGCCGGCCTTGATCAGCATGCGCGGCGGGATGTTGTTGATGGCGCGCAGATCGGCTTCGCCCAGGCCTGCACGCTGGGCAGCTTCGGCCACGGTGATGGTGGTGGGCACGGTCCATACCGTCCAGCTGGCAAACTGGCCTTCGCTGTAGGCCTGCAGATTGCGGCGGAAAACCTTGGCATTGTCCCAGGGAAGCAGCACCTGAGGCGTGGCTCGGGCAAAGATCACCGGCTTGTGAAAGCTGGGGTTGAGCGCCTTGAAGTCCTTGACGCTGACATCGGCCAACTTGGCCACCAGCTCCACGTCGATGTCGTGTGGCAGGTCCACGGCCTGGAAATAGGGGTGGTTTTCGATGATGGGAAGCTCGGTGTTGAACTTCTCGGGCTCGGCCACGATGTTCTTGACGGCTTGCAGCTTGGGCACGTAATTGCGCGTTTCGGCTGGCATCTGCAGATCAAGGTAGCTGACGGGCAGGCCCAGCTTTTCATTGCGCTTGATGGCGCGGCCTACGCTGCCTTCGCCCCAGTTGTAGGCGGCCAGGGCCAGATGCCAGTCGCCAAACATGTTGTAGAGTTTTTGCAGATAGTCGAGCGCGGCGCGGGTCGATGCCAGCACATCGCGCCGATCGTCGCGGAAGACATTCTGCTTGAGGTCGAAATAGGTTCCCGTGGCCGGCATGAACTGCCACATTCCAGCGGCCTTGGCGCTGGATACGGCCTGTGGGTTGAATGCGCTTTCGATGAACGGCAACAGTGCCAGCTCTGTCGGCATGTTGCGGCGCTCCAGTTCCTCGACAATGTGGAACAGGTATTTGCTCGATCGCTCCGTCATGCGCTGGATGTAGTCGGGGCGGGCGGCATACCATTGCTCCTGGTTCTGGACCAGGTCCTGCTCCAGGTCGGGCATGGCAAAGCCCTTGCGGATGCGAACCCAGAGGTCGCCCGTGGCTTCCAGTTCGGCGACTTCGGAGCTGCCGACCTTGCCCTGGCTCAAGGGTTTGAGCGGGCCGTTCGGATACATGGGGTCGACGCTGCTGGTGGTGGCGCAGCCGGTCAATATCAGTGCGCTTGTCAGCAGCAGGGTGGATAGCAGCTTCATCAGAAAACGTTTTTCCATTGGCGCAGGGTGGCCAGTACGCTGGCGGGGTCCTGAGGCCTGGTTTGAGGGTCATGGTGCACGGCGGCTGCGATCACATCGGCAGCGCGGCTGCGCATGAACGGATTGATGGCCAGCTCGGTGTGCAGCGTGGAGGGCAGCGTGGGCTGCCCGTTCCTGCGCAGTTGCTGGCAATGTTCCAGATACTGAGCCAGTTCCGGATTGTTTGGTTCCACGGCCTGCGCAAATCGCAGGTTGGAAATTGTGTACTCGTGCGCGCAGCACACCAGCGTATTGCCGGGCAGGGCGGCCAGAGCGTCCAGCGAAGCCTGCATCTGCGCAGCCGTGCCCTCGAAAAGGCGGCCGCAGCCGCCCGAGAACAGCGTGTCGCCGCAGAACAGCACGGGCTGGCTTTGCGCCCGGGTGCTGAAGAAGGCGATATGGCCGCTGGTGTGCCCGGGCACATCGATGACCTGCCAGGGGCCGCCGAGCAACTGCACGCTGTCGCCACCCTGGATGCGCGTGATAGGCTCTGGCAAAGCCTCGTAGGCGGGGCCCCAGGCTGGAGCGCCGGTGGCCGCACGAATGGCATCGACGCCGCCCACATGGTCGGCATGATGGTGGGTGACTAAAATGCCCTGCAGTTTGAGATTCCGCTGCGCCAATGTGCTCAGCACAGGCTCGGCCTGACCCGGATCGACGACCACGGCATGTTCTGCATCGTGGAGCATCCAGATGTAGTTGTCGGAAAAAGCGGGAATGGGCAACAGGTTCATGAGCTGCAAAATTATAGAGATGCATCACTGGACGGATTCAGCCCTAGGGCACTACCTCCTGGAATGGGAGCAGCAGCGCTTTGACGAGGCGGTGGCCGATATCTTCGGCTACCACGCCTTGCAACTGGGCTTGCCGCAGCTGCAGGGCCTGCGCGGCAACCGCATGCCTCATCGCTGGCTGGCACTGGAGGGGCTTGATCCCGTTCCGGATGCAAAAGCAGGCACTGTAGCGCAAGCGGCTGCGGCCCGAGTGTCACAGGCGCAGCCGCCCACCAATGAAACGCAGAATTTTGCCCCATTGATGCCGGCGCTGAGGACTGCCCCGGAGGCGCTGCCTTTTGCCGAGGCCAGCCTCGACCTGCTGCTGATGCCGCATACGCTTGAGGCCTCCAACGACCCGCATGCCGCACTGCGCGAGGCCGCGCGCGTTCTGGTGCCGGAAGGACGGCTGGTGATCAGCGGCTTGAATCCCGCCAGCCTGCTCGGATGGCAGCGCCGGGTGGAGCGCAGTGCGGGTTATTTGCCGGATCTGAGCCTGGGGGTTGGCTACTGGCGTTTGCGTGATTGGCTGCGATTGCTGAGTTTCGAGATCGAAGCCGTGCAATTTGGCTGTTATCGTCCAGCCACTCAAAGTGAAAAGTGGCTGGGCCGCTGGCAGTTCATGGAAGGCCTGGGCCACCGTTGCTGGCCGGTGATGGGAGGCGTGTATTGCGTGGTGGCTGTCAAGCGCGTGCACGGCATGCGCCTGATGAGCCCGAGCTGGCGCAAGAGCAGCGTGCCTGCCGGCATGAAGGCACCTGTGGCCCAGAGGCAGCCGCCGGACACGTTCTGGCGTAACAAGGAAGAAAATTGAATCAAGTTGTGATCTACACCGATGGCGCCTGCAAGGGCAATCCCGGGCCCGGAGGTTGGGGCGTTTTGCTGCAGGCCGGATCGGCACAGAAGGAACTCTTCGGCGGTGAACTGGGGACCACCAATAACCGCATGGAGCTCAAGGCCGTGATCGAGGCGCTGTCCGCGCTCAAGCGTCCCTGCGACGTGGTTCTGTATCTGGACAGCCAGTACGTTCGCAAAGGCATTACCGAGTGGATTCAGGGCTGGAAGGCCAAGGGCTGGGTCACCGCTTCCAAAGAGCCCGTCAAGAATGTCGAGCTGTGGAAGCAGCTGGATGCGCTGGTGCAGGGCAGCGGTCACCGTATCGACTGGCGCTGGGTCAAGGGGCACGCCGGAGACCCGGGCAACGAGCGCGCCGATGCGCTGGCCAACAAGGGGGTGGAGATGGCGCTCAAGAACGGCTGAGCCAGGGGGCGCCCGGTTGCGCTGTCTCAGTCCGTGATCTGTGCCAGCGCTTGCTGGATCTGCTGCTCGGACTCGGGGCGCACGATGCGTGCCACTTCCTTGCCGTCACGCAGAAAAATCAGCGTGGGCCAGAGCTTGACGCGATAGCTGCGTCCCAGCGGCCTGCCGGGTCCGTCTTCCACCTTGATGTGCGCCACTTCCGGCTGGGCAGCCAGCGCAGCCTGCATCAGCGGCTGGGCGCGCTGGCAGTGGCCGCACCAGGGGGTGCCGAATTCCAGCAGGTTCGCGCCTTGGAGCGCATCGATGGCCTGCCTTGCGGGTTCGGTGGCCCGGTGGGTGGCTTGGTATGGCATGTCGTATTTCCTGGAATGGATCGAGGGGCGAAGGCCAGGCAGCGAGCCTGCCATCAGATCAGTCCTTGCAGCAGCAGAACGTTGACGGACTCTCCGGGTTCCACATCGCCGCGTGCATCGTCCAGCACGATGATGCAGTCGGCCGCGACCATGGAGCTGAGCACGCCCGAGCCTTGCGGGCCCGTGGTGCGTACGGCGGTCTGACCGTCCTCATTGCGCTCGAGCACGCCGCGCAGATATTCGGTACGGCCCGCACGCTTGCGCAGGCGCTCGCTGCTGATGGCCTGCAGCAGCGGCACGGGGGCGCAGCGTTCGCCTGCCAGCATGGCCAGCGCCGGGCGCACAAACATCAGAAAGCTCACCATGGCGGCCACCGGGTTGCCGGGCAGCCCCAGCAGCACTGCCGGGCGCTGGGTGGGTGACGTGCTGCTCTGCCGGAGCGAGCTGCCCGTGCCAGTCTTGATCGGGATGCCTGCTGATCGGGTCAATGAAATTCCTCCGGCGGGCGCGAGCAGGCCCACCGCCAGTGGCCGACCAGGACGCATGGCTACACGCCAGAACTGCACGGTGCCAAGGCGCTGCAGCATCGCACGGGTGTGATCGGCCTCGCCGGCGCTGATGCCGCCGCTGGTCAGCACCACATCAGCCAGGGTGGCTGCTTCACGGAGACGGTCTTCCAGCGCGCCTGGTTCATCGGGAACGGCCCCCAGGTCCAGCACATGGGCGCCCAGGCGTCGCAGCAACGCCTGCAGGCTGAAGCGGTTGCTGTCGTAAATGGCCGCCTCGCGCGGCTCGGTGCCGGGGCTCAGCAGCTCGTCGCCGGTGGAGAAATAGGCCACGCTGAGCCGGCGCCGCACACTGACCTGGCCCAGTCCCAGGCTGGCCAGCAGGCCCAGGGCGGCAGGGGTGAGGCGCTGGCCGGCCTGCAGCGCCACAGAACCTCGCTCCAGGTCTTCTCCGCGCAGGCGACGATTGGCGCCTGCGCGCAGGGCCTGGCCGTCAAACTGGATGGACTCCCCGATGGCGCTGGTCTGCTCATGGGCGACCACCGTATCCGCTCCGGCGGGCATGACCGCTCCGGTCATGATCTTCACGCATTCGCCCGCGCCAAGTCGGCCCTGCCAGGGTGATCCGGCCCGTGCCGTCCCCGCCACACGCAACCTCAAATGCGGGCCGGGCCCCGCCTGTGCCAGTTCGCTGCCGGCAAAGGCGTAGCCGTCCATGGCGCTGTTGTCATGGGGCGGTACGTTGACCGGGCAGATCACATCGGCAGCCAGCACACGATCCAGGGCGTCGGGCAAGGGCAGGGTCTCCACCTCGGCGACGGCACCCAGCGGCTGCAGCAAGGCTTGCAGCTGTTGCAGCACCTGGTCGGTGGTCAGCGTCGGGGCGCTGGTGGAAGCGGCGGGTTGAAAAGTCGCAGTCATAACAGCAAGGAAATAAACCTCATGACGGAATGCCGTCACGGGCTGCGCGGCACTTCATGCTCTAGGCTCGGGGTGCCGGTGAATCAGGATGGGCGATAGGGGACGATTTGCTCCAGATCAAGCAACTGGGCCAGCGTGTTGGCGTTGCTGAAGGCCTGCTCGTCCCCGGGACGGTCAAATCGGGCCTGGGCGCAACGGTGCATGGCGGTCCAGGCGTCTATCTTGCGGCCACCGCTGGTGATGAAGCGCGCCAGGCTGGGGGCGAGTCCGGTCTGCAGCAGGCAGAACACGGGCTGGGGACGCAGCCGTGGCGGTTGACCCGGCTGGGCATGCTCGGTATCCCAGCCATGAGCGACGACGATATCGGCATCGCCACGCGATGCCATCATATGCGCTGCCAGATCGGTAGGCAGCAGCGGCGTATCGCAAGGCACGCAAAGCAGCCATGGCGTGTGGCAGTGTTCGAGGCCGGCCATGAAGCCCGCCAACGGACCGGGGTAGTCGGGCAGGCTGTCGGCACAGACCCTGGCATCCAGTGGCTGGCCCAGGGCGGCATAGGCCGCAGCATTGCGATTGGCATTGATGAGCAGGGGGCCGACCTGTGGGGCGAGCCGCTGCAGCGCATGCAGTGCCAGTGGCAGGCCTTGAAAGCTCTGCAGGCCTTTGTCCACGCCGCCCATGCGTGCACCGCGCCCCCCGGCCAGGACGCACCCGGTGATCTGGTCAGGAGTGATGCAGGAGTCAGCCACCGATATAGCTCATCTCGATGCGCCGACCCTGCCGAAGTGGCGTGTCATCGGGCGGCATTTCGCTGCGCAGCTGCGAGTAGCGATCGTCACGCTGCTGCCAGATAGGGGCTATGGCGGCCGCAATCTCGGCATCGCTGGCGCCGTTGCGCAGCAGGCTGCGCAAGTCCCAGCCCTGGCTGGCGAACAGACACAGGTAGAGCTGGCCTTCGGTGGACAGGCGTGCGCGGTTGCAGTCGCCGCAGAATGCCTGGGTCACACTGCTGATGACACCCACCTCACCCAGCTGCGGGTCATGTTGGCCGCGGGCATCGGCATAGCCCCAGCGCACGGCGGTCTCTCCCGGGGCGCTGGGCGCCAGCGGGATCAGCGGCAGCTCGGCGCGCAGGCGCGCTATCACCTCGTCCGAGGGCAGCACCTCGTCCATGCGCCAGCCGTTGGTGGCTCCCACGTCCATGTATTCGATGAAGCGCAGCGTGATTCCCGTGCCGCGGAAATAACGGGCCATGGGCAGGATCTGGTCGTCATTGGTGCCGCGTTTGACCACCATGTTGACCTTGATGTGCGAAAGGCCAGCGGCCTGCGCAGCCTCGATGCCGGCCAGCACATCGGTCACGGGAAAGTCCACATCGTTCATGCGCCGGAACACGGCGTCGTCCAGCCCGTCGAGGCTGACGGTCACGCGATGCAGACCGGCGTCCTTCAGTGCGCGTGCCTTGCGCGCCAGCAGCGAGGCGTTGGTGGTCAGCGTCAGGTCCAGCGGCTGGCCGTCGGGCGTGCGCAGCCCGGCCAGCTGGGCGATGAGGGCTTCGATGTTCTTGCGCAGCAGCGGCTCGCCGCCGGTCAGGCGCAGCTTGCGCACGCCATGGGCGACGAAAAGTCCGGCCAGACGCGTGATTTCCTCGAAGCTCAACAGCGAGCTGTGGGGCAGATATTGGTAGTTCTTGTCGAAGACTTCCTTGGGCATGCAGTAGTTGCAGCGGAAGTTGCAGCGGTCGGTGACGCTGATGCGCAGGTCGCGCAAGGGCCGTCCCCATTGATCCTGCAGCAGGCCGGTAGGGGCCTGCAGGGAGCTGGGGACGATTGCGCTGCGGGATGCCGCACGCTCATCGACCAAGGGGATCACACGTTCTGCCATGGGCTCGATTGTGCCGCAAGCGCGAAGCCCGGGCCGGCAGCGGGCTTGTTGTAGGCTATCAAAATTGATAGCTGGTAGCGCTTTGTGGTAGTGTGGATCAGGCTTGTGTAGTGGTTCCCCTGAGTTGGTGAGCCTGCGGCTTCCAGTCTTTGAACTCGGGGTAGAACTCGGCCACGCCGGGGCCGCTGAAGTCCCAGCCCAGGCACTGGCCCAGATGTCGGGGGGGCAGGCCTGATGCATTCGTGCCGAACTGGTTGTGCACGGTGTGAAACGCGGGCGTCGCCATATTGAACAGCAGCTCGCGCAGGTGCGTGCAGCCCACCACCCCGCCCAGGTGGTCGGCAATGGCGCGGCGCCAGCCACGGGCGATGCAGCAGCCCACCATCTTCTGCATGGACCTTGTGGCCTGGGGGCAGTGACCCAGGGGGTGGTCGTCCATGGCGGCTTCTATGCCATGCACCACCATGTCCGCATCGACGGTCAGGCGGATCCACATGTGGTGAATCGGCTTGCCTGCCGGCACCTTGCGGCGGCCGTGCAGCTCGATGTCATAGGTTTTCTGGTCGATCAGCTCGGCTTCCACGTCCCACATGCCGTCATCACGGGCATAGCCCCGGTATTTGACGTCGCGCATGTGGATGGGGGCTGGCGTGCGGCTGGCACTGGGAGGCAGGGGCATGGGGTATCCGTTGTGATGGCGGGCGACGACGGCGGCATGTCGGAACGAGGCTGGACCGCCCGCGAAGATCTTGAATCGGGTCTGGCGTGTCAGACCCGATTTCATTATCAAAGAGATAGCAGGCTTGTCCAGCACCGAGCGGACAGCGGGCAGCAAGGAAACGGTTCCGAGCCCTGTGGCAAGCGCCTAGCTGCTCGTGGGTATCTGTCCGGTGAGTGCTGCGGCCTTGAGGGCGGCCAGGTCGAGAACTTCCAGCTTGCCGCGACGCAGTTGCAGCCAGCCGGCCTGCTGCAGCTCCTGCAGGATCTGGTTGGTGGTCTGGCGTGACAGGCCCAGCATGCGCGCAATCTGTTCCTGCGACACCGCCAGCTCGCGGTGGGTGCGCATGCGGTCGGCCCATTGCTCGTGGCCCATGGCCATCTGCACCAGGCGGCACATCACACGCTGCGGTGCAGGCAGCACGGTCTGCTCCTCCAGCGCAATCAGGCTGGCGCGCAGCTTGTGGGTCAGCAGCAGGGCCATGTGGCGCCAGCAATGCGGGTTGGCATCCAGCCATTCGTGCAGTGGCGTTATCGGGATATGCAGCAGTGCGCAGGCGGTGTTGGCGCAGGCATCGTGGGTTCGGGGCTCGCCATCGAAGAGGGCGATCTCGCCCAGCCAGCTCGGCGGCTCGATCAAGGTCAGCAAGGCCGTGCGCGTGTTTTCCTGGAGAGCGGCCGTGCCGGAGATGCTGAGCGAGCCCCTGGCCACCGCATACAGGCCGCAGGGGGCGTCGCCGCGGCGAAACAGCCATTCGCCGGCGGCCAGCAGCCTTGGTTGGGCCAGTTGCTGCATCTGGGCGGTCAACTCCAGCGGCAGGGAACGGAACCAGCGGCCGGCCTGCACGATGGCCCAGAGGTCAATGGCGTTGACATGCTCGAAGCTGCCGCGCTTGCGTGCAGGGGGCACTGAGGCCAGTGCAGGCCTGGGTGAGGGGGTTAGCGCTTGTGTCGGTGGCATGACAGACGGCAAGGTTGATGCTGCGCCACCATGCTCGGACAAGCGACCCGGAGATACAGCGATGAAAACCCTAATCGATCAACTGTCCGGCTACGCCGGCTACCACCGCGACCCGCGCAATATCCTCACGCACTACATCGGCGTGCCCATGATCATGCAGGCGGTGATCATTCTGCTGGCCAGGCCGCAATGGCTTGTGCCGGGTGGCATCCCGGTCTCCCTGGCCCTGCTGGCAGCGGTTGCCGCCGCAGTGTATTACTGGCGGCTGGACGGTCGCTACGGCCTGTTCATGAGCCTGGTGCTGGTCTCCATGCTGGTGCTGGCCACTCCTGTCGCCGTACAGCCCCTGGGCGACTGGCTTGCCTGGGGGCTGGGCCTGTTCGTGCTCGGGTGGGTGATCCAGTTTGTCGGTCACTACTGGGAGGGGCGCAAGCCCGCGTTTCTGGACGACGTGACGGGACTGGTGATTGGTCCGCTGTTCGTGGCTGCCGAGCTGGGCTTTGCGCTGGGGCTGCGCAAGGAGGTGCAGACGGCCGTGGAGATGCGCTGCGGCCCCGTACGTCGCCGACAGCCCCTGAGTCCGTGAGGCCCTTTTCCCGGCGCATGAAGCGTTGACGGGAAAGGACGGAAAGCCTGCTTGATGCGCATTCATGGCGGTGCCGCCTGCCCGGAATACACCGCAGCGGGCCCCGCTTTCGAGCCTGTAATGCCAGCGTTAGGGTCATGCGCCTAAAATCACGGGCTGACCCTCAGATGCCGATGCTCAGTTGGCTCTGGCGGGGCTTTTTGTATTACTTCTCCCAACCATCATGTCTCTGAACAATGTGACCCCCGGCTCCAAGACGCCTGAAGTCTTCAACGTCGTCATCGAAATCTCGGCCAACTCGGCTCCCGTGAAGTACGAAGTGGACAAGGAATCCGGCTGCCTGTTCGTGGACCGTTTCCTGGGCACTGCCATGCACTACCCCGTGAACTACGGCTACGTGCCCCAGACCCTGTCGGGCGACGGCGACCCCGTGGACGTGCTGGTGATGACTCCCTTCCCCCTGCCCAGCGGCGTGGTGGTGCCCTGCCGTGCCATCGGCATTCTGGAGATGGAAGACGAGTCCGGCGTCGACGGCAAGGTTCTGGCTGTTCCCACACAGAAGCTGCTGCCTTCCTACGACAAGATCAACCACCTCAGCGATATCCATGAGCTGACCCTGCAGCAGATCGCCCACTTCTTCGAGCACTACAAGGATCTGGAAAAGGGCAAGTGGGTCAAGGTTCTGGGCTGGAAGGGCGTGGACGCGGCACACAAGGAAATCGTGGACGGTATCGCCAACTACAAGGGCTGATCCAAACTAGTAAAGGGTCTCTAACCTTTACTTGCAGAGAAGCCTCTCTGTCTGCATCTATACAATTTGAAACGCACCCGGCGGATCTCGCTTGGTGCGTTTTTTCTTGCCTGTATCGATAAATACGAGGGGATGCGCATGAGTTGGAAGATTTCAGACTGGCGCGTGGGGACCAAGTTGGGCATCAGCTTCACCGCGCTGGTGCTTCTTTCTGGATTGCTCGGGCTGGTGGCCTGGTTGCAGCTATCCAGCATTCATGCAGCAGGCCGCGAGGTATCGGAGGTGGCGCTGCCCAGCGTCTACAACGCGGCTTCCATGCGCTCCGAGTACAACCGCCTGCGCCGGCATGAGGCGGGAATCGCTACCTCACGCACCCTGGTCGAGATCGAGGGCTATGAGCAGCAGATCCAGCAGCGTCTGAAAACCATCGGCGAGCAGGAGAAAGTGGTCAATGACCTGATTGCCAGCCAGCCGCTGCGCGAGGCCTACGAGGGTTATCAGGCCAACAAGGCGAACTACCTGAAACTGCACCAGCAATTGCTGGCGCGGGCCCGTGACGGCGACTACAACACCGTGGACAGCCAGGCCGGCATGGCCGACGAACTGGGCCTTTTCTTCGCGGGGCTGTCCGAGCAGGCCTTCAGTCAGCTGGCGGAAAGCACGGGCAAGCTGATGGCGCTGCAACTTGAGAGTGCGGCACAGGCCCAGCAGGCCGAGAAATCCAGTTTCGAGCTGGCCCGCTACTGGCTGCTTGGCACGCTGGCGCTGGTGGTGCTGTTTGCCGCAGTAGTCGGCATTGCGATGACACGCGCCATCACGGCGCCCGTGGCCACGGCCGTTGAGCTGGCCCAGGCCGTGGCTGCCGGCAAGCTGGGCACGGTGGTGAAAAACCAGCGCCGCGATGAGATGGGATTACTGCTCAACGCGCTGGAGGACATGCGTCGCCAGTTGTCCTCCGTGGTCCAGGACGTGCGCGGCAATGCCCATGGCGTGGCCCTGGCGTCCAGCGAGATTGCGCAGGGCAATGCCGATCTTTCATCGCGCACCGAAAGCCAGGCCAGTGCTCTGGAGGAGACGGCGGCTTCCATGGAGCAACTGGGCTCCACCGTGCGTCAGAATGCCGATAACGCCCAGACCGCCAATCAGATGGCCAGGAACGCCTCCGATGTCGCGGGTCGCGGGGGCGCCGTGGTGGCCCAGGTGGTGGACACCATGAAGGGTATCAACGACAGCAGCCGCCAGATAGCCGACATCATCGGCGTCATCGACTCGATTGCCTTCCAGACCAATATCCTGGCCCTGAATGCAGCCGTGGAGGCGGCCCGAGCGGGCGAGCAGGGGCGTGGCTTTGCCGTGGTGGCAGGCGAGGTCCGTACGCTGGCCCAGCGCAGCGCCGAAGCTGCCAAGGAAATCAAGCAGCTCATTCATGCCAGCGTGGAGCGCGTGGAGCAAGGCTCTCAACTGGTGGACAAGGCCGGTGCCACCATGGCGGAAATTGTGACGGCCATCGGCCGGGTGACGGACATCATGGGCGAGATCAGCGCCGCCAGCCGTGAGCAAAGCCAGGGCGTCGCCCAGGTCGGCGAAGCGATCACCCAGATGGACCAGGCCACGCAGCAGAACGCCGCCCTGGTGGAGGAGAGTGCGGCGGCAGCCGATTCCCTGCAACGCCAGGCCAAGGCATTGGTCGATTCAGTGGCGATTTTCCAGCTCGGCAATCAGGCTCCGGGCTTTGCGGCTGCGGCTTTGCGCAGCCGGGCGGAACCCTCGGAATCGACAGCGGCCAGGGCCGCCAAGGGGGCGAGCCCCGGGGTCTCGGTCTTGGCCGGCCAGGGGCCGGGCAAGGCCGTGTCTGCGGCCCAGCCCGCTTTGAGAGGTGATCAGGACTGGGAGCAGTTCTGAGGTAGTGCCGGTTCTCATGATTTTTTCCAAACCCCGATAGCGAGCGCTGTCGGGGTTTTTTTTCGAGCTTTCTCCAAACTGTCTTGATATTGATCAAGAAGAAGGGTGGCTTGGTGCTTTTTCAAGGCTATGTATATCGTGGCGGCATCGAGAATCCCTGGTTGCGGTCATTGGTAACTTCTAGTAACCGTGGTGATGTCGGTGGCGGCCTACGCGGTTGTAGGCTCTTGTGGATAGGCAGGAAATATGAAACTGGAAACAATTGAAAACACATAAACAGGTATCCGGTTCATGCCATCTCTTGTAAGCCATTCAAAGAGATATTTTCCGATCGGTAATAAGAACTGAGTTCGTGAGCTTCGCAGGCGTGGATTCAGCAGTAGTATTTATAAATAACTAATTGGTAATAGAGGGGGGTGCAATCAATGAAAAGCATCAAAATCTCCACGCGGATTCTCGGCACGTTCGGGATTCTGGTCGTGCTGCTGGTTGTGGTGGTCGCCATGGCTTTGCTGCAGCTGCGCTCCATGCGCTCCAGTGCGGAAATCATTACCGGCAATGCCTTGCCCAGTGTGGAGGTGATCAATACCCTCAATACCGATCTGGCGCGCACCCGCTTGCTCGAATTACGGCATGTCAATAATGACGATCCAGCTTATATGGCTCAGGTGGAAAACCAGTTCGAGCAACTGCAAAGACATCTGGCAGAGGCAAAAAAGCTCTATGAGCCGCTAATCGTCACCGCCGAGGAGCGCGAGATCTACGCGCAGTTCCTGCGGGAGCGGGAGCGTTATGTCGAATTGAACAAGCAACTGTTCGAGGTGTCGCGTCAGGGTGACAAGGAGCAGGCCAAGCAGCTGCTGGGAGGTGAATCCCTCAAGCTGTATGACCAGTCTTCGGCAACACTGCAAAAACTGATCAAGTTCAACAGCGATGTGGCGAGGACCGAGACGCTGGCTTCGGAGAGCGTTTACGACCGCGCAGTGAGCTTGCTGGTCCTGGCTGCAACGATTTCCGTGCTGGTCGCCCTGGGCGCTGGCATCTGGCTGGTGCGTTCCATCCGTGCGCCGCTGGAGCAGGCCGTGCAGGCCGCCGACCGCGTGGCCAATGGGGATCTCAGTGGCGTCATTCGCGTGGAGCGAGAAGATGAAACCGGTCGCCTGCTGGGTGCCCTGGAGCGCATGCAGAGCAGCCTGGTGCAGACCGTGCGCACGGTACGCCAGAACGCGGAAGGCGTGGCCTCGGCCAGCTCCCAGATCGCTTCGGGCAATGCCGATCTGTCCAGCCGCACCGAGGAGCAGGCCAGCGCACTGGAGGAAACCGCTGCCTCCATGGAGGAGCTGGGCTCCACCGTGCGCCAGAACGCCGACAACGCGCGTGCAGCCAATCAGATGGCGGTGAATGCTTCCCAGGTAGCCGCGCAGGGCGGAGCCGTAGTGGCCGAGGTGGTGGAGACCATGAAAGGCATCAACCACAGCAGCCAGCAGATTGCCGACATCATCACCGTCATCGACTCCATCGCCTTCCAGACCAATATCCTGGCGCTGAATGCGGCCGTGGAAGCGGCACGCGCCGGCGAGCAGGGCCGAGGTTTTGCCGTGGTGGCGGGCGAGGTGCGCACGCTGGCCCAGCGCAGCGCCGAGGCTGCCAAGGAAATCAAGGCCTTGATCAGCACCAGCGTGCAGCGGGTGGAGCAAGGCACGCAGCTGGTGGACAAGGCCGGCGCGACCATGGCCGACATCGTGTCGGCGATCAGCCGCGTGACGGATCTGATGACCGAAATCAGTGCCGCCAGCCAGGAGCAGAGCCAGGGTGTGGCGCAGGTGGGCGAGGCGGTCACGCAGATGGATCAGACGACGCAGCAGAATGCGGCGCTGGTCGAGGAAAGCGCCGCCGCCGCCGGTGCGCTGCGCAAACAGGCCCAGGACCTGGTACAGGCGGTAGCGGTGTTTCAGCTGCCGGCGGCTGCCTCGCATGAGCAGGCGCCGAAGACGCTCTCGCGTCCCGGCGCTCCAGCCAAGGCCCCGGTCGCCGCTCCTGCGCGCCCGGCCCCTGAGCGGCGCGTGGCGGCCCAGCCAGCACCCAGGCAGGTGGCTCCACGGTCGTTGATGGGCGCATCCATGGCCGGCGAGCCGGCTGCGCGCAATGCGCCGAAGTCGCCGCTGAACGAGGATGACTGGGAAACGTTCTGAGCGTGTGACAGACCCCGGGATTCCAGGCCGCTGCAAAGCGGCCTTTTTTGTCTCCGTCTTCAGGCCCTGCGCAGCGGGCTATGGGACTGCAGCTCTTGCACATACTGGGCCATGCCTTCACCTTCACGTTGCAAAAAGCGCTCGATGGCATCGGCAAAAGCCGGGTGCGCCACCCAGTGGGCGCTGGGGGTCTCCACGGGCAGCAGCGCGCGGGCCATCTTGTGCTCTCCCTGGGCGCCGCCTTCGAAACGGTCAAAGCCGCTGGCGATGCACCATTCGATGGGCTGGTAGTAGCAAGCTTCGAAGTGCAGGCTGTCGACCCGCTCCAGAGCGCCCCAGTAGCGGCCATAGGCGACCTTGTCATTGATAGCGGCTTGCGCTTGCCTGTCGTCAAAAGATAATGGATCCGATGCTGAAATCGCTGACCGAAAAGCGGTAACAGCTATCAAACTTGAGGCGATTGGTTGCCCGTTGCGCTCGGCGATGAACATCACCCAGTTCTCCGGCATGGCCGCAGCCATGGCGGCAAAGAACTCCGGTGTCAGATAAGGCGGGTTGCCATGCTCCAGGTAGGTGCGCTCATAGCAGCGGTAGAAGAAAGACCAGTCCGGCGCACGGATGTCTCGGCCCTGCAGGGCTGTGAAGCGCACGCCGGCTTCGCGAACCTTGCGCCGCTCCTGGCGGATCTTCTTGCGCTTTTCCTGGTTCAGTGAGCCCAGAAAGTCGTCGAAGTCCTTCCAGCGGGACCGAGTCGCCGCAGCGTCATCGCACGTCTGCTCGCTTGTCGGTGCTTCTCCGGCGGGCGGGCAGGCTCCCGCAGCGGGGAGCGCGCGCGGAGTGTTCGTCCAGTGGAACTGCACCGTGCTGCGCCGCATCCAGCCGGCTGCGGCACAGGCGGCAAGATCGTCGGCGTCACCGAACAGCAGGTGCAGCGAAGAGAGCTGCTGTTCGGTGGCCCAGAGCTGCACGGCATGCACCAGCGCCTCGCGCAACGCCTGCGTGCGTGCCAGCAGGCGCGAGCCGGGGACGGGCGTGAAGGGAACGGCCAGCAAGCCTTTGGGATAGTAAGGCAGGCCATGCTGTTGATAGGCCCTTGCCCAGGCCCAGTCAAACACATATTCCCCGTAAGAGTGGCTCTTCATGTAGAGGGGACAGGCGGCCAGCAGTTCCTCGCCGTCCCAGAGGGTGATGACCCGGGCGATCCAGCCGGTATCGGGCGCGGCGCTGCCGCTTTGCTCCATGGCTGCCAGGTACTCGTGGCGCATGAAGGGCGTGGGCGTGGATTGAGAGGCCAGCAGTGCATTCCAGGTTTGTGCGTCCAGCTGCTGCACGCTGGCAAGCACGCGAGTGATAATTGTGTTTTCGGCCATGCCCTGATTGTCGCGGGCGCTGATGGCCTCACCGCCTAGCTTGCATTTCATGACGCTTTCCATCTGCTGTGCCCAACGCAATTTTGTTGTGGGAGACCTCTCTGGCAATGTCCAGAAAATCATTGCCGCTGCCGAGCAAGCTTATGTCAACGGAGCCCGTCTGCTGCTCACGCCCGAACTGGCCCTGTGTGGCTATGCGGCCGAAGACCTTTATCTTCGTCCGGCTTTTCTGGATGCCTGCGACACGGCCTTGCAGCAACTGCAGCAGGCCTGCAGCCGATGGCCGGGGCTGGTCATGGTCATCGGTCACCCGCTGCGCGATGCGCCGGGCGGCAAATTGTTCAACGCCGCCAGCGTATTGCGCGACGGCCAGCGGATTGCCTGTTACCGCAAGCAGTTGCTGCCCAACTTTGGCGTGTTTGACGAGCAGCGCTACTTTGCGGCCGGCGAGGAGAGCTGTGTCTTCGAGCTGGACGGCGTCCGTATCGGCCTGCTGATCTGCGAGGACGCGTGGCACGCCGGTCCGGCACGCGCCGCCGCGGCCGCAGGTGCCCAGTTGCTGGTTGTCATCAATGCCTCGCCATTCCATAGTGGCAAACCCCTGGAGCGCGAGGCGGTGATTGCGCAGCGCGCCGTGGAAACCGCGGTTCCTCTGGTCTATGCCCACCTGGTGGGTGGTCAGGATGAAGTGGTGTTCGACGGCTGCTCGTTCGCGGTGCAGGCTGACGGCCAGGTGGCGGCGCGTGCGGCGGCCTTCGAGGAAGATCTGCCCATGGTGGCTGTGCATCCGGGCAATGGCGGTGTGACGCTGATGGGCGAAGTCAGGCCCCTGCCGGACCGCCATCAGGCGCTCTGGTCTGCGCTGGTACTGTCGGTGCGCGACTATGTGGGCAAGAACCGCTTTCCCGGCGCGCTCATCGGTCTGTCGGGCGGCATGGACTCGGCCCTGGTGCTGGCCATTGCCGTGGATGCGCTGGGTCCGGACAAGGTGCGTACGGTCATGATGCCTTCGCCCTATACGGCCGATATCAGCTGGCTCGACGCGCGCGAGATGTCCGAACGTGTGGGGGTGCAGCACGAGGAGATCGATATCGCGCCGCAGTTCGAGGCCTTCAAGGCGGCGCTGGCAGCCACTTTTGCGGGGCGAGGCGAGGATACGACCGAGGAGAATCTGCAAGCCCGCATTCGCGGAACCTTGCTCATGGCCATGAGCAACAAGTTCGGCTCCATCGTGCTGACCACGGGCAACAAGAGCGAGATGTCCACCGGCTACTGCACGCTGTACGGCGACATGGCTGGCGGCTTTGCCGTCATCAAGGACGTGTTCAAGACCGAGGTGTTTGCGCTGGCGCGCTGGCGCAATGCCAACGATCCCTTCGGTACGGGGCTCGATCCCATTCCCGAGCGCATCATCACGCGCCCGCCCAGCGCCGAGCTGCGTCCCGATCAGAAGGATCAGGACAGCCTGCCGGACTACGAGGTGCTCGATGCCATCGTGTCTCGCTACATGGAAAACAACGAGAGCATAAGCTCCATCGTCGCCGAGGGTTTTGCGCCGGCGGACGTGGAGCGGGTCACGCGTCTGATACAAATCAACGAGTACAAGCGCCGCCAGGCCCCGGTCGGTCCGCGCCTGACTGTGCGAAGCTTCGGCAAGGACTGGCGCTACCCGATCACCAACCAATTTCGCGCCTGAGACTTTGCCTCCGGTGTTTTGCCGATTTCAATCCATTGAGGAACTAGCCCCATGAAAATGATTACCGCCGTCATCAAGCCCTTCAAGCTCGAGGAGGTGCGCGAGGCCCTGGCCGAGTGTGGGGTGAACGGTTTGACCGTGACCGAAGTCAAGGGCTTTGGCCGCCAGAAAGGCCATACCGAGCTCTACCGTGGCGCAGAGTACGTGGTCGATTTCCTGCCCAAGGTGAAGATCGAAGTGGTGGTGCGTGACGAGGACGTAGACCGCTGCGTGGACGCTGTCGTCAATGTCGCGCGCACCGGCAAGATTGGCGATGGCAAGATCTTCATCACTCCCGTGGAGCGGGTGGTGCGCATCCGAACGGGCGAGCTGGACGATACCGCGGTCTGAGCGGGCATGCCGCGCGCCGGGCATGCGCCCAGTCAAAAAGCCAGACCTCGAGTCTGGCTTTTTGATGGAAAGGAGCCGCGTGTGCGTACGGCCGGCAGGTCGGCAGATGGCCCACTGAAGTGTTTTTCAGGGCTCAGATCACCGACCGCAGAGGCGGCGTATCCAGCTGGCTGCCGGCATTCTGGACGAGATTTTGCAGCAGGGAAGAGGTGTCGCTGCTGCTCTCGACCAGGCCCATCTGCCACTCGCCCATGAAGCCGTTGCCCACACACGACTGAAGAAACTGCAGCATGGCGTCGTAATAGCCATCCACGTTGAGGATGCCGACAGGCTTGTCGTGGTAGCCCAGCTGGCGCCAGGTCCAGACTTCGAACAGCTCTTCAAACGTGCCGATGCCGCCGGGCAAGGCCACGAAGGCGTCGCTGCGCTCGGCCATCATGGCCTTGCGTTCGTGCATGTTCTTGACGATGTGCAGTTCGTCGCAGGCCTGGTTGGCCAGTTCCTTGTCGACCAGTGCCTGGGGGATGATGCCGACGACACGGCCGCCGGCTTCGCGCGTGGCCTCGGCCACGACACCCATCAGGCCGCTGCGCCCGCCGCCATAGACCAGCTGGCCGCCGCGCGAGCCTATCCACTGGCCCACGGCCTTGGCGACTTCGGTGAATTGAGGGTTGGTTCCGGGGCGTGAGCCGCAGTACACGCAAATGGAAAAAGCGGGTTGAGTCATACGATGAAACGGTGGTAGAGAGCAGCAGCCCACACGGCGCCGCACAGGCACAGGGCCAGAAATACCGCGGCGCTGCCCATGTCCTTGGCTTTCTTGGACAGCGCATGCCATTCAGGGCTGATACGGTCGATGGCTGCTTCTATGCCGGTATTGAGCAGTTCCACAATGAGAACCAGGATGACGCTGCCGGCCAGCAGTGCTGTCTGTTCCCAGCTCCGGCCCAGCCAGAACGCCAGCGGGATCATGACAAATGCGCAGACGGCTTCTTGCTGAAAGGCTTTTTCATGCCAGCCGGCCTTGAGGCCGGCCAGAGAATAGCCGCCGGCATGCAGCACACGGGACAGCCCGGTGCGGCTCTTTTGCGGGTTGACAGGGTCGGGGGATGAGTTGCTCATGGAGAAGTCAGGTCAGCGGATGCGTTTGGGTGCGGGGGGCTGGTGTACCAGCTGGGTGCCAGCCCAGGCGTCGTGCCAGAACTGCTTTCGCGGGTGAAAGCGGCTCAGCAGCGCCCAGATCAGTATCCAGCCCATGAGCAGTACCAGCACCTCCAGCGGCGGCAGGCCCAACGGGTAGAGCAGGGCCAGCGGTGGCAGCCACCACATCCAGCTGGTCGCGTAGCGCAGCAGGGCGCGGGTCTGCGTCAAGGGGCGGCCCTGGCTGTCGACCACGCGGATATGCCAGGTCTTCATGGCCAGCGTCTGCCCCTTGCTCCAGAACCAGACAAAGTAAATTCCCAGCACCACCAGCATGAAGGCCTGCAGCAGATGGCGATTGTCGAGGGCGTTGCGCGTCTGCGACAGTGTGCCGAACAAATAGCCGGCGATGAACACCACGCCAAACAAAAGCATGCCTTCATAAAGCCAGCAAGCCATGCGGCGACGCAGGCTTGGGGCTATGAAATCAGGAGTCGATGAGGGTGCTGCACTGCCTTCGCGGATCGGGGTGTCTTGCTGCATGCGGACATTGTAGGGCTCAGGTCAGCGGGCTTGGCTCTCGGTCTGCTGCTGCGACCCTGTCATGGGTGCGCGTCTTGAGCTGGGACATCCAGCGGCGGCAGGGTGATGGGGGTGGCCCGTGGAATGTCCACGGGCGCGGTCTCGACAATTACCGACGGAGTGCGGACGGGGTGAGTCTCCACCATGGCCGGCGTGGAAGGCACGGGGGGCGGTGGGTGGTGAATGGTCGCGGGAGGAATCTTGGGCAGATTGGGCACCGTATTCGGAGAGGCCGTGGCAGCAGGAATGCGGGCGAGCTTCTTCGTGGGTACGGGCTTGATGGCGGGGGCGGCGGTCACCACCTTGGGCGTTGCGCGGGCTGCCAGCAAGCGCTTTTCCTCATCGCTCAAGGCCTGGTAGGCCTCCCATTGGGCCTGCTTGTCTGTCGCGAGCCGGTTGGTGATGGCGAAGTTCAGGCGGGCCTGGTTGCGCTGGGCGGCACTCAGGCCGGACCAGTCTTCCATGCGGTCATGGAGCTTTTGTTGCTCGCGCTCGCTCAGTTTGTCAAAACCATCCGCCAGGGCAATCCAGCGGCGCTTCTGCACCGAGCCTATCATCGCCCAGCGCTCCTCGAGCGGCTGCAGAACTTCGCGCTGGTGGTTGCTGAGCTCGCCCCAGCGGGGACCCGAAGCCTGGGCTGAGGCTCTCTGGCGCGTCGAGGGATCCGCGTGCATGGACCGGGAGGTTGCGACTGTGGCCGGGGGGACGGAGCTGGGGGCCAGTCTGACTTGCTGTACGACATTCCACCCCGTCCAGCCCAAGGTCACCAACAACAGCGCCGCCATGACGGCGGCGGTGTTGTCGGGTTTCAGGAGGGAGCGCTTCTCAGTGGGCATCAATGCAGGGCGGCAGGCTGTTTAGTGTTCTGATGGGGTGGCTGCCGAGGTCTTGAGGTACTGGATGAAGCCAGGGTCAGCGTAGGCGGCAGGGGGCAGATCGTCGGTCAGCAAGGCGGTATCGACCTCGGCGACTTCGCTGAGCATACTTTGTTCGGTGTCGGAGTTGTAGATCACCAGGCCCGCAATGAGTGCAAAGACCGGAATGGCCGAGACCAGGGTGCGCCACCAGCCATTGCCCTCGTCGGGGCTGCCCAGTGTAAGGGTGCTGCCCTGGGCCGATGCAGAGGCACTGGTCTGGGCGTGCAGCACGGACACTTCGCGGCGGCGTATGGACACCGCCTGCTCGCGGGAGGCCCGCAGTCGTTCGGTGACTTCATAAGGGAGCAGGGCTTCTCCCTCACTCAGTCGGGCAGTGATTTGACGGGCGATTCGGTCGACGGCCTGTTCTTGCCGGAGGGTGGGCACGGATTTCATAACTCGATTCCTTTGGCCTTGAGTGCCTTGCTCAATGTTTGGATGGCTCGGAAGCAATGGGTTTTGACGCTGCCTTCTGAGCAACCCATGGCAGCTGCGGTCTCCGCGACATCCATCTCTTCCCAGTAACGCATGAGAAAGGCCTCGCGTTGACGCGCCGGCAGCTCCTGTATCTCTATTTCTATGCTTTGCAAGGTCTGCTTGCGCTCGGTCAGGCTCTCGGCGTTGCCGGAGGCGGCTTCATCGCTGTGGGTGGCATAGGTTTCCAGCCAGTCGAAATCGCTGTCCGCGTCCACGGAGGACTCCAGGTCGCTGAAGTGCGTGAAGACGGCTTTCTGGGTCTTCTGGCGGCGAAACCAGTCCAGCGTGCTGTTCGACAGGATGCGCTGGAACAGCATGGGCAGCTCGTTGGCGGGCTTGTCCCCATAGTGCTGGGCCAGCTTGAGCATGCTGTCCTGCACGATATCCAGGGCGGCCTCCTCGTCACGGACGTGGAAAACGCTGCGTTTGAAGGCGCGCTTTTCAACGTCTTTGAGGAATGCAGACAGTTCTTGTTCTGTGGCCAAGAGAGAATAACCCTGGAAAAGCGGGAGTCGGTTGGTGATGAAAGCCGCAGATTATCGCATTCGATGATGTTTTTTTGTGTACTGCAATTGAAGGTCTTGTTGCAGTGCGATAATGATCTTCAACTTAAAGAAGCAAACGGATCACGGTCCGGCGTACACACAAACGTCCATGGCATGTGGTCTTAAGTCCTAAACCGGCCTCACAAGGGCTTCAGGCTAAGGGCACCGAAGGTTTTTCGTTAGAGAAATTCACAAAGGTTGATCATGGAAATCTCCAAAGCCGAGCTGGCCTCTGCAGCCGCCGCATCGTCCCCCAAGGGCGCCCAGGAACTGATGGGCTCCGAAATCCTCATCAAGTCGCTTCAGGCCGAAGGTGTCAAGCACCTGTGGGGTTATCCTGGCGGGGCCGTTCTCTATATTTACGACGCGCTCTACAAGCAAGACAGCATCCAGCACGTTCTGGTGCGCCACGAACAGGCGGCCGTGCACGCTGCCGACGGTTTTGCGCGTGCCACCGGCGAGGTGGGCGTGGCGCTGGTGACATCCGGCCCCGGCCTGACCAATGCGGTGACGGGCATTGCCACTGCCTACACCGACTCCATCCCCATGGTGGTGATTGCGGGTCAGACATCGACCAATTACATCGGCACCGATGCATTCCAGGAGTGCGACACCGTGGGCATCACGCGTCCCATCGTCAAGCACAACTTCCTGGTCAAGGATGTGCGCGAGCTGGCCGAGACCATGAAAAAGGCTTTCCACATCGCCCGCACCGGTCGTCCCGGCCCTGTGGTGGTGGATATCCCCAAGGACGTGTCCTTCAAGAAGGCGCTGTACACGGGCTATCCCGAAAAGGTGGAAATGCGCTCGTACAACCCCGTCAAAAAGGGGCATGCGGGCCAGATTCGCAAGGCTTTGCAGCTGCTGCTGACGGCCAAGCGTCCCTATATCTACACGGGCGGTGGCGTGCTCCTGGGCAACGCCTGCAACGAGCTGCGTCAGCTGGTGGACATGCTGGGCTACCCGGTCACGAATACGCTGATGGGCCTGGGCGCCTATCCTGCCAGCGACAAGAAGTTCCTGGGCATGCTGGGCATGCACGGCACCATCGAAGCCAACAATGCCATGCAGAACTGCGACGTGCTGCTGGCCGTGGGTGCTCGCTTCGACGACCGCGTGATCGGCAATCCCAAGCATTTCATGTCGGTGGAGCGCAAGATCATCCATATCGACATCGATCCCTCCTCCATTTCCAAGCGCGTGAAGGTGGACGTACCCATCGTGGGCGATGTCAAGGACGTGCTGAACGAGCTGATCGCCATGCTGCGGGAGTCGGCCCAGCGCCCTGACGAGGCGGCTGTGGCTCAATGGTGGACCACCATCGAGGGCTGGCGCAGCCGTGACTGCCTGAGCTATGACAAGTCCAATACCGAAGTCATCAAGCCCCAGTACGTGGTCGACACGCTGTGGAACATGACCAAGGATGCGGATGCCTACATCACCTCCGATGTGGGGCAGCACCAGATGTGGGCGGCGCAGTACTACCGCTTTGACGAACCCCGTCGCTGGATCAACTCCGGTGGTCTGGGCACCATGGGTGTGGGCCTGCCCTACGCCATGGGCATCAAGCTGGCCAAGCCCGACTCCGAAGTCTTCTGCATCACGGGCGAAGGCTCGATCCAGATGAACATCCAGGAGCTGGCCACCTGCAGGCAGTACAACACCCCGGTGGTGATCTGCGCGCTGAACAACCGCTTCCTGGGCATGGTGCGTCAGTGGCAGGAAATTGAATACTCGGGTCGCTACTCAAGCAGCTATATGGATTCGCTGCCCGACTTCGTGAAGCTGGCCGAGGCCTTCGGCCACCGCGGCCTGCTGATCGAAAAGCCTGCCGATGTCGAGGCTGCGCTGCGCGAAGCGCGCCGTATCGTGCGCGAGGAAAGCAAGACCGTCTTCCTGGACTTCCGCACCGATCCGACCGAGAACGTGTTCCCCATGGTGCAGGCCGGCCGTGGCATCACGGAAATGCTGCTGGGCGCTGACGACCTGTGATGCGTAGAACGCCGGTTTTCTAGTGAAATCGGCTCAAAGCACTTACATGTCAAGCGCAAGTAGCTATATTTTAAATAGCATTTTTTGACGAATCTATTGTCCGCCGAGCCTGGCACTTACCGGTGTCAGGGGAGGGCGGCGAAAAGAGGAATCTCCCAATGAAACACATTATTGCCGTGCTGCTCGAGAACGAGCCTGGAGCACTGTCGCGCGTCGTGGGTCTGTTTTCTGCCCGTGGCTACAACATTGAATCCCTGACTGTCGCGCCAACCGAGGATCCCTCGCTGTCGCGCATGACCATCCTCACCACAGGTTCGGACGATGTGATCGAGCAAATCACAAAGCACCTGAACCGACTGATTGAAGTGGTTAAAGTGGTGGACCTGACCGAAGGTGCTTACACCGAGCGCGAGCTGATGATGGTCAAGGTGCGTGCCGTGGGCAAGGAGCGCGAGGAAATGAAGCGCATGGCGGACATCTTCCGCGGCCGCATCATCGACGTGACCGAAAAGAGCTACACCGTGGAGCTGACCGGCGACCAGTCCAAGAACGACGCCTTCCTGCAAGCCATTGATCGCACTGCCATCCTTGAGACCGTTCGCACGGGCGCCTCGGGTATTGGCCGTGGCGAACGCATTCTGCGTGTCTAATGGCTGTTTGCACCACTTTTGAATCTGAACAAACCTTTTCAACCCCCTCAAGATAAGAGACCTGGAGCCATCATGAAAGTTTTCTACGACAAGGACTGTGACCTGAGCCTGATCAAGGGCAAGACTGTTGCCATCATCGGCTACGGCAGCCAAGGCCACGCACATGCTCAAAACCTGAACGACAGCGGCGTGAAGGTTGTGGTCGGTCTGCGCAAGGGCGGCTCTTCCTGGGACAAGGTCGGCAAGGCCGGTCTGACCGTGATGGAAGTCAACGACGCGGTCAAGGCTGCCGACGTGGTCATGATCCTGCTGCCCGACGAGAACATCCCCGAGGTGTACAAGAACAACGTCGAGCCCAACATCAAGTCCGGCGCAACCCTGGCTTTCGCCCACGGCTTCAACGTGCACTACAACCAGGTCGTGCCCCGCGCCGATCTGGACGTGATCATGGTCGCCCCCAAGGGCCCCGGCCACACCGTGCGCTCCGAATACCTGAAGGGCGGCGGCGTGCCTTCCCTGATCGCCATCTACCAGGACAAGTCCGGCAAGGCCCGTGACGTGGCCCTGTCCTATGCTTCCGCCAACGGCGGCGGCAAGGGTGGAATCATCGAAACCAACTTCAAGGAAGAAACCGAGACCGATCTGTTCGGCGAGCAGGCCGTGCTGTGTGGCGGTGCCGTGGAACTGGTGAAGATGGGCTTCGAGACTCTGACCGAAGCGGGCTACGCTCCCGAAATGGCTTACTTCGAGTGCCTGCACGAGCTCAAGCTGATCGTTGACCTGATGTATGAAGGCGGCATCGCCAACATGAACTACTCCATCTCCAACAACGCGGAGTATGGCGAGTACGTGACCGGCCCCGAAGTCATCAACGAAGAATCCCGCAAGGCCATGCGCAATGCCCTGAAGCGCATCCAGAGCGGTGAATACGCCAAGATGTTCATCAGCGAAGGCCGTCTGAACTATCCTTCGATGACTGCCCGTCGTCGCCAGAATGCCGAGCACGCCATCGAGCAGGTGGGCGGCCAACTGCGCTCCATGATGCCCTGGATCTCCAAGAACAAGCTGGTCGACCAGACCCGCAACTGATCCAGGCACTTCATTCGGCGCAAGCCGGATGACTGCGCTTGGGCAAGAGGCCGCCTTCGGGTGGCCTTTTTCATTGCGGATGCGATCTGTGTGGCGGGTACACTGGTAGCAGGAACATGGTCATGAGGACCGTGCTCGAAATACTATTGTTTTAATAGCTGCATGCATAGACATGCAAGCACTGGAGGTCTGTTTGATGCAAAACAGCAATGAATCTGCCGATCTGAGTGGAATGCCGCGCAAGCCGCGCAAGGGCATTTATGTGCTGCCCAACCTTTTTACCCTGGCAGCGCTGTTTGGCGGTTTCTACGCCATCGTCATGGCCATGAACAACAAGTTCGAGCTGGCGGCCGTGGGCGTCTTCTGCGCCATGGTGCTCGACAGTCTGGATGGCCGCGTGGCGCGCATGACGCACACGCAAAGTGCGTTTGGCGAGCAGATGGATTCGCTGTCCGATATGGTGTCTTTTGGTGCCGCACCGGCGCTGATTGCTTACGAGTGGGCCCTGCGTCCCCTGGGGCGCTGGGGCTGGATCGCCGCCTTTGTGTACTGTGCCTGCGCGGCGTTGCGCCTGGCACGCTTCAACGTGAATACGGCCGTGGTGGACAAGCGCTATTTCCAGGGCATGCCCTCGCCAGCGGCTGCGGCCCTGGTGGCGGGCTTTATCTGGCTGACCAGCGCGCTGATGGTGTCCCATCGTGATGTGCCTATCTTCGGGGATGTGATTTCCTGGTTTGGCGGCTATCCCACGGACAGGGCCGATCTGTCCTGGATCATGTTCGCCATCACGCTGTTCGCGGGTCTGACCATGGTCACCAATATTCCCTACTACAGCTTCAAGGACATCGGCGGTGCCAAGAGCATGCCGTTTGTCTCGCTGGTGGTGGTGGCGCTGCTGATGGCCGTGGTCAGCATCGAGCCTGCAACCATGCTGTTCCTGGTGTTTGTCGGCTACTCGATCTCCGGTTATGTGATCTACGCCTGGCGTCGTGCCAAGGGCGAGCAGGTGAGCATCGTTGCGACTTCCAAGGATGAGCCCGACGAGCGCGGGCTGCACGACGATTGAAGTGCTTCTCCAAAAAATCCTGGCCCTGTCAACTTTTCTTGTGTTAAAGTGAGCCGCATGCAAAACCTGTCGCTAGCTCTACTACTAATGTCCAACGGGCAGAGAAAGTAGCGCGCGCGTACAAACACACCCTACTTGGCGGCCCGTAGCATCAGCGACGGGCCGTTTTTGCTTTTGGGCGTCGCTGGAGCGGGGTTCAATTTCCTCTAATTTCGACTAAAGAGACTCACCATGTTGCAAGACCCTTCCACCAAATACCGCGCTTTCCCTCCCGTGCGTCTGACCGATCGCACCTGGCCCGACGCGGTCATCACCAAGCCTCCGGTCTGGTGCAGCGTGGATCTGCGTGACGGCAACCAGGCCCTGATCGAGCCCATGGACATCGAGCGCAAGGTACGCATGTTCGAACAACTGGTGAAGATCGGCTTCAAGGAAATCGAAGTGGGCTTTCCCTCGGCTTCTCAGGTCGAGTTCGATTTCATGCGCAAGCTCATCGAGGAAAACCGCATTCCCGATGACGTGACCGTACAGGTGCTGACCCAGGCGCGTGAACACCTGATTCGCCGTACTTTCGAGGCGCTGCAAGGTGTGCCCCGTGCGATTGTCCACCTCTACAACGCCACGGCTCCCGTGATGCGCCGTGTGGTGCTGAACATGAGTGAAGACGAGATCGTGGAGCTGGCCACCACGAATGCCCAGATGTTCAAGGACATCGCAGCCCAGCACCCCCAGACCCAGTGGACCTTCCAGTATTCCCCCGAAATGTATTCGGACACCGAACTGGAGTTCTCCAAGCGCGTGATCGACGCGGTCACCGATGTCTGGCAACCCACGCCCGAGAACAAGTGCATCATCAATCTGCCCACCACCGTGGAGCATTCCACGCCCAATATCTTTGCCGACATGGTGGAGTGGACGCATCGCAACATCAAGCGCCGGGACAGCGTGGTGATCTCGGTCCATCCGCATAACGACCGCGGCACGGGCACGGCGGCTGCCGAGCTGTCCCTGATGGCCGGTGCGGATCGCCTGGAAGGCTGTCTGTTCGGCAATGGCGAGCGCACCGGCAATCTCGACATTGTGAACGTGGCGCTCAATATGTATATCCAGGGCGTGAACCCCGGCCTGGACTTTTCCGACATCGACGGTATCCGTGCAACGGTTGAGCATTGCAACCAGTTGCCCGTGCATCCTCGTCATCCTTACGTGGGTGACCTGGTCTACACCTCCTTCTCCGGCTCCCACCAGGACGCCATCAAGAAGGCTTTCGCCGCCCACAAGGAAGGCGATATCTGGGATATGCCTTATCTGCCCATCGATCCCAAGGACCTGGGACGCAGCTATGAGGCAGTGATCCGCGTGAACAGCCAGTCGGGCAAGGGCGGCATTGCCTATCTGCTCGAGAGCGAATACGGACTGCAGCTGCCCCGACGCCTGCAGATCGAGTTCAGCCAGGTCGTGCAGCGCGAGATGGATGCCAGCGGCAAGGAATTGTCGGCGGCGGATCTGTGGGATCTGTTCCAGCGCGAATATGGCGTCCATACCGTCAAGGCACCGCAGTACCGACTGAGCGAGGCCAATGGTGTGGTCCACATGACGTCCGAGATCGAAATCGCTGGCGAGAAGGTTTTTTTGGAAGGCGAAGGTACGGGCCCCATTGATGCCTTCGTGCAGGCGCTGTCGGCTGAACTCGGTCGCAATGTGCGTGTGCTCAACTATGCCGAGCATGCGATTGGCGAAGGTGCGAATGCCAAGGCGATTGCCTATGTGGAACTGCGCGTGGACGATGCCCAGGTCTGCTACGGCGTAGGGGTGGATGCCAATATCGTCTCGGCCTCGTTGCGCGCCATCATCTCGGGGGTGCAGCGCGTTACCGCTGTCGTTGAAGAGGCGGTAGCAGCTTAAAAGGTTCAAAGCCGGTGTCGCCAAAAGCGCACCGGCTTTTTTGTCGGCAATCCTCCAGTCAAAACAGGCGTCTACCGGCGCCATCACATAGAGAGTCCCCACCATGTCCGATCAGCTCATTATTTTCGACACCACCTTGCGTGACGGCGAGCAATCGCCCGGCGCTTCCATGACACGCGACGAAAAGCTGCGCATTGCCCGGCAGCTGGAGCGTCTGAAGGTCGATGTGATCGAGGCCGGGTTTGCTGCTGCATCCAATGGGGACTTTGAGTCCATCCAGACCATTGCACGTGCCATCAAGGACTCCACGGTCTGCTCGCTCTCCCGCGCCAACGACCGCGACATCGCGCGTGCGGCCGAGTCGTTGAAGGGGGCCAACCGGGGTCGTATCCACACCTTCATCGCCACCAGTCCGCTGCACATGGAGAAAAAGCTGCGCATGACACCCGAGCAGGTGCTGGAGCAGGCCAGGCAGGCGGTGCGCTTCGGGCGCAATCTCATCGAAGACATCGAGTTCAGCGCGGAGGACGGCTACCGCAGCGAACCCGATTTTCTGGCGCGTGTGATCGAGGCAGTCATCAAGGAAGGCGCAACCACCATCAATGTGCCCGACACCGTGGGCTATGCGATTCCGGAACTCTATGGCGAATTCATCCGCAACTTGCGCGAGCGCGTGCCCAACAGCGACAAGGCCGTCTGGTCCGTGCACTGCCACAACGACCTGGGCATGGCGGTTGCCAATTCGCTGGCGGGCGTGAAGATCGGCGGCGCACGGCAGATCGAGTGCACCATCAACGGTCTGGGTGAGCGCGCAGGTAACTGCTCACTTGAAGAGGTGGTCATGGCCATCAAGACGCGCAAGGACTACTTCGGGCTGGAGGTGAATATCGACACCCAGCACATCGTGGCCGCCAGTCGCCTGGTCAGCCAGACCACGGGCTTCGTGGTTCAGCCCAACAAGGCGGTGGTGGGAGCCAATGCCTTCGCCCATGCTTCCGGCATTCATCAGGATGGCGTGCTCAAGGCCCGCGACACCTACGAAATCATGCGTGCCGAAGATGTGGGCTGGGCCGCCAACAAGATCGTTCTCGGCAAGCTCAGTGGTCGCAATGCCTTCAAGCAGCGCCTGCAGGAGCTGGGCGTGGAGCTGGACAGCGAAGCGGCCATCAATCAGGCCTTCACGCGTTTCAAGGAGCTCGCGGACCGCAAGAGCGAGATCTTTGACGAGGACATTCTGGCACTGGTGAATACCGAAGGCGCGGAGCATCAGGGCCATCAGTTCCAGTTCATTTCACTGGCGCAGCAGAGTGAGACGGGTGAGCGCCCACATGCGAGCGTGGTCTTCAGCAATGGAGGCCGCGAAATCAAGGCAAGCTCCGAAGGCAATGGCCCGGTCGATGCCTCGTTCAAGGCCATCGAGTCCGAGGTCAAGAGCGGTGCCGAGATGGTGCTGTATTCCGTCAATGCCATCAGCGGCTCGACCGAGAGTCAGGGCGAGGTGACGGTACGCCTGCAACGCAGTGGCCGGGTCGTCAACGGAGTGGGTGCTGACCCCGATATTGTGGTCGCATCGGCCAAGGCCTATCTGAGCGCTTTGAACAAATTGCATAGCAATCAGGAAGTTGTTGCAGCACAAGGTTGACTGCTGGATTTATAATTTCACTCAGATTATCGAGAAGGTTGTGCAAGTGCTTGTCACGGCACAACTTTTTTGATTGAATTAAATCCTTACACCTTGTTGTCTGGAGTATCGCATGCAGCTGCTGCGTCCATTTCGCCTTGCAAAACTCACTCAGGTGGTGTCTTTGGCTCTGTTGAGCTGCGCTCTGGCTGCCCCGGCAGCGCATGCGGCGACGCCCAAAAAAGATGCCAAAAAGCCCGTGGCGGCTGCGACGAAGAAGGCTGCCAAGGAACCTGCTGGCAAGGGGCATGCTGCAGTGCAGCCCAAAGGCGCAAAGGTCGCCAAAGGCAAGCCGGAAAAGGCAGACACCAAGCTGGCAGCCAGGAAGGGCGGCAAGACGGTTCTGGCGGCCAAGGCCGAAAGAGAAGAGAAGACCGGCGGCAAGAAGCGTCTGGCCAGGGCTGGCGCAGCGGCTGCGGCCGCAACCGCTGTCGCGGCAGCCGAGCCAGCGCGGCTGTCCTACGGGCAGATGGCGGGTCTCCATTCTGTCTCGGACCCTCTGGACCTGCAAAGCAGCGTGGCTTATGTGATCGATCAGGACACGCATGAAGTGCTGCTGAGCAAGAATGATCAGGCGGTGCTGCCGATTGCTTCGCTGACCAAGCTCATGACCGGTCTGCTGATCTCCCAGGCCCGTCTGCCCATGGACGAGATGATCACCATCACGCAGGACGATGTGGATACCGAGAAGCACAGCAGCTCGCGCCTGCGTGTCGGTACCACCTTGACGCGGGCCGAGATGATGCATCTGGCGCTGATGTCCAGTGAGAACCGTGCAGCCCATGCCCTGGGTCGTACCTATCCCGGCGGTCTGGCGCAGTTTGTGCAGCTGATGAATTCCAAGGCGCAGCAACTGGGCATGAAGGACACGCGCTATGTGGAGCCCACGGGCCTGTCCAGCAGCAACCAGTCCAGTGCCCGCGATCTGGCGCGTCTGGTGGCGGTGGCTCATGCCGACCCGCTAATGCGCGAGTACTCCACATCGCCCGGGTATGAAGTGGCCGTCGGTCGCCGCACGCTGCAGTTCAACAACACCAACCGTCTGGTCAAGAGCGACAACTGGGACATCGGTCTGCAGAAGACGGGCTACATTTCGGAGGCAGGTCGCTGCCTTGTGATGCAGGCCCATGTGGCCGGGCGCAAGCTGATCATGGTGTTCCTGGACTCGGCAGGCAAGTTCAGCCGCCTGGCAGATGCAGAGCGTGTGCGTCACTGGATGGAAAGCAAGGGGCCCACGGCCAGCAACACGGTTGCAAGCCGAATCAGGGGGTAGGTGGGAGCAAGCCCTGTGCGTCATCGTCAAAAAGCGCTGCCTCGGCAGCGCTTTTTGTTGGGTCGATGGCAAAGCGGAGGGCTTCCGGGTCTTTTGCCGGCAGTGCAATCTGCTCCCGCAATCGGAGCGGGCAAGGCTCAGCCGTGCTGGCTGCGGCTGTACGGGCTGGGAGCGGCTTGAGCCGGTGCCGGGCGTGTGCCGCTGAAGCCCAGAGCTGCGGAAATTTCCTGCACCGTGGCCTGCAGCCTGGGAGCCCAGCTCTCGTCGAGCCGGTCCGCAGGCGCCGATATGGACAGGCCGGCAATCAGTTTGCTCTGGTCGTCGTAGATTCCGGCTGCCATGCAACGCACGCCCAGCTCCAGCTCTTCGTTGTCGCGTGCAATGCCGTACTGGCGCACTTTGGCCAGCTCGTGTTCCAGGTCGCCCAGCTGGGTGATGCTGAAGTGGGTCTTGCCCGGAAGGCCGGTGCGTGTGGCGTAGGCGCGCACCTGCTGGGAATCATCGGCGGCCAGAAACAGCTTGCCGTTGGAAGTCAGGTGCAGAGGGGCATGGCCGCCGATGGCGCGCACCACCTGCATGCCGGAGCGCTCGCTGTAGGCGCGTTCGACATACACAATCTCGTCGCCCTGACGCACGGACAGGCTGATGGGCTGCTGAATCTGCTTGTAGAGCTGACGCATGGGGGTCAGCGCCACTTCGCGCACGTTCAGACGTGCCTTGACCAGATTGCCCAACTCCAGAAATCGCATGCCCAGGCGGTAGCTGCCTGATTCGGGGCGATCCACAAATCGGCCCAGGGCGAGGTCATTGAGGATGCGATGCGTGGTCGATGGATGCAGGCCTGTGCGCTCGCTGATCTCCTTCAAAGAAACCGCTTCCTCACGCGATGCCAGCACGTCGATCAACGTGAACATGCGTTCCAGAACCTGGACGCTGGGCTTTGCGGAGGCCGAGAGGTCGTCTTTTTTCATGCGTTGGAGATACTTTGCGGGATGAGGGCATTCTAGCGGTGCTGCGGGCGCGCAACCATCTCATCCGCTCATATATCCATGTGCTGCTTTTGGCAGCATCACTCTTCAATTTGCGAGCGCACAATGCTTTGCCTGTCTATGCGCTGCCATAGCTCGCCCTGGCGGATCTCATGCGGCAAAAAGCTGGCCTTGTAGCGCATCTTCTGGCTTTCGGAGATCCAGTAGCCCAGATAGACATAAGGCAGATTCATGGCCTTGGCCTGCTGGATCTGCCACAGCACATTGAAGGTGCCGTAGCTGGCCTGATCTTCCGGGGCGTAGAAGGTATAGACGGCCGAGAGCCCGTCTTCGAGCACATCCAGAATGGAGAGCATCTTGAGTGTGCCGGGCTGTCCGTCTGCGCTGGGCTCGCGAAACTCCACCAGTCGGGAGTTGACCCTGCTTTGCAGCAGAAACTGTGTGTACTGGTCGACGCTGTCGTTGTCCATGCCGCCGCCGCTATGGCGATGCTGCTGGTAGCGAAGGTAGAGCTGGTAGTGCTCGTCGGAATAGTGCAGGCGCTGGATGGAGGCCACGAGCTGCCCGTGCTGCTTGGCGGCGCGCCGCTGGCTGCGGCTCGGATGGAATTCCTGCACAAGAATTCGCAGCGGAACGCAGGCCTGGCAGCCGTCGCAATAGGGGCGATAGGTGAACATGCCGCTGCGCCTGAAGCCCAGCGTGACCAGTTCCGAATAGGTAGTGTTCTGGATCAGGTGGCTGGGTGTGGCAACCTGGGAACGCGCCAGCCTGCCCGGCAGATAGCTGCAGGGGTAGGCCGCCGTGGCGTAGAACTGCAGGGCATGTAGCGGGAGGTCGTTCGGATGCGTCATGATCGGACTCGGCTGCAGATGCGGTGCGTCAAGCCTCAGTATGGCTCAGCAACTGTTCCCAGTATATGGGCCGGAATAGCCACTGCATATCGGGCAGCTGAGACTGGGCGTGAACGGTGCTGGCAAATTGCGCCCTGGTGATTTCGCGTGCCCCCATGAAGGAAAGGTGCGCCGTGGCCTGCTGGCAGTCGATCTGCGGCACCTGATGCGCCCTGCAAAGAGCGACCAGCGCCGACAGCGCAATCTTGGAGGCATCGGTCTGCAGAGCGAACATGGATTCGCCAAACACGGCCCGGCCCAGCGCCACGCAGTAGAGGCCACCGACCAGCTGGTCATCGATCCAGGTTTCCACGCTGTGTGCAGCGCCCTGTCGATGCAACTCGGTATAGGCATCGACGATGCTTTGCACGATCCAGGTGCCGCTCTGGCCGTCGCGCGGAGTCTGCGCGCAATGCTGCATCACCGTGGCAAAAGCGCTGTCCACGCGGATTTCGCAGCGTGGGTCGTCGCGAAACTTCTGCAGTCTCTTGCGCAGGCTGCGGTGCAGGCGGAATTCCTCGGGGTGCAGCACCATGCGCGGATTGGGCGACCACCAGAGCACGGGCTGGCCCTCGCTGAACCAGGGGAAAATGCCCCGGCCGTAGGCGGTGCGCAGGCGGTCGGCATCCAGCCTGCTGCCGGCGGCCAGCAGCCCGGGGATGGGGTCCTGCTCTCCCCAGGTCTGATCAATGGGGGGGAATTCTTGTTCGGGCTGCAGCCAGGGCAGGGAGTGCGTCATTGGCAGTGGAAATGGATGGACTGCCCCAAGTCTTGCACAGACTGAAGCGGTTTTGCATGTCGCGGCACAAGGTCGGTGCTGGCGTAATCCCGCTGTCGGCAGCGGAAATGAAAAAAGGCTTCCACAGGGAAGCCTTTTTTCCGGGGAGCAGCTGCGGCAGCTGCCGCCGCCTTACACGCGCTTGCGGTATTCGCCGGTGCGGGTGTCGATTTCGATCTTGTCTTCCTGGGACACGAACAGGGGCACGGCCACTTCGAAACCGGTAGCGATCTTGGCGGGCTTCAGAACCTTGCCGGAGGTGTCGCCCTTGACGGCGGGCTCGGTCCAGGTGATTTCGCGCACGATGGTGGTGGGCAGTTCGACGGAGATGGCCTTGCCGTCATAGAACACCACTTCTGCAGTCATGCCGTCTTCCAGGTAGTTCAGTGCGTCAGCCATGTTTTCGGCTTCGACTTCGTACTGGTTGAACTCTTCGTCCATCCACACGTACATGGGGTCGGCGAAGTAGGAGTAGGTGCAATCCTTCTTGTCCAGGATCACGTTGTCGATCTTGTCGTCGGCCTTGAACACGTTTTCCGTGCCGAAGTTGCCGATCAGGCTCTTGAGCTTCATGCGCACGGTAGCAGCGCCACGGCCGCCACGAGCGTATTCGGTCTTCAGAACGATCATGGGGTCCTTGCCGAACATGATCACATTGCCTGCGCGGATTTCTTGAGCGATTTTCATGGCTTGCTTGCGTTTGAAAGGTTGGAGCCGCTCTACACGGCAGGCAAGCTGTTCGCAATGGTCGCTGGAGAAAGCAACGCATCAAAGGTGCGGCGGCGGGGCCTGCCGCATGTACCGCGGCGGGGCGCGACCCCGAAAGCAAGATCGCTCGGCATACCGGCTGCGACTGCCCTCAGAGAGGCAAAACGTGGATTTTAGCTTTTTTCGGCGACAAAAGCTTGAAGCTGCGCAATCAGCTCGGTTTGTTCCATCAATCTGGCTCGCCCAGCCCTGATACAGCGGGCCCATTCATCAAGCATTTCGCGTGTGAGCAAAGGCAATGTTTGCGGTGCGGTCATGCCATTCCAGGCGTGGTGAAAGTGCCTGAGGCTGTCCGGGGCCTGGAGCCAGTCGAGAAAGGCATTCAGCTTGTCGTGATGGGCGTTGTCATGCTGGGGGTAGATCTGCCAGACCATGGGCTGGCCCGCCCAGAGAGCGCGCACCAGGGAATCCTCGCCGCGCACCAGATTCAGGTCGCAGCCCCAGAGCATTTCGTCGAACCGGGCCTGAGGGCGGGCATGCAGATAGACCGGCTGCATCTGCTGCGCTTGGGGCAGCGCCTGCACGGCTGCCGTGGCGCGCCCGGGGGTGACCAGCAGCCTGGCGTTGAGCGCCTGCTTGTCCGAGAGCTGGGCGAGCAACTGGGGCAGAGCGGCGGGCTCGTAGCAAAACAGCGAGACGGCACATTCGCCAGGCTGAATGCCTTCTGCGCGGCGCCACGAGTCGCGTTGGGCCATGAAGGCCTGCTGGCGCTGAGCCAGGTTCTGCTCGCGTACCAGCGAGCCGGTGGCCGACGTAAAGCCGGGGTAGAAGAACCAGCGTGTCAGCCCCGAGGCGGGGCCGCTCATGATGCGTGAGGGCAGGCGATGGCAGCGCTCCACATAGTCTTCGGCCGAGAGATATTCGAGATTGATCCAGACCGGGGGCTTGCTCTTCGAGGCCTTGTCGGCAATGGCGCTCACGAATGTCTCAGGAATCTCGCAGCCGAAGGCCTCGATGACCACATCGCCGATCGATGCCGGAACAGACTCCGGCTGCATCGGCCAGGCATGCACGCTCAGGCCAGGCGACCAGGGTCGGGGGGCCATCCATTGCAGGGCGCTGGCATCGTCCATCCACAAACGTACCTGCTGGCCGCGGGCGGCCAGCTCTGCGGCTGTGCGCCAGCACACGCCCACGTCGCCGAAGTTGTCGATCACCTGGCAAAAGATGTCCCAGCACAGCGATGGATGGGGCGCCCCGGGGGCGGGCAAAGGCATGGGTGATAAATCGGGCATGGGTTCAGTCTTTATCGGTTGAGGCGCTCTGGCACAGGTGCTCGACCAGCAATTGCGCGACGGGCGAGAGTGCGTCCTGGGAGCGTATGCAGAGCATGAGCTGGCGCTCGGCCCAGACTTCGTCCAGGCGGATGCAGCGCAGGGGCAGGGCGCCCATGTAGATGTGGGCGCTGCCCTCGGGAAGAATGCCCACGCCCAGTCCGGCGGCCACCATCAGGCACAGGGCGTCATAGCCGGTCACCTTCATGCGCAGGCGAGGCTGCAGCCCCTGGTCGGCGGCAGAGCGGGTGATCAGATGGTTGAGCGCGCTGTCGGCATGCATGCCGATCAGATCATGCGCGATGACCTGTTCCAGACGCAGTCGGTGCTCGCCGGCCAGCGGATGGGATCGGGGCATGACCACGGCCAGGCGGTCCCGGCGATAGGGGCGCAGGCTGATCTTGCTGCCGTAGCTGCCCTGGTTGAGCAAGCCGATGTCGGCCTCGTTGTCGGCCACGGCGCGTGCGATATCGGTGCTCACGCGCTCCTGCAGCCGCACGTCCACCAGCGGGTGCCGGCTCAGAAAGCTCTGCAGCTGGGCGGGCAGAAACTGGGTGATGCTGGAAATATTGGCCATCACCCGCACATGACCGCGCAATCCCTGTTCGCCCCCTTGGGCGTAATCCTTCATCTGCGTGGCGATGCCGTCCAGCTCGTTGAGCACGCCGCGCGCCATGTTCAGCAGTGCATAAGCGGCGGCTGTCGGCTGGCTGCCCCGGTTGCTGCGTGTGAACAGCTCGAGCTGCAGCTGATCCTCCAGTTCGGCCAGGCGGCGGCTGGCGGCCGAAGGGGCGATGTGCTCGCGCGCCGCTGCACGCGCAATGGCGTTTTCTTCCATTACGGCCACAAACAGGCGCAGGGTGATCGGGTCCAGTTTCATGAGGACGGCATTATCCCGCCTGGCCATGCCCAAATGCGATGGCAGCTTCGCATTTCAGCGTTTTGCAGGAAGGCTCTTCAAGGGCAAGATGAATGAAAAGCCGCCTTGCCGGGTATTGGTCAACGCAAAGCGGCACAGCAAGACAGCCATCAAGAGACAAACGGATGACGACGATGAAGATCCAAGACCCCGCAACGCAGACTGCCACGCCGCGCGCGCTGGACGGGGTGAAAGTGGTGGAAATGGGCCAGCTGATTGCCGGTCCCTTCTGTGGCAAGACCCTGGGCGAGTTTGGTGCCGATGTCATCAAGATCGAGGCCCCCGGTGCCGGCGATCCGCTGCGCAACTGGCGCCTGATCAAGGAAGGCACCTCCGTCTGGTGGCAGGTGCAGTCGCGCAACAAGCGCTCGGTCGCTCTCGATCTGCGCCAGAAGGAGGCGCAGGAGGTCGCGCGCAAGCTGATTGCAGAAGCCGATGTGCTGGTCGAGAATTTTCGTCCCGGCACGCTGGAAGGCTGGGGCATGTCGCCCGAGGAGCTGCATGCCATCAACCCCGGCCTGGTGATTCTGCGTATCTCGGGATATGGCCAGACCGGCCCCTATCGCGATCTGCCGGGCTTTGGCGTGATCGGCGAAGCCATGGGCGGGCTGCGGCATCTGACCGCCGAGCCGGGCCGGGTGCCGGTGCGAGTGGGCGTGTCGATCGGCGATACGCTGGCGGCCCTGCACGGCGTGATCGGCGTGATGATGGCTCTGTACCACCGCAAGGCTAACGGCGGGCCCGGGCAGGTCATCGACGTGGCGCTGCATGAGGCCGTGTTCAACATCATGGAGAGCCTGATCCCCGAATACAGCGCCTTTGGTGCCGTGCGCGAGGCCGCCGGCAGCGCGCTGCCGGGTATTGCGCCCTCGAATGCCTACCCTTGCCAGGATGGCTGGGTGCTGGTGGCGGGCAATGGCGATTCCATCTTCAAGCGACTCATGACGGCCATCGGTCGCCAGGATCTGGCCGATGCGCCCGATCTGGCCGACAACGCGGGCCGCGTGCAGCGCGTGGCCGAGATCGATGCTGCGATTGCTGCCTGGACTCAGGCGCGCAGCGTGCAGACGGTGATGGACGAGCTGGGTGCGGCACGCGTGCCGGCCGGCAAGGTCTACACGGCCAGGGATATTGCCGAAGATCCGCATTACCGGGCGCGGGAGATGATTCTGACGCAGCGCACGCGCGATGGTTTCGAGCTTCAGGTGCCCGGCGTGGTGCCCAAGCTCTCGCTGACGCCGGGCACGGTGCGCAGCAGCGCCCCCCATGTGGGCGACGACACCGATGCCGTGCTGGCCGAGATCGGCCTGAGCGCCGAGCAGATCGCGCAGTTGCGCGCCAAGGGGATTGTCCAATGATGGCCGCCGACCTGAATGCGAAGGTGTGGACCGGTGCGGGTCGCCGCATCCATATGAACGAAGTCGGCACGCGCGACGGTCTGCAGATGGAGCAGGCCTTTGTGCCCACCGAGGACAAGATCGCGCTGGTCAATGCGCTGTCCGAGGCGGGCCTGTCCAAGATCGAAGTCACGGCCTTTGTCTCGCCCAAGGCCATCCCGGCCCTGCGTGACGGCGAGGTCGTGATGCGCGAGATCGCGCGCCGGCCGGGCACGGTCTACACGGCGCTGGTGCCCAATGTGCGCGGCGCGGAGCGTGCGATCGATGCACGGACCGACGAGCTCAATCTGGTGATGTCGGTCAGCGAGACGCATAACCTCTGCAATCTGCGCATGCAGCGCAGCCAGTCCTTCGAGTCACTCAGGCAGGTGATCGCCACGGCGCAGCAGGCGGCAACGCCCGTCAACGTGTCGCTTTCCTGCTGCTTTGGCTGCCCCATGGAGGGCGATGTGGCCGAGGCCGAAGTGCTGGCCTGGGTGCAGCGCTTTGCCGACCTGGGCGTGCAGGGCATCACGCTGTGCGACACCACGGGCATGGCCTATCCCAGTCAGGTGCATTCCATGGTCCTGGCCTTCAAGGCGCGCTGGCCGCAGCTGGGCCTGACCCTGCATTTCCACAACACGCGCGGCATGGCGCTGGCCAATGTGCTGGCCTCCATAGCTGCGGGGGCGGATCGCTTCGATGCCTCGATTGGCGGCCTGGGCGGCTGTCCCTATGCGCCGGGCGCCTCGGGCAATGCCTGCACCGAAGAGATCGTGCATGCGCTGCAACTCATGGGCTATGACACAGGCACAGACCTGGCCCGCATTGTGGCGGCTGCCCGCAGCCTGCCGGCGCTGATCGGCCACGAGACGCCCAGCCAGATCGTCAAGGCCGGTGCGCGCTGGGACCTGCACCAGCCGCCAGCGGATTTTGCCGAGATCAAGGAACGCGCCCAGGCCAGAGCCTGAGACGGTTTTCGCCCCCGCTGCATCGGCTCCTTCGGGGGAAGGAGCTGGTGCGCTTCAACATTCCAACAAGGAGACAAACATGACTGTTCAACGTCAACGCCTTTATGTCGTGCTGGCGGCGGCAACTGCCGCCGCCGGTCTGGTCAGCGCCCCGGCCATGGCCCAGGGCAGCTATCCCAGCAAAACCGTGCTGATGATCGTGCCCGCTGCCGCAGGCGGCACCACCGATCTGGCCGGCCGGATGGCCGCACAGGCGCTGGCGCCCGTGATCGGGCAATCCGTGGTGGTGGACAACAAGGGCGGCGGCAACGGCGCCATTGCCGCCAATCTGGTCAAGCGTGCGGATGCAGACGGCTATACGCTGCTGATGCAGTACTCGGGCTACCACGTCATCTCCCCGCACCTGACCAAGGCCAGAAGCTGGGAGCAAGGCGACTTTGCCCCCGTGGCCAATGTGCTGTCGGCTCCGCAGATCATCGTGGTGCGCTCCGAGCTGCCGGTGAAGACGCTGGCCGAGCTGGTGAGCTACACCAAGGCCAACCCCGGCAAGCTCAACTACGCCTCATCCGGCAACGGCTCGCTGCAGCATGTGACGGGCGCCATGCTGGAGCAGCAGGCCGGCGTGAAGATGGTGCATGTGCCCTACAAGGGCACGGGCCCGGCGCTGCAGGACCTGCTGGGCGGTCAGGTGGACCTGACCTTCGGCACCGCGCCTCCCTTCATGCCCCATGTGCAAAGCGGCAAGCTGCGCGTGCTGGCCGTGACGGGCAAGCAGCGCCTGCCCAGCCTGCCCAATGTGCCCACAACGGCGGAAGCCGGCTACCCGGGCGTGAACGCCACCTCCTGGTTTGCCGTGTTTGCGCCCAAGGCCACGCCACAGCCCGTGATCGACAAGCTGGCTGCCGATATCAAGAAGGTGGTGGAGGACCCCGCCTTCCGGAAAAAGGCCGAAGAGCAGGGCGCCACGGCAGACTATATGAACCCGCAGCAACTGGCGGCCATGGTCAAGACCGAATACGGCAACTGGGCGCAGGTGGTGAAGTCGTCCAAAATCGAAGCCGAGTAAGCTGCAAGGCGCAGGGATTGCCCCGAATCCCTTGGATCTGAAAAAGGAGCTGCTATCGATTGACTGATAAGGATCTCAGATTAAAAAGTATCTGAAATTCAATCTCATCAAGCGCTAGCAGCTCCTTTTGTTGATATGCAGAACGCTGCCCGGTCGTTTGAGTCGCTTGCTGCCGGATTCGTCCACATGCGCAGACAATAGCGCCCATGTCTTCCACGCATTCCGCCGAACTGCTGGCCCAGGTGGCCGCGCTGCCGCCATTGCCAGGCGTCTATCGCTATTTCGATGCTGCCGGTGTCCTGCTCTACGTGGGCAAGGCCATCAACCTCAAGCGCCGCGTTTCCAGCTATTTCCAGAAGGAGCATGGCGGCACGCGCATAGGCCATATGGTCAGCAAGATCGTGCGGCTGGAGACTACGGTGGTGCGCTCCGAGGCCGAGGCGCTGCTGCTGGAAAACAACCTCATCAAGACGCTGTATCCCAAGTACAACATCCTGTTCAGGGACGACAAGAGCTATCCCTATCTCAAGATCACCGGTGTGGCGCATCGTGACGGCAAGGAGGGCGAACCTGCGTTTCAGGAGTTCCCGCGCATCGCCTACTACCGTGGTGCCGTGGACAAGAAGCACCGCTACTTCGGCCCCTATCCCAGTGCCTGGGCGGTCAAGGAAAGCATTCAGCTGCTGCAGAAAGTCTTTAGGCTGCGCACCTGTGAAGACACGGTGTTTGCCAACCGCAGCCGCCCCTGTCTGCTCTATCAGATCAAGCGCTGCACCGGCCCCTGCGTGGATCTGATATCGCCCGAGGCCTATGCGCTGGATGTGCGCAATGCCGAAGCCATGCTGCGCGGCGAAACCAGCGAGCTGCTGCAGCAGCTCGAAGCGCGCATGATGGCGCACTCCGACAAGCTGGAGTTCGAGCAGGCGGCCGAGGTGCGCAACCAGCTCACGGCGCTGTCGCGCGTGCTGCACCAGCAGGCGATCGAAACCACCGACGACAAGGACGTGGACATCCTGGCCGTGCGCGTGCAGGGTGGCCGCGCCTGCGTCAACCTGGCCATGGTGCGCGGCGGCCGCCATCTGGGCGACAGGCCTTACTTCCCGGCGAATCTGGGCGATGCCGCATCGGTCTACTCCAGCGAGGAAGAGGTGGATGCCGCAGCCGGGGCGCGGCCCGTGGAAGAGCTGGTGCTGGAGGCCTTTATCGCCCAGCACTACGTCGGCGTGGCCGTACCGCCCACGCTCATCGTCAGCCATCCCGTGGAGAAGCGACTGGTGGAGCTGCTGACCGAGCAGACCGGCGTGCGCATCACCGTGGTCCAGCAGCCGCGCGAGCAGCGCCGCATCTGGCTGGAGATGGCGCAGAAAAATGCCGACATCCAGCTGGCCCGCCTGCTGGCCGAAGAGGGCTCGCAACAGGCGCGCACGCGCGCGCTGGCCGAGGCACTGGATCTGCCGATCGAAAATCTCGACGAGCTGACCATCGAATGCTTCGATATTTCGCACACCAGCGGCGAAAGCACCAAGGCCTCCTGCGTGGTATTCCATCACCACAAGATGCAGAGCAGCGACTACCGCCGCTTCAACATCGAAGGCATCACCGGCGGCGACGACTATGCGGCCATGCGCCAGGTGCTCACGCGCCGCTACAAGCCCGTGGCCGAGGCGCAGCGCGAGGCGGGCGGCGCCGAGCTGACGGGCAAGCAGCCGCGTCTGCCTGATCTGGTGCTGGTCGACGGCGGCAAGGGCCAGGTCAGCATGGCGCGCGAGGTCTTCACGGAGCTGGGTCTCGATCTGTCGCGCATCGTGGGCGTGGAAAAAGGCGAGGGCCGCAAGGTCGGCCTGGAGGAGCTGGTGTTTGCCGACGGGCGCGACAAGGTCTATCTGGGCCATGACTCGGCGGCCCTGATGCTGGTGGCGCAGATCCGCGACGAGGCGCACCGCTTCGCCATCACCGGCATGCGCGCGGCCCGCGCCAAGGTGCGCACGGGCA
>NZ_SPEY01000049.1 GCF_009360615.1 Comamonas sp.
CGGGCTGGGCCCAGATGCGGGCGGTGAAGCAGGGCGCGATCTGCGCCTTCACGCCCGAGCAATCCGACATTCTGGTGCGCCCCGGCCCACGCATGGCGGAGGGGGCGCAAATCATCGCCCAGTGTCTGCAACGTCTGGCGGCGAGGCAGGGCAAGAAGAGTCCATGAAGGCCTGCATCTCCATTCATCACCGCAGGGGGCAGCGCGGGCTGGCCGCTGCCTGGCTGCTGCTGTGGCTGACGCTGGCAGCGGCTTTGCTGGCGCTGCTGGGCGCGGGCATTGGCAGCACCGGGTTCGAGAGCGTGCTTCATGCCCGGCATGACCCGCTGGCCTGGCAGATCGTGATGGACATCCGTCTGCCGCGCACGGCTGCGGCCTTGCTGGCCGGAGGGCTGCTGGGGCTGGCCGGAGCGGTGGCGCAGGGCGTGTTTCGCAACCCCCTGGCCGATCCTTACTTGCTGGGTAGTGCCTCGGGGGCATCCCTGGGGGTGGCGCTTGCCATGGCCGCCCTGGGGGTTTCACCGTTCGCGCTGGCCGGCCTGGCCCGTTGGGGGGTGACGGGGGCGGCGTTTGCCGGTGCGGTGCTTGCCGTGGTGCTGACCCTGGTGCTGGCCAAGGGCGTGCAAAACACGATGCGTCTGCTGCTGGCCGGCGTGGTGGTGGGCGTGGTCCTGGGTGCCGCCGCGTCGCTGGTGCTGCTCATGAACCCCGACATCATGCAGGCCATGCAGTCTTTCATGCTGGGCAGCACGGCGTTTTCGGGCTGGAATGCCTGTGGACTCATGCTCTGGGTGCTGCTGCCTGCGCTGGTGCTGGCCTGCTGCCTGAGCCGCGTGCTCGACGGACTCGCGCTGGGCGAGGCCACGGCCCATAGTCTGGGCCTGCCGCTGGCGCCGCTGCGTCTGTTGCTGATCGTGCTGCTGGCGTTGGCCACAGGCACCGCCGTGGCCCAGACCGGCCTGATTGCTTTTGTGGGCCTGGCTGCACCCCATCTGGTGCGCTCCATGGTGCGTGCGCTGCACCGCTGGCTGCTGGTGCTCAGCAGCCTGATGGGGGCGGTGCTGCTGCTGGCTGCCGACCTGCTGGCGCGCTGGCTGATGGCACCCCAGGAATTGCCCGTGGGCGTGTTGACCGCCGTGCTGGGCGGCAGCTATCTGCTCTGGCTGATGCACCGGCGCGGCGCCATGCCGTCTGGGGAGGGCGCATGAGCCGCCATCCCGAGACCGGCAGCGCCTTGGCGACCGAGGCCTTGAACGTGCACCTGGGCGCACGCGAGGTGTTGCGTCAGATCAGTCTGCGCATTCCCCGGGGCCGCTGGACGGCCATCGTCGGCCCCAATGGCGCGGGCAAGTCCACGCTGTTGCGTGCCCTGGCGGGTATGCGGGCGGCCAACCAGCGGCAAAGCGGTGCCGTGTTTTTGCAGGGCCGCAAGCTCGGCGACTGGAATGGCCGAGAGCGTGCGAAGGCCCTGGCCTGGCTGGGTCAGAACCAGCCGGTGGCGGCCGATATGGCCGTCTATGACCTGGTGATGCTGGGGCGCTTGCCCCATCAGGGCTGGCTGGCTCCGGCCTCAAGCGCCGATCGCCAGGCCGTGGAGCAGGCGTTGCGCCAGACCCATGCCTGGGACTGGCGCCAGCGCAGCATAGGCCAGCTATCGGGCGGTGAACGCCAGCGCGTGCTGCTGGCGCGGGCCCTGGCGGTGCAGGCCCGGACGCTGCTGATGGATGAGCCATTGGCCAATCTGGATCCGCCCCACCAGACCGACTGGATGCTCACGGCCCGCAGTCTGGTGCAACAAGGTGCGACCCTGGTCAGCGTGCTGCACGAGTTGTCCTTTGCCCTGCTGGCCGACGAAATGGTCGTCATGCAGGCCGGCCGTATCACGCATCAGGGCGCTTGCGGTGATCCCGCCACCCATGCAGCGCTGGAGGCCGTGTTTGACCGACGCATACAGGTGCGCGAACTCGACGGCCTGTGGCTGGCCTTGCCGCGCCTGAGCTGAGTTTGGCCGAAATTTTTTGACTTTTTGTCCTTTAGCCCTTGATAGACAAGCGAGAGTAGCTGTGAATATTGAAACTCCTCCCACCGAGAAGCCTTACGAAAAGCCCGAGGGCGAGCGCCGTGGCCTGATCATCGTCAACACCGGCAATGGCAAGGGCAAGAGCACGGCCGCCTTCGGCCTGGCTTTTCGCGCCATGGGCCGGGGCAAGGCCGTCAAGGTCTATCAGTTCATGAAGGTGCCCACGGCCCGCTTTGGAGAGCATCGTCTGGCCGAACAGGTCGGTCTGCCCATCCAGGGACTCGGGGACGGCTTCAGCTGGAAGAGCAGGGACCTCGATCACTCGGCCCAGCTGGCGCGTGACGGCTGGGAAAAGGCCAAGGCCGATATTTTGTCGGGAGAACTTTTTCTGGTCGTGCTCGACGAGATCACCTATCCGCTGATCTATGGCTGGCTGCCGCTGCAGGAGGTGCTGGACACGCTCCATGCGCGCCCCAAGGATGTGCATGTCTGCCTGACAGGCCGTCGCTGCCCGCAGGAGATCATCGACATCGCCGATACCGTGACCGAGATGACGCTGATCAAACATGCCTTCCAGGCGGGTATTCCTGCTCAAAGAGGGATTGAAGACTGATGGCTTTTGCCATGTCTGTGGCGCGACAATAGCTCCATGACCGAATCCAAGCCCCGCTCCTTTGCGACGATTGCCGCCACGCCTTTCACCGAGGCCGAGCGGGCTGCCGTCTATCGTGCCATCTATGAGCGTCGCGACATGCGCCATTTTGCGGGCGGGACAGTGGCCGACGAGGTCCTGCTGCGCCTGTTGCGTGCTGCGCACCATGCGCCCAGCGTGGGGTTCATGCAGCCCTGGCGCTTCATTCGGGTCAGGAGCGCCGATCTGCGCCGGCAGATCCACGCTCTGATCGAGGAGGAGCGCGTGCGTACCGCCCATGCACTGGGCGAACGTGAGGAAGACTTCATGAGGCTCAAGGTCCAGGGCGTGCTCGATGCGGCCGAGGTACTGGTCGTTGCCATGCCGCCGGGACGCGAAGCGCATGTCTTCGGTCGTCGCACCCTGCCCGAGATGGACATCGCCAGCAGCGCCTGTGCCATCCAGAATCTCTGGCTGGCGGCGCGTGCCGAAGGGTTGGGCATGGGCTGGGTCTCGATTTTCGATCCGCTGGCGCTGGCCAGATTGCTGCAGATGCCTGAAGGGGCCCACCCGCTGGGCGTGCTCTGCCTGGGGCCTGTCGATGCCTACTATGCCGAGCCCATGCTGCAGCAGGAAAAATGGGCCTGCCGCGCCCCTCTGGAGGACATGCTGATGGACGATGTCTGGGACGACTCGCGGATCGCGTCAGCGCCGACCGAAGGTCAGCCGCGCGCCGACAAGGGCAAAACAGACGCATGACGAGTTTTGGCTGGACCGAGCTGATCGGTCTTTCCCTGAGTCCGCTGGCGTGGCTTTATCAGGCATTCACTGCCAGCGATCTGGCGGTGATCCACTGGGCTGCCAATGTGCAGGCGGGTCTGCTGGCCGTGCTCGTGGCCCTGTTGCTGGACCGGCTCTGGGGCGAGCCGCCGGTCTGGTTGCACCCGGTGGTGCTGATGGGTCAATTGCTGGGCTGGTCGGGGCAGGCACTGGCACCGCGTGCCGAGGTGCCGCGCGACTATCTGCGTTTTTGTCTTGCCGCACTTGTCTGGTCCGTGCTGGCCGCAGGGTTCTTCATGGTCTATGGACTGACGCAGTTCATGCTGGGCTTTGCGCCATGGTGGCTCTGGGGGCTGGTGATGGGGGTGTTGCTCAAGCCGCTGCTGTCCTGGCGCATGCTCAGGGATGAGGTGCTGGCCGTGGAGGGCGCACTGCAGCAGTCGCTGCCCGCAGGGCGGGAGCGTCTGAGCTGGCTGGTGAGCCGCGATACGACGCAACTGGACGCGGCCACCGTGCGCGAGAGTGCCATCGAGACGCTGGCCGAAAATCTCAGCGACTCCGTGGTTGCTCCGCTGTTCTGGTTTGCCCTGGCCGGTCTGCCCGGGGCCGCCGTCTATCGCTTTGCCAATACGGCCGATGCCATGTGGGGCTATCCGGGCTGGCGAGGCCAGGGCGACCGCCGCCGCCACTGGCAATGGGCGGGCAAATGGGCGGCCCGCGCCGACGATGTGCTGAACTGGATTCCGGCGCGCATCACCGCCCTCTGGCTGGCGCTGCTGGCTGGCGGCCTGTCCTGGGCCGGGTTGAGGCGCGATGCGGCCGTGACGCCATCGCCCAACGGTGGCTGGCCCATGGGGGCCATGGCCCGGGCTGTGGGGGTTCAGCTCTCCAAGCCCGGCGTCTACCGACTCAACCCGCAGGGGCGGTCGCCGCAGACGGCTGATTTGAAGATGTCTGTAAAATTGGCATCAAAAGTGATCGCGGCGCATGTCCTGCTCTCGTTGATAGCTATGATTTTTATGGTGCTGTGGAGAGGAAGGCTGCTTGCCGATGTTTGATGTGAATGCGGCAGCCATGCATGGCGGCAGCGACGCGCTGGGTGTGCCAGCGCATGATTTTTCGACCAATCGCAATGCCTGCGGACCCTGTCCCATGGCCGTGAAGGCGCTGCAGGCGGCCCATGTCGCGCAGTACCCCGATCCGCACTACATGGTGTTGCGTCAGCAACTGGCGGCCTTTCATGGTGTGGCGGTCGAGCGCATCCTGGTAGGCGCCAGCAGCAGCGAGCTGATCCACCGCATCACGCTGCACGCCGTGCGCAGCGGTGCCAAAAGCGTGCAGTTTCCCCGGCACCACTATGGCGACTATCTGCAGGCCGCGCGCGTCTGGCGGCTGGCGCTTGGCCGGCGCTCGCCGGCCGTGCCGCCAGTGCTGAGCTGGGCCTGCGAGCCTTCCAGTCCGCTGGGGGCGATGGAAGACATCTGGCCTGCCTGGCAGCTGCCGCCTCTGGAGAAGGAATGGCGCGTGCTCGATTGCGCCTATCGTCCGTTATGGCTGGAGGGCGAGCCGCCCGAGCGCGATCTCGACGGCATCTGGCAGCTGTGGACGCCCAACAAGGCCCTGGGCATGACCGGCGTGCGCGCTGCCTATGCGATTGCGCCCGTGAAGGCCGCAGCGGCAGAGGTGCAGGCACTGAACGCGCTGGCGGCATCCTGGGTGGTGGGCTCGCACGGTGTGGCCATGCTGCAGGCCTGGGTGACGGACGAGGTTCAGCAATGGCTGGCCCACAGCCTGATGACCTTGCGCCGCTGGAAGGCGCAGCAGCTGGCGCTGTGCGAGAGACTGGGCTGGCAGGTCGTTCCCGGACACCAGTCCAATTATTTTGTCGCAGGCCTGCCGCAGGCAGAGCTGGCAGGGCCCCTGGCGGCTCTGCGCGCCCAGGGCATCAAACTGCGCGACTGCGCAAGCTTCGGCCTGAGCGGCCATGTGCGGCTCGGCGTGCTGCCGCCCGTGTCGCAGGCCGCGCTTGAACAGGCCTGGAAAAGCATCCAATGACCTTGCCGATCGGACCGGATGGGGGCAAGGCGCTACCATTTCCCATGGCTACTGAAACCTTGAAGCTTCGCTCGGTGCTGGTGGAGCGTTACGTAACCCCCCTGCGGGAAGGCGGCTCCATGCCGGCGATTGTCGAGGCCGACGACCTGGGCACCTATGTGCTCAAGTTCCGGGGCGCCGGCCAGGGCGTGCGCGCGCTGATGGCCGAGATCATCTCGGGGGGCATGGCGCGTGCGCTGGGTCTGCCGGTACCCGAGATCGTGCTGCTGCGCTTGAACGGCGATCTGTCCCGCACCGAGTCCGATCCCGAGATCCAGGACCTGATTCGCGCCAGCGACGGGCTGAACGTGGGGCTGGACTATCTGCCCGGCTCCATCAACTTCGATCCGGCGGTGGACGTGGTGGACAACGACTTCGCCTCCCGCCTGGTGTGGTTCGACACCCTGGTCAGCAATGTGGACCGCACGGCACGCAACACCAATATGCTGATGTACCAGAAGCGGCCCTGGTTGATCGATCATGGTGCGAGTCTGACCTTTCACCATGCCTGGAACGGAACGGTTGCCGATCCGGCCAGGCCTTTTGCGCCCAGTGCCGAGCACGTGCTGCTGCCGAAGGCCAGCCTGCTGGCGCAGCTGGATGCACCGCTGGCCGCCAAGCTCGGGCCCGAAGTGCTCCAGAGCATTCTGGACGAGGTGCCTGACTGCTTTCTGGCGCAGGCCGCAGCCGACAAAGAGGGCGATGTGCTCAAGAATGCACAGGCCCATCGCGCGGCCTACGTGAATTATTTTGCGGCCCGGCTTGCCGAGCGTGGCCGCTGGTTGCAAGGAGTGATCGATGCTCGCGCATGAGGTCTATGACTACGCCATCGTGCGTGTGGTGCCGCGCGTGGAACGTGAGGAATTCGTGAATGCGGGCGTGATCCTGTCGTGCCAGCGCACCGGTCATCTGCAGGCCGGCATCGCCCTCGACGAACAGCGTCTGCTGGCGCTGGATCCGAATGTGGATCTGGAGGCCGTGCACCGTCACCTGGGCTCCATCGTGGCCATCTGTGAAGGCCGTGCGGATGGCGGGCCGATTGCCCAGCTGCCCATGCGGGCGCGCTACCACTGGCTCACGGCCAGGCGCAGCAGCATCATCCAGACCTCGCCCTCGCACATGGGCATGTGCACGCATCCCGGCGAGGCGCTGGCCCGAATCCTGCAGCGCATGGTGCTGCCGATCCCCACCGAAACCTGAGACATGACAGCACGTTGCATCATGGTGCTGGGCACCAGCAGTGGCGCGGGCAAGAGCTGGGTGGCGACGGCACTGTGTGCCTACTACCGCAGCCAGGGCCTGAAGGTTGCGCCGTTCAAGGCGCAGAACATGAGCAACAACGCGCGCGTTGTTGCCACGCCCGAGGGCCGCTGGGGCGAGATCGGTACGGCGCAGTATCTGCAGGCGCTGGCTGCGGGAGCCGTGCCCGATGTGCGCATGAACCCGCTGCTGCTCAAGCCAGAGGCCGACACGCGCAGTCAGGTCGTGCTCTTCGGCCAGGTTGACGAGGCGCTGAGCGCCATGCCCTGGCGCGGGCGCAGCCTCAAGGTCTGGCCGCAGATCGCGCAGGCGCTGGATGAGCTGCGTGCCGAAAACGACGTGGTGGTCATCGAAGGCGCGGGCTCCCCCGCCGAAATCAACCTGCACGCCAGCGATGTGGTCAATATGCGCGTGGCCAAACATTGCAATGCACATTGCCTGCTGGTCTCTGACATCGACCGCGGCGGCGCCTTTGCACATCTCTACGGCACCTGGGCATTGCTGCCCGAGGACGAGCAAAAGCTCGTCAAGGGCTTTGTGCTCAACAAGTTTCGCGGCGATGCGGCTCTGCTGGCACCGGCACCCCAGATGCTGCAGGAGAAGACGGGCGTGCCCACGGTAGCCTGTATTCCCATGCAGTTCCAGCACGGTCTGCCCGAGGAGGACGGCGTGTTCGACGATCGTGGCAGCACGGGGGCAGGGCGGGCGATCCACACCACGATTGCCATCATCGCCTATCCGCGCATCAGCAATCTCGATGAATTTCAGCCCCTGCTGCACGTGCCGGGTCTGCGCGTGGTCTGGGCGCGTTCTCCTGCTCAGGTCGCGGAGGCGGACTGGGTCATTCTGCCGGGCAGCAAGGCCACGGCGGCTGATCTTGCCTGGATGCGTGGACAAGGTTTGGATGCCGCCGTTGTCGCCCATGCGGAACACGGCAGGCAGGTCCTGGGCATTTGCGGCGGTTTGCAGATGCTGGGCGAGGCGCTGATCGATCTGCATGGTGTGGACGGCAATGCCGCAGGCCTGGGCCTCCTGCCTTTGGCGACCCTGTTTGCGCTGGACAAGACCGTGCAGCCGACGAGCTTGAAACTGCCGGAGCTGCATGCCCCGTGGGACGCCTTGAGCGGCGTGACGGTGCGAGGCTACGAGATCCATCACGGGCGGACCCAGCTACGTGCCGACATGCAGGCGGCGGGTGCTCGGCAGGCCCGGGAGCTGTTGCCCGGCATGCTGTGGCAGGCAGGCAACAGCGCAGTCATCGGTACCTACCTCCACGGACTCTTCGAGAACGCCGAGGTGATTCACGCGCTGTTCGGCCATGAGGCACCCAGTCTGGAACAGGTTTTTGAACGTCTGGCACAGGGGGTGGGGCAATGGTTTGAGCCCGCTTCACTCCAGCTTGCCCGCTGATTTGTAGGAGTGATCCTGCGGACGCATAGCCGCTGAACCGATAAGCCCTGCCTGAGAGTGCGTGCAAGCTGACCGGGCTGTTTACTTTCTGGAATGGAGTTGCTTATGGCTTTTTTCAAGGTTCAGAGTCTTCAACTTGCTTTGGGCGCCGCAGTTCTGTCAATGGCCGCAATGGCCGGCGCGCAGACGGAAGCGGCCAAGCCGGCGGGTCAGCCAGCGGCGATGGATGCGGCCGGGCCTGCGATGAAAAAGCAGCACCACCGCCACCACCACAAGGGCCAGCGCCCCATGCGTGATAGCAACTCTTCTTCTCGCGAGGCGATGGCGGCCAGTGCAGAGGCCAAGAAGGGCAAGCTCGACGACGGCCAGGGCATGAGCCAGTATCAGCGCAATGCCTATGCCCGCTGTGGTGTGTTCAAGACCGAAATCGACCAGCAGGCCTGCATGGCACGTGTCAAGGACGGCGCGGTCAGTGGCTCGGTCAAGGATGGCGGCATCCTGCGCGAAATCACGGTGGAGGAAGTCATTCGCTGACGCTTTTTGCAGCGTCTTCCGCCAAGGCCCTTCGGGGCCTTTTTCCTGCCAGCCTCGTACAACCGGTGAACTTCGCGCTCCGGTACCGACGAAAGCGCGATACTTGCATGTTTTCAGAAACCTGCCTTCCGCATCCCGGTAGCGGATGGCACCCAGGCCTGATGCACCGGGAGTGACTGCACGCATGAGTTCCGCTTCTTTTTCCGATTTCCCGCCGTCCGTCCTCTGGTCCTGCCCGCAGGTGCTGGATATCCATGATGCAGCGCTGCAAACCCGCGTCCAGCACTGCCTGGATGTCAAGACCAAGCCCCAGGGCTCGCTGGGCGTGCTCGAGCAGCTGGCCTTGCGCATTGCCGGCATCGTAGGGTGCGAGACGCCCGCCCTGCATGCACCGCAGATGGTGGTGTTTGCCGCAGATCACGGACTGGCCGCCCAGGGAGTGTCGGCCTATCCGGTCGACGTGACCTGGCAGATGGTGGAGAACTTTCTCGCCGGGGGGGCTGCGGTGAGCGTGCTGTCGCAGCAGAACGGCATTGATCTGAATGTGGTGGACTGTGGCGTGGCCCGGGACTTCGAGGTGCGCGAGCAGGATCCCGCGCACAAGCTTCCCAGGGCCCATGCGCCGCGCCTGTGGCGGCGCAAGGTGGCCTATGGCACGGCAGACTGCAGCCAGGGACCGGCCATGAGCGAGGCCCAATGCGCGATGGCCCTGCGCAATGGCGCAGAACTGGTCAAGAAACTGCCCGGCAATGCGGTGTTGCTTGGCGAGATGGGGATCGGCAATACGTCCAGCGCTTCGTTGCTGCTGGCGCGTCTGTGTGGCGAGCCGGTCGAGGAGGTGACGGGCGCGGGCACGGGCCTGAGCCCCGAAGGCCTGGCGCGCAAGATCGCAGTGCTCAGGCGGGTGCTGGATTTTCATGCCGGAGTGCAAGAGCCACTGGCTGTGCTGGCTGCCATGGGCGGGCTGGAGATCGCCACCATGACGGGCGCCGTGCTGCAGGCCGCTGCCGAACGCCGCCTGATCGTGGTGGATGGCTTCATCACCACGGCCGCTGTGCTGGTGGCCAGCCGTCTTCAGCCCCATGTGCTGCAGCGCTGCGTGTATGCGCACCGTTCGGGCGAGCCTGGCCATGCCCGCCTGCTGGCCCATCTGCAGGCCCAGCCCATGCTGGACTGGCAACTGCGCCTGGGCGAAGGCTCGGGCGCGGCCCTGGTCTGGCCGCTGCTGCGCTCGGCCTGCACCATGCTCAACGAGATGGCCAGCTTTGAATCGGCCGGTGTCAGCGGCAAGAGCTGAGGTATTTGAAAAAATATAGCGGCAAGCGCTTTTTGGGTATGCGTTTGAGGCAGTTTTAGCTCTTTTTTCCTGCTGCCGGTGCAGGGGTCTTGGGCGTGAAATCGCAGTACTGCGAGACCACGCATTCCCAGCAGCGCGGCTTGCGCGCCTGGCAGACATAGCGGCCCAGCAGGATCAGCC
>NZ_SPEY01000004.1 GCF_009360615.1 Comamonas sp.
CAAAGGGGTTCATGCTCATCTTGACGTTGGCGATGTCCACACCCGTGCCGTCCGACTTCACGCGGACCTTGACGTTGTAGTCCACGACACGCTTGACAGGGACCAATACCTTCATTGCTGCGGCTCCTTAATGATTACTGCATTGACGTTTACGTAAACTGGATTCATTTTATGCGGCACCGCAACACTCTCTGCACAATTTTCCAGACAATCTGCCGGAGAACCCTGCAGCAGCCTTCACAAGCGGACAGGCACAAAACGAACGACCGTTCTATTTTATGCACAAGACATGCGAAGTGATGGATGTCGGAAGAGCCCGATCAGGGTAAAACCTAGGAATTGAGCCCTTGAGCGCCATGCCTGCATTCAGACAGGTCTCACGGTAGCACCGCCTGAAAGCCGCCTCGTCGTTCAAATGGACGGGCCTGAGGCGCAAGACCCGCACAGCCCCCTTGCGCGCAGTTCAGCCAGCCACGGGAGGGGTCAGGACCAGCCCGGCTTGCGCTTCTGAGCAAAAGCCTGGGCACCTTCCTGGGCATCGGCATCCAGCATGTTGATGGCCATGGTCTGACCGGCCAGCTCATAGGCCGACTCCAGCCCCATCTCCCGCTGGCGATAGACCAGCTCCTTGCCCATCCTGATGGCCATGCGAGGCTTGCTCACGATGGCCGCCACCAGCTCCTCCACGGCGGCATCGAGCCGTTCGGGCTCGGCCACACGGTTGAGCAGACCGTAGTGCAGTGCCGTCTCGGCGTCGATGATCTCTCCCGTCAGCAGCATCTGCATCGACTGTTTGAGGGGCATGTTGCGCACCAGGGGCACACTGGGCGTGGCGCAAAACAAGCCGTACTGGATACCGCTGGTGGCGAAGCGAGCCTCGCTGCTGGCCACGGCCAGGTCGCATTGCGCCACCAGCTGACAACCGGCAGCCGTCGCGATCCCCTGGACTCGTGCGATGACGGGCACCGGCAGCTTCTGGATGGACAGCATCATGCGGCTGCACTGGGCAAACAGCTGCCGGTAGTAGTCCAGCTCCGTGTGCGTGGCCATATCCTTGAGGTTGTGTCCTGCGCAAAAAGCCCGCCCTTCGGCGGCCAGCACCACCACACGCGCCTGCTCGTCCCTGCCCACGGCGTCCAGCGCCGACTGCAGGGCCGCGAGCATCTCGCTGCTCAAGGCGTTGAAGCGCTGCGCGTCGCAAAGCGTGATGCGCGCCACTCCGCGCGCGTCCTGACTCAGCTGCACCAAGGAATCGCTCATCGCTGTCTCCCTGCTTTCGGACTAGATATCGGCCAATACGCGCACATGCGCCTCCACGCTGCGTGCCAGCGGGTCCATCACATAACCGCCCTCAAGGCAGGAAACAATGCGCCCCTTGGAAAAACGCCGCGCGATATCCTTGATGCGCGCCGTGATCCAGGCAAAGTCGTTTTCCGTCATGCCGAGCTGACCCATATCATCTTCGCGATGCGCATCGAAACCGGCGCTGATGAAGATCATCTCGGGCTTGAAGGCTTCGAGGCGCGGAATCCACATCATCTCGATGATCTCGCGAATGTCCATGCCCTTGGTGTACGCGGCCACCGGCACGTTCAGCATGTTCGGGGCGGGGTCCTTGTCGCCGCTGAACGGATAGAACGGGTGCTGGAAGATGCCGCACATCAACACGCGGGGGTCCCCGGCCAGGATGTCTTCCGTGCCATTGCCATGATGCACATCGAAGTCGATCACGGCCACGCGCTTGAGATGGTGACGCTCCAGCGCATATTTGACGCCCACTGCCACGTTGTTGAAAAAGCAAAAGCCCATGGCCTGGTTGCGCGTGGCATGGTGTCCGGGCGGGCGCACGCTGCAAAAGGCGTTTTCCAGCTCGCCGGCCAGCACGGCATCGGTCGCCGCAAGCGTGGCCCCGGCAGCTCGCAGGGCAGCCTTGAAAGTGTGGCGGTTGATGGAAGTATCGGTGTCGAGCTGCCTGTACTCCGGGCCGCCGGCGGCCAGCTCCTGCTCCAGTCTGTCTGTCAGACCCTGCAGGGCGGCAATCTGCATGGGATCATGCGCCAGCTCAATCTCGGCCAACGAGGCCAGCGGCACATCGCAGCGCTCCAGCGCATCGCCCACGCCGCTGACCAGCAGTCGGTCTTCTATCGCGTCCAGCCGCGCCGGGCATTCAGGGTGACCCGGCCCCATCTCGTGCAACCAGCAATCCCGGTGGGTGAAATAACCTGTCTTGCCCACAGTCATGTCTCCGCTATCGCTTATTTAGGATATGTTCCTGCCATGCATGCACAGAACACAATTATTAATGCGCTTTTGAGTCAGCTTAACACGGTGATGGAGGGCAAGCCGGCTCAGGTCAGAGACGGTGTCGCCTGTCTGCTGGCAGGCGGTCACCTGCTGATCGAAGACGTTCCGGGTGTCGGCAAGACCACCCTGGCCCATGCGCTGGCGCGCAGTTTCGGCCTCCAGTTCTCGCGTGTGCAGTTCACGGCCGACCTCATGCCCAGCGACCTCACGGGCGTCTCCATCTACGACCGCGGACAGGAAGCATTTGTGTTCCATCCCGGGCCGGTATTCGCCCAGGTGTTGCTGGCCGATGAAATCAACCGGGCCAGCCCCAAGACCCAGAGTGCGTTGCTGGAAGCCATGGAGGAGCGCCAGGTCACGACCGAGGGCAAGACCCACAGCCTGCCCGCCCCGTTCTTTGTGATTGCCACCCAGAACCCGCTGGAGCAGCTGGGCACTTTTGCGCTGCCCGAAAGCCAGCTGGACCGATTCCTCATGCGCATCAGCCTCGGCTATCCTTCGCGCGATGCCGAGCGCAAGCTGCTCTCGGGCAATGGCCGCCGCGCCGCCGCCGATGCACTGCTGCCCGTCATCTCGCAGCAGGAATTGCAGCAGTTGCAGGCCGCAGCACTGGCCGTACATGCCAGCGACGCCCTGCTCAACTATGTACAGGATCTGATTGCCGCCACACGCAACGGCCAGTGGTTTGCCCAGGGCCTGTCGCCACGCGCAGGCATCGCGCTGCTGCGTGCGGCCAAGACCATCGCGCTGATGGAGGGCCGCGACTACGTGGCACCCGACGATGTACAGGCCATACTTCCCCAGGTGATTGCCCACCGCCTGGTTCCCGTCGGCCATGCCGGCCGTGGGGCCGTGGAGCAGGTGCGCGCGATGATGCAAGCCGTTGCGCTGTCTTGATGCCGATGGACTTCTCCATGAATTTCCCAGCATGAAGCACCCTGCATCAGAGGGCGAACGGCCAAAGGCATCCAATCTCTTCCAGAGGATCTCTCCCCGCACCAGGGTGCGGGACTGGATGTTTGCACGCCTGCCGCGCAGCGACCAGCTCACGCTGACCCAGGGCAATGTCTACATCCTGCCCTCACGCGCCGGCTGGGCCTTGCTGGCCACGCTGATCGTGCTCTTGATCGCAGCCATCAACTACCAGCTCAACCTGGGCTATCTGCTCACGTTTCTGCTGGCGGGCAGCGCGGCTTCCAGCATGGTCGTGGGCCATGGCAATCTGCGCGGCCTGCAACTGGCCCTCAGCGGCGCGGGTGCCCATGGCAACGCACCGGGCGGCTGCTTTGCCCATGCGCCCTGCCCCCTGCAGATCAGCCTGCACAATGCCCGACGTTCGCGCCGCTGGGGCGTAGGGCTCGCCATGCACCAGCGTCGGCAAAATAGCGATCACTCCGATGCCTGGACCTGGGTAGACATACCCGCGCAGGGCAGCACGACCGTTCAGCTGAGCTTCATGCCCCAGCGCCGCGGCCGTCAGGAGCTGCCCGCCGTCTCCATACTCACGCGCTACCCGCTGGGTGCGTTCCGCGTCTGGGCTCTGTGGCGGCCCCAAGCCCTGGTCTGGGTCTACCCCGCCCCTGAAACCCATCCCCCGCCGCTGCCAGCCGCCAGCCCGGAAGCCGGCGACCGCAGCAGTGCCCAGGTGCGCAGCGGTGACGAGTTCGACGGCGTGCGCGGCTATCGGAATGGCGACCCTCTCAAGCTGGTGGTGTGGAAGAAAGCGGCAAAGTCCTTTGCAGCCGGCGGCCACCAGATGGTCAGCCGCGACCGGCCGATGGCCCACCATCACCGGCTCTGGCTCGATGTACGCCATACCGGTCTGGCCGACCACGAGGCGCGGCTGTCACGCCTTGCCGCCTGGGTGCTGATGGCTCAGCAGCAGGGCCGCACCTGGGGACTGCGGCTGCCCGGCGGTCAGGAGATCGCACCATCCAGCGGTGCACAGCACACCACGCGCTGCCTCGAGGCATTGGCTGCCTGCCCATGAAAAAACACAGCCCCTCCTCACTCCGCAGGCAGTGGTTGCCCCGCGTGTGCAACATCGTTGTTCATCCCGGGGAAGCACGACAATGAAGAGCACCGCCCCACCCGCCCGGCATGCACACGGCAGTTGGCGACAGCGCCTAACGGCCCTGCCGCGCGATGCGCGCGACACGCTGTTTGTGCTCGCCGTCATTGCCTGGATCATGCTTCCGCAAGTCCAGCACACGGCCTGGTGGACCTGCACCTTTGCTGCAGCCCTGCTGCTCTGGCGCGCGCGTCTGGCATTGTCGGGGGCCCCACTGCCCGGCCGCTGGGTGCTGGCAGGCGCACTGACGATTGCGATCGCCGCCACCTGGGCCACGCACAAGACCCTTGTGGGCCGTGATGCCGGCGTGACCCTGATCGTCATGCTGCTGGCGCTCAAGACGCTGGAGCTGCGCGCCCGGCGAGATGCCATGGTGGTGTTCTTTCTGGGCTTCTTCGTGTTGCTCAGCAATTTTTTCTATTCCCAGTCCCTGCCCATCGCCGTGGCCATGGTACTGGGACTGATGGGCCTGCTCACGGCACTGGTCAACGCCCATATGACGGCGGGCAAACCGCCATTGATGCAGGCGCTGCGCACCGCGAGCCGGCTTGCACTCTGGGGTGCCCCCATGATGGTGGTGCTGTTTCTGTTCTTTCCGCGCATGGCACCGATATGGGGCGTACCGTCCGAGGACTTGGCCAGCCGCTCGGGCCTGTCCGAAAACATGCGTGTGGGCGAGGTCGCTGCTTTGGCACTGGACGCCAGCGTCGCACTGCGTATCCGCTTCGACACCCCGGGGGGGCAGGAGCCACCCGCCAATACCCTCTATTTTCGCGGCCCGGTTCTGAGCCTGTTCGATGGCCGCAACTGGCAAGCCGATCCTGTGTCCGACGCCATGACCATGCCTCAGCTGCGCGTGAGCGGCGAACCCATCCGCTATCAGATGCTGATCGAGCCCAGCAAGCGCCGCTGGCTGACGCTGCTGGACGCCGTCAAGACCGAGCCTCAGATTCCGCCTGGTGCCTCGGTGGGCCGGCTGCGCATGAGCTCCAGCCTCCAGTGGCAAAGCTGGCGCCCCATCACCGATGTGCTGCGTGTCGATGCCCAAAGCCACCTCGACTTCAGCCATGGACCACTGCAACTCACGCCCGAGCTCAGACGCTATCTGCAACTGCCGCCTGGCAGCAACCCGCGCACCCAGGCCCTGGGCGAGCAGCTGCGGGCTGAGCTGCGCGCCCAGCGGGGCGCCGATGCGGATACGGACAGGCTGATCGCCGCCGCCCTGCAGCACCTGAAAACCGGTGGCTACACCTACACACTGGAGCCCGGCGTGGTGGACAGTGTCCACACGGCCGACGACTTCTGGTTTGACAGCCGGCAAGGCTTCTGCGAGCACATCGCCTCGGCCTTTGCCGTGCTCATGCGCGGCATGGGAGTGCCCGCGCGCATCGTGACTGGCTACCAGGGCGGCGACCGCAACAGCGTGGACAATTACTGGACCGTGCGCAACAGCGATGCCCACGCCTGGACCGAGGTCTGGATCGCCGGCCAGGGTTGGGTCCGTGTGGACCCCACAGGCGCCGTTGCTCCCAGCCGGGTCGGCCAGTTCCAGCGCCTGAGCGCCCCCCCCGGTGCATTTGCCAGCGCCGTTGGCAACTTCGTCGATACCGGCACGCTGGAAAAGCTGCGTGCCGCCTGGGAAGCTGTCAACAACCGCTGGAACCAATGGGTGATCAACTACACGCAAAGCCGCCAGCTCAATCTGCTGCAGAGTCTGGGCTTCGAATCGCCGGACTGGACGGATCTGCTGCGCCTGCTGGCGGTCAGCCTGAGCGCCCTGGCGCTGCTGTGGCTGGTCTGGACCCGCGCCACACGACCGCATCGCGATGGCTGGAGCCAGCTCATGCACGATGCAAAGCTGCGGCTGCAGCGTGCCGGCATGGCAAGCGGCGCCAGCGACTCGGCGCGCAGCCTTTCGCACCGGGTCCAGGAGCGCTGGACCAAGGAATCAGCGTTCGCGCCCCTGGCTGCGGCCTTATCCGACTGGCTGCTGGACATGGAAAGGCTACGCTATGCGCCATCGCAGGGCAACGAAGCCTCCGAACTCAAGACCTTGCGCCAGCGCTGGCAGTCACTGCGCAGGCAGCGTTGGCCCCATACCCTCAACGAATAAAAACATGAGCACCAAATTCAATAGCAAAAAACGCTTCAAGGCTGACACACTGGGCGCTCTGGTCCTTTGCCTGCTGACCGCGGGCGCCGTCGCCGCACCGGCCCACAAAGCCGTGCGCAAGGCGGCCCCCGTCGCCGCCACGGCTGCAGCCGCTACAGCCCTGGCCTATGCCGGTCGGGGCGACGCCATGCAACTGGCCGACGAGATCGCCGCCCGGCGCGATCTGCCCGCCGACTGGGTGCGTGCGCAGCTGAGCGAAGCGCGCAACCTGCCCGTGGTCACCCGGCTGATGACACCGGCGGGCAAGACCTTTGTGAAGAACTGGACGGTGTACCGCAGCCGCTTCATCGACCCTGTGCGCATCCGCGCCGGCGTGCAGTTCTGGCAGGCCAACGGCCAGGCGCTCGCGCGTGCCGAACAGCAGTTCGGCGTGCCCGCAGAGATCATCGTCGGCATCATCGGCGTGGAAACCATCTACGGCCGCAACATGGGCAACTTTCGCGTGATGGATGCCCTGGCAACGCTGGCCCTGGATTTTCCGCCAGCCCATCCCCGGGCACAGGCCCGCACCGACTACTTCCGTGGCGAACTCGAGCAGGTGCTGGTCACGGCCCGACGCACGGGCAGCGACCCGTTTGCGCTGCGCGGCAGCTATGCGGGTGCCATGGGTCTGGGCCAGTTCATGCCCACCAGCTGGGACAGGTACGCGGTCGACTTTGACGGCGACGGTCGCATCGACCTGTTCAACAGCGCCGCCGATGCGATCGGCTCGGTGGCCAACTACTTCGTCGGCCACGGCTGGAAGCCCGGACTGCCCACGGCTTTCACCGTGGACATGCGCGCCCAGGACGAGAATCTCGCCACCCTGCTCGCACCCGATATCAACCCCACATTCACGGCCGCGCAGATGGCCGAACGCGGAGTCCGAGTACTGGGCGCCGAGAACTACGAGCGCCCGCTGGCCCTGATAGAGCTCAAGAACGGCAGTTCCGGCCCCACGGAGTACATCGCGGGCACCGAGAACTTCTACGCCATCACGCGCTACAACTGGTCGGCGTTCTATGCGCTATCGGTGATCGAGCTGGGACGCGAGGTGCATGAAGCCTATCTGGCCAGCCAGATGGCCTCCGCCAGCAAGAACTAGGTCTCGTGCGACGTGGCCCTGCCACTCGCCTTGCAGTCATCGCCGACCGTGACACTGATGGGGCGAGGCACCCGCGGCAATCAGTGTCATGGCGGCTGTTGGGAGACGGCGCAGCTGGCATGACCGGCTTGGGAAGCCGTGGCAATCCGGCCAGACAGTCCGGGGCTGCGCAGCGGCGGAGGCCCGCAAGGCTCACGGGATCGACGACGCCGGGCTGGCCGGCTCCCGCGCGCCGTCCGTCTAGTGGTAGCTGATCATGTAGGCGAGCGTACCGTTGAACGGACCGGCCGTCACACGGGAAACCCTGCTGCCTGCGACCAGGGTGTAATAGGCTTTGAGATGGATATTGGCGATGCCGCCGCTCAGGGAGCATCGATGTCCAGGCCGCGCTGCGGGTCAGACAAGCGCCGCCAGCGATGGATTCAGCAGGATGGCAGCGGTCAGAAGCGCTTCATCTGGCACTGGCAGGGCAACTCGGCCCTGGCTGCCGCAATCTCGCGCACGACCCTGAAGCCATAGCCCGAGCCTTCCACATCGAAGTCCACGCCGGCGCTGCCTTTTTTCTCCATCATGCCCACCACCAGCGACTGCTGAAACTGGTGGTCTTGCGCACGCATGCTGCCCGAGCGGCCCGCCATCTGCACCCTGGCATGCTCCAGGGCACGGGCCACGGCCGTGGTGTCCGTGCTGCCGGCCTTCTCCAGGCTTTGCGCCAGCGCCTCGATCATGAGCTGCATGCGCATGTGCACATAGTCGTCCTCGGGCCTGGGAAAGCGCTGGCGGAAGGACTGGTAGAAGGCGCGGCTGTCGGCCGTGGGCACATTGGGCAGCCAGTCGGCCACGGCCAGCACCTTGCCCACGCCAGCGTCGCCCAGGGCCGCCGGTGCGCCCAGGGCATTGCCGTAGAAGGTATAGAAGCGCCCTTCGTAGCCAGCCTCGCGCGCGGCCTTGACCAGCAGCATCAGATCATTGCCCCAGTTGCCCGTGATCACGGCCTGGGCACCGCTTTGCTGGATCTTGACCGCATAGGGCGCGAAGTCCTTGACGCGGCCCACGGGGTGCAGCTCGTCGCCTACGATGCGCACATCGGGCCGTTGCACGCCAAGCTGACGCCTTGCTTCACGCAGCACGGCCTGGCCAAAGCTGTAGTCCTGCCCGATCAGATAGGCACTGTGCACGGCCTTGTCGTCCTTGATGACCTCCATCAGCGCAGCCATGCGCATATCGGCATGGGCGTCAAAACGGAAATGCCAGAAGCTGCAGCGCTCGTTGGTCAATGCCGGGTCCACGGCCGAATAGTTGAGGTATAGCACCCGACGCGAGGGGTCGCGGCTGTTGTGCTTGTCGATGGCATCGAGAAGCGCCGCCGCGGTGGCCGACGAATTGCCCTGCATGATGATGCGTGCGCCATTGTCAATGGCTGCGCGCAACGCCGACAGCGCCTCTTCGTTCTGGCCTTTGCTGTCATAGCGCTCGATCATCAGCTGATGCGCACCGTCGGCCAGGCGCACGCCGCCGCGCGCGTTCACACGCTCCGTCGCCCAGAGCAGGTTGCGGAACACGGCCTCGCCCGTGTTCGCAAACGGGCCGGAAAGGCTCTCCACCAACGCCAGCCTGATGGGCTGCGCAAGCCCGGACCTGGCAGCCGCCGCCGCAGCGCCGGCAAGACCGAACGGCACGCATAGTAGTGGCAACTGCAGGTATTTCAAGGCATCACGGCGCAATTTATTCATCAAAAAAATCTCTTGAAATGCGCTTGCCACCACCTACCTATGAACCAAGCGGCAACAACGCAAGCCGCGCAGTTTAAAGGAGTTAACCACCATGTTCTTCGCCCCTGTGATGAGCCGCAATACCTTTGTATCCCCTCGCGCCGCCGACCTGGCCCTGCAACGTTTTCTGCAGGATGCCCTGGGCGCCGCAAGCCCCGCACAGCGCCAGGTTCAGGTCAGCCGGGATGACCAATCCACCACCCTGACCCTGGATGTACCCGGGCTGGCTCGGGAACAGCTCCAGCTCTCGCTGGATGGAACTGTCGTCAAGCTCGAAAGCGTGGAAGGCGCGGCCCGCCAGGTCAGATACCGCTGGGATCTGGGCCATGAAATCGACGCAGCCAACAGCAAGGCCAAACTCGAGCATGGAGTGCTCACGCTAAGCCTGGCCAAGCTCGAGCCCCAGAGCAAGGCCGTTACGCTGAGCATCGAATAAGCGCTGCTTTTCGCCTACCGGTCTGCCTCATCCTTTCTTCCATCTCCTCTTAGCGGGGCCGACCGGAAAGCACAAGCCCGCAATGCCGATGCACTGCGGGCTTTTTTCCGCTCAATTAACTGGCAGTTGCCGGAAACCGGACTGATTCGGCGTCTTGACCTACAGGCACAGACTGCCGGAGCGTGTCGTGCAGCCATCTTCAATTCCTACACTGTGGTTTCAGCCGGGTGCGCCAATGCCGCACCGCCTTCCAACCCGTTTGAGGAATTCCCCCATGGCCAAAGTGCTGGTTCTCTACTACTCCATGTACGGACATATCGAAACCATGGCGCAGGCCGTGGCCGAAGGCGCCCGCAGCGTCAGCGGTGCCGAGGTCACCATCAAGCGCGTGCCCGAAACCATGCCCGAAGATGTCTTCAAGAACGCAGGCGGCAAGGCCAATCAGGCCGCCGAGGTCGCCACCCCAGCCGAGCTGGCCGACTACGATGCCATCCTGTTTGGCGTGCCCACGCGCTTTGGCAATATGCCGGGCCAGATGCGCAGCTTTCTCGACCAGACCGGCGGTCTCTGGGTCAAGGGGGCCCTGATCAACAAGATCGGCAGTGTCTTCACCTCGACCGGCACCGGAGGCGGCCAGGAAATGACGGTGACCAGCACCTGGGCGACACTGGCCCATCACGGCATGCTCATCGTGCCGCTGGGCTATCCCCTGCCCGAGCAGACCAGCCTGAGCGCAGTCAAGGGCGGCAATTCGCCCTATGGAGCCTCGACGATTGCGGGCGCCGATGGTTCGCGCCAGCCTCATCCCGACGAGCTGAGCATTGCCCGCTACCAGGGCCAGAATGTCGCGAAACTGGCCGTAAAGCTTGCAGGATAAGCGCAGGCAGCCATGAAAAAAGCAGCCACCTGGGCTGCTTTTTTGCGGTACGGAATCACCTGAGCGAATCCAGCGGCCAGCGCGGCTTCACATCAAACGCATATTCATGCAGTGCCTGCTCGCGTCCCGCCTGTATGCGCATGGCGGCAGCCATGGCAATCATGGCGCCGTTGTCGGTGCATAAATGCAGCTCGGGGTAATGCACGCGGATCTTGTGCTTGGCACAGGCTTCATTGAGCTGCTGGCGCAACAGCCTGTTGGCGCCCACACCTCCCGCCACCACCACCCGCTTCATGCCGGTCTGCTTGAGTGCCGCCATGGTTTTCCTGACCAGCACATCCACAATCGCGGCCTGCGTGCTGGCTGCCAGATCGGCCTTGCGCGCTTCGAGCTCGTCCCCCAGCTTCTTGGCCTGGGTCAGCACAGCCGTCTTGAGGCCGGCAAACGAAAAGTCCAGGTCACCCGAATGCAGCAAGGGGCGAGGCAGCTTGAAGGCCTGAGGATCGCCGCCCTCCGCCAGCTTCGAGAGCACGGGGCCACCCGGATAGGGCAAGCCCATGAGCTTGGCCGATTTGTCGAAAGCCTCGCCCGCCGCATCGTCGATGGTTTCACCGAGGATTTCATATTCGCCCACGCCGTCCACACGCATGAGCTGGGTGTGGCCACCCGAGACCAGCAAGGCCACGAACGGGAACTCCGGCGGGTCGGCACTGAGAAAGGGCGAGAGCAGATGGCCTTCGAGGTGGTGCACGCCCAGCACGGGCTTGTCCAGCGCGGCCGCCATGGCACAAGCCGCACCGGAGCCGACCAGCAATGCCCCGGCAAGGCCTGGGCCGCGTGTGAAGGCAATCACATCGACCTTGTCGAGCGTCTCCCCGGATTCGGCGAGCACTTTCTCGGTCAGCGGCAGCACGCGGCGGATATGGTCGCGGCTGGCAAGCTCGGGTACGACGCCGCCATAGGCGCGGTGCATTTCGATCTGGCTGTGCAGCGCATGACTCAGCAAGGCGGGCACACCTTGGCCGTCCGGGGTGCGCACCAGGGCCACACCGGTTTCATCGCAAGAGGATTCGATTCCCAGGATCAGCAAACTCATGGCCGCAAGTGTAGAACCAGCGCCTCGCAGATGCAGAAAAGGCGGACATTAGCCCTGCCCGCCCTCGCTACTCAAATCATAGCAACTTATGGTTGATTCACATTGGGTGTACCGGATATATAGTGTTCCAGCTGATGGATCGTGAACTGCTGGGACGAGATGATTTCCTTGACGATGTCGCCGATGGAAATCAGCCCCTGCAGCTCGCGAGACTCGTTGATCACGGGCAGATGGCGCATGCGATTGCTGGTCATCAGCGACATGCACTCCTCGCTGGTCTGACGCGGCAGCACGCAATGCACCTTGCGCGTCATGACCTCGTCCACGCGCGTGCTGGCCGAGCTTCGGCCCTGCAGTGCGATCTTGCGCGCGTAGTCGCGCTCGGTCACGATGCCTGCGATCTCGCCACCTTCGAGCACCAGCAGCGCGCCAATGCTTTTTTCCGCCATGAGCTGCAGTGCAGCCAGCATGGTGTCGGAGGGAGAAACGCTGTAGATAGTGCTGTTGCCCTTGGCGCGCAGAATTTCGGCGACGGTCGTCATCTGGTTCTCCTTTCTGGATCGGCCTGTCATGCAAAACGCATCACGACATGACCAGTGTGAGAATCCTGCTGCATTGCGGCAATCAGGCTATGCCCGTATACAAAAACAAAAAAGGCAGCCAGAGCTGCCTTGATACTGTCACGCCATCCGGGCTCAGCGTCGACCGCCCAGCAGTCCCGCGCCCAGCTTGAACAGATCTCCGGCATCCAGCTTGCCGTCACCATTCTGATCGAGCAGGCTGCCGAGGATGCCTCCTGCCGCACCGCCTTGCGACTGGATCTGGCCGCGCTCCTGATCCAGGGCACTTCCCAGGTCGCCGGCCCCCATGCCCTGCGACTGGACGCGATTGGCCAGAAAAGACATCACCAGCGGAGCCAGCAGGGCCAGCAACTGACCCGCATTGCCACCCAGGCCCGTGGCCTGGCCGAGCTGGGATTCGGCCTGCTGGCGCTGGCCTCCGAAGATATTGCCCAGGATGGCGCCTGCATCCAGCTGGGAGTTGCCGGCACCGGAGCCGCCCCCCAGCACCGAGCCCAGAATGCTGCCCAGGCCGCCGGCCGCACCGGTACCGCCGCCCAGCAGTCCACCGAGTCCGCCCAGCAGACCGCCCATATCCAGAGCCCCGTTGGCGCTGCTGTGATCGCGCTGCAGAGCGCCGAGCAGATCGGCCGCGCCCTCGGGCTGGGCCGCGTTCTGGCCCAGTGCGCCAAACAGCATGGGCAGCGCCACGCCTACGGCCTGCTCGGCCTGCACGGAGTCGATGCCCAGCTGCTGGGCCAGGCCCTGCATGGGAGCGCCCTGCAACTGGCCCATGAGTTCGTCGGTCAAAGATGCGTTCGCGGTCATGTCAACACTCCTCAAAAACAGCGCACATGGTACGCGCGCTCCGTGTCCCGAAATGTGACCAATGTTCCTCCGCTGCACAAGCCCCTACCCGGCTATCGACCATGGTCCAGGGCCGCAGCTCCGGTTCCGGGCCCGAGCGGCCGCACGCCACGACCGGCCCGCTCAGAAGGAATGCGAGATGCCGGCGAGCAGCGAGCGCGGCGTGCTGCCCTTGTCAACCGAAGGCCCGGCATTGCTGGCGCTGTTGATGGTGAAGGCTGCATCCGCCTCGTTGCGAATCGTGGAGAGGCCCGCATAGAGCCTGGTGCGCTTGGACAGCGCGTGGTCGTAGCGCAGGCTCAGGGCACGGGCATCGCTGTTGGCCCGCGCACGCCCCTGGAACTGGCCATAGGACAGCAGCACCTGCCCTGCCACGCCGACAGGAATCGTCATGCTGGCTTCGAAGAACCGCCCGCGCTTGCTGACGGCATCGGGCAGATCGTCTTCGCGGGTGGACAGCAGCAAGGCCGCCCTGGCCAGCTTGAAATCATAGGAGCCGCCCAGCAAGCGATAGCGGTCGGTGTTCTGGGCCGTGGTGCGGCGCTCCCACTGCGAGGCCCCCAGGCTCCAGGGACCGCGCGTGTAGTCCAGCGAGCCGCCGAACTGGCGCCCCACATTGGTGCCGGCGTTCTCCCCGAACGAGTACATGCCCCGCACCACCAGTCCTGCCATGGAAGCCGACTGAAAGCGCAGCGAGTTGTCGGCGCGCAGCACTGTGCCGTCACGGAAATAGTTGGCGGCATTGCCCCAGATCAGGCCCGTCAGGGCATAGGAAGCCAGCGAGGTATGAAACGTGGTGTAGTGGCGGCCCACCGTCAGTTGACCCCAGTCTCCGCCCATGCCGACAAAGATCTGTCGACCAAAGGCGAGCCCGCCCTGACCGCGCTCGCCGGTATCGGCATTCAGTCCGGCTTCCATCACGTACAGCGCACGCAGGCCGCCGCCCAGGTCCTCGGTTCCGCGAACGCCCCAGCGCGAGCCCGCCAGGACACCGCTTTCTGCACGCAGGGTGCGGCCCGCGCCGGTGGACACCGACTCGGCGGCCATGTCCACCACGCCGTACAGCGTGACCTGGGATGTGGCGGGCGCAGCGGTCTGAGCCTGAGCCAGCGAACAGGTGGAGATGAAGGCAGCGGCCACAGCCAAGCCTCCCGATTGCAAGGATGTCATGAAGTCTCTCTTTTTTTACTAATGGATGGGCCGCACAGCAGATTCCTGCCGCTGTCGCGCCGCTGACAGCGGCATCCGCCGCAGTTGCGGGGATGCCGTGTGGAAGTCCGGCGCCTCAGATGGCGCCGGCCGCGCTCATTCGAGGCGGATGTTCTTTTGCGTGATCAGGCTGCCGTAGATGCGTGCATCGTTGTCGATGCGCCTGGCCAGCGAGGCGGCGCTGGTGTCGTCGATGCGCCAGCCCTGGGCCAGCAGCTTGCTGCGGATATCGGGAGCATGAAGAATCTTTTCCAAGGCCGCGGCCAGCCTGGCGCGATGCTCGGCGGGCATGGAAGCCGGTGCCATGACTGCATTCCAGACTTCGATGTCCACATTGCCGGCACCAATCTCGGGCATGGCCGGCACACCGGGCGCCAATGGGCTGCGCTTGCTGGAACTCACGGCCAGGGCGGCCAGCTTGCCGGACTGGACCAGCGGCATGACGGTAGAGGCCGGCAGCAAGGCCATCTGCACCTGATCGCCCATCAAGGCGTTGACCACGGCCGGTCCGCCGTTATAGGGCACATGCTGCAGAGTCAGGCCCATGGCTTCCTTGATCAGCTCCACGCCCAGATGGCCACCGGACCCCGTGCCCACCGAGCCATAGTTGCCCTGGGTCCCGGTCTTGAGCGCCTTGAAGTAGGCCCCTGCATTCGCGGCCATGGACTTGGGAGCCACCAGCACCAGAGGGGCCGAACCGATCATGGCCAGCGGTGCGAGATCCTTGACCGGATCGTAGGGCAGCTTGCTGTAGAGAAACTTGGAGCTGGTCAGCGGGCCGTTGCCGATCACGCCAATGGTGTGGCCGTCGCCGGCTTTGGCGACGGCGTCAGCACCGATATTGCCGCTGGCCCCTCCTTTGTTCTCCACCACCACAGGCTGGCCCAGGGCCTTGGACAGGGGCTCGGCCAGCAATCGGGCCTGCACATCGGGCGAAGAGCCGCTGGCATAGCCGACGATCAGACGTATGGAGCGGGTGGGCCAGTCAGCCTTGCCCTGGGCCAGGGCCACCAGGGGCAGGCAGGCAGCGGCGCACAGCAGCAGGGCAGCCCGGCGCACGGGCATCGATTTTCTTGTCATCTTCATGTCTCCAGAATCTCGGTCTCAGTCTCGGATCAACAATCGGCGTATCCGGCCATCAGTTCCATCATCGGTGGCAGGCGTCCGCTGGCGGGCAGGGCCAGCTGCGAACGGTGCACCCGGGTTTGCAGGCCATAAGCCTGCTGTGCAGGCGTTTCGAGGTGATGCGCCTGCATTTGGTCGGCCCACCATCGGGCGCCTTGGGTGCATGCCGTTCCGTCCAGATGCTCGGCCAGCATGACCACCGTGACTTCCCCCTGGGCCTGCTCGGCAATGCGCTCGCCGCCCACGGGGTAGTGCAAGGAACGCTCCACAGGCACCACACCCGCCATGACCCGCAGCAGACGTCCTTGCTGCACCGCCTGCTCGGCCCGGCAGGCTGCATCGGCAGCCCAGGCCTGTACATCGTTGGTGACGGCCTTGAGCGTCGTCAGCGCCGCACCGCTGGATGCGCCAGCCTGGACCTGCAATAGGCAGGGCCTGCGCATGAAGGCACTCAGGCGCGGCCTCATGCGTGCCGACCAGGGCGTGGGATGGGCGATCACATCCGCGTACGCGGCCGAGTCCAGGGCCGCCAGAGACTCCAGACCGTAGAGCGTGAAGTATCCGCAGGCGCCGACATAGCGATGGCCGTAGACAAAGCCCGGCAAGCCCACGCGCTCGGGCACATGCTCGAACGCATGCCAAGCCTCGTATTCTGCGCGAGCCTCGGGCCGGTCGATGTCGTTCCACAAGGCCAGGAAGGCGGTGCTCATGACACAGAACCCGCGCCGGGTTGAATCAGTACCTTGCTCGCCAGCCGTGCGCGCGCCAGCTCAAACCCCTGCCCGGCCTGCGCTAGCGGCACGCGGTGGGTGATCATGAGGCGCAGCTGATCCTGATGGGTCTGCATGAATTCAACGACTTCCAGCCAGCAGCGCTCCGGCGTGCGATAGGAGCCGCGCAGCTGCTGATGACGTCGCACCAGGGCCGTCAGATCCAGCGGCACGGGGGCTGAGTGAATGCCGGCAATCACCAGCACACCATGGGTCTTGAGCGCTCGCAGGGCCGGTGCCAGCACAGCCGCCGCCCCGGTGGCCTCGATCACCACATCAAAGAGCGCTTCCTGCGTGTATGCGGCAAGGGCTTCGTCGATGTCCTGCCCCTCGAAGTCCAGCAAATCCTCGAACCCCATGGAGCGCAGGACCTCCAGCCGCGCGGCATCGCCATGGCCGGCCACCACCACCTGGGCCGCCCCTGCGGCACGCGCAAAGAGCGCAATGCCTTGGCCGATATTGCCGGGCCCCAGGATCAGCACGCGATTGCCGGGCTGGACATTGCCCGTGCGCACGGCTTCGAAGCTCACCGACAGCGGCTCGGCCAATGCGGCAACCTCAGGGTCCACGCCGTGTGGAATCGGCACGCAATTGCGCAGGGGTACCGCGACATATTCGGCAAAGCCGCCATGACGCATGACACCGATGCCACGGCGGGTGGTGCAGGCATCGAAGTCGCCGGCACTGCAACTGGAACATCTGCCGCAGGTGACCGAAGGCCGTACGGCCACCAGCTGGCCCAGGGGCAGATGCTCGGCCCCCTCGCCTCTGGCCACGATCTCGCCGCTGAACTCGTGGCCCACGGTCACCGGCAGCGCGGCCTGCAGAAAGTGATAGCTCGCCGTCCAGGCATCGATATGCAGGTCCGTGCCGCAAACACCGGTGGAATGCACCCGCAGCAGCACCTCGCCTGGAGCAGGCGACGGCATATCGACCTCGTTGAGCTTCAGTCCCTTGGCGGACTCGGTTTTTTGCAAAGCTTGCATGGGACACGCAATGCATGCGTGGGCATGCATCTCAAAACAAACAGGATGGGCAGTGTTGCCTTGCTTGATCCATATGTCCAACACTGAATTTATATAAAAACCATACCTACAGGATATGGATAATCCGGTCATGGAACTGAGACATCTGCGCTACTTCGTGGCAGTGGCCGAGCAGGGCAACGTCAGCCGGGCGGCCCGCAAGCTGTTCATCGCCCAGCCCCCGCTGTCACAGCAGCTCAAGCAGCTCGAGGACGAAGTCGGCGTCCGGCTCTTCAAGCGCCTGCCGCGCGGCATGCAGCTGACGGCTGCGGGCGAGTCGCTACTGGAGGATGCGCGCGCCATCCTGGCGCGTGCCGAGCAGGCCCCGCTGCGCGCGCGCAATCGCGAAAGCAGCCGCCAGACCGTGCTGCGTCTGGGGCTGGTGCCTTCGGCCATGCAGTCGCTGCTGCCCGGCCTGCTGCGGGCCGTGGCAGCGGCCGGCTGGGAGGTACAGATCGAAGCCCGCGAAATGATTTCATCCCAGCAGCAGCGGGCCTTGCGCCAGGGCGAGCTGGAGCTCGGCTTTGCCCGCCCCGGCCACGGGGAGGCCGACGAGCTTGAGCTGGCCAGCATCGACGACCCCTACTGCCTGGCGGTTCCAGCCGCGCATGCTCTGGCCGGTGGCAGCGGAATGCTGGATCTGCAAGCCGCCGTGCATCAGCCCTTCGTGGGCTTCACCCGCTACCAGGACACCGATTACTTCGACCGCACGGTCGCGCTGTGTGCCGAGGCCGGCTTCACACCGTTGATACGCCACGAGGCCGGTCAGCTGGTGAATGTGCTGGCGCTTGTGGCATGCGGCCTGGGGGTGGCCATCGTGCCGGCGTCCTTCGCGATGTTTCATCGCGAGCAGATCGTGTTCCGGCCGCTGCGCGCTTCGCGCCAGGTCAGCCGGCTCGCCGTCCTGGCCTCTGACCCAGCCCTGAAGAGCAACCCCATGCTGGGCCTTGTCGCCCAGCTGGCAAAGGCCCAGCTACAGGAGCTCGCGGCGCAGCTGGCGCAACAGGGAGCCACGGAGTCTCGATCACAGCCGGTTTGATTGATATAACCAAATCGTCTGACAACACATGGTTTTTATAGCGACAATTGCGTTAATCATGAGCATCAGCCACTACATCAAGGAAATCGGTCGCGGCACCAAGGGCGCGCGCTCTCTTTCGCGGGACCAGGCCTGCGATCTGATGGGGCAGGTGCTGGACGGCAAGGTCAGCGACCTGGAGCTGGGCGGCTTTTGCATTGCCATGCGCTTCAAGGGCGAGAGCGCCGAGGAACTGGCGGGCTTTCTGGACGCCACCCAGCAGCGTCTCCCCGCATGGCCGCAGGCCCATGAGGCCCAGCCCGTGGTGGTCATCCCCAGCTACAACGGCTCACGCAAGCTGGCCAACCTCACGCCGCTGCTCGCAGGACTTCTGGCACAAAAAGGCCTGCCCGTGCTGGTGCATGGCAGCCATACCGAGGACCGGCGCCTGGGTACGGACCAGGTGTGGCGGCAGCTGGGCTGGAGCACGCTTGAGCGTCCCGCCCCCCTGGGCAGCGGCGACAAGGTCTGGATGCAGACCCGTCATCTGCTGGCGCCGCTGGATCGGCTGCTGCAGATTCGCCGCCAGATGGGCCTGCGCAACCCCGCGCACAGCATCGTGAAGCTGCTGGACCCCATCCATGGACCCGGCACCGCACAATCCGGGCTGGTGCTGGCCAGCTACACCCATCCAGCCTATGCCCAGCCCATGCTCCAGACGCTGGCCCTGCGCGCGGCCAGTGCGCTGCTGGTACGCGGCACGGAGGGCGAGGCCGTGGCCGCCCCCCACCGCGAACCCGTGAGCACGGGCGTGATCGCCGGAGAAATCTGCTTCGAGCGCTCCTCGCTGCATAGCAGCCAGCTCACATCCGGCGCGCAGAGCAGCGCCCCGGAACAAGATCTGGATGCCGAGCAGACGGCCCGGCTGACGATGGACATTCTGAACGGCCAGCAACCTGTGCCGGCGCCGATCGCGCAACAATTGGAACAGATACAGGCCCTGCACCGGGCCATGCAGGCCACAGATGCCGGCGCAGCCGCCTGCCGCGCCGCATTGCAGGCCTATAACCGCAGCCCCGACTGAGATACCCCGTCATGACTGTCATTTCGACCCACCCCCATCAGCGCGGCTCCTGCACCCTGGTCGGTGCCGGCCCCGGCGATCCCGAACTGCTGACCATCAAGGCCGCCAAGGCCATTGCCGCAGCCAGCGTGCTGTTTGTCGACGATCTGGTCAGCGACGGCGTGATGAGCCACGCCTCGCCTGCTGCCCGCGTGGTCTACGTGGGCAAGCGCGGCGGCTGCAAGAGCACCCCCCAGGCCTTTATCGAAAAGCTCATGATTGCGGCCGTGCAGGACGGCGAACGCGTGGTACGCCTCAAGGGGGGCGATCCCTTCATCTTCGGCCGGGGCGGCGAGGAGGTGGAGCATCTGCGCGCAGCCGGCATCGAGGTGGACGTGATCAACGGCATCACCTCCGGCCTCGCGGGCCTGAGCAGCCTGGGCGCCCCGCTGACCCACCGCGACCGCGCGCATGGCGTGCTGTTCATGACCGGCCATGCCAAACCCGGCGACAGCGGCCCCGACTGGCGGCTGATCGCCTCAACGGCCCATGCCGCCAAGCTGACGCTGGTGATCTACATGGGAGTGAGCAGCGTCGAGCGCATCAGCAGCGAGCTGCTCAGCGGCTTGCCCGGCAGCACGCCCGTGGCCGTGATCCAGCATGCCAGCCTGCCTCACCAGCGCCATGCACTGACTTTCCTGAAGGATTTGCCTCAGAGCATCGCCGAGCACGGCCTGGGCAGCCCCAGCATCATCGTCGTCGGCGATGTGGTCCAGGGCATTGCCGCCTGGCAGAAGCACTCTCAGGCCGTGCCGCAATCAGAGGCAGCCTGAGCGGCGCCCGCTTCCCGGGCAGGGCTGCGGCTTCCGACCGAGACTGCGATCCGGTGCTGCCGCCGAGAGGCCATGCCTTGCACTGCGGTGGCTACGCGGATCAGGAGGTACGCGTTTCGGCGAAGCGCTCGGCCAGCTCCTTGCGCAGCTCCTTGCGAATGATGGCAGCGTTCCAGCGGCGCTTTTCCTCGTCGGTCTCCAGCTGCAGCGCAGGCACGGGAGCAGGCTTTTTGTCATCATCCACAGCCACCATGGTGAAGAAGCAGCTGTTCACGTGGCGAACCACCTGGCTGCGGATCTCCTCGGCGATCACCTTGATGCCGATTTCCATGGACGACTTGCCGGTATGGTTCACGCTGGCCAGAAACGTCACCAGCTCGCCCACATGAATGGGCTGCAGAAACATCACCTGGTCCACGCTCAGCGTCACGACATAGCGCCCCGCGTAGCGGCTGGCGCAGGCATAGGCGACCTGGTCCAGCAGTTTCAGGATGGCGCCGCCGTGCACATTGCCGGAGAAGTTGGCCATGTCAGGCGACATGAGCACGGTCATGCTCAGCTGGTGGGATGGTGTATTCATGGGGCGCGATTCTAGAAGTGATCCCTGGCACATGCAGGGGCCCGCCGCATATCCCAACAGGACCACGGGCTGGCGGCTGCGCAGGCATCACGATCCCCGCATTCCGGGACTTTGTCATCCCCTCAAACCCCGTTGAGCAGCCATCTGGGACAATGGCCGGCTTTGTTGTTCGTGCCCCAGCGCCCTGCCCGCCGTGTCCTCCACCCCACAGGTCTCCTTCCAGATTTTCGACGCCATCATCATCGGTGCCGGTGCCGCCGGCCTGTTCTGCGCGGCCCGGGCCGGCCAGCAGGGCCTGAAAGTGCTGCTGATCGATCATGCGCCCAAGGTGGCCGAAAAGATCCGCATCTCGGGCGGCGGGCGCTGCAACTTCACCAATCGCGATCTGGACGTGCGTGCGCCGCACAGGCATTTTGTCGGGCAGAACCCACAGTTCTGCCGCTCGGCCTTGTCGCGCTTCACGCCAGCCGACTTCATCACGTTGATGGACAGACACGGCATTGCCCATCACGAAAAGCACAAGGGCCAGCTGTTTGCCGACCATTCGGCCGAGGACATCATCGCCATGCTGCTGGCCGAGTGCACGGCGGGCGGCGTGCAGCGCTGGCAGCCTTGCCAGGTCAGACAGGTCGTGCTTTCGCCATCAGATGCCGAGAGCGCTGGCAGCTATCAAGTGCAAACCGATCGCGGCATGGTGCAGGCTGCCAATCTGGTCATTGCCACCGGAGGTCTGAGCATTCCCAAGATCGGTGCCACCGACTTCGGCTACCGGCTGGCCCAGCAGTTCGATCTGCCGCTGATCGAACGCACGCCCGGCCTGGTGCCCATGACCTTCGATGGCGAAGGCTGGCTGCCCTACGCGGGCCTGGCCGGTCTGGCCCTGCCCGTGGAAATCAGCACCGGCAGCAAGAAGGAGCGCATGAGCTTCCACGAGGATCTGCTGTTCACCCATCGCGGCCTCTCCGGTCCTGCGGTACTGCAAATCTCCAGCTACTGGAAGCCCGGCACCCCGCTGCAGATCAACCTGCTGCCTGGCGTGGATCTGGCCGAGGTGCTGGCCCAGGCCAAGCTCCACTCGCGCAAGCTGGTGGTCAACGAGCTGGCCGCCCACCTGCCCGCGCGCCTGGCCGATGCCTGGGTCGGTCGCATGCCCGAGCTGCAGCGCCCCATCAACGAGGCCAGCGACAAGGCACTGACCAGGCTGGCCGAACAGCTGTCGCGCTGGGAGATCACCCCCACGGGCACCGAAGGCTATAAGAAGGCCGAGGTCACGCTGGGCGGTGTGGACACCAGGGTGCTGTCCCAGCAAACCATGGAGTGCAAGACCCGGCCGGGCCTGTACTTTATCGGCGAGGTGGTCGACATCACCGGCTGGCTGGGGGGCTACAACTTCCAGTGGGCCTGGGCCAGTGCAGCCGCCTGCGCCCAGGCCATGGCGGAAAAGCGGCCAATGCCGGCCTGAGCAGCGACAGTCGAAGCGAAAGCTGCCATGAACAAAGGGGGGTTGAACCCTCCTTTCGGGCTGTCTGCCCGAGGCTCACCATCCCTTCAGGCGGGAAATTCCAGGCCTGCATAGTGCTCGGGCACCTTGAGCTGCCCGGAGGCGATGGACGCGGATGCCCTTGCCACGCGCTCGCGCACAGCGGGCGCCACTGCCGGGCCCATGGTCAGGCGCACGGCCGCCGGATCGCTCAGACCGATCTTGCGAATACCCGGGCCGGGCGCACCGCGCTCCTGCATGTCCTTGACGGCCAAGAACACACCCATACCCACATCGGCCCAGGCCGAAGCGACAAACACCTGCGGATCCACCGTGGTCCAGTCGATCACATTGCCGATCTGGCGCGTGCCCGCCTCGCGGCAGGCCTGGGTCACACCATCGCGGCCGGCGTTGAGCATGGTGAAGATCACATCGGCGCCGGCAGCCATCTGGGCCCTGGCAATGCGCAGCGACAGGGCGTTGTCGTCCTGATCGCCCGAAAAGTTCGTCAGCAATTTGACCCTGGGATCGGTATCGCGCACGCCGGCCGCATAGGCAGCACGCCCCTTGAGACCCGGCGGAACGCGAATGCCCGACATGTGGCCGACCACACCGGTCCTGGTGGTCAGCGCCGCCAGCACGCCGGCCAGATAGGCCGACTCTTCCTGCAGCACGTCATAGCTGCAAAGATTGCTCCCCTGCACCGCGCCCTGGGTCACGACGAACTGAGTCCTGGGAAAGCGCGCCGCGACCTCGGCTGCGGCCTGATTGTTCTGCCCGCCATGGGCAATCACCAGTTGCGCCCCCTGCTCGGCCAGTTGCGCGAGAGCCGGCTCCAGCAACTCCTTTCTGGGCGCCATGCCGTCGAGAAACCGGGTCTGCACGCCCAGTTCCCGGCGGGCCTTTTCCAGACCGTGCCAGCCGGCCTCCATGAAGCCCCTGTCGCTGCGCGAGCCGGCAAACAGGCCGCCCACCACCAGAGAGCGGCCGGTCGCAGCCGCGCCGGGAGCCTGGGCCCTGCCAGCACAGGCCGTCAGCGCCAGCAAGCCGGGGACGGCGATGGCCGAAGCCATCCATTGACGACGCGAAACCAATGAGGGATGAGAAACGCTGGACAAGATAACAGCTCCTTGGACACGGAAAAACAGGGATGCGCAAAGGCACCAGGCCACTCGCCTCCTGACTTGAGTCAAGAAACAGAGCCCCAAACTGTATGCAATTTACGTGCACAAAATACTCCCCACAAACCCCAGAGGCACGATGGGCCGCGTGGTGCCCGGACAGCAGCGCGCTCCCGCATTGCCCATCCGGCAACGCGCCCTAACGCACTCGCCCGGAGCGCCGGGGCTGGCACCGGGGCACAATGGCGACGCACGGTCCAGGCCCGTGGCAGCACACTGCCCGCGGCCTCAGAAACCGGTCAGGCGCGGCCGATGCACGGTCGCGTCTCGCTCCAATCGAGACGCAGCCCAAGTCTTGGTCTATAATGCTCGACTTTGCTGGCATTACCCCGTCGGCCATACTAGTTACAAAGTGGCGGGGAAACCGCTGTTCACGGCTCTCAGGCCCGATCTTCCCGAGAACCCTCTGTCAGCACAGATATATCTGGAAATTAAATGACTACCATCCGCGTCAAAGAAAACGAGCCCTATGAAGTTGCCCTGCGCCGCTTCAAGCGCACCATCGAAAAGCTGGGTCTGCTGACCGATCTGCGTGCTCGCGAGTTCTACGAAAAGCCCACAGCCGAGCGCAAGCGCAAGAAGGCTGCTGCCGTGAAGCGTCACTACAAGCGCGTTCGCAGCATGCAACTGCCCAAGAAGCTTTACTAATCGTTGATTAGGACCAGTCGGCCTTAAAACAGCCGCAAACCCGCGCTCGGGACGCCAGGCGCGGGTTTTTTGTTTTCTGGCCACTGCCATGCCTGCCTGGCTGCGCAGTGACCTCCCAGCGCACGGTCAGTCCAAGCCGCTCACATCGCGGACTGCCGTTCGCCCACCCCAAGGAGAAAGCCATGAGCCTGAAAGCCCAGATTACCGAAGACATGAAGACCGCCATGCGTGCCAAGGACAGCGCACGCCTGGGCACCATCCGCCTGCTGCAGGCCGCGATGAAGCAAAAGGAAGTCGACGAGCGCATCGAGCTCGACGACGCAGCCATCATCGCCATCGTCGACAAGCTGATCAAGCAGCGCAAGGACTCCATCGCCGCCTTCGAAACCGCCAATCGCGCCGATCTGGCCGATGTGGAAAAGGCCGAGATGGAAGTGCTCAAGGTCTACCTGCCAGAGCGCATGGGCGAAGCCGAGATCACTGCGGCCGTGCAGGCCATCGTGGCCGAGCTGGGTGCCTCCGGCCCCGGCGACATGGGCAAGGTGATGGGCGCCGTCAAGACGCAGCTGGCGGGCAAGGCCGATATGGGCCTGGTGTCCGCCGCCGTGAAGGCCGCGCTGACCCAATAACTGGCAACCGGCCTGAGTCGCCCAGCGGCATCGGGCCAAATATAGAAGCTGCTTTCGCTCGCTATGCATACGTTTCAGATCAAAAGCAATCTGAAATTCATGCATGTCAAGCGATGGCAGCTTCTTTCTTTATAGAAGCCCTGAATCCTGCGGGAGCCTGGCGGCTGAAGAACTCCTGCAGGAACTCGACGCAGACCCGTACCTTGGCCGAACGATCGAGCCGCGTCGGATACACGGCCCAGATATTTGCCGGCTGCTGCCACTCGGGCAGCAGTTGCACCAGGCGTCCGGCCTGCAGATCGGCCGACACGTCCCAGAGCGAGCGCAGCACGATGCCATGGCCGTCACGCGCCCATTGCACGGCCATCTCGCCATGATTGGTGGACAGCGGCCCGGTCACCTTCACGTTGCGCTCCTGACTGCCCGAGCGCAGCTTCCAGACACCGAACGCATGGTCACGCTCCTTGATGACCAGGCAGTCGTGTGCGGCCAGCTCGTCGAGCGTGCGCGGGCTGCCACGCCGCTGCACATAGGCAGGGGCCGCGCACAGCACACGGTGGTTGTCGGCCAGATGCCGCGTGATCAGGTGCGGCGCGATCTCGTCGCCCACGCGCACATCGAGATCGAAGCCCTCGGCCGCGACATCGACGATGCGGTCGAACACTTCCAGGCGCAGCTGCAGCGCCGGATATTGCGCAATCAGCTGTGACAGCGCGGGCGCCACCACATTGCGGCCGAAGCCGAAGCTGGTCGCCACCCGCAGCAGCCCGCGCGGCTGGCGGCGCGTCACATCCACCTCCTGCAGCAGGTGCTCGACCTCGTCCAGAATGCGCTGCGCCCAGTGGTAGACGCGTTCACCCTGCTCCGTGACAGCGACCCGCCGCGTGGTGCGGTGCAGCAGCTTCACGCCCAGCTCCTGCTCCAGCAGGCGGATCCGCTTGCTGACGAAGGCCGGCGAAGCCTGGTGCGCGGCCGCCGCCTCTGCAAAGCTGGCTTTGCGCACCACGGTGGTGAAGACACGCAGATCTTCGGGGGAAGGCATTTTCTGCACGATCTGTAAATAATCAGGTCACGATCATGCAATTGTATTCATTTCAGCACGGTGCAGAATACCGCCAGGCACAGGCTCCTGAGCAGCCTGGACTTCCCACACACTCCAGAGAAAGCACCATGTCCACTCCCAAAAAGATTGCAGTCATCGCCGGCGACGGCATCGGCAAGGAAGTCATGCCTGAAGGCCTGCGCGCACTGCAGGCTGCAGCCAGGCGCTTCGATCTGCCGCTGGAGTTCCACCATTTCGACTGGGCCCACTGCGACTACTACGCGAAACACGGCCAGATGATGCCCGACGACTGGAAGGAGCAGCTTGCGGGCATGGACGCCATCTTCTTCGGTGCCGTGGGCTGGCCCGCCACCGTGCCCGACCATGTATCGCTGTGGGGCTCGCTGCTCAAGTTCCGCCGCGAATTCGACCAATACATCAATCTGCGTCCGGTACGCCTGTTCGAAGGCGTGCCCTGCCCCCTGGCCGGCCGCAAGCCCGGCGACATCGACTACTACGTGGTGAGAGAGAACACCGAAGGCGAGTACACCTCGCTGGGCGGCGTGATGTTCGAAGGCACGGACCGCGAAATCGTGATCCAGGAGTCGGTCTACTCGCGCAAGGGGGCCGACCGCCTGCTCAAGTACGCCTTCGATCTGGCCCAGAGTCGCGCCAAGAAGCACGTGACGCTGGCCACCAAGAGCAACGGCATCGCCATCAGCATGCCCTGGTGGGACAAGCGCGCCGACGATGTGGCCAAGGCCTACCCCGAGGTCACGCTGGACAAGCAGCACATCGACATCCTGACCGCACGCTTCGTGCTGCAGCCCGGCCGCTTCGATGTGGTGGCCGCCACCAACCTCTTCGGCGACATCCTGTCCGACCTGGGCCCCGCCACCACGGGCACCATCGGCCTGGCACCCTCGGCCAACCTCAACCCCGACCGCAACTTCCCCTCGCTGTTCGAGCCCGTGCACGGCTCGGCACCCGACATCTACGGCAAGAACATCGCCAACCCCATCGCCATGGTCTGGTCGGGCGCGCTGATGCTGGACTTCCTGGGCCGCAGCGAAGGAGCCTGGCGCCAGGCCCACGACACCATCGTGGCTGCCATCGAGCACACGATCAAGGCCGGTCCGCTGACGCCCGATCTGGGCGGCAAGGCCAATACCACCGAGGTGGGCGAGGCCATCGCGGCGGCCATCGCCAACGCCTGATGACTCCGGGCCGGCTGCAGCCGGCCTGATGCAATATGAGAAGCACCCCGCGCAGGCTGGACCTGCACTGGGGTGCTTTTGCACGCCCGAGCGCCCGGAGCCACCGGCTGCGGCGAGCTAGGCTTCAGACTGCGGTTTGGCTTTGGCTTGCGACGCCGGTTTTCTGGCCGACCGGGCCTGGGCATTGCGCTGCGCTGCGGCCTGCACCAGCGCCTGGAAGGCCGCAGCATCCAGCGCATCGCCCACACGCAGGTCGATGGCCCGGCGCGTGCCGCCCTCCAGGCTGGCATTGAACAGGCCGGCCGGGTCGGCCAGGGTCGCACCATGCGCGAAGGTCAGCTTGACCACGGCCTGGTAGGTCTCGCCCGTGCAAAGAATGCCGTCCTGCGACCATACGGGCGTGCCGCGCCATTTGAGCTCTTCCACCACGGCGGGCAAGGCCTCGCGGATCAGTGCGCGCACGCGGGCCAACGTGGCGCCGCGCCAGTCGTCCAGGCCGGCAATCCTGGCGTCGATCAGAGCCGATGCCTCGGGGCCGCTGACGGGCCCGGCAGAGGATGCGGGTAGCGAGGTGCTCATGGAAAGCTCTCCTTCATCAATTCGACCCCATGCGCAAGGCCCACATGGCATGTAAAACGGCGCCCTGCGGACTTGCCGATGGCATCGCGCTCAGCCCTGTCCCCTGGCGACCTCGCGCAGGCATTCGACCAGCAATCCCGTGGTCGGCGTCAGCGGCTGGCCGCGCAAGGTGATCAGCCCCACGGGCGGCAGATCGATGGGCACGACCAGATCCAGCAGGGCCAGTGTACCCAGGGCCGCATGGCAGCGGGCCACGCCACGCGCCATGAAGGCCACGGCGCCGCGCTGGTGCACAAAGGTCAGCTGCGAGAGAAAGGAGGCGGTCTCCACGATGTCGGCCGGCGGATGCAGGCCGTGGGCATAGAACTGCTGCTCCAGCTTCACGCGCAGCGAGGCCCAGGGCGGCGGCAGCACGCAAGGCTGGTCCGCCAGGGCCTGCCAGCTGGCCGCGCCCGGCGCCAGCAGCGCATGGCCGGGCCGCACCACGGCCACCATGGGGTCGTCGTACAGCGCCTCGGTCTCCAGGTCGGGCGCGGCATAGCCGGGCTCCAGCCGCCCCACGAACAGATCCAGCTCTCCCAGGCGCAGCTTGGGCAGCAAGCGCGTCAGATCCCCTTCCTCCACCATCACCGTGGTCTGGTCCGAACGCGCCTTGAGCCGCTCCACGGCGCTCGCCAGCAGCACCGGCGTGGCCACCACCATGGCCCCCACGCTGGTGCGCCCGCGCGCGCCGCTGGCCTCGGCAGCCATCTCGTCGCGCGTGCGTTCGAAGCCAGCCAGCACCGAGCGCGCAAACCGCACCATGCTGACACCGGCTGCCGTGGGCTCGGTGCCGCGCGTGGAGCGTTCGAACAGCACCATGCCCAGCATGCGCTCGACCTCGGCCAGGGTCTTGGAGACGGCGGGCTGGGTCACGGCCAGAAACTCGGCAGCGCGGCCCAGGTGACGAAACTGGTCCAGCGCCACCAGCAATTGCAGATGGCGCAGCTTGAGGTTGGAGCGCAGCACACGATCGATCTTGCTCATGGGGCTTCATTACTTAATGGTTATGAAGAGAGTCTATCTTTTCATTGGATTGTCATGGAGCAGTTTTGAACAATCGGGGCTAGCAATTCAAATAACGACAGGAGACACGCGATGATCCCCCCACGCAGCAGCCGGCGCAGCTTTGTGCTCGGCGCCCTCGGCGCAGCCACGCTCGGAACTTCCACCCGCCTGCTGGCCCAGACCTGGCCCGAGCGCCCCATCACCTTCATCTGCCCCTGGCCTGCCGGCGGCACGGCCGACCAGTCCATGCGCGCGCTGTGCACCGTGGCCGGCCGCATCCTGGGCCAGGCGATTGCAGTGGAAAACCGCGCCGGAGCCTCCGGCATGATCGGCTCCAAGGCTCTGGCCTCGGCCAAGCCCGACGGCTACACCATCGGCCAGATCCCGATCTCGGTCACGCGCTTTTCCCAGCTGGGCACGCTGCAGGCCGACCCGCGCAAGGACTACACCTATATCGCGCGCACCTCGGGCCAGACCTTCGGCATCGCCGTGCCGGCCAATTCGCGCTTCAAGACCCTGCAGGACTTCGTCGCCGCCGCCAGGGCCAAGCCCGGCAGCATCACCTATGCCCATGCCGGGGTGGGCGGTGCCACCCATGTGGGCATGGAGGAGTTTGCGGCCGCAGCCGGCATCCAGCTCAGCCATGTGCCCTACAAGGGCGGCGCCGAGGCGCTGCAGGGCGTGCTGGGCGGCCATGTGGATGCGCTGGCCGACTCCAGCTCCTGGGCCCCGCATGTCGAAGCCGGCAAGCTGCGCCTGCTGGCCACCTGGGGCGAGCAGCGCACGCCGCGCTTCAAGGACGTGCCCACGCTCAAGGACCTGGGCTACAACGTGGTCGTCGATGCGCCCAACGGCATCGGCGCGCCCAAGGGCCTGCCGCCTGAGGTCGAAGCCAAGCTGCGCGATGCCTTCCGCCAGGCCGTGGCCAGCCCCGAGTTCAAGTCCGTGGCCGAAAGGCTGGACGCGCCCTTGCTCTACCTGGATGGCCCCGACTACGCCAGGTATGTGAGCACGGTCTACCAGAAGGAAACCGTGCTCATCGACAAACTCAAACTGCGCGACCTGATGCGCTGACGCGCCGCGTCCCCACCGCCTCAGGCCCGCCATCCCCGGACTCCAAGATGCTCTCCTCCTCTTCCTCCCTGCTGCACCTGCACCCCAACGACAACGTGCTGGTGGCCAAGACCGCCCTGGCCCTGGGCCAGGACATTCCCGAGCTGGGAGTGCGAACGCGCGCCCAGGTGCCGGCCGGACACAAGATCGCGGCACGCCGCATCGCCGAGGGCGAGCAGGTCAAGAAGTACGACACGGTGATCGGTGTCGCCACACGCGACCTGGAGCCTGGCGACTATGTGCACAGCCACAACCTCAAGCTGGTGGACTACTACCGCGACCCGTCGTTCGGTGCCGACGTACGGCCCGTGGACTACGTGCCCGAGGAAGAGCGCGCCACTTTCCAGGGGTTTGTGCGAGCAGGTGGCGGCGTGGGCACGCGCAACTTCATCGGCATCCTGTCCTCGGTCAACTGCTCGGCCACCGTGATCAAGCGCATCGCCGCCCACTTCACGCCCGAGCGGCTGGCAGCCTTTCCCAATGTGGATGGCGTGGCCGCCTTTGCCCAGAGCAGCGGCTGCGGCATGTCCTCGCCCAGCGAGCACTTCGACGTGCTGCGCCGTACCCTCGCCGGCTATGCGCGCCACCCCAACCTGGCGGGCGTGCTCATCGTGGGTCTTGGCTGCGAGCGCAACCAGGTCGATGCCTTGGTGGATTCGCAAGGCCTCAAGGAAGGTCAGTTGCTGCGCACTCTGGTGATGCAGGAAGTGGGTGGCACGCGCGCCACCATCGAGGCAGGTATTGCCGCCATCGAGGAAATGCTGCCCATCGCCGACCAGGCCCAGCGCAGCACCGTCAGCGCCGCCCACCTCAAGATCGGCCTGGAATGCGGCGGCTCGGACGGCTTTTCGGGCATCACGGCCAACCCCGGCCTGGGCGCAGCCATGGACATTCTGGTGCGCCACGGCGGCACGGCCATTCTGTCCGAGACGCCCGAGATCCATGGCGTGGAGTTCATGCTCACGCGCCGCGCCATCAGTCCCGAAGTCGGTCAGAAGCTGCTGGACCGCCTGGCCTGGTGGGAACGCTACGCAGCCGGCCAGAACGCCCAGTTCAACGGCGTGGTCGGTCATGGCAACCAGGCCGGCGGCCTGGCCAACATCTTTGAAAAATCTCTGGGCAGCGCCATGAAGGGCGGCACCACGCCGCTGCGCGCCGTCTATGAATATGCCGAGCCCATCACCGAAAACGGCTTCGTCTTCATGGACTCGCCGGGCTACGACCCGGTGGCCTCCACCGGCCAGATCGCCAGCGGCGCCCAGCTGATCTGCTTCACCACGGGCCGCGGCTCCATGTTCGGCAGCAAACCCGCACCCACCATCAAGCTGGCCAGCAACACGCCCATGTACCAGCGCCTGCAGGAAGACATGGACATCAACTGCGGCGTGGTCGTCGACGGAGAGCTGACCGTGCCCGAGCTGGGCCAGCAGATCTTCGAGCAGATCCTGCGCCATGCCAGCGGCGAACCGACCAAGAGCGAAGTCCTGGGACTGGGCGACCATGAATTCGTGCCCTGGCACCTGGGCATCGTGAGCTGAGGAAAACGCATCTTCCAGAGCTTTGCGCCCTTATCCGATCTTCACTTTCTGCGATTTTCACCATGAACGCCATGCCACTCAGATTGCAACGCACCGAACTGCAGCGCAGTGCCAACTTCATCGCCGGCGCCTGGGTGCCCGCAGCCAGCGGCGACTGCTTTTCCGTGACCGATCCGGCCACGGGCAGCACCATTACCGACGTACCTGATTCAGGTGCAGCCGACGCGCGCGCTGCCGCGGATGCCGCCCAGGCGGCGCTGCCAGCCTGGCGCAAGCTGCCGGCCAAGCAACGCGCAACCATCATCAAGCGCTGGAACGACCTGGTGCTGCACCATCAGGACGATCTGGGTACGCTGATCTCGCTGGAGCAGGGCAAGCCGCTGGCCGAAGGCAAGGGCGAAGTAGCCTATGCCGCCAGCTACATCGAATGGTTCGGCGAGGCCGCCACGCGCATGAACGGCGAAGTCATTCCCGCGCCCATGCCGGGCCGGCGCATGTTCGCCCTGCGCGAGCCCGTGGGCGTGGTCGCCGCCATCACGCCCTGGAACTTCCCGGCCGCCATGATCGCGCGCAAGATCGCGCCCGCCCTGGCCGCGGGCTGCACCGTGGTCTGCAAGCCGGCCGAGGACACGCCGCTGACCTCGCTGGCCCTGGTGCTGCTGGCGCACGAAGCCGGGGTGCCGGCCGGGGTGCTCAACATCGTCACGGCTTCGCGCGAGCGCACGCCCGAGGTGGTGGATCAGTGGCTGGACGACAGCCGCGTGCGCAAGATCACCTTCACCGGCTCCACGCCCGTGGGCAAGCATCTGGCACGCCGCAGCGCCGACACGCTGAAAAAGCTCTCGCTGGAGCTGGGCGGCAATGCGCCCTTCATCGTCTTCGAGGATGCCGATGTGGAGGCCGCCGTGGACGGCTTCATGGCCGCCAAGTTCCGCAACGGCGGCCAGACCTGCGTCTGCCCCAACCGCGTCTTTGTGCACCGCGCCGTGTACGAGATCTTTGCCCAGCTGCTCAGTGCCCGCGTGGCCGCACTGCACGTGGGCCCCGCCAGCGACCCGGCCTCGCAGATCGGCCCCATGATCAATGACCGCGCGGTCGAGAAGATCGCCCGCCATGTGGAGGACGCCGTGGCCAAGGGCGCGAGCGTGCTCACGGGCGGGCGCCGTCTGCCCGAGCTGGGGCCCACCTACTACGCCCCCACCGTGCTCTCGGGGGCCACTGCGGACATGGCCTGTGCCCGCGAGGAGACTTTCGGCCCCGTGGCACCGCTGACCGTGTTCGACGACGAGACCGAGGTTGTCGCCGCCGCCAACGACACGCCCTTCGGTCTGGCCGCCTATTTCTACAGCCAGGACCTACGCCGCATCTGGCGCGTCGCGGAGGCCCTGGAATCGGGCATCGTGGGTGTCAACGAAGGCGCGCTGGCCGCCGAGGCGGCCCCCTTTGGCGGCGTCAAGGAGTCGGGCTACGGCCGCGAAGGCTCCACCCACGGGCTCGACGATTACCTGCATATCAAATACGTCTGCCAGGGACAACTGGATTGACGCAAGACGGTCGCTAGAACCACTCACAACCGGAGACAAACCATGAGCAGATCCAGACACCTCACCCGCAGACCCATGCTGGGCGCGCTGGCAGCGCTGGCCCTGGCCGGAGCCATGCCGCTGGCAAAGGCCCAGGGGAACTTCCCGAGCAAGCCCATCACCTTTGTGGTGCCCTATCCCGCAGGCGGTGCCAATGACATGCTGGGGCGGCTGGTCGGCCAGAAGATGGGCGAGTTGCTGGGAACCGCCAGCGTGGTGGACAACCGGCCCGGCGCCGGGGCACTGCTGGGTGCGGGCATCGTGGCGCGCGCACCGGCCGACGGCTACACGCTGCTCGTCGGTGGCCTGGCCACCCACGCCGCCAGCCCGCACCTGATCAAGACCGAGTACGACCCGGTCAAGGACTTCGAGCCCATCGGCATGATCGGCAGCGCCCCCATCATCGCCATCACCGCCAACGACTCGCCCTACAAATCGCTCAAGGATGTGGTGGAGGCGGCCCGCAAGGACCCGCAGGCCGTGATGTACGGCTCCTCGGGCAACGGCTCGCCGCTGCACCTGGCCGGCGAACTGTTCGTGTCCATCGCCAGGGTCCCCATGACCCACGTGCCCTACAAGGGCGGCAATGCCCACATCGTGGATCTGATCGGCGGGCGCATTCCGGTCATCTTCGATACCGCGACCAACTCCATGCCGCTGCTGCGCGGCGGCAAGGTGCGCGCCCTGGCCGTGGGCTCCACCACCCGTCTGCCCGAGCTGCCCCATGTGCCGACCTTCGCCGAAGCCGGCTACCCACAGTTCGAGTTCTCGGCCTGGTACGCACTGTTTGCGCCGTCCAAGACCAGCGCCGATGTCAGCGCCAGGCTCTCCGGTGCACTGGCCAAGGCACTCAAGCAGCCAGAGGTGGTCTCCAAGCTGCGCGATCTGGGCGTGACCCCGGGCAGCGGCGATGCCACTGAGCTGCGCGCCTTCGTGCCCCGTGAATACCAGCGCGTGGGCGGTCTCATCAAGACAGCGAAGATCAAAGCGGATTGATCGGTTCCGAGCGTCTGCGCCGCTTTCTCAACGCTGGCGTCGCGCGCTCCGGTCATCCAAGAGCGCTCGCGCCTTCGCCGCGGGGCGGCACGCACCGCATCGACTCGTGCCCGACACCTGACCGCGGTCCCGCCCCACAACCAGACGTATTGAAGACAGCACCGTGTCATGACAAACCAAGGAAAACCCATGCCCGATGGATGGCTGCGCCCACACCCCGAAGACCCTGACCGCCTGGTGGCGGATCTGCCCTCGCCCTGTGTACAGGCCCATGCCGCCAACCTGATGATGCTGGACGACGGCACCCTGGCCTGCGTGTGGTTCGGCGGATCCATGGAGGGCCGCTCCGACATCTCGGTCTTCATGTCGCGCCTCGCCCCGGGTGCTGCGCAGTGGTCCGAGCCCGTCCAGCTCTCGGACGATGTCGAACGCTCGGAACAGAACCCCGTGCTGTTTCCCGCACCGGATGGCGCACTGTGGCTGCTGCATACGGCCCAGTACTCGGGCCACCAGAACACCTCGGTCGTGCGCCGGCGCCTGTCTCGCGATCAGGGCCGGAGCTGGGGGCCCACCGAGACGCTGGCCGATGCACCGGCAGGCACCTTCGTGCGTCAACCCCTCCATGTCCATGCGGACGGCAGCTGGCTGCTGCCGGTCTTCCACTGCCGTGCCCAACCGGGCCTGGCCTGGGATGGCAGCCACGACGACAGCGGTGTGCTGCGCTCGGCGGATCAGGGACGCAGCTGGCAGCGCATTGCCGTGCCCGGCAGCCAGGGCTGCGTGCACATGAATATCGTTCAGGCTTCGGACGGCGGCCTGCTGGCGTTCTTTCGCAGCCGCTGGGCCGACCATGTCTACCGCAGCCGCAGCGACGACGGCGGCCTGAGCTGGCAGCAGCCCGAGGCCACTGAGCTGCCGAACAACAACTCGTCCATCCAGGCCTTGCGCCTGGCCGACGGGCGCCTGGCCATGATCTTCAACGCCAGCAGCGCTGCCGACGCCACCCAGCGGCGCGAGTCGCTGTATGACGAGCTGGACGACCGCCCGGCAACACCGGCAACCGCTGCGGCCGGCGAGCGCCGCGCGTTCTGGGGCGCTCCGCGTGCGCCCATGACATTGGCCCTGTCGGCCGACGACGGCCTGAGCTGGCCCTGGCAACGCAATCTCGAAACGGGCGACGGCTGGTGCATGAGCAACGACTCGGAGCACGGCCGCAACCGCGAGTATTCCTACCCCTCCATCCGCCAGGGCGCCGACGGCGCTCTGCATCTGGCCTATACCGTGTTCCGCCAGCATATTCGCCATGTGCGCGTGCAGCCGGACTGGGTGAACGAACAAGCATGACCACAACCTCCACTCCCTTCAATGTTCTCGTCACCGCCGAGCACTGGGCCCCCGAAGCCCAGGCCGTGGTGCAGCAAGCAGGCGGACAGATCCATTTCATGGCCGAACCCATCACTGCGGAAAGCCTGGCGAAGCGGCTGGCGCAGACCGGCGCGCAGGCCCTGGTCCTGCGCGGCTCCAAGCCGGTGAGCGCCACCGTGCTGCGGGCTGCCCCCGCCTTGCGCATCGTGGCCAAGAACGGGGCCGGTGTGGACAGCGTGGACATGGAAGCTGCGCGTGCCCAGGGTGTGGCCGTGGCCGTGGCGCTGGCCGCCAATGCCCCGGCCGTTGCCGAACATGCACTGGCGCTGATGCTGGCGCTAGTGCGGCAGCTGCCGCAGCTGGACCAGCAGGTTCGCGCAGGCGGCTGGGCCGGCAGCAGCTGGCAGGGCCGCGACTTCCGCGGCTCCACAGTGGGCATCGTCGGCTATGGTGCCATCGGCCGTGCCACCGCGCAGCTGGCTGCGGCCCTGGGCGCCAAGGTGCTGGTGCTGCGCCCCGCAGGCCAGGCCGACGACTTTGACTGCGAACCCGATCTGCGCCAGCTGCTGCCCCGCGTGGACATCCTGAGTCTGCACTGCCCGCTGACCGAGCAGACACGCGGCCTGATAGGTGCAAGCGAACTGGCACTGCTGCGCCCGGGCAGCCTGCTGATCAACACTGCACGCGGCCCCGTGGTCGACGAGACCGCGCTGCTGGCGGCACTGGAAAGCGGCCATCTGGGTGGCGCCGGACTCGACACCTTCGACATCGAGCCACTGCCCCAGGGCCATCCGCTGACCCGGTTGCCCCAGGTGCTGCTGACGCCGCATGTGGCCGGCGTGACGCGCCAGGCGGCGCTGCGCGTGGCGATGCTGACGGCCGCCAATATCGTCGACCACCTGGCAGGCAGGCCGCTGCCCGCCGGTCACCTGCTGTGAGCCGGGTTCTCTGCATCGCCGAGGCCTTCTCCCACGCCATGATTAATCCAACCGAGAAAAGCATGCCTGCCTACAACCCCTTCAAGACCGCCCTCTGCGCCCGCCAGCCCCAGATCGGGCTATGGCTGTCCATGGCCGACCCCTATCTGGCCGAAGCTGCTGCCACCACGGGCTACGACTGGCTGCTCATCGATGGCGAGCATGCGCCCAACGATCTGCGCAGCACCCTGGCCGGCCTGCAGGCCGTGGCCCCGCACCCTGCCCACCCCGTGGTGCGGGTGGTGGAAGGCAGCACGTCTCTCATCAAGCAGATGCTGGACATCGGCGTCAAGACCCTGCTCGTGCCCATGGTGGACACGGCGGATCAGGCCCGGGCCGTGGTGGCAGCCACCCGATACCCGCCCCTGGGCGTGCGTGGCGTCGGGAGCGCGGTGGGACGGGCCTCCCTGTGGAGCCGCCGTGACGACTATCTGAATGTGGCCGACGACGAGGTCTGCCTGCTGGTGCAGGCCGAGACCACCACGGCCCTGCAGAATCTCGAAGCCATCTGCGCCGTGGATGGCGTGCACGGCGTCTTCATAGGACCGGCCGACCTGGCCGCCTCCATGGGCCACCGCGGCACCCCCGGCCACCCCGAAGTACAGGCCGCCATCGAGGCAGCGATGCGAACCATTATTGCCAGCGGCAAGGCGGCAGGCACGCTGACCTCGGACCCTGCACTGGCACAACGCTACCTGGATCTGGGCTGCAGCTTTGTGGCCGTCGGTGTGGACCTGCTGATGTTCGTGAACGCCGCGCGCAAGCTGCGCAGCCAGTTCGCCGGCTCCACGGTGACCGCACCGGCACGCCCCGCCGCCGCCTACTGATGCCCAGTCCGGCGGACGCAGCCATTGCGGCGGCGTCCTCCGCTCCTGGCGACCCTCAGGCGACAAGGCCAGGCATAGCCGCCGTAGCCCTGCTTCGGCGACAAGCCCCCTGGAGGCCAGACAGGCCGCCGTCGCGGCGCGCGTCACTGCATCGATGCCGCCCCCGTCTGAGCAGCCCCCTCATGCCGCAAGCGCACTGTGCGCAGCCGCCGCTGCGGAAGTCGCATTGACAAGCAGCCATTGCTCGAACTCCTGCGGCGCCAGCGGCCTGGCAAACAGAAATCCCTGCGCCACCGGGTAGCCCTGCTCGCACAGCATCACGCTCTGCGTCGGCGTCTCCACGCCCTCCGCGACCACCGTCAGGTGCAGGCTCTTGCCGATGCCCAGGATGGCACTGCTCAGAGCCCGGGCGGCCTCGTCATGCTCCAGATCGGCCACGAAGCTGCGATCGAGCTTGAGTTCACTGACCGGCAATCTGCGCAGATAGCTCAGGCTGGAATAGCCGGTGCCGAAATCGTCCATGGACAGGCGCACGCCGTGCGCATGCACCTCGTTGATGGTTTTCATGGTGCTGGGATTGGTGTCCAGCAGAATGCTTTCCGTCAGCTCCAGGGTCAGGTCCTGCGGCGCAAGGTCGTTGCGGTCCAGCGTGTCGGCGATCATCCGGGGCAGATCCAGGTTGTGAAAACTCGATGGCGACAGATTGACCGACACCGCCGGAACTTCGAGCCCCTTGGCACGCCACTGCGACAGCTGATGGCAGGCCTCCTCCAGCGCCCAGCTTCCCAGATCGGCAATCAGCCCACATTCTTCGGCCAGCGGAATAAAGCGGGCCGGCGAAATCTCGCCCAGCTCCGCATGGCTCCAGCGCGCCAGCGCCTCCACGCCATAGAGCCGGCCGGTGGCCATCTCGATCTGGGGCTGGTAATGCAGACGCAGGCCACCGCTCTTGAGCGCCTTGCGCAGCGCGGTCTCCAAGGCCAGGCGCTCCTGGGCCAGACGGTTCATTTCGCTGCTGAAGAAGCAGAAACGCCCGCGCCCCTTGCTCTTGGCCTGGTACATGGCCATGTCGGCACGATGAACCAGGGTCTCCATGTCCCGTCCATCCGAGGGGAACATCGCAATGCCCACGCTGGCGGAAATGGCCAGCGAGGCATCTGCAATGTTCAGGGGCTCGGCCAGCAGCTCCTGCAGGCGCTCGATGGTACTGGCCACATATTCCGCATCGCAATGCGGCAGCACGGCCACGAATTCGTCACCCGAAAGACGCCCGGCAATATCGGAGCTGCGCAGCACGCGCTGCAGCCGTGCAGCGACACTGCGCAGCAATTCGTCCCCCACGGGATGGCCCAGAGAGTCATTGACCTGCTTGAAGCGGTCCAGATCGATGAACAGTACCGCCAGTTGCGCATCGTGGATGGCTGCCGACGCAATCGCCTGATCGGCCTTGGCCTGCAGCAGGCTGCGGTTGGGCAATCCCGTCAGTCCGTCGTAGAACGCCAGCTGACGGATGCGCGCGCGCGACAGTTCGCGCTCCAGCGCCAGAGCGCACAGGTGGATGCAGGCATCCACCAGTTGCTGGTGAAAAGCCGATGCATCTCCGGCCAGGGGTTCCCGGTAATAAAACGCAAAAGTGCCTATCGGCTTGCCCTCGCTGTTGCAAATGGGGGTGGACCAGCAGGCCTTGAAGCCCAATGGCAGGATCAGGTGCCTGAAATCGGCCCACAGCGGATCCTGTGCAATATCGTCCACCAGCACCGGTGCATTGCGCCACGCGGCGGTTCCGCAGGAGCCCGCGCTCGGACCTATGGCCAGTCCGTCGATCAATGCCGAATAGGACTGCGGCAGACTGGGACCGGCCAGCGGGTGAAGCAGCCCCTGGGCATCGACCTCGAGAATCGAGGCCGTCACCTCCGGCGCAATTCTCTCGACCTCCAGGCACACCATCTCCAGCACTTCCACCAGCGGCCGCTCGCGTGCCATGGCCTCCAGCACGCGATGCTGCAAGGCCTCGTGCATCTTGGAACGGGTAATGTCGGTCAGCATGGACACCGTGTATTGCCAGCAGCCGTCCGCATCGAGGATGGGGTTGCTGATGACCTTGGCCCAGTAACGCTGGCCATTCTTGCCGACCACGATCTCCTCGCGCCCCACGGGCTGGCCGGCGCGCAGCTCCGAACGGTAGCGCTCTGCCGCCGCCTCGGGCAGCTGGGGAGCCAGCAGGGCAATCGGCATGCGTCCTGCAACCTCCTCCGTGCGCCATCCGAACATGCGCGTGAAGCCGCCGTTGACATGCACGATGCGGGAGGCTCCGTCACTGATGATCACGGCCGTATCAGAGGCGTCGGCCACCAGGGACAGACGGTGCAGATGCTCCTGCTGCGTCTGCTCCCGGGCACGCCGCTGGGTGACGTCGGTGGCGATCTTCAGGATATGCACCACCTGCCCCTGGGCATCCATCACCGGTGTGTAGGTTGCCTCCAGCCAGCAGCTGCTGCCATCGCTGCGCAATCGTTCCACCACGCCGGAATACGCATTGCCCGCACACAGGTGCGCCCAGACTTCCCCGTACCTGGCGCTATCGGCCAGACGCGCAGAGCAAAAGCTGCGGTGCGGTCGTCCCTGCGACTGCTCACGGGTCAAGCCCATGAGCTGCAGATAGTTGTCATTGGCACGAAGCAGCACTCCATCGAGGCCGAACTCGGCCATGGCCATGACCCTGTCCAGCGCCTGCAACTGGGCCAGCTGCAGCTCCGGAGGCATCGCGCCAAGATCTCCCTCACGCATCATTATTCCTTTGCGTATTCGCATCCCGGGCCGGCTCAAATCCAGAATGGAAAAGTCATGCTTTCATATGAATACCAGCAATAATAATGATGAATACGAGATTCAATAATCGTGATTCAGGGCGAATGATCAAAAAAATGCAGGATCGGCAACAGTCCCGGACCTGCAAGCCGATGCGGCATGCCGGTACGTTGCGATGCAGCGTCACGGGCCACGCTGATCGGGCCCAGCTCCGCGCAAGGCATCGCGACGCCGCCATCTGCCGCCAAACTGGTTGACCACCATGCCCAGCAGAACGCCCAGCGTACCCAGCCATTGCAGACCATTGGGCGACTCTCCCAACAGCAGCATGGCCGAAAGCAGACCGATCACCGGCACCAGCAGCGACAAAGGGGCCACGGTACTGGCGGTATAGCGCTGCAGCAGGCGGGTCCAGAGGCCATAGCCCAGCAGGGTGGACAAAAAGGCCAGATAGGCAATCACACCCAGCTCGCTCCAGCCTATGGATCCCAGCTGCGAGACGACCGACTCTGCGCCATCCACCCAGACCGACAACGCCAGCAGCGGCAGGATGGGGAAGACGCTGGTCCAGACAATGAAGGACACCGGCTCGTAAGAGCCCTGCCGGGCCGCCACGCGGGTCAGCAGATTCGAGCCGGCCCACATGGCTGCGGCGCCCACGGTCAGCACAAAGCCGATCAGCGTCATATCCGATGCCCCCTCACCATGGGCTGCGCCAATCAACAGCAGCCCTGCGAGTGCGATGAACAGACCCAGCCATTGCCAGCGCTGCGGCTTTTCCTGCAGGAATGCTGCGGCCAGCAACATGGTGATGAATGCCTGGGTCTGAAGTACCACCGACGCCATTCCGGCAGGCATGCCCAGCTTCATGCCGGTGAACAGCAGGCCGAATTGTCCGACCCCTTGCACCAGCCCGTAGGCCGCCAGCAAACCCCAGGAAAGATTCACGGGCGGACGCACGAAGAGCAGAAATGGCAGCGATGCGGCAGCAAAGCGCAGCGCACACAGCAGCAAGGGCGAGAGTTTGGCCAGCCCCCACTTCATGACCACGAAATTGAGACCCCAGACCACGATGACGATGATGGCGCTGAGCCAGTCCGGGCGGCTCATGCCGGAGGTGGGCGAGGATGCAGAACTCATGACACTGACGACTATTGTTGGATTTCCAGATCGGGTCCCCTAGTATGACCTGCCCTCCGTCACGCTGTGGACGAACAGCACACAACGGACCATCAGGGAGGCGGTCGCCAGGTGCGGGCAGCGGCGTCACTTGAGCAGATAGCGGTCCACCTTCACCGGCAGCATGAGCAGGGCCTTGAAGGCGTACAGCACGATCAGGGTCCCGCTGAAGTCGCCCACCATCATCACCAGAAGCTGGTCCAGCTGGAAGCCGTCTCCCCGGATGACGGACCAGCCCTGGTGCAGCAAGGCATTGCTCAGCCCGTAGACTGCACTGAGCCATAGCAGGCGCTGCGGCGTGAGATGACTGAGGGAGCGACCGAGTCCCATCCATTTGCGGGCTGCGCAATACGTGCCATAGGGGGCAAGCGTGGCCATGATGCCGCCCGCAAACGCTCGCAACCCGTCATCGGGGAAGAAGTAAAAGTGGCAGACCAGCCATGACACGACAAAAAGCCCGGCTACACCCGCTTCCGCAAAAAGCAGGGTACAGAGCAAACGCACACCGGCAGGCAGGTATATCCAGTTGACGCCCCTGACAAACTCCAGTTCGGAGAAAATCCACTGATTCAAGGCCAGCATTGCCAAGAACAGCACCGCCGTGATTACCGCCACCGAAAATTGCGTCCAAATGTTCTTCATGCGCTGCCGCCGACCCTGTTCACTGTCTGCGCAGTATTATGAGCGCCGTTGATTCGTGCTGCGTCATCGGCGCTTCGTCTGTTTTTGCCTTCTCATGCCAAAGTCCCTGTCTGCCGATATCTACTTACGCTTTCTGCACCTGGCAGCGACCATCCGCAACCTGCCGGTGCTGCCCGCACTGGACCCGCTGGAGGAGCGCCTGCTGGAACAAATTGCCAATGCCGGCACGCGCCAGGAGCGTCTTTGCGTCAGAGACCTGATGGCCCAGCGTGAACTGGGATCGCCGGCCACGATTCACACCCGTCTGAAGTCCATGCGCCAAAAAGGCTGGATCCTGCTGGCCGACACCGAAGATGCCAGACGCAAGCAGATCGAGCTCAGTGCCGATGCCCACAAGCATTTCGAGAAGCTCTCGCACTGCATTGTTCAGGCCGCCGCCGAGAGCTGATACAGACACAAAAAAAGCAGCCACCGGGCTGCTTTTTACATGGGGCAATCTGCGGCGATCAGCTGCCGGCCACCTTCATGCGATTGATCAGCATGGAGCCCACGGTCTTGGCGCCATAGTTATAGGCATCGGCTCCGATGGCCTCGATGCCCTTGAACATGGTCCTGAGGTTGCCCGCGATCGTGATTTCGTCCACGGGGAAGGCGATCTCGCCGTTCTCCACCCAGAAGCCGCTGGCACCGCGCGAATAGTCGCCAGTCACATAGTTCACGCCCTGGCCCATCAGCTCGACCACGAACAGGCCCGTGCCCAGCTTCTTGAGCATGGCGTCCAGATCGTCGCCCGCCTTGGTGCGGCGCGAAGTCATGACCAGGTTGTGCGAACCGCCGGCATTGCCCGTGGTCTTCATGCCCAGCTTGCGCGCCGAGTAGCTGGACAGGAAATAGCCCTCCACGCGGCCGGCATCCACCACCTTGCGGGCCTGCACGCGCACGCCCTCTTCGTCAAAGGGAGAGCTGCCCTTGCCGCCCAGGACGAAGGGGTCTTCCTCGACATCGATGTGCTTGGGGAAGATGGGCTTGCCCATGGAGTCCAGCAAGAACGTGCTTTTGCGGTACAGCGCGCTGCCGCTGACGGCCTGCACAAAGCTGCCCAGCAGGCCGGCGGCCAGGGGAGACTCGAACAGCACCGGGCATTCGATGGTCGGAATCTTGCGGCTGCCCAGACGGCTCAGCGTGCGCTCTGCGGCATAGCGGCCCACGGCCTCGGGCGAGGCCAGATCGGCCGCATTGCGCATGGAGCTGTACCAGTAGTCGCGCTGCATCTCGCCATTCTTGCCGGGCAGCTTGGCGATGGGTGCCACCGACATGCTGTGGCGCGAGCTGGCGTAGCCACCGCGAAAACCGTTGGTATGGGCCGTGAAGAAATGGCTTTGCTGGGCCGAGACGCCCGCTCCCTCGCTGTTGCTCACACGACGGTGGGTCTTGAAGGCGGCCTCCTCGCAGCGCAGCGCCATCTCGGCGGCCTGCTCGCTGGTAATGTCCCAGGGGTGAAACAGCTCCAGATCACGGTGCGTGCCGGGCAGCGCGATATCGGCGCTGTCGGGCAGGCGGGCAAACGGATCTTCGGCCGTGAAGCGCGCGATGTCGTAGGCGGCCTGCACCGTCTGCCTGATGGCAGCCTCGGAGAAGTCCGAAGTGCTGGCATTGCCACGACGCTGGCCCAGATAGACGGTCACGCCCAACGACTTGTCGCGGTTGCGCTCCACGGTCTCCAGCTGGCCCTTGCGCACGCTGACCGACAGGCCGCAGCCTTCGGAGGCCTCGGCGCCGGCATCTGTCGCACCCAGTTTCTTGGCATGCTGCAGTGCCTGGTCCACCAGGCCCTCGAAAAAGGCCTGGCTGAAGCTGAAACCGGCTTGCGGTGCGGATTGGGCCTGTGCACTGGAAGTGCTTGTATTGCTGGAGCGAGGTTTTTTCATAGCGGCGGCTATGATAGCCGCCACTGCGGCGCCCTCTGCGCTGCCACCGATATTGCCCCCTTACCATGTCACGCAAACCCACCAAAGGCTATTTTGTTCGCGGAAAGTTCGTTGCCGAAGGCAGCGAACTGGACCTTGAACTCAAGGCCGAACTCAAAGGCACTTACGACTCCACCAAGACCGACCTCAAGCGCGAAAGTGATGCGCTGCAGGATCTGGGCAAGGAGCTGATGACGCTGCGCAGCGACCTCTTCAAGCGCCTGCAACTGTCCGACCAGTTGATCGACGCGCTGGCCGAGGCCAAGCGCATCACCAACTTCGAAGGCAAGCGCCGTCAGCTCCAGTATGTGGGCAAGCTCATGCGCAAGCTGACGCCTGAGCAGGTCGCCGCCGTCAAGCAGGCGCTGGACGAGCAGCGCAACGGCTCGGCCAGCGAAAAAATGTCGCTTCAGGTGGCCGAGCAGTGGCGCGACCGCCTGGTCGTCGAGGAAGCGGCCCTGTCCATCTGGCTGGACCATTTCCCAGGCACCGATGTGCAACAGCTGCGCTCGCTGATCCGGCAGTCGCGCAAGGATATCGAGAAAGCCAAGGAACAGGCCGCCGCAGCGGCCGCTGCCGCCGGCCCCGATGCCGAGCCCAAGGAAGTCAGCAAGGGCCGCGCCTATCGCGACCTCTTCCAGCTGGTACGCGAGCAACTGGCCGGCGCCGGCAAGGCCGATGCGGGTGCCGAGGACGACGGCGATGAGTGATGCGAGCGAATATCTTCACGATGCCGTGAAGATCGGTATTGTCTCCGTCAGCGACCGCGCCAGCAGTGGTGTCTATGAAGACAAGGGCCTGCCCGCGCTGCGGGAATGGCTGTCCAGGGCACTGAAGAACCCCGTGACGTTCGAAGCACGCCTGATTCCCGACGAGCAGGCCGGCATCAGCGCGGCACTGATCGAGCTGGTCGATGCAGGCTGCAGCCTGGTGCTGACTACGGGCGGGACCGGCCCCGCGCTGCGCGATGTGACGCCCGAGGCCACCCTGGCCGTGGCCCAAAAGGAAATGCCGGGCTTTGGCGAGCAGATGCGCCAGATCAGCCTGGCCTTTGTGCCCACCGCCATCCTCTCGCGCCAGGTGGCGGTGATACGCGGCAGAAGCCTGATCATCAATCTGCCGGGCCAGCCCAAGGCAATTGCCGAGACGCTGGAAGGACTCAAGGACGCCGACGGAAAATCCAAGGTCAACGGCATTTTTGCCGCCGTGCCCTATTGCATCGACCTGATCGGCGGCCCCTATCTCGAGACCCATGACGAGATCTGCAAGGCCTTCCGCCCCAAGACCGCGATTCGCGCGCCCCGCACGGCATAGCCTGAAGCGCCGGGTGCAATCCCTGCCAAAACATCTACCAAAGCAGCCTACGGGCTGCTTTTTTCATGGCGCCGGCGCGGCATCCGTGCCGCCGGTATCTCGCTGCAATCGCTATCATAATAAAAGCGTGTTACGCCTTTCATTCATTGATTTCAGCAATAAAACCATCTGAAATCTATTAAAGGTAAGCGATATAAGCTATCAATATAGGTATATCCCTTGGGATTTCCCGCAAGTGCTTGCCCCGATGCCAGACGCATGGGCCGCCCCTAGCATGTTTGCTGCGATGCAGCGACGGCGGCCACCCGCCGACCGGACACTGCACGCTCTCTCCACATTTCTCATAATTTTCAGGAGACTTCATGCATCGCTTGTCCCAGTCTGCGCCCATTGCTTCCCTGCTGGCTCTCGCCCTGACGGCAGCCTTCGCGGCTCCCGCCATGGCGCAGGAAAAAGTCAAGATCGGCTTCATCACCGACATGTCCAGCCTTTATGCCGACGTGGAGGGCAAGAACGGTGCCGTTGCCATACAGATGGCGATCGACGACTTTGGCGGCAAGGTACTGGGCAAGCCTATCGAGCTGCTGACGGCAGACCACCAGAACAAGGCCGATATCGCGGCCAGCAAGGCCCGCGAATGGATAGACACGCAAGGCATCAGCCTGGTCTTCGGCGGCACAAACTCGGCCACGGCCCTGGCGATGGCCAAGGTCGCGCAGGAGAAAAAACGCGTCTTCATCGACAATGGCGCGGGCAGCTCGGCCCTGACCAATGAACAGTGCAGCCCCTATACCGTGCACTACGCCTTCGATACCGTGGCCCTGGCCAAGGGCACGGGCGGCGCCGTGGTCGACACGGGCGGCAAGAGCTGGTTCTTCGTGACGGCCGACTATGCCTTCGGCCATGCGCTGGAAGCCGACACCAGCAAGATCATCGAAGCGCGCGGCGGCAAGGTGCTGGGCTCGGTCAAGACGCCGCTCAACGCCAGCGACTTCTCCAGCTTCATGCTGCAGGCCCAGAACAGCAAGGCCCAGATTCTGGGCCTTGCCAATGCCGGCGGCGACACCATCAACTCCATCAAGGCTGCCAAGGAGTTCGGCGTCACCAAGAACATGAAGCTGGCCGGCCTGCTGGTCTTCTTCAGCGACATCCACAGCCTGGGCCTGAGGAACACCGAAGGCATGCAGTTCACCGCCCCCTGGTACTGGGACATGAACGACGGTTCACGCAAGTTTGCCGACGCCTTCATGGCCAAGACCCAGCGCCGCCCCAGCGAGATCCAGGCCGCCGACTATTCGGCCACCATGAACTACCTCAAGGCCGTGGAAAAGGCCGGCACGCTGGACGCCGACAAGGTCATGGCCACCTTGAAGAGCACCAAGATCGACGACTTCTTCGGCCAGGGCTATATCCGCGAAGATGGCCGCTATGTGCACGATATGTACCTGATGCAGGTCAAGTCGCCGGCAGAGTCCAAAGGCACCTGGGACTATTACAAGATCATCAAGAAGCTGCCGGCCGAGCAGATCTGGACTACCAAGGCCGAAAGCAAATGCCAGTACTGGCGATAAGGCGGATTTGCGTGAACAGAAAAAACATGGGAGCGCAGGCTCCCATTTTCTTTACGACCTTGAGCAGTGCGAATCGCAAGCCATGGCTGCGCCGCCTGCAAACTCTGCAGCTGAAATCGTCGCGTGCAAAATACCAAATCAATGAATAAGTCACATATTTAAAACATAAATTACAAAATAAAACAATCGAATTTTTCATTGAGTTATTTTGCTATCTACTTAATAGCACCAATACTTTTACTGTCGTGCTTTACCATCAATTTTCAATAGAATAAATCCTGCATTACTCAGGACTTTTCAGTTATTAACAAAACACCTGGATGCAGTCTATTTCGCTATTGGCATTTGTGCTGAGTCAATAGCTGGTTGCCACGCCACGCCTCGGGTTGGACAGCCCCGTTGAACCATGGTCAATAAAGCTCACGGATAAGGCTACACTGCGCCGCGCTTTATCGGCCTTATGCCTGTCATCTACCTAAAAGCAGGTAGTTCTATTGACCCGTGACCATGCAGCATGGCTGCCAGTTGCGGCGCCCCGACTTACAAATTCATGTTTGCACGCTGGACCCTGACTCTCCTGGCAAGCCTTGCCCTGACCGCCTGCGGCGGCGGTGGCTCGGGTGACTCCTCGCCCTCCACGCCTCCTGGCACCGAAACCCCTGTGCAGCCGGGCACTCCCGGTGCCAAGCCTCCCGAGGTCGCTCCGCCTGAAGTCGATCCGCCGGTGCTGCCTCCGGTGACCGAACCGCCGGCCAGCAGCCGCATTGAACAGGCCTTGCGCGCCGGCGACAGCCGCCTGCTGCAAGCCGAGGACCAGACGGAGCTGCTGCAATCGGCAACGCAGCTGATCCGCCAGGCCCGACTGCAGCAACAGAGACTGCTTGCCCAGTTGCTGGATGACAGCACGGCTGCCTCCCTGGACTTCGGCAACAACAGCCAGCGCGTCAGCCCCTTGCTGTCGACCAGCGCCAGCCCTCTGCTGGTGGCCAACAACGGCAATGTGCTGGCCAGCATTGCAACGGCCCAGAATGGCCGCGCCCTGGCCTATGGCAAGGACCTGATGGGACAGCTCGCCACGGCCTCGGGGGTCAATCAGGCACAGCTGCCTCTGTTCCGGCGCAGCTTCACCTGGCTGGCCACCGGCAAGACACAAGGCCCGCTGCCGGCCACGCTGCGAGTGGCGACTCAGAACTACAGCCAGGCCTCGGTCACGAACCTGGTCGCCCGCCTGGGCGGCAGGGCCGAGATGGTGAACTGCGCCATCACCGATCCTGCCAACAGTTGCTGGGAAAGCGTCGATGTCTTTGTCTTCGGCCAGGACACGCCGTTCTCGCCCTCGCTGAGCAACCAGGTCAGCCGCTACCTGCAGGCCGGCAAGGGGGTGATCTATCTGCACAGCAACTGGGGCGATTCGGCCGGCGGCCGCCAGGTGCTGCAGGCCATGGGCATGGAGCTGGGCGGCTACGCCGGCAATTACTGGGCGCCCGCCGACGGCTACCAGATCGGCGGCAGAACCGCAGCCCAGCAGCGCGATGCGGCCGACCGGCTGGGCGCCCATGAATCCGCGCTCGCCGCCCTGGCAAACGGCAGCAGCGTCGACTTCTCCGCAGACACGCGCCTGATCGGCGCGCTCGACGGCATCCGCAACGATCTGCTCGGCCAGGAAGGCCAGGGCATCAATCTGTTTGCCGACAACTACTCTCTCAAGCCCTCCATGGCGGCGCATCGCCGCCTGGTGCTCTGGGCCGACCTGGCACGCCGGCAGGTGGACTATTCGCAGGTGCGGCGCTCCGATGCCAGCGCCTTTTTCCGCACCATGGCGGCCGATTCGCTGAGCTATGCCGTGCGCGAGCATGAAAGCACGCCGCTGAATTTTGCCGACTGGATGCCCAAGGCCGCGACCGGCCTGGCCACCAGCGACCGCTGGGAAACCATCGAAGTCACCATTGCCCAGACCGATGGCCGCACGGCCATCGGCCGCGGCGCCGTACCGGGCAAGAGCGTGCAGGTGCAGATCGTGGATGCAGCAGGCGCCGCACTGGCGCTGCGGATCGGCAATATCCGTACGCGCGGCAACCCCCTGGCCCAGGAAAACTACACCCGACCACGCTTTCCGGACGGGCACCAGGCGCGCCTGAGCCCGGGCCAGACGCTGAGCTACAGCACGGCCTGGGGCGGCCCTCTGTTTCTCGACTACTCCGCAGCGAAGGCCGGCAGCGTGGTCACGCTGCGCGTACGCGGCAGCGTCAAATACGCACATTTCGACTTCACGCGCAATCCCGACACCCAGGAAATCGACGAGGCCGTGCAGGCGCTGCAACGCGGCGACTTTGGCTGGCAGACCTCCAAGATGGTGGGGGGCGAGGTGCAGCAGACCATTGGCTACGCCCAAAGCGCCATCGGCGGCCACCCTCCGCGCACCTATGTCGTGGACCGCCTCAAGGGCATGATCTTCGACAGCAACCACCTGGCCAACGGCTACAACAACATGCCGGCCAGCGCCAATGTGAACAATGTCTGCGCCACGCTGGGCTGGGATTGCAGCGGCAGCATCCAGCGGGCGCCGGGCGTGCAGCATTTTGTCGGCTGGCTGGCGGCCTGCGGCTTTCTGTGCTCGGGCAATCCTTCGGACGGTGCTGCCGGCCTGGCCCCCGGCTGGGGCTGGTTGCATGAGCTGGGACACAACACCGTGATGCGCCATATGACGCTGCTGACCGACACCGACGGCCAGGGCGGCAAGAACCCTGGCGGCGGCTGCCCTGTGGAATGCAACAACAACATCCTGGCCAATGCCAGTGCCCTGCGCCAGTACGCCATCACCCACGGAGTCGAGAACAACAGCGGCGAGCGCATCGACCATAAAAAGCTCTACCTGGACATTCAGGCGGCACGCGCCACGGGCAAGACCGGCAACGCTCTGCAAGCCGATATGTTCCAGCGCTTCTGGACCCAGGCCAACAAGTCCGACAACGCCATGCGTGCCGTGCACTTTCAGCTGGCCTTCATCTACACCCGGGAGCGCCTGGGACAGGCCCAGCCACAGCCTGCGGATGTGATCGACTTCCTGGGCCTGCTGGGTCGCGGCGAACGCCTGATCTACAACAATGCCTACTGGAGCGCCCACAGGAACGCACTGGGCATGAACGACTATGCCGACCGGAAGATCGACAACCATGAACTGCTGTACGTGCTATCCAGCCGCATCATCGGCCGCGACATGCGCCAGGTCTTTGCCCACTACGGCATCCCTCTGAGTTCGCTCGCCCTGAGCTCGATCGCCGCGCACGGCATGCCCCAGCAGGCTCCCGCGTTCTACGCCATGGCTCCCGGCAAGGGCAACCAGCTGGAGCTGGGCCGCTGGGTCGATCTGACGGGCGGCGTGCCCAGCTACCCTTTCTGAGTCGAACACCGCGCCCCCTGGAACATCGCTCGGCAAAAAAGGCAGGCCTTTCGGCCTGCCTTTTCGTTTTGAAGGCTGAAAGCGCCAGATGCACAAGTGCTGCAACCCTGCTTCATCCGCGATCAACGCGCCGTCGTGTCGGTCGATGCATTGACGATGGGAATGTAGAAGTCCCCGCCTGCCTGGTTGAACTCGGCCGCCTTGGCCTGCATGCCCACGGCAATGCTGTGCTCGGCACTCACGCCCTGCTGCTTGGCAAAGTCGCGCACTTCCTGGGTGATCTTCATGGAGCAGAACTTGGGCCCGCACATGGAGCAGAAATGGGCCACCTTGGCGCTGTCCTTGGGCAGGGTTTCATCGTGGTAAGCCTGGGCCGTGTCGGGGTCCAGGCCCAGGTTGAACTGGTCCTGCCAGCGGAAGTCGAAGCGCGCCTGGGACAGCGCATCGTCGCGCGAGCGCGCGCCCGGATGGCCCTTGGCGACATCGGCGGCATGGGCCGCAATCTTGTACGCAATGATGCCCTGCTTGACGTCGTCGCGGTCAGGCAGGCCCAGGTGCTCCTTGGGCGTGACATAGCACAGCATGGCCGTGCCGAACCAGCCGATCATGGCCGCACCGATGGCCGACGCGATATGGTCGTAGCCCGGAGCGATGTCGATGGTCAGCGGGCCCAGGGTGTAGAACGGAGCCTCGTGGCAGTGCTTGAGCTGCTCGGTCATGTTCTGCTGGATCATGTGCATGGGCACGTGGCCGGGGCCTTCGATCATGGTCTGTACGTCATGCTTCCAGGCGATCTGCGTCAGCTCGCCCAGCGTGGCCAGTTCGGCAAACTGGGCATCGTCATTGGCATCGCTGGCGCAGCCGGGACGCAGTCCGTCGCCCAGCGAGAAGCTGACGTCGTACTGCTTCATGATGTCGCAGATGTCCTCGAAATGCTCGTAGAGGAAGCTCTCGCGATGATGGGCCATGCACCACTTGGCCATGATGGAGCCACCGCGCGACACGATACCCGTGCGGCGCTGGGCCGTGAGATGGATGTAGGCCAGGCGCACGCCAGCGTGGATGGTGAAATAGTCCACGCCCTGCTCGGCCTGCTCGACCAGCGTGTCGCGGAAGATCTCCCAGGTCAGATCCTCCGCAATGCCGCCGACCTTCTCCAGCGCCTGGTAGATCGGCACGGTGCCGATGGGCACGGGCGAGTTGCGCACGATCCAGTCCCGCGTGGTGTGGATGTTCCTGCCGGTGGACAGATCCATGACATTGTCCGCGCCCCATCGAATGGCCCAGACCAGCTTTTCCACCTCTTCCTCGATACTGGAAGTCACGGCCGAATTGCCGATATTGGCGTTGATCTTGACCTTGAAATTGCGGCCTATGGCCATGGGCTCGATTTCAGGGTGGTTGATATTGGCCGGAATGATGGCGCGGCCACGTGCCACTTCGTCGCGCACGAATTCGGGCGTGATGATCTTGGGAATGCTGGCACCCATGCTGTTGCCCGCCAGACGCAGCTCGCGCGCTGCATCCTGCTGGTACTGCGCCATCCATTCGCGGCGGCCGTTCTCGCGCAGGGCCACATACTCCATCTCTGGCGTGATGATGCCGCGTCTTGCATAGTGCATCTGGGTCACGTTCTGGCCGGATCGCGCGCGGCGCGGCTGGCGCTGCAGAGCGGCAGCCTCGGCACGCAGCTGTGCCACGCGTGCGTCTTCCTCGCCGCGCTTGCCGCCGTCGTCCAGCGCCACGCGCTGGCGGCCCACGTAGTATTCGCTGTCGCCGCGCGATTCGATCCAGGCACCGCGCACGCTGGGCAGGCCCTGGCGCACGTCGATCTGCACGGCGGGATCGGTATAGGGGCCGGAAGTGTCGTAGACGCTCACCTGCTCTCCATTGGTGAGCGCGATATCGCGCACCGGCACACGCAGCTGGGGGTGCAGCGCGCCGCTCAGATAGCTCTTGGTCGATGCTGGAAACGGCTGGCGCGACCGGGCCAGCAACTCGGCAAAACGGGCGGCATCGGGGGCATGGCCTGCAGCAGGCGTAAAGATGGAATCAGGGGCGTTCATCGCAGTCTCCTCAAAGCGGTTGAAATGCATCAAACGCTCCGTGGAGTGCGGCCCTGCTCTGATCTTGCCCGGCACAGGCCCTGCCCGCTATGGGGTGTCCGGTCTGTGCCGCCGAAATTCTGCAATTTCGGCCTGGTTCTTCACGCACCGGCTGCCCAGAAAAGACAAAACCCCAGTGCGCGAGGCGCCTGGGGTTTGCTGTGCCCATGGTTTTCAGGGCTGGCACTGGTGCCGGCTGTCCTGTCCATAGGCCCTGCGTCAGGGTCCCGCTCTTCTTCCGCCGGTATGAACCGGATCAAGTTCGTCGGGTTCGCCTGCACTGTTTTCACAGTGACTGGCATCTCAGCGCTTTCGCACACCCCGGAGCTGCACGCAGTATAGGCTGGTTTTGCCGCAAATGGCGCAGCAGGGATGCGGTTTAACTATGCTGACCCCCGGTCGCCTAATCCGTGCCGGCCTCCAACCCCTTGAGCGCCAGCCATTCATGGCTGGGCGCACGGCTGGCGCGCCACTGATTGATGGGAGCGCTGACGTCCTCATAGCCCAGGGCGATGCCGAAGGCAATCTGGTAGCCCTCGGGCAAGGCCAACTGCTCGATCAGCATATCGTTGTACATGCGCCAGAAGCCCTGGGCGCAGGTGGCCAGGCCTTTATCCACGGCCAGCAGCATGAGGGACTGCAGATAGATCCCCAGATCCACCCATTGCGCATAACCCATGCGCTCCTCCACGGCCACAAAAATGCCCACGGGCGCACCGAACATCTGGCCGTTCTTGGCCAGCTGGGCCAGGCGCGCGGCCTTGTCCTCGCGACCGATATTGAGGGCGCGATACAGATCCTCGCCGTTCTCGAAGCGGCGACTGCGATAGGGCTCCCACAGTCCCGGCGGATAGGACAGGCCGGGGCGCGGCACGGCCTCGGTCTGCCCGGCCCTGGCGCACAGATCCTTGAGTACCTGACCGCCCACGGCGGTCACCCGCCAGGGCTGCATATTGCCGCCGGACGCGGCCTGCGCCGCAGCCTCCAGCAAATCCCGCACCGTCGCTGAGGCCACGGCCTGAGGCAGAAAAGCGCGTACCGAGCGGCGCTGCTGCAATGCTTGACGAATATCCATCGCTTGTTCTCTCCGAAATGGCTGCACTGCAGTGTAGGAGCTTGCGGCCTTGTCCCGGGTCGCGCCGGATACCCGGGCCCGCCGCCCCGGTGCTTGCCCTGATGGCGCAGCCTGCGCCAGCTGCGACCATGCTCGCTGCCCGTCGCAGTGACCGGGTACTCACCATCCCAGGAGATGACTCTGATGAAGCCTCGCTCTGTTTGCTCCGCTACCGCTTTCTCACCCAGAACAATGACGCTGGCACTGGGCTGCCTGCTGGCTGCTGCCGGCGCCCAGGCGCAGGACAAGATTCGCATCGGCTTCATTACCGATATGTCGGGGCTCTACTCCGATGTGGACGGCAAGGGCGGCGCTCTGGCCGTGCAGATGGCCGTGGACGACTTCGGTGGCAAGCTGCTGGGCAAGCCCGTCGAGGTGCTGACGGCCGACCACCAGAACAAGGCGGATATCGCGGCCAGCAAGGCGCGCGAGTGGTTCGACACCCAGGGCATGAGCATGCTGATCGGTGGCACCACGTCCAGCGCAGGCCTGGCCATGGGTAAGGTGGCCGACGAGAAGAAGAAGGTCTACCTCATCAACGGCGCGGGCACCTCGGCGCTGACCAACGAGCAGTGCAGCCCCTATTTCGTGCACTATGCCTACGACACCGTGGCACTGGCCAAGGGGACGGGCAAGGCCGTGGTGGAGCTGGGCGGCAAGAGCTGGTTCTTCCTGACGGCAGATTACGCCTTTGGACAGGCCCTGGAGGCCGACACCACCCGCGTCATCAACGCCTCCGGCGGCAAGGTACAGGGTGACGTGAAGCACCCGCTGAACACGGCGGACTTCTCCTCCTTTCTGCTGCAGGCACAGAACTCCAGGGCCCAGATCCTGGGTCTGGCCAACGCCGGCGGCGACACCATCAACGCCATCAAGTCGGCTCGCGAGTTCGGCCTGACCAAGACCATGAAGCTCGCCGGCCTGTTGCTGTTCAGCTCCGACATCCACAGCCTGGGCCTCAAGGCCACGGAAGGCCTGATGTTCACCGATAGCTGGCATTGGGACCTGAACCCCGAAAGCCGCAAGTTCTCGGATCGTTTCTTCGCCAGATTCAAGAAGATGCCCACCTCGCTGCAGGCTGCCAACTACTCGGCCGCCATGCAGTATCTGAAGCTGGCCGAGAAGCTGGGCACGACCGATGCCGACAAGATCATGGCCGGCTTCAAATCCACCCCGCTGTCGGATTTCTATGCCAAGGGCGTGGTCCGCCCCGACGGCCGCTATGCCCACGACATGTATCTGCTGCAGGTCAAGGCACCGGCCGAATCGAAGAAGGCCTGGGACTACTTCAAGGTGCTCAAGACCCTGCCCGGCGACCAGGTCTTCACCACCAAGGAAGAAAGCAAGTGCGCGCTGTGGAAGTGAGCGACCGCCATTGAGGAAGCAGCCGGGCTGTCTGCATGGCGCCCGGCGTCCTGCCTTCGGCTTCATCGCCCCCATCTTGTCGCGCCAGTCAAAGCGCCATGCACCTGCCTTCAGCGGCATCAAGACCCGGCTCATTCGAACCCGCGCATCTCGCACCAGCCCCCGGGCGCAGCCCTGGTGGAACGCCAGCGGTTGACAGGGGCAGCGGAATCTTCATAACCGAGCGCCACGCCAAACGCGATCTGGTAGCCCGGCGGCAGCGCCAGGTGACGGCTCACAAAATCACTGTAGTTGCGCCAGAAACCCTGGGCACAGGTGGCCAGCCCGCTCTCGGCCGCCAGCAGCATCAGCGATTGCAGGTATATCCCCAGGTCCACCCACTGCGCATGCAGCATGCGTTTCTCGACGGCCACGAATACGCCGACCGGAGCCCCGAACATCTGGGCGTTGGCGGCCAGCTGGGCAAGCCGCCCAGCCCTGTCCTCGCGTTCCAGGCCGATGGAGCGATAAAGAGCTTCGCCGTTGTCAAAGCGGCGACTGCGATAGGGCTCCCAGAGCCGGGCCGGGTAGACCAGGGCCGGATCGGAGTCGGGGGGCGCCGCCGCCATGGCCTCGCGCAAGGCCTGCAGGCTTGCGCCCGTCAGTGCCGTCACGCGCCAGGGCTGAAGGTTGCCACCGGAGGCTGCCTGCCCGGCCAGCACCAGCAGTTGCCTGACCTGCTCAGCGCCGACCGGTCTGGACAAAAAAGCGCGCACCGAATGGCGCTGGCGCAGGACCTGTTCCACATTCTTCATTGCTCGCCTCGGATTGGGACTGGCAGGCAGTCTTGAACGGATGGGCAACGCGTGCCCCCCTCAAATCGACTACGGGCAAGCACCATGAAAAAAGCCGGCGACAGGCGCCGGCTTTCCCGATCCGAAGCTGAATCAACCGTCTCCTGACAGGCAAGCGATCCGGAGCTATTTCCCGAGAATCTGATCGATCTTGTCCTTCCGGAAGGCCTCGGGTCGCTCGGACTCGCAAGGCACACAGTCCTTGACATGGCCCTGAATCGAGAGCTTCTCGATGGCGGCCCACAGCAGCGCAATCTGTTTTTCGTGACCTGCAGCGCCTTCGGACAGCGAGCGCATGGCCTGGGCGACGGGGTCGACTTCGGCCGTCACGCCATAGGCGGTGAAGCCGCTCTTGCCGCAATCGTCGTCGACAACAGCCGCCGCCTGTGTCCTGGCCTCGACCTTGGGAGCCAGCTCATGCTCGGTCACATCGGCGCTCTGACCGGTCTTGCTGGGAATGATGCGCGCCGGAATGCCGACGGCCGTGGCACCTGCGGGCACAGGCTTGATGACGACCGCATTGCTGCCGATCTTGGCACCATCGCCCACCTCGAAGCCCCCCAGCACCTTGGCGCCCGCACTGACCACCACATTCCTGCCCAGGGTCGGGTGGCGCTTGGCCCCCTTGTACAGCGAGGTTCCGCCCAGCGTCACGCCGTGATAGATGGTGCAGCCATCGCCCACCACGGCAGTTTCACCGATCACGACACCCATGCCGTGATCGATGAAGACCTCGCGGCCGATGACGGCGCCGGGGTGGATTTCAATGCCGGTGAACCAGCGCCCCATGTGCGAGATGAATCGGCCCAGCCATTTGAAGCCATGCGTCCAGCACCAGTGCGCAGGGCGCTGCAGCCAGATGGCGTGCAGCCCCGGATAACAGGTGATGACCTCCCAGGTGCTGCGTGCCGCGGGGTCGCGGTCAAGAATGCACTGGATGTCGGAGCGCAGGCGATCAAGCATCAAATAACAACGTGAGGAAATGTTTAGCCAGTGAAGTCTAGCGGGTTGGTGGCTGGCTCTGCAGCATGGCTTTGGCAACACCGCGAAGAATATGGATTTCTTCCTGGGTCAGCTGCGCGCGGTTGAAAAGCTGGTTAAGCCGCGGCATGAGCTTCTTGGGTGCCGCCGGGTCCAGAAAGCCGATATGGGCCAGAGCCTGCTCCCAATGGCCCAGCATGCCCTGAACCTGGGCCATGTCGGCGCGATGCACCTCGGACGTGTGCTCCACCACGGGAAAACCGCCAAGCGCCGCGCGCCAGTCATAGGCGATGACCTGAATGGCCGAGCCCAGATTGAGCGAGCCGAACTGCGGATTGGACGGAATCGACAGCGCCACATCGCAGCGGTAGACATCGTCGTTGCTCATGCCAAAGCGCTCGCAGCCGAACAGAAAGGCCACGCCCTTCTGGTTGCAGGACGCACCGGGCGTGGGCTGGTTATCGGTCACAGCGGCCTCCTCGGCAGGCGCGGAGCGCGTATCCAGCGCTCCTTTCAGGAGCAGCTCAAAATGCTCTCGGGGCGTGCGTGTGGGCGGACCGAAGTCGCGCGGCGTCATCGCCGTGGCGCACATATGGCTGATGCCGTCCAGGGCCTCCTCCAGGGTATCGACCACTCGGGCCTTGTCCAGCACGTCCAGCGCACCGCTGGCACGCTGGATGGTCTCTTCCTTGCGCAGCACGTTCCGATAGCGCGGACGCACCAGCACCAGGTCGTCGAAGCCCATGGTCTTGAGCGCTCGGGCGGCCGCGCCCACATTGCCGGCATGGCTGGTTTCAATCAGTACGAATCGGGTTTTCATCAACGCAGAACCATTCAAAAGGCCCCACTTGTGGCCTTGATAAGACAGCAGCCTACGCTGCCCGTTCTCTCTCGCATCCGCAAGTGCCGCAGAGAAGACCCTCGGACCGCCGGGACGAGCAAGCAGAAAAAGCGCAGGCTGGGTAGAATTGCGCCCATTGTCGCCGCCCCGCATCGCCGGTCGCGGCTTTTACGTTCTTACCCGCGTAGTTCAGCCCAGTTTTGCTCCGGCTGCATCGCCAACGCACTCACAATTTATGTCGAACTCCCTGCACCCCATGCTCAACGTGGCCATCAAGGCTGCTCGCGCCGCTGGCGCCCTCATCAACCGTGCCGCACTGGATGTGGAATCGGTGCGCGTTGCGCAAAAGCAGGTGAACGACTTTGTGACCGAGGTAGACCAGGCGGCCGAGCGCATCATCATCGAAACGCTGCTCAACGCCTACCCCCAGCACTCCATCCTGGCCGAAGAATCGGGCAGCGAGCACGGAGCCAAGAACTCCGACCACGTCTGGATCATCGATCCCCTGGACGGCACCACGAACTTCATCCACGGCTTCCCCGTGTACTGCGTGAGTATTGCCCTGGCCTACAAGGGCAAGATCGAGCATGCCGTGATCTACGACCCCAGCCGCAACGACCTGTTCACGGCTACCAAGGGCCGCGGCGCCTATCTGAACGAACGCCGCATTCGCGTCTCCAAGCGCACCCAGCTGCGCGACTGCCTGATCTCCACGGGCTTCCCCTTCCGCCGCGGCGACAACTTCAAGCAGTACATGCTGATGCTGGGCGAGGTCATGCAGCGCACCGCCGGCGTGCGTCGCCCCGGTTCGGCCGCCCTGGACCTGGCCTATGTGGCCGCCGGCTTCGCCGACGGCTTCTTCGAGTCCGGCCTGTCCATCTGGGACGTGGCTGCCGGCTCCTTGCTGGTCAGTGAAGCCGGTGGCCTGGTGGGCAACTTCACGGGGGAGGCCGACTTCCTGGAGCAACGCGAAATCCTGGCGGCCAACCCCCGCATCTATGGCACGCTGATCCCCGTGCTGGGCAAGTACAGCAAGTTTGCCAGCGCCGGTGAAAAGGCGGCCGTGCGCCAGGCCGTCAAGAGCGGTGAATTCGAAGCTCCCGCCGAAGAAGGTGCCGAGGCAGTTGCCGAAGACGGTCAGAAGAACGCTGAATAAAGAAGGCGGTCGGCCCACGGCTGCGGAAAGGGTCAGGTCCGGTGGACCTGGCCCTTTTTCATTGCCGCCGCTCCGCTGCGGCACCATCAGCCTCTCTTGGCCACATGCCAGGGCAGATGTCGGATTCCGCTTCTCTCCACAGAATCCACAAATTCCAGGTCCAGAATCCGAGCGACGATAAACGGGTAGATCAATATGATGGATTTCTTCAGCCAGCACTGGACGCTGGCCATCGACTGGGTATCCCTTCACGCGGTGACTCCCGTGGTCAACGCGCTGCATATTGCCGAGGCTGCGGGCGATCCGCGCGAGATTGCGGCCGGCATTCTGATTGCGCTGCTGCAGCTGTTTCTGATCGGCGGCGTGATGCGCCCCCTGGAGAGCCTGATCCCGGCCGAGCGCTGGACCGACCGCCGCCACACCACGGTGGACCGCAACTACACGCTGCTCATGCTGCTGGGCCTGTTCCCTCTGTTCAGCTTTCTGATCCTGATGCCGGTCGCCCATATGCTGGGCGGCGGCCCATCCACCTCGGAGGCCAGCGGCCTCAAGGCCTGGGTTCCCTGGTTTGAAGACCACCCCTATGTATTGTTTGGCGTGTACTACGTGGTCTACGACCTCACGTATTACTGGATGCATCGTGCCCAGCACGTCATTCCCTGGTGGTGGGCCATGCACAGCATGCACCACAGCCAGCGCCAGATGAGCTGCTGGAGCAACGATCGCAGCAACTATCTGGACGGCATGCTGCAAAGCTTCGTGCTGGCCAGCGTGGGACTGGCGATGGGCGTGGAGCCTTCGGAGTTCGCCATGCTTGGCCTGCTCAGCGAGCTGGTGCAGAACTTCTCACATGCCAATGTCGCGCTGCGCCTGGGATGGCTGGGCCGAATCGGCGAGCGCCTGCTGGTCGGCCCTCGCTTTCACCGCAACCACCACATGCTGCGCGATGCCGAGCGCCCCGACCGCCACAACTGCAATTTCGGGCAGGTCCTGCCCTGGTGGGATCAGCTGTTCGGCACGGCCCTCTATCACGATGAAGAGCTGCGCCCCACGGGCGTGAGCGACCCCGAAGTCGATGCCGACAACGAACGCGGCCTGATTGCCATGCAGTGGTACACCCTGAAGCGCTTCTGGGGTGCTGTGACCTGCCGCGCTGGCTGGCGGCTGGGCGACGTGTCCTTCGGCCCGGGCTACCGCCCCATCCACGATGCCGATGACACCGGATCGGCAGCGCCGGCCACCAGCCCCGGACCGCAAAAAGCGGCATGAGGATCAGCTTTTGTCCTTCACGGATAATGCAAGGTTCAGCGCTCGCCCGGCACCGGCGCGGCGCTCCATGTTTTGCACAACGCTGAAGCGATGACCCAGACAAGCACAGATACCCCGTCGCTGGCCCACTTCCCTGATATGAACGATTTGACAGGGCATACGCCGATGATGGCGCAATATCTGTCGATCAAGAAAGACTACCCGGACACCCTCGTTTTCTATCGCATGGGCGATTTCTACGAGCTGTTCTTCGGTGATGCCGAGAAGGTCACGCGCCTGCTGGACATCACGCTGACCACGCGCGGCCAGACTGCAGGCCAGCCCATTCCCATGGCCGGCGTCCCGTTTCACGCCCTGGAAAACTATCTGGGTCGCCTGATCAAAATGGGCGAGTCGGTGGCGATCTGCGAGCAGGTCGGCGAGATCGGCGTGGGCAAGGGCCCGGTGGAGCGCAAGGTGGTGCGCGTGGTCACGCCTGGCACGCTGACGGATAGCGAGCTGCTGTCGGACAAGAGCGAAGCCATTCTGGTAGCCCTGCATACTGCCGGTCGCCAGCGCGTGGGCCTGGCCTGGATGGCCGTGACCCAGGGACGCATCCATATGGCCGAATGTGCGGCCGATGAGCTGGGGGCCTGGCTGTCGCGCATCGCGCCCAGCGAAGTGATCTACAGTGCCGGCGTCACCGAGCGTTTCGAACAGGCATTGCTTGCCGTCAAGCACAGCGGCGCCATCGCCTGCCCTCTGTCTCCTCGCCCCGACTGGCAGTTTGACCCGGGCCTGGGCGAGCGCAAGCTGCTCGAGCTGCTGGGCGCGGCCAGCCTCAAGGCCTGGGAGGCCGAGGACCTGCCGCTGGCCCATGGTGCCAGCGCCGCCCTGCTGTCATACGCCGAACACACCCAGGGCCGCAATCTCACCCATATCCACGCCATCCAGGTACAGCGCGACGACGAGCTGATTGCACTGCCGCTGGCCACACGCCGCAATCTGGAGCTGGTCAAGACGCTGCGCGGCGAAGATGCGCCCACGCTGTTTTCGCTGCTGGACACCTGCATGACCGGCATGGGCAGCCGCCTGCTCAAGACCTGGCTGCTCGAGCCCGAGCGCAACCGCAAGTCCGCCATGCAACGCCTGCAAGCCATTGGGGTGCTGCGCGGCACGGGAGCCGGCATGGCGCCCTGGCAGGCCCTGCGTGCCGAGCTCAAGGGCGTGAGCGATGTGGAGCGCATCACCGCCCGCATCGCCCTGCGCCAGGTGCGCCCACGCGAGCTGGTGGGCCTGTCCAGAACGCTGGAAAAAGCGAAGCTGCTGGCGCAGTCAGGACAGGCTCCATCGGCCTATCTGACACAGATTTTCAGCGACCTGATGCCACCCGAAGGCTGCGCCGAGCTGCTGGCGAGCGCCATCATGGAAGAGCCCGCAGCCCTGGTGCGCGACGGCGGCGTGATTGCCACGGGCTTTGATGCCGAGCTCGACGAGCTGCGCGCCATCCAGAACAACTGCGACGAGTTTCTGCTGGAGCTGGAGGCCAAGGAGAAGCTGCTCACCGGCATTCCCAATCTGCGCGTGCAGTTCAACAAGGTGCATGGCTTCTACATCGAGGTCACCAACAGCTACAAGGACGCGGTACCCGAGCGATTCCGCCGCCGCCAGACGCTCAAGAACGCCGAGCGCTACATCACGCCCGAGCTCAAGGCCTTCGAGGACAAGGCCTTGTCGGCCCAGGAGCGCGCGCTGCAGCGCGAGAAGTTCCTCTTCGAGCAGCTGCTCGACCAGCTTCAGCCCCATGTGCCCCGACTCACGCGCGTGGCCCGGGCGATTGCCGCACTGGACGTTCTGTGCACGCTGGCCGAGCGCTCTCTGACACTGAACTGGGCCGAGCCACAGTTCGTCAGCCAGCCCTGCATAGAGATCGAGGCCGGCCGCCACCCCGTGGTGGAAGCCCGCATGGCCGAGACCTCCAGCGGCAGCTTCATCGCCAACCACACGCGCATGAATCTCAACACGCGCATGCAGATCATCACCGGCCCGAACATGGGCGGCAAGTCGACCTATATGCGCCAGGTGGCCTTGATCGTGCTGCTGGCCAGCATGGGCAGCTATGTGCCCGCCAGCGCTTGCCGCCTGGGGCCCATCGATGCCATCCACACGCGCATCGGTGCCGCCGACGACCTGGCCAATGCCCAGTCCACCTTCATGATGGAGATGACCGAGGCCGCGCAGATCCTGCATTCGGCCACGCCCCACTCCCTGGTGCTGATGGACGAGATCGGCCGCGGCACCAGCACCTTCGACGGCCTAGCCCTGGCCAGCGGCATTGCCAGCCAGCTGCATGACAGGACCAAGGCATTCACGCTGTTTGCCACCCACTACTTCGAGCTGACCGAGCTGCCCGCCAAGGCCAAGGCCGCCGTCAACGTGCATGTCAGTGCCGCAGAGTCGGGCAGCGACATCGTGTTTCTGCACGAGATTCAGGCCGGCCCCGCCAGCCGCAGCTACGGCATCCAGGTGGCCAAGCTGGCCGGCATGCCCGCAGGGGTTCTCAACCATGCGCGCCATGCGCTGGAGGCCCTTGAATCGCAGGCCGGCGAGAACGAGCTGCAGGTCAATCTGTTCGATGCCCCGGAGCTGCTGGACGCCAGCGCCGCGCCCAGCCCGCTGGACCAGGCCATGGCCGCCGTCAACCCCGATGCACTGAGCCCGCGCGAAGCGCTGGAAGTGCTCTACCAGCTCAAAAAACTGAGTACCAGCGCCAGCTGAGAAGAGGTTCCAAGCCTTGCGAACCCAAACCCGGGCCTGACCTCTTCAGGCCCGGTGTGCATTCAGGCCCGCTGCAGCTGCGGCAGCCGCCCACGTACGGACGACCGGCTCACAGGCCCCTCACCCAGCTTGAAGGCCGATACCTCGGCCATCAGACGGGCAGCCTGCTCGCGCAGGCTGGTCGCGGCAGCGGCCGACTGCTCGACCAGGGCGGAGTTCTGCTGCGTGGCAACGTCCAGCCCGGCCACGGACTGGTTGATCTCGGCAATGCCCCGTCCCTGGCTCTGCGATGCGCCGCCGATCTCGTCGATGATGCGCGCCACCTTGCCCACGGCATCCAGCAGCTCCTGCATGGTGGCTCCCGCATGCGCCACCTGCTGCGATCCGCTGCCCACCTGGGTCACGGAGTCCGTGATGAGCTGGCGCACCTCCTTGGCGGCCTCGGCCGAGCGCTGTGCCAGGCTGCGCACTTCGGCCGCCACCACGGCAAAGCCCCGGCCCTGATCGCCGGCACGCGCGGCCTCCACGGCGGCATTCAGCGCCAGGATATTGGTCTGGAAGGCAATCGAGTCGATCACACCGATGATGTCCACGATCTTGCGCGAGGCGTGGCGGATGCCTTCCATGGTCACCACCACCTGCTGGAAGGCCGCACCGCCACGCTCGGCCACGCCGCGCGCCGACTGTGCCAGATCGCCCGCGCTGCGCGTGGCCTCGCTATTGGCCTGCACGCTGTCCGTCAGCATCGACAGCGATGCCGCCGTCTGCTGCAAGGCGCTGGCCGCGTGCTCGGTGCGCTGACTCAGGTCCTGGTTGCCCTGGGCCACTTCGGAGCTGGCCACGGAAATCGAATCGGCGGCCTGGCGGACGGCCCCCACCATGCGTTCCAGCGACGAGACAAAGCGGTTGAAGGCCGAGGCCAGCGCCCCCACCTCGTCATGGCTCTCCACCGGCATGCGACGGCTCAGATCCCCATGACCGTCGGCAATGTCCTCCAGCATGCGCGCCGCGCGTCCCACGGGGGCCGCTATCGCCCGGCTCACCAGCCAGATCACCACCAGGCCGATGCCTCCGCCCACGAGGCCGGCCACGGCCGAAGTCAGCGCAATGGTGCGGCGCACGCCGCCCAGCACCTGGGCCTCGGGCAGCTCGGCAATCACGTACAGGTCCAGCTCGGGCACATAGGAGGACGCGATCAGCTGCCGGCCCGACGGCGCGTCGTACAGGGCATGGGCAAAGCGCTCACGGTTCAGCAGCGTGGCGCTGAGTGCGCCGCTGAAGCCGGGCTGGTCCTTGAGCCAATGCTTGCCGTCCGCCAGCGCCGGGTCGCGGTGCACGAGAATGCTGCCGTTGCCGCGCACCAGGGACACCGAGCCGGATTCGCCCACCTGGTAGGCGCGCACGGCCTGGGCCAGCCCGTCCACCGACAGGCCCAGGCCCGCAATGCCCTGCCTGCCCCGGCCCGCATCGAAGCGGACATTGATGAACAGCATGTAGGCTCCGGAGCCGACGTCCTTGTCGATCTCGAGCACCTGAGACTTGCCGCCGGCCAGCATGTCGTAGAACCAGTGGTCGCCCTGGCCCCTGGGCGCCAGTCTGCGCGTCAGGCCCTGCTCGCCGAAATACCGGCCCGTGCTGCCCGACACCCAGAACACCGACGAAGCCCCGGCCTGCTGCTTGACCGCCTGGGCATGCCTGACCCACGCCGTGATGCCCGCTTCGGGATCGCCCGCAGCCTCCCAGTCCAGCACGTAGCTGTTGGCGGCCAGGGATCGGGCCATGGCCAGCGGCATGCCGATCTGGTGCAGGATGTCGTTGCGGATCTCCCCCACCACGGCCGGCAGCTCCTGCCCCACCACGCGCTCGCGCAAGCTGGCACCTGTCAGCACCAGCCCCAGCGTCGTGGAAATTGCCACGAACAACAGCAAGCAGCTCACCATGCTGGCCATGAGCTTGGTGCGTATCGACAGGTTGCGAAATGCGTGCATGGGAGACCCTCTTCTGACCAGCTGTAAGCAAGTGTTCGTTCAAGGGGCGGCATCTTCTCACGCATGCCGGGCGTGCATCTCAGGGACTTCCTCAGCGCGGCCCCGCTCCGGGGTCCGGGCAGGCCATCGGCAACAGTTACAGAGCCGCCGACGGCATTATTAAAAGCCTTCTAGAATCGCGTAGCAGACAGCGTTTTAAGCTACATATTTAGAAGCAACCAGTGCTGGCTGCACCTGACATTCATACGATTTTCATTATTGTCACTATCACCCATGACATACTGCGTCGCCCTCAAGCTCAACGCCGGCCTGGTGTTTCTGTCCGACTCCCGCACCAATGCCGGACTCGACCAGATCAGCACCTTCCGCAAGGTCATGCTGTACGAGCAACCGGGCGAACGCTTCATGGTGCTGCAATCGGCAGGCAATCTGTCCATCACGCAGTCGGTACGCGAGCTGCTGGAGAGCTTTCAGCTGCACGACACGACCACGGACGAGATGCTGACCATCTGGAATGTGCGCAGCATGTTCGATGCCGCGCGCGTGCTGGGCGCGGCCGTGCGCCATGTGCATGAGCGCGAGGCCACGGCCCTGCAGCGCGCCGGGGTGGACTTCAATGTCTCCATGATTTTCGGCGGCCAGATCCAGGGCGAGCGCATGCGCCTGTTCCAGGTCTATTCGGCGGGCAACTTCATCGAGGCCACGGGCGAGACGCCCTACTTCCAGATCGGCGAATCCAAGTACGGCAAGCCCGTGCTGGATCGCGTCATCACCTCCGAAACCCCGCTGGACGAGGCCGCAAAGTGCGCGCTGGTGTCCATGGACAGCACGCTCAAGTCCAACCTCTCGGTGGGCCTGCCGCTGGATCTGATCGTCTACGAGAACAACCGCTTCGCCACGGACCGCATTGTCTGCCTGGACGCCGACAATCCCTATCTGCGCATGCTGCACGACAGCTGGGGCGAGCGCCTGCGCCATGTCTTCGACAGCATCGACGACCCGGCCTGGGACGGCGGCCAGACCGATACGCCGATTCGCATCCACAGCCCGCGAGCCCATCCGCTGGTCAAGGTCGGTGCACCGGCTGCCTCGCGCTCGGCCCATGGGCTGGGTGCAGGCAACAGTCCGCCCGCCGCACTGCGCCAGCCCGTGGTGCCGGCTCAGGCGGGCCTGAGCATGGCCGATGAATACCAGCGCCTGCAGAGCGCCGAAGAACAGGCACGCATGCAAAGACAGGCGGCGCTGTCCAGGCGCTAAACTGATCGACGCATCCAACGCCCCCATGGGGCGTTTTTACTGTCCAGCCCGTTCAGCGCCATGTCCCAGCCCACTGCCACTGCCAGTACGACGAACACCCTGCCCGTGGTCTTCGCGCATGCCAACAGCTTTCCCATCGGCACCTACCGCCTGCTGTTTTCACTGCTGCGTCAGCGCGGCATCGAGGCCGGCGGTGTGCAGCGCTTCGGCCATGATCCGCAGCGCCCCGTCACGAACCACTGGCCGCACCTGGTAGACGAGCTGATCGAATACACCGAGCAGCAGGTCGAGCGGCACGGCCGGCAGGTCTATCTGGTGGGCCACTCGCTGGGCGGCATTCTGAGTTTCCAGGCGGCCTCCAAGCGCCCCGATCTGGCGCGCGGCGTGCTGCTCATCGACTCGCCCCTGCTGGGCGGCTGGAAGGCGAACGCCGTGGGCCTGGCCAAGCAGACGCAGATCGTGGCCTCGGTCTCCCCCGGCAAGATCAGCCAGCGCCGGCGCACCACCTGGGCCAGCAACGAGGAGGCGCTGGAGTATTTCCGCGGCAAGAAGGCCTTTGCCCAGTGGCACCCGCAGGTGCTGCAGGACTATGTGCAGCACGGCCTGGAGGACGACCAGGGCAAGCGCAGCCTGCTGTTCAGGCGCGAGGTGGAAACCGCCATCTACAACACCCTGCCCAGCAATCTCAACAACCAGCTCAGGCGTCACCCCGTGCGCTGCCCGGTGGCCTTCATCGGCGGTCGCTCGTCGGTGGAGATGCGCCAGGTGGGCATGGAGATGACGCAGCGCATCACCCGCGGGCGCATCACCATGCTCGACGGCGGCCATCTGTTCCCCATGGAGCGGCCCGAGGCCACCGCCGCCGCCATCGAGGCTTCGCTGCTCAATATGGAGCAGACCATTCTGCAGAAATCCGCTGGCAGCATCCATAAATAGATAGCTTGTACCGCCTGCCGTATCTGAATTTCAGCATCAAAACCATCTGAAATTCAATAGAAACAAGCGCTGGCAGCTATGAAAAAAGCCGCTTGCAATCACGCAAGCGGCTTTTTTGCGAACAGCGCCCAGTCGTTCAATGGTGCCAGTCCACGATGCCGGTATAGGCCGTCACCAACACGATGACGCCGAAAACGATGCGGTACCAGGCAAACGGCACAAAGCTGTTGGTGGAGATAAAGCGCAGCAGCCAGCGCACGCACAGCCAGGCGCTGATGAACGAGAAGATCAGGCCCACGGCAAACAGCGGCACATCCGCCATGGACAGCAGCGCGCGCTCCTTGTAGAGGCTGTAGACGCCCGCACCGATCAGCGTGGGCATGGCCAGAAAGAACGAGAAGTCCGTGGCCGCCTTGCGCGACAGGCCCATGAGCATGCCGCCAATGATGGTGGAGCCGCTGCGGCTGGTGCCGGGCACCAGGGCAAAGCACTGCACCAGGCCGACCTTGAGCGCATCGAGCGCCGTCATATCGTCCACCGACTGCACGCGCGTGGCGGCCGCGGGACGGTTCTCGGCCCAGAGAATCACGAAGCCGCCCAGGATGAAGGTGGTCGCCACGATGACCGGCGTGAACAGATGCTCCTGCACGTATTTGCCAAACAGCAGCGCCAGCACCACGGCAGGCAAAAAGCCGATGAAGACGTTGAGCGCGAACTTCTGTGCCTGGCGGCTGCTGGGCAGCTCCACCAGCGTGTCGCGGATCTTCTGCCAGTACACCAGCATCACCGCAAAGATGGCCCCTGTCTGGATCGCAATCTCAAACACCTTGGCCTTGCCACCGACAAAACCCATCAGCGAACCGGCCAGAATCAGGTGGCCGGTGGAGGAAATCGGCAAGAACTCGGTCAGCCCTTCCACAATGCCCATGATGGCGGCCTTGACCAGCAATAAAGTATCCACGCGAATCGTCCTTTGGATGCAGGGTTGAAGCAAAGCCGCCCATTATCCGCTCCCCGTTTTCGCATTCGCGCCCACAAGCCCTTTTCCGGCCGCCGATCGACAGACAATCGCAAACTTTTACAAGACACGGTCGACGCTTCTGGGCAAAGTCACGCGCTTGTGCTGCAATAGCTGCGCGCCGGTTGTCGGCGTTTTTTCAAAAATCACACCATCATGAAAAAATTTGTGGTCCTGGCTATCGTGTCCCTGGCCTGCAGCATGAGCATGGCTGCCAGCGACAAACCCAAAACCGCCCAGCAGCAGCTCATGGGCACCTGCAATACCGAAGCCACTGGCAAGAAGGGCGATGAACGCAAGGAGTTCATGAAGTCCTGCCTGTCCGACGGCAAGAAGCGTCAGCAGGAACGCATGAAGAGCTGCAATGCCGACGCCACCGGCAAAAAAGGCGACGAGCGCAAGGCCTTCATGAGCGAGTGCCTGAAGAAGGACTGAAGGGCCTGAGCGGCTTTGCCGCTTCCGCGCCGCGCGCAATGCACAAAGCCACCGCGAGGTGGCTTTGTGGTTTCAGGCGGAGGCAGTTGCCAGGGCCGTTCGCCGGGCGCGGCGTTTTTTCCACCAGATGACGACGCCGGTGATGGACAGCATGGCCACCATCACGCCGACCACCGATATCAGCACACGCCCGAAGGTGCCCAGGATGCGACCGCTGTGCAGCGGCAGCTGCAGCTGCACAAAGACATCGGCTCCCGTGCCGTGCCAGGGGCGATAGCTGCCCAGCACCTCGCCGCTTTCCGAGCTCACATAGACATTGGACAGCCCCATGCCCATGGCCCCGGTTTCGTCGTCGGGATCGAAGAAGGACACGTTGTAGAACGGGAAATCCCCGCCATACCAGACACCTCCGGCCTCGGTCTTGATGCCCAGTTGCACCGCCTCCTTGCGCGCGATCTCGATGGCCGTGGCAAAGCCGATCTTCGGCGCGATAAAGCTGCCGAAAGGTGCAGGCTTGAGCGTCTCGTAGGGGCCGGGCGTGGTGGTCGAAACCTTGCTCATCACGGGGTAGAACACCTCGCGGTAGAGATTGATCGAGAACGAGGTAAAGGCCACGATGACGATCACGCCCCAGATCCACAGCCCGCCGGCGCGGTGCAGATCGAAATTGAGCTTGTAGGCACCGGCGCTCCAGCGTATGCGCCAGGACGGCATCCAGCGCGCCCACCAGGACTTGCCGCCAGCCTTGGCGGGGGCATCCTGCGCCCCGGCCGAAGCCGCCTTCTTCTTCACCGGCAGGGTCAGCACCAATGCCCACAAGCTGTCGGCCAGCCACAGCAGCGCGAGACCACCCATGAACCAGTAGCCCCAGCGGTTGTGGCCCGCAAACGTGGGACTGAGCAGGCTTTCATGCAGATGGCGCAGCCAGGGCATGAGATTGCGCCAGCCCAGGACCAGGCTCTTGGAGTCGCGGTGGCCGGTGATGGCTCCCGTCACCGGGTCCACGAACACCGTGTTGTAGCCCAGCACATGCGGCTTGCCCGTGACCTGGTCCACCAGCGGGCGCACCAGAAAGGAAGCCGCTTCTCCCTCGCGCAGGCCCAGGCTCATATAGGAGATCTCGACGCGCGCATCGGCCGCCTGCACGGCCTGGGCCAGTTGCAGCGGCGTCTGCAGCGGGCCGCGTCCCGGCGTGTGCAGCATGTCGACGTTGAGCCAGTCGTCGATTTCATGATCCCACGAGAGCACCGCTCCCGTGAGACCGGTCATGACCAGGAAAGCCGCGAGAAACAGGCCGACCCAGCGATGAACCACGGTCCACAGCGCGCGCATCAGAAGTCCACGCTGGCGGTCAGGGAGAAGGTACGCGGCGCGCCCTGGACCAGATAGCCGTTGGTGGCATAGCCACCGACCGAGGCCCAGTAGTTGCGGTTGGCCACGTTGTCCACACGTGCATTCAGGGTCACCAGCTTGCCGCCGACGTCCATCAGGTATCGGGCGCCCAGGTCAAAGCGGGTCCAGGCCGGCACGCGCTGGGTATTGCCGGCATTGGCGTACTGCGCGCCGGTATACATCAGCCGTGCGTTCAGTGCCAGGCCACGCATGCCCGGCACATCCCAGTCAGCGCCGATATTGGCCTGGCTGCGGGGCACGCCCACCACGCGCTTGCCATCATTGGCACCACTCGCCGTGGTCACGTATTTGGCGTCCAGCAGGGTCAGGCCGCCGAGCACGCGCAGGCCCTTGACGGGCTCGCCGAACACATTGAACTCCAGACCGCGGTTGCGCTGCTTGCCGAACACGCCATAGACATTGTTCTCCACATAGGCGCTGGGCATGCTGGTGGTGAAGAAGGCCGCGCTGGCACCGATCTTGCCGCCGTCGTATTTGAGGCCCACCTCCTTCTGGCGCGAAACATAGGGAGCGAACACCTGGCCCGCATTGCTGACGACCTGGCCAGCGTTGGTCATGGGCGCGCTGCCGCCCTTGGCCAACCCTTCGATGTAGTTGGCGTAAGCCGACACCTCGGGAGTCAGCTTGAACACCAGGCCTGCCACCGGCGTCACGCGGCTCTTGTCGTAGCTGCCCGAGCTTGCGCCCGTCGTGGCATCGAAGCCGTCGACCTTGATGCTCTGGTAGCGCATGCCCACCGTCAGCAGCAGGCGCTCGTCCATGAAGCCCAGGGTATCGGCCAGCGCCAGGCTGCTGGTCTTGATGCGTTCGGTCTCGCGCGGGCTGCCCAGGATGCCGCCCAGTCCGTTATAGGCAGGCGCAGGCAGGGCCACCGGGTTGTAGATGTTGTTGCTCTGGCCGGTTGCATAGTTGTAACCCCAGGCATTGCGCTCGCTGGAATCGAAGGCCGACAGCGAAGCCACCACCGAATGCTTGACCACGCCGGTCTCGAACTTGCCGCGCACACCCAGCTCGCCGGTCTTGACGCGGTTCCTGCGCGTGTTGTCGAAGCGGTTGACCACCGCATCGCCGGCCGCGCTGGACAGCGTCAGGCCCGACAGCGCGTTGTCCTCGCGGCCCCGGCGCATGCCCACCGCGGCCCAGCCGGTCCATTGGTCGTTGAAGTCGTACTCCCCGCGCACGGTGCCGAACAGGTCGCGGCTGTTGGAGTAGGTCCAGGGCTGGGCGTAGTTGGTCTTGCTGTCAGGAGCTGCCGGAATGGGCAGATTGCCCGAAGGGGTCAGCGAGGGACGCGGCGCCGTCAGCTTGTGCTCCTGCCAGCCCAGATCGGCCGACAGGCGTGCACGGCTGCTGCGCCAGTCCAGGCCCAGCGAACCGACCGTGGTGTGGACCTTCTCACCGCTCACGCCGGTGCCGCCGCTGCGACGCGCAAGATTCAGACGCATACCGGCTGCATCATCGGGGCCGAAACGGAGGGCCACATCGGCTGCGGCATAAGCCTGCCCGCCGCTGGCGCCACCCAGGGTGACACGATTGAGCGGCTCGTTGCCGGCGCGCTTGGGCACCACATTGATCAGGCCGCCCAGACCGCCGCCGCTGACGCTGCCCGCACCCGCGCCGCTGAGAAAGGCATTCGCTCCCCGAAACACTTCCACGCGCTCCACGAACTCCGACGCCATGTATTGGCGCGGCACCAGACCGTACAGGCCGTTATAGGCCACATCATCGGAATACAGCACAAAGCCGCGCACAAAGTAGGCCTGCTGGAAATTGCCGAAGCCGCGCGCCGAGCGCACGCCCGCATCGTTGAGCAGCACGTCGCCCACGCTCTTGGCCTGCTGATCCTGAATCAGATCGCTGGTATAGCTGGTGGCGGAAAACGGAGTCTCCATCATGTCCTGGTTTCCCAGCACGCCGACACGCGCGCCGCGCGCCACCTGCCCGCCCGCAAAAGGCTTGGCCAGACCCTCGGCCGAAGCATCGGCGCTGGCCTCCACGGTCACGGTCTGCAAGGCAGCTTCTGATTCAGTGCTGGAAGTCTGGGCAAAAACAGTCTGCTGGCTGCACAGTGCGAGGGCAGCCAGGGAAATCGGGCGCAGCAGGAACATTTTTAATGTTATTGAGAATGATTTTCAGAATCGTTAATTCTATTAATCAATCTCCTTGCGGATGCCAAACACCCTGAAATCTCAACGGGATCTAAGGCAGGCTGCAAGTCCTGAAACTGCTGCGTGGTATGTGTGCGCGCACAAACAAACACAAGCAAAACCAGTACCCCACTCACACCTGTGAAGATGCAACTGGCTCCCGTGTTTGTTCACTTCGTCGCAAAGCGCTGGTCGGCAGCAGGCCCGGCTTGCACAGTCATGTGCAAGCACCAGGAGCCAGCCATGACACTCACACCTCTGATTGCCTTTCACATGGGTTGCGCCATCGCAGCCACCTTGACCGGAGCCATTGCACTCTGGGCCAGGCGCCAGGCCGGCCCGCTGCCCTGGGTGCACAGAATTGCAGGCCGTGGCGTTGTGCTGCTCATGCTGGCCACCGCCATCTCCGCGTTGTTCATACGCGACTTCAGTCTGCCCAACTGGGCAGGCTTCACGCCCATCCATCTGCTGATCCCCGTGACGCTGGGTGGCCTGGCACTGTCCTTCTGGCATCTGGCCCACCAACGCATCGGCCAGCACCGCAGCGTCATGCGCAAGCTGTACTTCGGCAGCTGCGTGGTCGCCGGGCTGTTCACGCTGCTTCCCGGCCGCCTGCTCGGCAATCTGCTGTGGCAAGGACTGGCCTGATCCCCGCATTCATCCCAAGCACTACAAGGAAAAGACATGAACCCGATCTCTGAAGACGCTCTGCACCAGCAGGCACGCCGCCGCGCCGGCATGAAGCTGGGCTGGTATATCCATGCTGCGGTTTATGCCGCAGTGAATCTGGGACTGATGACCCTGGCTCTGAGTCAGGGACGGCACTGGGCCGTCTATCCGGCTCTGGGCTGGGGTCTGGGCCTGCTGATGCATGGCGCCGTGGTCTGGCTGCTGGCCCCCGGCAGTCCGCTCTTTCAGCAACTGCTGGAGCGCGAGCTGAAAACGCTGCAGCGCAGCGAAAAGCGCTAGTTGCCGGATCCTCCATCACCTACCATGCCTGTCATGTCCATGTTTGCGCCCGCACCCCTGCTTCGTCACGCCGGTATCACCATGGCTGCCTGCCTGCTGATCGCCGCGGCCCTGACCGCTCTGGGCCAGGGCCTGTGGGATGTCAACCTCGCCTACTCGCTGGCCATAGGCCTGATCAGCTGGCTGAGCATCGATCTGCTCAGGCTGCGCTGGCGCGAGTCCGACCAGATCCCCTGGCCGCGCGGCATGCGCGGCATGGCCGTGGTGCCGCTGGGAATTGCAGCAGGCCTGGTTCTGGGCAATCCGCTGGGTAGCCTCTATGTTCAGCAGTTCCATCCCGAACTGTCCGCCGCAGGCAGGCCCTCGCTATGGCTGCCGTTTGCCATCACGATGGCGACCAGCATTGCCATGTCCTGGGGCTTTTATGTGGTGGGCAAATCGCGCCACCTGCAAATGCAGGCAGAGCAGGCCCAGCGCCAGGCCGCCGAAGCCAGGCTCAGCCTGCTGCAGGCCCAGCTGGAGCCGCATATGCTGTTCAACACCCTGGCCAATCTGCGCGTGCTGATTGCAAGCGATGCGCCACGTGCCGAGCAAATGCTCGACCATCTGATTGCCTACCTGCGTGCCACGCTGGCCGGCTCGCGCAGCGGCACCCACAGTCTTGCCATGGAATTTGCTTTGCTGACCGACTACCTGGCCCTGATGCAGATCCGCATGGGAGACAGACTCACCTACTCCCTGACGCTACCCGCCGATCTGGCCGGGCTGCCTGTGCCGCCCCTGCTGCTGCAGCCGCTGGTGGAGAACAGCATTCGCCATGGACTGGAGCCCCAACTGGCCGGCGGCCACATAGCCGTTCAGGCCGGAATGCTGGATGACAGCCACCTCCTGCTCAGCGTGCATGACAATGGCCTGGGCCTGGGCCTGGGCCTGGGCCTGGGCCTGCCCGTGCTGCCTGGCCAGCCGCCCTCGGGCTCAGGCTTTGGCCTGCAGCAGATTCGCGAACGCCTGGCCAGCCGCTACGGCAGCGCTGCCCGCTTCGACCTGACAGCAGACAGCGCAGGCGGAACCAGGGCCTGCCTCGTATTACCCCTGAAGCCCCAGCCATGAACACCAGCCCGCCGCGCGCCCTGATTGCCGAAGACGAACCGCTGCTGGCCCTGGCATTGCAGCAGCTGCTGGGCCAGCTCTGGCCGCAACTGCATGTCGAAGCCCGTGTGGCCGACGGCATCAGCGCCGTGCATCAGGCGCTGGAGCGGCTGCCCGATCTGCTGTTTCTGGACATTCGCATGCCCGGCCAGACGGGGCTGGAAGCCGCCGCCGAAATCGCGGATGCCTGGCCCGAAGAGCAAGCGCTGCCGGCGATTGTCTTTGTCACCGCCTACGACCAGTACGCCTTGGCGGCCTTCGAGGCCTGCGCCATGGACTATGTGCTCAAGCCGGTGCAGGCGGCGCGCCTTGGCCAGACCGTGCAGCGCCTGCAGCAGTGGTGGCAGCAGCGCCAGCCGGTACAGGGCACGGACCTTGCCATGCACAATCACCGTCAGCTCGAGCAGTTGCTCAGGCTGCAGCAGCAACTGCTGGGGCAGGCCCCCGCCGCACTGCAGATCATTCAGGCCAGCGTCGGCAACCAGATCCATATGGTGAGGGTGCAGGACATCATCTACCTCGAAGCTGCCGACAAATATCTGCGCGTGCTGACGGCCGGTCAAGAGTATCTGATCCGTACACCGCTCAAGGAGCTGCTGCCGCAGCTTGACGCGCGCGAGTTCTGGCAGGTCCATCGTGGCACCGTGGTGCGGGCGCAGGCCATCGCCAGCGCCCAGCGCGACGAGTCGGGACGACTTAGCCTGCTGCTGCGCGACCGCCCTGAAAAACTGGCCGTCAGCCGGCTCTACGCCACGCGCTTCAGGGCGATGTAGCCAGCTCCATCACATCCTGCCAGTCCACACCCTGCATGGCATCCCAATGCGCGACGATGACGCAGCGGGGCCGCGCCGGATGCCTGAGCCCGGCGGCCATGGCCGCCAGCGCATGCTGCACATAGCGCTCGGAGGGCTTGTCCAGTGCCGCCAGCGGCTCGTCGATCAGCACCAGCTCGGCACCGCTGGCCCAGCCGGCAGCCATCCACAGCTTGCGCTGCGTGCCCGATGACAGGGCCTGCAGCGGCTTGTGCAAGTGCGGCTCCAGCCCGAAGCCCTGTACATGCCGCCCGAACTGCTCTTGCGACCAATGCGGATACAGCGTGCGCTGCAAAGCCACCCAGCCGGCCGCGGGCATCTGGCTGCGAACTTCGTCGAGCGGCTGACGCGGATCCTGCCAGAAGCAGGAACCGGCTGCCAGGCGACCGTCGTCGGCAAACGCATAGCGCAGCACGCCCGTGCGCAGTGGCAACTGCCCGGCCAATGCCTTGAGCCAGCTGGTCTTGCCCGTGCCCTCGTCGCCTTGCAGCAGACACAGTCCGGCATGCCAGCAATGCGAGGCCTCATGAGCCACTACCCGGCCCGGGTAGCCGAAGCTCACCTGCAGAGCCTGCACCATGCACAGCGACTCGCAGCCATCGTCGAGTTCAGAATTCATAGCTGACAATGCCTTGTATATATATGTCTACGGCTGATTTTGACCAAAGAACCCACAGCCATGCGCGAAGCAAGGCACAGGCACAATGGCGTCCCTCTCAATAGCGCGCAATATGCCATGGCTCTGGATTATCTGGAATTCGATTACAGCGAAGATGAAGAAGGCACGGGCACCTGGGACGCCATGGCCAGCGTCAAGGCCGAGCGCGTGCCGGCTTTGGCCGGCGAAATCGAAGCCCTGCTGCGCTGGGCCAGCCAGAAGTTTGCGGGCCGCCAGGGGCCCCTGGAAGACGGCAATGACTGGGACTATGACCTGCAGGCACAGGACGATGACGGCGAGCCCCTGAGCGCCCGCTTCGACAGGGCTTCAGGCAAGCTGGAGCTGCAGGCCTCGGCCACGGGCCGCACCACGGTCAACCTCTGTCTTTCGGGCTCCGCGCAGTTCGGCGATGCACTGCGCCAGGCCTTTGATCTCGAAGCCTGACATCCAAGCCTGAGTCTGCAGCGCCTGAAGCTTGAAGTCGGATGCGCGCTGTGCACAATGGATGGCTCCAAGCGATCTGCGAAGGCATGTCCATGACCGAGCGACTCTCTGCCCCGTTTGTCATCGAGCAATTCTTCAAGGCACCGCGCGAGCTGGTCTACGCGGCCTTCACGCAAGGCGAGCACCTGAGCCACTGGATGCGCCCGCCCGGCATGGTGATGACGCAATGCGAAGTAGATGCACGCGAAGGCGGCAGCTTTCATTACGGCATGCGCGCCGAGGCCATGCCCCAAGCGCCCGCCATGTGGGGCAAATGGAGCTTCAGGGAATTGAAAGCGCCCGAGCGCATCGTCGTCGTGGTGCAGTTCAGCGATGCCGCTGGCGGCGTCACGCGCCATCCGATGGCGCCGCAATGGCCGCTATATACCCTGTCGACCACCACGCTAAGCGAGGAAGCCGGCGGCACGCGCCTGCATCTGGAATGGCGCGCTCTCGATGCCAGCCCGGTCGAAGAAGCGCTGTTCGACAGCTCGCATGCCAGCATGAAAATGGGCTGGAGCGGCAGCATGCAGTTGCTGGCCGGATATCTGGCCAAGGTACAGGCGGCCTCTAGTCAGCCGTTTTCTGCCTAGCGATCCATATCCTGGCGCTGCCTGGGCGGCTCGGCCGCATTCCTGCGGCTGGCCCCTGCACGCCCGGCCTTGCTCCACTGATAGTCCACTCCGTCAGGAGTCTTGCCATCCTCGACCGCAGACACGCCCACAGGCCCGACCATATCGCGCAGCTCCGACGAAATCACCACATGGGCATGGCGCTCGTCCTTGCGCAGGTGCTGGCACAGGGCCAGCGCCTCGCTCATCTGCGCATCGGAGAAGGCCCGGCATTGCGGCTGCCAGACCGGTGTCTGGGCCTCGGGCTCGGAATTGCGCAGGTAGAAAACGGCGATGCTCATGGTTTGATCTTCACAATAGGACAGCAGCGGTTGTAACCCAGACGGCAAGCCTGCATGGTGCGCTCACTCTTTGTGCGAGCCTGCATCCAGCGGCTGCCAGCGCCCCGCCACATTCTTGAGCAAGGTGTTCACGGCCGTCAGCCTGCGGTTTCTGACGCTGTTGAGGCTGTTCTGGGCGCTGAGCACCGTCGTCTGGGCCGAGAGCACATTCAGATAGGCCACGATGCCGGCCTGGTACTGGTTGTTGGCCACGGTCAGCGACTTCTGCGCTGCGGCCAGGGCCTCGGTCTGCACCTGCTCCTCCTGGGCCAGATTGACGGCGGCGACCAGATTGTCCTCCACCTCCTGCAGCGCCGTCAGCACGGTCTGCTTGTAGGTGGCGGCATTCAGGTCCAGCGTGGCACGGGCCGACTCCACGGCCGCCGAACGCGCGCCGCCGTCAAACAGGCTCATGGCCAGCGCCGGTCCCAGCGACCAGAACAGATTCGGTGCATTGAGCAGATCGGAGAGCACGGAGTTGCGGTAGCCGGCCGATGCCGACAGGGTCAGCGAAGGGAAATAGGCCGCGCGCGCCACGCCGATCTGCGCATTGGCCATGGCCACTCGGCGCTCGGCGGCCGCAATGTCGGGCCGCCTCTCCAGCAAGGTGGAGGCCAGCATCTCAGGCACTGCGGGCGGCGTCGGCAGGTGGCCGGTGACCGGCAGGCTGAAGTTGGCCGGAGCCTTGCCCAGCAAGGCCGCCAGCGCATGCTCGTACTGGGCCCGCGTGATCCTGGCCTCGAGCAGGCTGGCCTGGGTGCTCTTGTACTGGGACTGGGCCTGGGCCACGTCGGCGGAAGACACCACGCCCGCCTGATAGCGATTCTGCGTGAGCTTCAGGCTTTGCTCGTAGGCTTCCAGGCTCTCCTGCAGATACTTCATCTGCGCCTCGGCGGCACGCAGCGAGAAATAGGTCTGGGCCACCGAGGCCTGGGCCGAGAGACGGGCCGCAGCCAGATCGTCGGCACTGGCCTGGGCCGAAGCCCGGCTGGCATCCACCGCGCCCGAGAGCTTGCCCCAGAGATCCAGCTCCCAACTGGCGCTCAGGCCCAGCGAGAAGTTGTTGTTGATGCTGCCGCTGCGCGCCACGTTCTCGCCGTTGGTATTGCTGTAAGTGCCGCCGCCGGTCAAGGCACGCGAGCCGCTGCCCGTGGTGCTGAGCGTGGGCAACTGCGCGGCGCGGCTGCTGGCGACGGCCGCCTGGGCCGAGCGCAGACGGGCCACGGCCTGCTCCACGCCGGGATTGCCTGCGGCTGCCTCCTGCTGCAACCGATCCAGCGTGCTGTCGCCATACACCCTCCACCATGGGTCGGGCACCGCAAGGGGCTCGCTGGTCGCCGAGCCCTGCGCCGGCAGCCAGACGCCGAACTGCGCGGCCTCGGGGGTCGCCTCCTTGAAGCGGACCGGCACCTCGAGCCGGGGTGGCTGATAGGCGGGCTGGGTGGAACAGGCCGCCAGCGCCAGCGCTGCGGCAAGCGGCAACAGCCGCGGCATCCAGCGAGGCAGCACTCGGGGAGAATTCTTCATAAATGTGAGCTGCTTACGATTACCCTTATTGGGCTTCGAGCCGATCTGATTCAAAAACTGTGCTGGCATATTCATCTCACTTCGCCTCAGCCATGGCAGAGGCCTGACCGCCGCGCCTTCCGGTCGGACGGCGCGCCCAGAGGCGCAACACACTGCGGCGCACACGGTCCAGCAGCACATAGACCACGGGCGTGGTGTAGAGCGTGAGCAACTGGCTCAGCAGCAGGCCGCCCACGATCGCAATGCCCAGGGGCTGGCGCAGCTCGGCACCGTCGCCCCGGCCCAGGGCCAGGGGCAGCGCGCCGAACAGGGCCGCCATGGTGGTCATCAGTATGGGGCGCAGGCGCAGATGGCAGGCCCGATAGATGGCCTGGGCTGCCGTGGCATGACCGCCTTTCTCGCGCTCCAGCGCGAAGTCGATCATCATGATGGCGTTCTTCTTGACCAGCCCGATCAGCAGGATCACGCCGATGAAGGCGATCAGCGAGAACTCGGTCTTGAACCCCATCAGCGCCAGCAGCGCCCCCACGCCGGCCGAGGGCAAGGTGGACAGAATCGTCAGCGGGTGGACCAGGTTCTCGTAGAGGATGCCCAGCACCAGATAGATGGTGATGATGGCCGCGAGGATCAACAGAGGCTGGCCCGCCAGCGCCTGCTGGAAGGCCCCGGCCGAGCCGCTGAAGCTGCCGCGAATGGATACAGGAACGCCCAGCTCCAGCATGGCATTGCGGATCGCGTCATTGGCCTGCGACAGCGAGACATCGGGTGCCAGGTTGTAGCTCACGGTGCTGGCCGGCGTGCCGCTCTGGTGCTGCACGGACAGCGGCGTGGTCGAAGTGGTGATCCTGGCAAAGGCCGTCAGCGGAATCTGCTGGCCCGCGCTGTTGACAAAGAAGAAGCCGCGCAGCGTCTCCGGGCTCTGCAGATACTGGGACGAGGCCGTCATCACCACGCGGTACTGGTTGAGCGGGTTGTAGATCACGCCCACCTGGCGCTGCCCGAAGGCGTCGTTGAGCGTGTTGTCGATCTGCGCCACCGTCAGGCCCAGGCGCGCGGCCTGGTCGCGGTCGATGACCAGCCTGGTCTGCATGCCGTTGTCCTGTACGTCGCTGTTGACATCGGTCAGCTCCGGCAGGGTGGACAGCACCTGGCGGATGCGCGGCTCCCACAGGCGCAGCTCGGCCGTATCGTCGGCCTGCAGCGTGTACTGATAGGAGGACATGCTCTGGCGCCCGCCAATGCGCACATCGCTCTGGGTCATCATGAACAGGCGCGCGCCGGGTTCGTCCTTGAGCTTCTCACGCAGTCGGTTGATGACCTCGTCGCTCGACACCTTGCGCTCGGCCATGGGCTTGAGCGACATGAACATATTGGCCGAATTGGCCTGGCCGCCGCCGGTAAAGCCGGTCACATACTCCACGGCCGGGTCCTGCTGCACCACATCGAGAAAACGCTTGATGCGGCGCTCCATGGCCTGGAAGGAGGTGGACTGGTCGGCCCGGATGAAGCCCATGACGCGGCCCGTGTCCTCGCTGGGCATGAAGCCCTTGTCGATGGTCTGGTAGAGATGGATGTTGAGGCCTATGACCGCCACCAGACTGAGCAGCACCACGGGCTGATGGCGCAGACCCCAGGCCAGGGTGCGGCGGTACAGCGCCGTCACGCGCGCCTCGAAGCGATCCATGGCCAGCGAGACGCGCAGCCAGAAGGCATCCCAGCGGCGCGTGAACGGGCGCCGGGCACGTTCGGCGCGGCGGCGCTCCTCTTCGGCGGGCGTGCGCAGCAAGGCCGCACACATCATGGGCGTGGTGGTCAGCGAGATGACCATGGAGACCAGAATCGCCGCCGACATGACCACGGCAAATTCACGAAAAAAGCGCCCCACGATGCCGGCCATGAACAGAATGGGCACGAACACCGCAATCAGCGACAGGCTCATGGAGACCACGGTGAAGCCGATCTCGCGCGCGCCTTCGATGGCCGCCTGCATCGCGGATTTTCCGCGCTCCATGTGGCGCATCACGTTCTCCAGCACCACGATGGCATCGTCCACCACAAAGCCTGCGGCCACGGTCAGCGCCATCAGCGAGAGATTGTCCAGCGTGTAGCCGCACAAATACATGATGCCGAAGGTGCCCATCAGCGAGGCGGGTACGGCCACGGCCGGGATCAGCGTGGCACGCAGCCGGCGCAGAAAGACGAACACCACCATGATGACCAGTGCAATCGAGATCAGCAGCGCGTTCTGCACCTCCTTGACCGAGGCGCGCAGCGTGGGCGTGCGATCCGAGATCACCGTCACCTCGATGGCCGGATTGATGGAGGCCCTGAGCTGGGGCAGCATGGCGCGCACCTTGTCCACGGCCTGCAGGATGTTGGCGTCGGGCTGCTTGAACACCTGCAGCAGCACGGCGGGCTTGCCGTTCATCACGCCGTAGTTGCGAATGTCCTGCACGGAGTCGGTGACATCGGCTACATCGGACAGGCGCACGGCATTGCCGTTGTTCCAGCGCAGCACCAGGGGCGCGTATTCGGCGGCGGTGCGGGCCTGGTCGTTGGTCGCCACCTGCCAGTAATGGTCTTCGCGCTCCACGGCGCCCAGGGGGCGGTTGGCATTGGTGGCGGTAATGGCCGTGCGCACGGCATCCAGCGATACGCCATTGGCCGCCAGACGCACCGGATCCAGCTCCACGCGCACGGCCGGCAGCGCGCCGCCGTTGATCGATGCCTGGCCCACGCCTTCCACCTGGGCCAGCTTCTGTGCCAGCACCGTGGAGGCCGCGTCGTACATCTGGCCGCGCGTGAGCGAATCCGAGGTCAGCGCCAGAATCATGATGGGCGCGTCGGCCGGGTTGACCTTGCGATAGGTCGGGTTGCCCGGCATGCCCGAGGGCAGCAGCGTGCGCGCCGCATTGATGGCGGCCTGCACGTCATGGGCGGCGCTGTCCACCGTGCGCGTCAGATCGAACTGCAGCGTGATCCGCGTGCTGCCCATGCTGGAGCTGGACGTCATCTCGTTGACGCCTGCAATCGCGCCCAGGGCGCGCTCCAGCGGCGTGGCCACGGTGGCGGCCATGGTGTCCGGTGCCGCGCCGGGCAGGCTGGCGGTCACCGAAATCGTCGGATAGTCCACCTGGGGCAGCGGCGCCACCGGCAGCAGAAAATAGGCCACGCCGCCCACCAGGGCCATGCCGATGGTCAGCAGCATGGTTGCAATGGGCCGGAAGATGAAGGGCGTGGAGATGCTCATGGACGCGCCCCGCTCTGGCCGCCATCGCCTGCCTCGCCCATGACTTCGGCTTCGGAATGCGGCACATGCTTGACGGCCGGCAGACCACGGCGGGAGCGCCAGCCCTCGGCCCAGCGCTCAAAGGTCAGATAGATCACGGGCGTGGTGAACAGGGTCAGCAGCTGGCTCAGCAGCAGGCCGCCCACCAGGGTCACGCCCAGCGGCTGGCGCAGCTCGCTGCCCACGCCCGTGCCCAGCATCATGGGCAGGGCGCTCAGCAGGGCCGCCAGCGTGGTCATGAGGATCGGGCGGAAGCGCAGCAGACAGGCCTGGTAGATGGCATCGCGCGCATTCATGCCCTCCTCGCGCTGGGCGTCCAGCGCGAAGTCGATCATCATGATGGCGTTCTTCTTGACGATGCCGATCAGCAAGATGATGCCGATGATGGCGATGATGTCCAGATCCAGCCCCGCCACCAGCAAGGCCAGCAGCGCCCCCACGCCCGCCGACGGCAGGGTGGAGAGAATCGTGATCGGGTGAATCGTGCTCTCGTAGAGCACGCCCAGCACGATGTACATGGTGATGATGGCGGCCAGCACCAGCAGCAGGGTATTGGACAGCGAGGCCTGGAAAGCCAGCGCCGCGCCCTGGAACTGCGAGTCCACCGACAGCGGGATCTGCCCTTCGTCGCGCAGCTGCCCGATGATGGCCTGGGCCGCCTCCACCGCATGGCCCAGCGACACACCGGATGCGGTGTTGAACGAAATGGTGGCCGCAGGCAGCTGCCCCACATGGTTGACGGCCAGTGCCATCGGGCGCTCGCTCACCGTGGCAATCGAGGACAGCGGCACCGGCGCTCCGTTGCTGGATGCGGCATAGATGTTCTGCAAGGCCTCGGGCCCGATCTTGAACTGCGGCGCCACCTCCAGCACCACCCGGTACTGGTTGGATTGCGTGAAGATGGTGGAGATCAGGCGCTGGCCGAAAGCGTTGTAGAGGGCCGAGTCCACCGACGAGACCGTCACGCCCAGACGGCTGGCCTGGGCACGGTCGATCTGCACATAGGCCTGACGGCCCTGGTTCTGCAGATCGCTGCTCACATCCAGCAACTGGGGCAGTTGCTGCAGACGCTCCACCAGAATTCGGGTACTGGCCGTGAGCTGGTTCATGTCCGGCGAGGAAAGCAGCAACTGGTACTGGGTGCGGGCCTGGCGGTCTTCTATCGTCAGGTCCTGCACGGGCTGGGCATAGAGGCGGATGCCGGGCACGGCCTGGGAATCGTCGGCCAGGCGATTGAGCACCACCGGCAGGCGGTCACGCTGGGCATGGGGCTTGAGGTCGATCTGAATGCGGCCGGTATTCAGCGTGGTATTGGTTCCATCGACGCCGATAAACGAGGAGATGGAAGCCACAGCCGGGTCCTTGAGCAATTGCTCGGCCAGCGCCTGCTGGCGCTCGGCCATGGCGGCAAAGGAAATGGACTGGTCGGCCTCGGTGGTCGCGGCAATCGTGCCCGTATCCTGCTCGGGGAAGAAGCCCTTGGGCACGACGAAGTACAGCAGCACCGTGACCACCAGCGTGGCAATGAACACCAGCCAGGTCAGCTTGCTGTGATCCAGCACCCAGGTCAGCATGCGGCCGTACTCGGCAATCACCTTGTCGAAAAAGCGCGCGACCGCAGCGCTGAACCCCCTGGACTGCGCCGGGTTCTTCTCGCCCTCAGGCCGGTGGCGCAGCAGGCGCGCGCACAGCATGGGCGTCAACGTGAGCGACACCACGGCCGAGATCAGGATCGCCACCGTCATGGTGATGGCGAACTCGTGGAACAGGCGACCCACCACATCCCCCATGAACAGCAGCGGAATCAGCACCGCGACCAGGGAGATGGTCAGCGAGATGATGGTGAAGCCGATCTGCTTGGCCCCCTTGAGCGCGGCCTGCATGGGCGGCTCGCCCTTTTCCACATAGCGGGCGATGTTCTCGATCATCACGATGGCGTCGTCCACCACAAAGCCCGTGGCGATGGTCAGGGCCATCAGGGTGAGGTTGTTGATGGAAAAGCCCGCCAGGTACATGACACCGAAGGTGCCTATCAGCGACAGCGGCACCGCCACGCTGGGAATCAGTGTGGCCGATGCGCTGCGCAGGAACAGGAAGATCACCATCACCACCAGGGCGATGGCCAGGGCCAGCTCGAACTGCATGTCCTTGACCGAGGCGCGAATGGTCAGGGTGCGGTCGGTCAGCACCTGCACGTCGATCGATGCGGGCAGGGTCTCCTTGAGCTGGGGCAGCAGGTTCTTGATGGCATCGACCGTGTCGATCACGTTCGCGCCGGGCTGACGGCGGATGTTGAGGATCACGGCCGACTTGGAGCCGGTCTCCGGCGTGCCCGACCACGCAGCCAGCCGCGTGTTTTCAGCGTCGTCCACCGTCTGTGCCACATCGGAAAGGCGCACCGGGTTGCCGTTCTTGAAGGCGATGATCAGGTTGCGGTACTCGGCCGCCGACTGCATCTGGTCGTTGGCGTCGATGGTGGATGCGCGGTTGGGGCCGTCAAAGCTGCCCTTGGCGGTCTTGACGTTGGCCGCCGAGATGGCGGTGCGCACATCGTCCAGGGTCATGCCGAAACTGGCCAGCGCTGCCGGGTTGGCCTGGATGCGCACGGCCGGGCGGCGCGCGCCGGCAATGGCCACCAGCCCCACCCCCTTGACCTGGGAGAGCTTGGGCGCCAGACGGTTCTCCACCAGGTCGTTGATCCTGATGACGGGCAGCGAAGGCGAACTGATGGCCAGCGTCAGCACCGGCGCATCGGCCGGATTGACCTTGCTGTAGAGCGGCGGCATGGGCAGGTCACCGGGCAGCAGATTGGTGCCCGCGTTGATCGCGGCCTGCACCTGCTGCTCGGCCACGTCCATGGACATATCGAGCGCAAAGCGCAGACTGATGACCGATGCGCCACCCGAGCTGGTCGAGGACATCTGGTCCAGGCCCGGCATCTGGCCGAACTGGCGCTCCAGCGGTGCCGTGACGTTGGAGGTCATCACATCGGGGCTGGCCCCCGGATACAGGGTGGTGACCTGAATCGTGGGGTAATCCACCTCGGGCAGGGCCGAGATGGGCAGCAGGCGGTAGGCAAGAATGCCCGAGATCAGCACCGCCACCATCAGCAAGCTGGTGGCGATGGGCCTGAGAATGAAGAGGCGCGAGAGATTCATGATGGCCGCAGACTCAGGCTATGCTCAGCGCCCCGTGCCGCCGGCTGCCGTACCGGTCTGGCCGTTGGCCTCGCGCTCGGCGCGCAGTTTCTGGAAGAAAGCGCGGCGCTCCTCGGGGGACAGGGCCTCCAGCCTGGCACGCTGCTCGGGCGTCAGCTGGGGACGGTCAGCCCGGCCCTCGGCTCTTTCGGCTCGGCCCTCGCCGCCGTCACCACGCTCGGCGCCGGCCTGGGGCCTGGCCTCGTTCGCTGCGGCAGGCTTGGCATCCGGCTTCGCATCGGCCTTGGCGTCCGGCCTGGAGGCACTGCCCTGCGCCTCACGCGGCTGATCGCCACGTGCGTCCGCGCCACGAGGCCCCGGGCCTGAGCCCGCATTGCCGCCATTGGCACCGCGCTCGGCGCGCAGCTTCTGGAAGAACTCCTTGCGCTCCTCGGGCGTCATCCTGGCGACTTTTTCGCGCTGCTCGGGGCTGAGGTTGCGCATCATGCCGCGCGGCTGGTTGGCGGCATCCTGCACGGCCTGATCGACCTTCTTGACCTTCTCGGCGTCCACCACGGTCACCTGGGCGCCTTCGCGCAGGCGGTCAATGCCGTCGGTCACCACCTTGTCGCCGGGCTCCAGCTCGCCGCGCACGCTGACGTAGTCACCGTCCGTCACCCCCACGGTGATCTTGCGCTGGGTGACGGTGTTGTCAGGCTTGACCAGATAGACATAGTTGTTCTGCACCGCATTCGCAGGCACGGCCAGTGCCTGATCAAGCTGGCGCAGTTGCAGCTTGACGTTGACGAACTGATTCGCAAACAGACTGCGCTCGGCATTGTCGAAGGAGGCCTTGGCCTTGACCGAGCCCGTGGCCGTGTCGATGGTGTTGTCCAGCGCATTGAGCTGTCCCTTGGCCAGCATCTGCTTTTGCTCGCGGTCCCAGAGCTCGACGGGCATGACCTTGCCCTCGCGCAATTGCCGGGCCAGCGTGCCGACATGGGTTTCGGGAATCGAGAACACGGCATCGATCGGGCGAATCTGGCTGATCGTCACCAACCCATTGACATCGGAAGGGTTGACCACGTTGCCGAGATCGGCCTGGCGCAGACCCAGACGGCCCGAGATGGGAGCCGTGATCCGGGTGTAGCTCAGCTGCAGTCGGGCCGCATCGACCTGGCCCTGGTCCGCGGCCACCGTGCCCTGCAGCTGGCGCACCAGCGCGGCCTGGGTATCCACCTGCTGGCGGGCGATAGAGTCCTGGGACTGCAGCTCCTTGTAGCGCTGCAGATCGAGCTGCGCATTCTTGAGCTGGGCCTGATCGCGCGCCAGGGTGCCCTGTACCTGCGCCAGCGAGGCCGCGAAGCTGCGCGGGTCGATCTCGGCCAGCAACTGACCGGCCTTGACTTCGTCACCTTCCTTGAAGTGCAGCTTGAGCAGCTCTCCCGAGACCTTGGCCCGCACCACGGCGGTGGCGCGGGCATTCATGGTGCCGATGGCGCTGACGAGCACGCGCATGTCACGCCGCTCCACCACGCCGACGCTGACGGGCTGGGCCTGGCCCATACCGCCGGGGCCGCCCGGCCCCATGCGACCATTGCGTCCGGCACGTGCACCGGGCCCGCCCGCTCCCTGTTTGGGAGCGGTAGCCGAAGACGCATCGCCGCTTGCACCCTGTTTTTGCGTATACCACCAATAGCCACCGCCAGCGGCTGCCAGGGCGAGCACCACGCTGGCAAGCAAGGCGGGCCGGACCTTGCCCTGCTGTAGAGGATGACGATGGGGGTGCAGATTGGATGTGCTGGACATGGTTGAGCGCAGGAATTTCGAGCCTGAATTGGCGCCAATGGTATCCAGTTGCAATCAAACCCCGGGTCGGGCAGCACCGGCTTTGCCAGCATTTACCCCCGCTTTACCTTGGGTTTACCTGCTGAAGTTCCGCACCCGGAGACTTAAACAGTGCTGACTTTCATAGTCCCAATGACGGCGTTTCCAGGCCTCATGCTTGACGGCTGACACCGCCATGGCTGCGTCCGCCATGCGGCACAGGACATCCGGCTCCAAGGAGAAACCCATATGACCACCGAACGCCTGACCGATCACCCCGAAGAAGCCGCCGTGCGCGTACCGCTGGAACTGTACATGCGCGGCCACGCCGAAGACAGCGCCGAGCACATGCGCGCAGCCTTCATGCCCACGGCCCGGCTGGAGTCCGTGCGCGAAGGCCCGCTGACATCCTGGGACCTGGACTTCTACTGCCAGCGTTTCAAGAACACGCCCGCCGCCGACGAAGCCACGCGCCGTCGCGTCATCGACTCCCTGGACATCGTGGGCACGGCCGCCATGGCCAAGGTCACTCTCTACCATGGTGCCGTCACCTTCACCGACTATTTTGTGCTGCTCAAGACCGAGCAGGGCTGGAAGATCGCCAACAAGGCTTTCCACGCCCAGCCTCAATAAGGCCAAGCCACCTGAACCAAGCCCCTGGCCTCAGGCACAGGGGCTTTTTTGTTCATGCGCTGGTCAGCGAGCCAGCAGCCAGAGCGCGCCCAGAACGATGACGGCCCCCAGCCCCCAGGCCCAGACCGGGATGCCTGAGGATTCACGCGGCGGCGCCGAAGGCGTGGCGTCCAGCGGGGCGTAGCTGGTGGAGGCCGCGTCGTGCTCCCAGGAGCGCGTATCCGGCTCCTCCGAGCCCCCTTGGTCTTCGCGCTCCTCGCTCGGGTGGCGCTGCTGCATCAAGGCTTCAAAGCGCGCAAAGAAGTCCTCGGCCATGCTCTTGGCAGCGCCGTCAATCAGGCGTTGGCCCAGCTGTGCAATCTTGCCGCCGACCTGGGCCTGTACCTCGTACTGCAGCAGGCAATGACGTGCATCGGTGGGCGTCAGCTCCACCTTGGCCTGGCCCTTGCCAAAGCCGGCCACGCCGCCCTGCCCTTCGAAGGCAATGGTGTAGCTCATGGGCGGCTGCACGTCCGACAGCGTGACCCGTCCGTTGAACTTGGCCGATACCGGACCGATCTTCACCGACATGGTCACGGCATAGGAGCCATCGCCCGCATCCTCGAACTTCTCGCAGCCGGCCAGGCATTGCTGCAGGGTGGGCGGATCGTTGAGCGCCTCCCAGGCCTGCTGCTGGCTCACGGCAAGAGGACGGCTGGCTTGCATTTCCATGGTGTTCTCCTTTTCAATCTCGATGCGGCAGCTGCAGCAGCTTCGCCAGGTGGGTGGCCAGCTGCTGCAATGAATGCAGGTTGTGCACGGCCAGCATGGCATGGCTGCGACGATGCAGCACCTGCGCGCCTTTGGCCAGCGGGGCATACCCGTCAAAGCGCAACAAGGGGTTGAGCCAGACCATGCGCGCACTGTGCCGGCCCAGCCATTGCAGCTCCCGCTCCAGCAACGCGGCGTCGCCGGTATCCAGACCGTCGCTGACCAGCAGCACCAGGGTTCTTCTCCCCACCAGATGGCGCGCGCCCTGCGTGCGCAGCTGTGCCAGACATTCGCCCAGGCAGGTGCCGCCGCCGAAATCGTCGATGTCGCGATTGAGCCGGGCCAGCATGGCATCAGGATCGCTGTGGGCAAATGCGCGGCTCAGATCCTGCAGGCGGGTTCCCATGCTGAAGACATGGCGGCGCAGCTGCGGATAGCGCCGGGGGCTGGTGGCCTGGTGCAGGAATGCCAGCAGCAGACGCACATAGCGCTCCATGGAGCCCGACACGTCGACCAGCGCCAGCCAGGGCATGGGCTGCCGCTTGCGCCTGCGCCATCGGAGCCGCGCCAGCTCGCCTCCCGTGGCCGCCGCAGCTTTCAGACTGGCGGGCCAGTGCACGCGCGGCCCCGACGCGCGCTGCTCGCTTCGGCGACTGCGATAGCTGGGCAGCGGCAAGCGGATATCGCGCACCAGTTGCTGCACCAGACGGTACTCGCTGGCACTGAGCTGATTGAAATCCGCATGCTGCAGCCTGTGCCGGTCGCTGGCCGACATGGCGGCATCCAGCGCCAGCTCCTCGCTCGCGGTTGGCCTTTGGGCGGCACGAACCGCCGACAAGGCCTCCTGCACACGTGGCCTGTGGCGCGGCCTGGCCGCCTCCGGAGCGCCTGGCAGCAACTGGCTCAGAAGCTGCTGGGCCACCTCGGGATTGCGGAAATAGGCCGCAAACAGCTCGCGAAAGACCGCCAGATCCTGTTCGCGCGAAACCAGCACGGCCTCCAATGCGGCGGCCACGTCATCCCGGTTCATGCCCACCAGCATCAGGCTTTGCTGGGCCAGTGCCAGGCGCTCGGCATCCACCGCCAGTCCCGCGCGGCGCAGCGTGCGGCCAAACCCCAGAAGATTGATGGACAGCTTGCCTCTGCGCGCGTCACCCCACCAGCTCACGCTTGCGGGCCGGACTGGCGACTGGGCCTTCAGCTCAGGCTGTGGCATCGGGCTCCAGCAGTTGCTGCAGACGCTCTGGCGTGAGCGCTGCCACGTCCTCGCGCTGCTTGAACAGAATGCCCGCCGTCTCGTGCACCAGTTCGGGATCTATGACCAGGGTATCGAGGGCCACCAGCGCCTTGGCCCACTCCACGCTTTCGGCAATGCCGGGAGCACGCTCGAACGCATCGGCGAACGGGCGGCTGCGCAGCCGGTCCACAAAGCGGGCGATCTGCGCGGTCAGTGCCGCCCCGGCTTCGGGCACCTTGGACTGGACAATGGCCAGCTCGCGCTCGCGCTCGGGATAGTCCAGCCAGTGATAGAGGCAGCGGCGCTTGACCGCATCATGCAGATCGCGCGTGCGATTGCTGGTGAGAATGGTGACAGGCGGCACCTGGGCCCTGACCACCCCGAGCTCGGGAATGCTGACCTGATACTCGCCCAGGTACTCGAGCAAAAAGGCCTCGAAGGGCTCGTCGGCCCGGTCCACCTCGTCAATCAGCAGCACCGCGCCCGGCGCGGGCGCCTGCAGGGCCTGCAGCAAGGGGCGGCGCACCAGGTAGCGCGGCTGATAGACCTCCTGCTCTACAGCGTCCAGCTCTGCCGCGCCACGCAGCTCGGCCGCTCGCAGGTGCAGCAACTGCGCCGCGTAGTTCCACTCATACAAGGCTTCACGCTGCTCCAGTCCGTCATAGCACTGCAGCCGGATCAACTGCCGTGCCAGCACCTGGGACAGGGCCTGCGCCAGGGAGGTCTTGCCAACCCCTGGCTCGCCCTCCAGCAGCAGGGGCCGCTGGAGCCTGAGCGCCAGATACACGGCCGTGCCCAGACGCCGGTCCGCAAAATACCCCACCGCCTGCAAGGCGGCCAGCAGCCCGTCCACCGACTGCAGAGCGCTTGTCACTTCAGTACTCATAGCTGTCCGCGCTTTAGTGATAGGGGAGAAAGCCAGTTCTTCTTCAAGAATCCCACCCGAGACAACAGACAAACGGCCTCCAAGACACCACGAGCAAGCGCCCCCTGCCGGCCGCCGCGTGGTGCAGCGAGGCGCTCGTTCCCGCCGTGGTCACGCAACGCCCGGCCGGGCGTGGGGCGGTGCAACCCAGGCGGCGCTTGCGCCGCTCCGACGACGCGAATCAGGGGGAGAGCAGCTGATCCACGGCCCGCTGCGTCAAGATGCTGATGAGATGCGCCCGGTAGCGCGCGCTGGCGTGCAGATCGCTGTTGAGCTCGCTGTCGTCGATCGGCACCGCTGCCGCTGCAGCGGGCGTGAGACTTCGGTTGAGCGCCGCCTCCAGGCCCGCATGACGAAAGACCGATAGTCCCGCGCCGGTCACGGCCACACGCACGCCCTGCGCTGTGCTCGCCACAAACACGCCCACCAGAGCAAAGCGCGATGCGGGCTGCTTGAACTTGATATAAGCCGCCGTCCTGGGCACGGGAAAGCGCACGGCCTTGATCAGCTCCCCCTCCTCCAGCGCCGTGGTGTACATGCCCTGGAAGAAGTCGTCTGCCGCAATCTCGCGCCGGCTGGTGACCACGGTAGCGCCCAGACCCAGCACTGCACTGGGATAGCAGGCCGCAGGGTCGTTATTGGCCAGCGAGCCGCCAATCGTGCCGCGCGCTCGCACCTGGCGGTCGCCAATGCCACCGGCCAGCTCGGCCAATGCGGGAATGGCGGCCTGCACCTCGCGGCTGGCGGCGACATCGGCATGTCGGGTCATGGCCCCGATCTCGACCTGGCCGCCTTCGACGCGGATTCCTGCCAGGCCCTCGACCTGGTTGAGATCCACAATCGCGCCGGGCTGGGCCAGGCGCAGCTTCATGGAAGGAATCAGGCTCTGGCCGCCGGCCAAAAACTGGCCGCTGGCAGCGCTCACTTCGTCCAGCGTCCGGGGGTTGGAGTAACTGAAGGCATACATATGTGTTGTCCTCTCTTCCTCTCAGTCGGGTGCCTCAGGGGCGCGCGGCATCAATGGCTTCCCACACGCGGTGCGGGCTGGCGGGCATGTCCAGATCCCTGACCCCCAGGGAATGCAGGGCGTCGAGCACGGCGTTGATGACGGCAGGTGGCGAGCCGATGGCCCCGGCCTCGCCGCAGCCCTTGGTGCCCAGCGGGTTATGGGTACAGGGTGTGCAGACCGTACCGAGCTTGAAGTCGGGCAGATCGTCGGCGCGCGGCATGGCGTAGTCCATGAAACTGCCGGTCAGCAACTGGCCCGAGTCACGGTCGTAGACGCAGTTTTCGAGCAACGCCTGACCGATGCCCTGGGCCAGACCGCCATGCACCTGACCTTCCACGATCATGGGGTTGATGATGGTGCCGAAATCGTCCACGGCGCTGAAGCGGTCGACGCGCACCACGCCCGTGGCCGGGTCCACCTCGACCTCGCAGATATAGGTCCCGGCCGGGAAGGTGAAGTTGGTGGGGTCGTAGAAAGCGGTTTCGTCGAGACCGGGTTCGAGCTTGTCCAGGGGATAGTTATGCGGCACATAGGCGGTGAGCGCGATCTGGGCAAACGGAATCTTCTTGTCCGTGCCGCGCACCGTGAACTCTCCTGCCTCAAAGTCGATATCGGTGTCGCTGGCTTCCATCAGGTGTGCGGCGATCTTCTTGGCCTTGGCCTCGATCTTGTCCAGCGCCTTCATGATGGCGGCCCCGCCCACGCTGATGGAACGCGAGCCATAGGTGCCCATGCCAAAGGGCACGCGACCCGTGTCGCCATGGACGATCTCGACATGCTCGACGGGAATGCCCAGCCTGGCCGCCACCACCTGCGCAAAAGTCGTCTCATGCCCCTGACCGTGGCTGTGCGAGCCGGTGAACACCGTCACGCTGCCTGTGGGGTGCACGCGCACCTCGCCGCATTCGAACAGGCCGGCGCGCGCGCCCAGAGCACCCGCAATATTGCTGGGTGCCAAGCCGCAGGCCTCGATATAGCTGCTGTAGCCCAGGCCGCGCTTGAGGCCTCTGGCCTCGCTGGCGGCACGCCGGGCCGCAAAGCCCGCCACATCGGCCAGTTGCTCGGCCTGGTCCATGCAGGCTTTGTAGTCGCCGGTGTCGTACTGCAGCGCCACGGGCGTCTGATACGGAAAGCGGGTGATGAAGTTGCGGCGCCGGATCTCTGCCTGGGACAGATGCATTTCCCAGGCGCAGCGGCTGACCAGGCGTTCGAGCAAATAGGTGGCTTCGGGGCGGCCTGCGCCCCGGTAGGCATCCACGGGTGCAGTGTGGGTGAACCAGGCATCGACCTCGATGTAGATCTGCGGCGTGGTGTACTGGCCCGCCAGCAAGGTGGCATAGAGAATGGTGGGTACGGCGCTGGCGAAAGTGGACAGGTAGGCGCCCAGGTTCGCGTCGGTGTGCACACGCATGGCGAGGAACTTGCCGTCGGCATCCATGGCCATCTCGGCATGGCTGACATGGTCGCGGCCATGCGCATCGCTCAGAAAGGACTCGCTGCGATCGGCCGTCCACTTGATGTTGCGGTTGAGCTTTTTGGCAGCCCAGGTCAGGCAGACATCCTCGGCATACAGGAAGATCTTGGAGCCAAAGCCGCCCCCCACATCGGGCGCAATCACACGCACCTTGCTCTCGGGCAGGCCCATGACGAACGCCGTCATCAGCAGCCGCTCCACATGCGGGTTCTGGTTGGCCACGTACAGCGTGTACTCGTCCATGGCGCGGTTGTAGCTGCCAATGGCCACGCGCGGCTCCATGGCATTGGGAATCAGACGGTTGTTGACCAGGTCGAGCCGGGTCACATGGGCGGCACCGGCAAAAACGGCGTCCACCGCGGCCTTGTCGCCAATCGCCCACTGGTAGCAGCGGTTGTCGGGCGCGATATCGTGGACCACGGCACCGGGCTTCTTGCCGCCCGCCGCATCGGCCACATTCACGACTGCAGGCAGCACCTCGTAATCGACTTCCACCAGTTCGGCCGCGTCACGCGCCTGCTGAAGGGTCTCCGCGACCACCATGGCGACCTGGTCGCCCACATAGCGCACGGTATCGAGGGCCAGGATCGGGTGCGGCGGCTCTTTCATGGGCTCGCCGTTGGTGCTGGTGATCAGCCAGCCGCACGGCAGGCCGTTGATGCCGGCGGCCGCAACATCGGCCCCAGTGAGCACGCCGACCACGCCTGGTGCCGCCTTGGCGGCATCCACGTTGACGCTGCGCAGCCTCGCATGGGCATGAGGCGAGCGCACAAATACAGCATAGGCCTGTGCGCCCAGTGAGATGTCGTCCGTGTACTGGCCAGCCCCCGTCAGAAAGCGATCATCCTCGCGGCGCAGAACGGCTTCGCCGATATGCGGCAGCTTGGAAAAGTCTGATGCACCCATGGTGTGTCTCCTCTTCTGGTGGTGATGTGCTGCTCAGGCGGCGCCCATGCCGTCGCGCCCCGCCTTGACGGCGGCGACGATGTTCTGGTAGCCCGTGCAGCGACAGATATTGCCTTCGAGCAGCTCGCGGATCTCGGCATCGGTGGCGCCGGGCTTGTGGCGGCACAGGTCCACGGCACTCATCACCATGCCGGGCGTGCAGAAGCCGCACTGCAGGCCATGGCACTGCTTGAAGGCCGCCTGCATGGGATGCATGGTCCCATCGGGGGCAGCCATGCCCTCGATGGTCTGGACCTCGGCACCCTGGGCCTGCACAGCCAGCAGGGTGCAGGACTTGATGGCCTTTCCATTGACCAGCACCGTACAGGCTCCGCACTGGCTGGTATCGCAGCCCACATGGGTACCCGTCAGGCGCAGCTGTTCACGCAGCGCCTGCACCAGCAAGGTATTGGGGGGGACGT
>NZ_SPEY01000051.1 GCF_009360615.1 Comamonas sp.
CAGCGCTGCGCCAGCGCCCATGCCTTTGACGAAATTGCGACGACCTTGCATGACTTGTCTCCTGCTTGAAATACGGACTCTTCGGTCCTGTGGAATCAACCAACGTCTCGAAAGCGAACCAGCGGGCTGTCGCCAGCCCGCGTTGCCTCAGCGCGGTGCCATACGCAGCGCTCCATCCAGGCGAATCACCTCGCCGTTGAGATGATCGTTGTGCACGATATGCACGGCCAGATCGGCAAACTCCGAAGGCTTGCCCAGACGCGAGGGGAAGGGAATGGAAGCCGCCAGCGATTGCTGCACAGGCTCGGGCAACTCCTGCATCAACGGTGTGGCGAACAGGCCCGGCGCCACAGTGCAGACACGAATGCCGTGCTGGGCCAGATCCCGTGCCATGGGCAGCGTCATTCCGACCAATCCGCCCTTGGAGGCGCTGTAGGCCTGCTGCCCCACCTGACCGTCAAAGGCCGCCACCGAGGCGGTATAGAGAATCACGCCACGAGCGCCATCCTCCAGCGCCGCCAGCCTGGCGCAGCGTGCGGCAAACAGCCGCGTCATGTTGTAGCTGCCAATCAGGTTGACACGAATCACGCGCTCAAAGTCTTCCAGCGGTGCAGGCTCGCCGTCACGGCCGATCACACGCCTGGCCGTACCGATTCCGGCCACATTCATGAGGATGCGTGCATCGCCGCCCCAATGCTCGCGAACGGCATCCAGTGCGGCTGTGACGCTGGCCGCATCGCAGATATCGCACTCCAGCGCCATGGCACCGATCTCGGCAGCCACCGCCTTGGCCTTGTCGATCTGCCGATCCAGTACGGCAACCCGGGCTCCTGCGGCAGCCAGCGCGCGCGCCGTGGCTTCACCGAGGCCCGAGGCGCCACCGGTCACGATGGCAATCTGATCCTGAACTTGCATATCACTATCCTTTTCAAAGCTGCTTGCGCTGTCTGTCATCGGGCCCAGGCCTGTTGAGGCTCATGGACTGGGCTTCAGAATCAGGGGCAGTGTCTCGTCGTACAGGCCGCTCACGACATCCGAGCGATGCTGGAGAACGGCACGCTGGTTGATAGAGCCCTTGTCCGTGACTTCGCCCAGGTCCAGCGAAGGCGGCTTGATTGCCGCCACGGCCCGCGCGATGCGGTTGGCACTGCCGGTTGCCGTCTTCGCCAGCTGGTCCAGAACCGCCTGCAAATGCTGCTGCACCGGCGCGCTGTGCATGATCTGCTCCAGCGTCGCTCCTGCGCCCAGGCCGCTCAAGGCCGCGCAAGCCGGCGTCCCGAATACGATGGCCCCCACCTCCTTGCGATCCAGGCCGGTCAGCACCACGTCCTGGATGTAGGGCGCACCGGCATGGATGATCCGCGCACGCAGCGGCCCCACATTGACAAACGTGCCTGTGGCCAGCTTGAAGTCTTCGGCAATGCGGCCATCAAAGCGCAGGCCCTGGTTTCGATCCAGAGGGTCGCGCCACTGCACGGCATCGCCGGTGCGGAAAAATCCTTCCTCATCGAATGCCTCGAGGGTCGCCTCCGGCGCACGCCAGTAGCCGGGCGTGATGTTCGGGCCGCGATAGCGTACCTCCAGCTTTCCCTCCACAGGCGCCAGCTTGAGCTCCAGACCCGGCACCGGTACGCCCAGGTCTCCGGAACGCACATCGGGTCGGTTGATGAACAGGGCCGAAGGCGAGGACTCGGTCATGCCGAGACCCGTTCCCATCACGATGCGCTCGCCGCACTCGGCCTCCTGGGTGCGGTGCAGGCTGTCCCAGACGGGTTGCGCCAGGGAGGCACCGGCATAGAAGAACATCTTGACGCGCTTGAGCAGGCTGCTGCGCAACTGCGCATCGCTCTCCATGGCACGCGCGATGTACTCGAAGCCTGTGGGGACGTTGAAATAGACCGTGGGAGAGATCTCGCGCAGATTGCGCAGCGTCTCGGCAATCCCCGCCGCCGTGGGCTTGCCTTCGTCGATATAGACAGTGCCACCGTGATAGAGCGCGAGGCCGATGTTCTTGTTGCCGCCGAACGTGTGATTCCAGGGCAGCCAGTCCACCAGCACGGGCGGCCCCTTGACCATGTCCGGCATGGTCTGGGCAATCTGCTGCTGGTTGGCACACCACATTCCATGGGTGTTGATCACGGCCTTGGGCAGCTTGGTCGACCCCGAAGTGAACAGGAACTTGGTAATGGTGTCAGGCCCGGTGGCCTGCATCGCGGCATCCACCGCAGACGTGGGCTCTGTCGCCAGCAGGTCGGCAAACAAGGTACCGGCCCGAGCATCCACGAGCGGCTTGCGGTACACCACCTCACACCCCTCGGGGAGCACGGCGCGGACCGCCTTGTCATAGCGCGCCGCATCGGCGGCAAAGATCAGGCCGGGCGTGAGCGTATCGACCACATGGCGCAGCTTGGCGTAATCGGTGCTGACCAGGGAGTAGGCCGTGGAGACCGAACAATAGGGGACGCCTGCATAGAGGCAGCCCATGGCCAGCATGGCATGGTCCAGATCGTTCTCGCTGAGGATGATGACGGGACGCTGCGCCGAGAGCTTTCTGTCGAGCAAGGCCTGCGCGATGCTGCGCGCCGCAGCCAGCGTGCGCTCATAGCTGATGGATTGCCAGTCGCCCGTGCTGCCGTCGGCCAGTCGCTCACGCTGGGCGATGAAGGTCTGCCGCGGCGTGGTCTTCGCCCAGTGCACCAGCTGGTCCGTCATGCGCACGGCATGCACTCCCAGCTCCTGGTCGGAGCGCACGTAGAAAGTACCGTCACCCGCGTCCCTGACCCGGATGCTGCGCACGCCGAACTCCAGCGCGCGGTAGCGGGGCCTGCCCTCCTCGGCCACCTGGCCGGGAGCCTGCATGGCTGTGTTTGTCTCCTGCATTGTCTTTGTCTCCACAGCGTTGTTTTTCGAGAGTGCTGCTTCAGTCCTTGCTGACCTTGGCGGCCCGCCCGGACAGAAATTCCTGCAAACGGAACTTGGCCTCCGGCGCGCTCTGCGCCACGGCAGCCATCAGAGCTTCCGTCATCAGACCCTGATCGGCGGGCTGATCGGCAATCCGGGGCAGCGCATGCATCAGCGCGTAATTGGTCATGGGGGCGTTTTCGGCAATCCGCAGCGCCAGTTCCACCGCCTTGTCCAGCGCCTGCCCCTCGGGCACCAGATACTGAGACAGACCGATGCGCTCACCCTCTTCGGCCTTGTAAACGCGGCCCGTGAACATCATGTCGGCCATTCGCGCCGCGCCGATCAGGCGCGGAATGCGCACCGAGCCGCCACCGCCCACGAAAATGCCGCGCGAGCCTTCGGGCAGGGCGTAGAAAGTGCTGCTGTCGGCCACACGGATATGACAGGCGCTGGCCAGCTCCAGACCGCCTCCAACCACCGCTCCATGCAAGGCCGCCACCACGGGTACGGCGCCGAACTGCACCTGGCGCAGCGCCTCATGCCACATGCGTGAGTGCAGAACGCCCTGGGCCGCGTCGCGCTCGCTGAGCTCGCTCAGATCCAGGCCGGCGCAAAAATGCGGGCCATCGCCGTCCACCACGGCCGCCCGTACACCCGCAGGCAGATTCATGAACACATCGCGAAGACCCAGCACCAGGCCATCGGACAGGGCATTGCGCTTGGTGGCACGCATCAGGCGAATGACGGCGACCTGCTCGGCTTCGCCACGAAACTCCACTGCAATTTCTTTATGAGTCATAACCATTCCTTTTGCATGATTATTGTTATTTAAAATAACTAAATGCAAGACATCCGGAAGCGATTGCTCTCAGTGCTTTCCCCGATTCGGGGCACTGCAGTGCGCGACTAGTCCGGGTGCGACATGCACGAGGCCGGCGAATTCGCATAATGTGACCTCATGACATCATCCAGCCAGCCCCGTCCCAGCCAGCTTCTTCAGCCCCAGCGCGAGCCGGTGCCCGCCCGCGATGCCTCGACCTTGCTGTTGCTGCGCGACTGCGCCGACGGCACCGGTTTCGAAGTGCTGATGACGCGGCGCGCCGACCAGGGTATTTTTGCCAATGCCTATGTCTTCCCCGGTGGGGGGCTGGAGGATCAGGATGCCGACCCGGGCAATCATGTGCTGGCCCGGGTTCGTCCCGGCATGGTGGAGATTGGCGGTACCGAGCGCATCACCCAGGCCCTGGCCGGGATTCGCGAGACTTTCGAAGAGCTGGGCATCCTGCTGGCCTATGACCGGGCCGGCCAGCCTGTTCCCGCGGCCGAAGTCCAGCAGCTGGATCGCAAGGCATCGCTGTACGAGCAATGCCGTGCGCGCGGCTGGAGCCTTGCCGTGGATCAGCTGTGGTATCTGGCCCACTGGACGGCACCGCTGAACCTGCCAAAGCGCTTCAACGTGCCGTTCTTGGTGGCCCGCATGCCCGAGGGCCAGACGGCAGTGGCCGACGAGACCGAGCAGTTCGAGCCCACCTGGATCCGTCCCCAGCAAGCCCTTGAGCGCTTCGAGGAAAAGCGACTTTTCATTCTCTTTCCCACCCTGAGCACCTTGCAGCGCCTGACGGGCTATGCCGATACACAGGCCGTTCTGGATGCCCTCCGGAGCGAGAAGCCGCTGTGGCACGCCCACCCTCGCGCGGGCTACCTCAAGGGACAGGACACCCGGTATCTGGAAACCGATATGGCCTACGGCGAACTGGAGATGGTCCACCCCGACGGTCAGGCCGCACACCATCTCGACTGGCAGTTTGAAAAAGCCGTCCCCCTGCGCAAGAACCTGATGCGGCTGACGGCTCCCAACCCCGGCATGATGACCGGCCCCGGCACCAACAGCTATCTGGTCGGCGATGCACATACCGGCTATATCGCCATCGACCCCGGACCCAACGATGCCGAACATCTGCAACGGCTGCACGACGCAGCCGGAGGCGATATCCGCTACATCGTCTGCACCCACTCCCACCCCGATCACTCGCCGGGCGCCTCCCCGCTGCAGGCCATGGTCCTGCTCTCCGGACATGCCCGCCCCCCGATCATGGGCCTGCCGTCTGCGCCCACTGCCCGCAACAACAGCCGCTTCAGGCCCGAGGTGACGCTACAGGACGGAGAGCGCATCACACTTCGCGGACAAGGGGAAGAAGGCGAGATCACGCACACGCTGCAGGCCATCTTCACGCCCGGCCATGCGGCGAACCACCTGTGCTTTCTGCTGGTGGAGGATGCATTGCTGTTCAGTGGCGATCACATCCTCAATGGCAGCACCACCGTCATCAGCCCGCCGGACGGCAACATGATCGATTACCTCGATTCGCTGGACCGGCTGCATGCCCTGTGCCTGGAGCACGACATTCGCTACATCCTGCCCGCCCACGGCTATGTGCTCGGCTTTGCGCAGCACCAGATCACCCGCCTCAAGGCCCACCGCCTGGCGCGTGAGGCCAAGGTCCATCAGGCCATGCGCACCAAGCCGGACGGCAGCATTCAGGACTGGGTGGCGATAGCCTATGCCGACACACCCCCCGCCCTGTGGCCCGTGGCCCAGCAATCGCTGCTGGCGCATGTGGAGCGCATTCAGAAGCTGTGCCTTGGCAGATAGCGTGCGCTAGACCTGTGGACAACCAGGACATGCCCGGAGCATTAAGCTCTCGCCATGTCTGAATCCCTGCCTGAACAAGAAAGCATCCGCCTGGCCAAGCGCGTGGCGGAGCAAGAGCAATGCTCGCGCCGCGAGGCCGAGCTCCATATCGTCGCGGGCCATGTCCAGGTGGACGGCAAAGTGGTCCAAGTGCCCGAGACCCGTGTGCGCCCGGACCAGGAAGTGGTCCTGCGCAAGGATGCCAAGCCTGAAGCCATTCCGCCCGTCACCATCCTGATGAACAAGCCTGCGGGCATGACTCAGGGCCCGGCCTATGGCCGCGTGCGCAGCGCGCATTCGTTGCTGCGCGAAGATACCAAGGCCAAGCTGGACACGCCCATGCCCCAGCTGGTGCTGGATCATCACTTCAGGAATCTGGAGTCGTTTCTGACGATTCCCCTGCCCGCCAGCGGCCTCATCGTCTACACCCAGGACAAGCGCGTGGCGCGCAAGCTGGCCGAGGAAGGCCAGTGGCTGGAGCAGGAAATCATCGTCGGCGTGGAGGGCCAGATCATCGAAGATGGCCTGGAGATCCTGTACGAAGGTCTTCCGATCCCCGGCGGCAACGGGCATCGCCGCATGCCGCCCTGCCATGTGAGCTGGCAGAGCGAGCACCATCTGCGCTTTGCGCTCAAGGGCATTGCGCCCGAGGAGATCGAGAAGATGTGCGCCGCCATCGGCCTGACGGTGGTCAGCATGCGGCGGCTGCGCCTTGGCCGGGTTTCGCTGGCCAAGGTGCCCGAGGGGCAGTGGCGCTATCTCATGCCCTGGGAAAGGTTCTGACCGGATCGACCCTCGCGCGAGCCAGGCCGGTTCGGTCGCGGCCCGCTCAATCCGCCTTGAAGCCCGTCGCGGCCACCGCCCTGCCCCACTTGACGGTATCGGCCGCAATGATCTCGGCAAACTGCTGCGCACTGGTGCCCGTGACCCTGAAGCCGGCCTCCTGCAGCCGAGCCCTGCCGTCGCCCGATTGCAGGACCTTGAGAAGATCGGCATTGAGCTTGCTCACCACGTCCACCGGCGTCCTGGCGGGCGCCACGATGCCGAACCAGGAGCTGAACTCCAGGTTGCCAAAGCCCTGCTCCTTCATGGTCGGCAGATCGGGCAGTTGCTCCACGCGCGCGCTGCCCGTGCTTGCGAGGGCCACCAGCTTGCCGGCACGCACCTGCGGGATCGCCATGCCGGAGGAAGCGAACACGCCCTGCACATCGCCGCTGAAAATGCCGCTCAGGGCGTCCGAGGTGCTCTTGTAGTGCACCACTTCGGGCCTGGACTGCACGGCATCGCCAAACAGATAGGCCCCGAAATGCCCCGGAGTGCCCGCTCCGAAAGTGGCCATGAACAAGCCGTTTTGCTGCCGTGTCCAGGCCACGAAGTCCCTCACGTTGCGCGCCTTGACCTTTTCGGGATTGACCAGCAGCACGAAATCGGAACTCACCACCTGGCTGACGGGGGCGAAATCCCTGCGCGGGTTGTAGGCCAGCCGCTGATAGGTGTTGGGTGCGATGCTGAGCTGTCCGGTCTCGGCCAGCATGATGGTGTAGCCGTCGGCCGGTGCGCGCGCTGCCTCGCTGGCTGCAATCAGGCCCGCGGCACCGGGCTTGTTGTCCACCACCACGCCCACGCCGCCCCAGGCCTCGGAGAGCTTGTGTGCCAGCAGCCGGGCCACCACGTCGGGCCCGGTGCCTGCGGGAAAGCCCACAATCATGCGCACGGTCTTGCTCGGATAAACCGTCTGGCCCTGAGCGACGCCTGCGGCACAGCCGCAGCCTGCCAGCAGGGCTGCGGCCAGCAGCCGACGTCGCCGGGCCGGCGCTGAAGAGAGGGTGGAAAGACTCCGTACTTGCAGTACCTTCATGGTGTGTCTCCTGGTTGCGATGCTGTTTCACAGCACTTCGAAAAACCGCATGACGACCTCCTCGGGAAAGCGCGCTCCCGCGCCCACGAACAGACGCTGCCCCAGCCAGGCAAAGCGCCTGGAAGCCGTCTCGAAGCGTGGTGCACAGCGAAAGTAGATCGCCGAGGGATCGACCACGTCGCCGCGACGCAGGCGCTCCATCAACTCGGCCGGCCCGGTGCGCAACGCCTGATTGCTCACATAGATCAGCTCTGCGCCGTCGGTTTCGATGACATAGCGCGCGTCCAGCTCCGCCACTTCCGCGCTGATCAGCAGCTGGAAGTCGGCCCCGCCCGGTAGCACACGCGCCGACCAGCCCTCGCCCTGCACCTGCCCGCCGACGATGGGAATCACGCGCCGCAAGCCGCGTGTCGTTTCGCCCACCTCCTGCGCCGGCCCCACCTGCACGCGAAATTCGGCGAAGTGGCGCAGCCGGGGTACCGCGATCTGGAAATCATGGTTGGGCGACAGCATGGCTCTCCTTGCAATGTCTATGTACAGGGACATGAGCGTAAGCACTGTTGAAGAACCCGCTGTCCCCCAAGAAGATGACAGGCCACGCCAACACACACCGATGAGAACCTGGAAGCTACCCGCGACGACTGACACCATGCCGGCTGGCGGCATGGCCCAGGCCAGCGCCTTGATGGCCGGCCTGGTGGAGCAACTGGGACAGAGCTGTTTTGCCCAGACCGCACTGGCGCAGCTGAGCGCGATTGCGCCCACCGCCTCGCTGTCGGTGTACCGCATCGGCAGCTGCCGGCCGCGGCTGTTTCTCTCGGCCTCCCTGGGCGTTCTGGACACGACGCGCCAGTGCTGGAGCGCCTATCTCGCGGGACCGCAGCACGAAGACAGAAGCTGGGGCCAGGAATGGCCCGGACACATGCGGACGCCCGGCGCACGCAGTCTCGTTCATGTGCAGGCCAACGAAGTCACGCCGCTGCATCGCCAGTGCGTGTATGACGCGCATGGCGTGGCAGAGCGCATCTCGATTGCCGAGCCCGGTCCCGACGGCTCGGTGTTTGCCGTCAACCTCTATCGCCATGCGCACCAGAAACCCATTGCCGACCGGCATCTGAGCGACTTCGCGGACCTTTCCAGCGCCTTGATGGCCCTGACGCACAAACACCTGGCGCTGACGGCGAACATGGCTGCCGGCGATGAGAGGTGGCCGGCTCGTCTGCGTGCGCTGGCACCGGGTCTGACGGCGCGCGAACTCGAGGTCTGCCTGCGTCTGCTGCGCGGCATGACCCAGGATGGCATTGCGGCCGATCTCGGGCTGAGCGCTGCCACGGTCAAGACCTATCGCAATCGCGCCTTTGCACGGCTCGATATCCATCACCGCCATCAGCTGTTCGCGCTGATGGTGGAGTGAATGCCGGGGATTCGCCGGGGCTGTGCCCGGCCGAGGAAGAAAGTGTGAAGTGCGCCGATAAGCCGGATTCTGTGCACGACGGTTGCCCGCCATGTGACCGCCATTAATCTTGGCCATCAGTCGCCTGATGGCTCGGTGCTACCTACCCGCACACTCCGGGGGCCCCGTCAACGTGTGCCTACTTGGTATTGCTGCGCGTAGAGATTGCCCGTTTCACCCTGGTTGGTCTGCCTTGCGGCACTCCTGCCAGACTCGTCTCTGTTGCTCTGATCCTCACCTCACGGTGGGCAGCTGTTAGCTGCTACGCCGCCCTGTGCAGTCCGGACGTTCCTCCAGTACGGTCTTTCGACCCAACGCAAGCGTCGGCCTTTCGGCTAGTACCAGCGGCGGTCTGGCGCACTTCACGGCACGCATTATCCCGCGTTCAGAAAGAACTTGCACAGAACTCGCGCCTGAACTGCTCGGGCGGCAGTCCCGACTCGCGCTGGAACATCGCAATAAAGGCCGAAGGCGTGCTGTAGCCCAGGTCGTAGGCGATGCGCTGCACGGTATGGCCGGCCTCCAGCGCGTCGATCGCCTGCAGGTAGCGCATGCGCTGGCGCCATTCCCCCAGGCTCATGCCCAGCTCGCGCTGGCAGTGGCGGGCCAGGGTTCGTTCCGTCATGTGCACCGTCTGGGCCCATTCGGCCAGACTGCGGTGATCGTCGGGACGCGACTGCATGGCATCCAGCACCTGTACCAGAGCGGGATGCCGGGCTACGGGCAGAAAGCTCAGCTCCAGCGGCGTGGCACGCAGCTGGTCATGCACCACCCGGGCCAGCCGCAGATCGGCGTCCGTCACCGGGATCTGCACGCCCCTGGTACCAAAATCTGCCAGCACGGCTTTGACAATCGGCCCCAGGCGCATGCAGCCCGCCGTCTGCGGCAGATCCGCACACAGATCGGGGGCCAGGTAGACGGAACGGTACTGCACCGCATGCTGCAGATAGCAGCTGTGCACCACGCCCGGCGGAATCCACACCCCGTGCTGCGGCGGGCACAGGATATGGCCGCTGGGCACGTCCATGTTCAGGCTGCCGTGGGCCGCATAGTTCAGATGTCCCCAGCGGTGGCTGTGCGGAGGAGCCTCGCTGTGTTCTCCGAATTCGTCATAGCGGAAGTAATAGCTGCCTGGAACTTTGTCGGTGTCCAGTATCTGTACGGCATACCGCTTGGCGGCCGGGCCGGGTGTCGGGGCAGAGGCAGGCATGGGTTCGTCCGGCTTGAGTGATGAAATGTCTGAAATCAGCAATGCGCTTCAAATGCGTCAAGCGCATCATAAGCATCTCAAGGAGTTTCATATGGGTGCATACCTGTTACCGCTGGGCGCAGTGCTGATCTGGTCGCTCAACACCGTGGTTAGCAAGCTGGCCGCAGACAGCATCAGCGCGGCCGAGATCGGGTTCTTTCGCTGGCTGGTGGCCGCCGTGCTGTTCACGCCCTTCGTCCTGCCTTCGATCTGGCGCCAGCGCGCCGACATCAGGCCCCTGCTGCCACGGATCGTCGTTCTGGGCGTGCTGGGCATGGTCATCTACCAGAGCCTGGCCTATTACGCCGCTCACTTCACCACGGCCACGCACATGGGCATCATCGGTTCGCTCACGCCCATGCTGGTGCTGGCCCTGGCCGTGTTCATGCTGGGCCAGCCACTGACGCAGGGTGCCATCTGGGGCTCGCTGCTGGCCATTCTGGGGGTCGCGCTGGTGGTTTCGTCGGGCCACCTCGGCCATCTGGCGTCCGAGGGACTGAACCTGGGTGACGCCATGATGTTCCTGGCCATGCTGGCCTATGCGGTCTACAACATCCTGCTCAAGCGCTGGCCCATGCCGCGCCTGGCCACGGTGCAGCTGCTGTACCTGCAGGTGCTGGTGGCCGTGATCGTGCAACTGCCGCTTTATCTCTTTTCGCCCAAGACCGGGCTTGACGCCGGCAACCTGCCGCTGGTCGGTTACGCCGGCATCATGGCCTCCATCGCCGCGCCACTGCTGTGGATGAAGGCGGTGCAGACGCTGGGGCCCGGGCGTTCGAGCATGTTCTTCAACCTGATCCCGGTCTTCACCGCGCTGATCGCGGCAGTCGCCCTGAACGAGCCCCTGGCGGCCTACCACGCCGTAGGCGGCGTCATGACGATTGCCGGCCTTCTGCTGGCGGAGCTGTGGAAGGCCCCGCTGCGCACGCGGCCCGCCCTGGCCTGCACGGCTAAAGCAGCAGATTGAGAATCGCGTAGCTCATCAGGGACAGCAGACTCACCACGAACACCAGCATGACCCAGGGTCCCCAGCGCTGCTCGCGCCAGGAAAAACCGATCAGCAGGCCTACGCAACAGACCCCCAGCAGCACCAGAATTGTGTTGAACGTGAGCAAGAATCGTCCTCCCTCAAACAGACTTTGCCCCATTGTTCCCGATTGCCGGCCCCAGGGGAAACGCCATCGCCCTTCAAATTGATGTGAATCAAGCATCAGTCTCTGGCAGCTGCTGCCGACCTGGATCTTGAGCGGCCCGACGCCACCATCAGGCGCGCATGGACTCAAGGGTTTTCCCGCACCTCATCGGTGCTCTCCTGCCTCGTTCCGGTGCACCACCCGCACCACCTCTGCTCATAAGGATTTGCATTCAGGACTGCTCAGAATTTCTTGTTGGACAGCCCCTCGCTGCCTTTCGATACTGCCGCCACAGGAACACCGGCCCCCGCCGCATCCCAAGGTTCCCTGGCCACACAGGAGCGCCGGCACAAGCGCCCCATGTGCCCTTCGCACTTTCGAACACAGGAGACTCCCCATGAGCAGCCCGGCTTCCGCCACCCACCCGCCTGCCAGCCATGCCGGTGCGCACGCGCACCAAGACATGGATGCCACCTACCGCAAGATCACCTGGCGCCTGATCCCCTTTCTGGTCTTTCTCTTTGTCCTGGCCTGGATAGACCGTGTCAACGTCGGCTTCGCCAAGCTGCAGATGCTGCAGGACCTGCAGTTCAGCGAGACCGTCTACGGCCTGGGAGCCGGCATCTTCTTCATCGGCTACTTCCTGTTCGAAGTCCCCAGCAACCTGCTGCTGGAGAAGATCGGCGCACGCAAGACGCTGGCGCGCATCACCATCCTCTGGGGCGCAGCCTCCATGGCCATGGCCTATGTGACCACACCCGCCATGTTCTACGTGCTGCGCTTCATCCTCGGCGTGGTCGAGGCAGGTTTCTTCCCCGGCGTGGTGCTGTATCTGACCTACTGGTTCCCGGCCCGCCACCGCGCCCGCATCAACGGCCTGTTCATGACCTCGTTCGCCATTGCCGGTGCGGTGGGTGGCCCGATCGCGGGCGCCATCATGAACGGCATGCAGGACGTGGGGCATCTGGCCAACTGGCAATGGCTGTTCATCCTTGAAGGCATTCCCTCGGTGATCGCCGGCTTCTTCGTGCTGGCCTGGCTGCCCGAGAAACCCGAGAACGCCAGGTGGCTGAGTGCCGCCGAGCAGCGCGCCGTCAGCGCCGCCGTGGCCGAGGAAAGCCAGCAAGGCCACAAGCAGCATTCCTTCGCCGATGCCTGCCGCAACTACCGCGTCTGGCTGTGCGCCGCCGTGTACTTCTGCATCGTCAGCGGCAACGCCACGATCGCCTTCTGGTCGCCGTCCATCATCAAGGAGATCGGCATCCAGAACAATCTGCAGATCGGCCTGATCTCGGCCATTCCCTTTCTCGCAGGCACGCTGGCCATGGTCTGGAACGGCATGCATTCGGACAAGACCGGCGAGCGCCGCATGCACAGCGCCATTGCCGCCTTGATCGCCGCCGCAGGCCTGATCCTGACCGGCATGCTCCTGCACAACGCCGTGCTGGCCCTGTGCGCGCTGACGCTGGCTTCCGTCGGCATCCTCGCCGCCTTCCCCGTGTTCTGGTCCATCCCCTCGGCCTTTCTGGCCGGCACGGCGGCCGCCGGCGGCATCGCCCTCATCAACTCCATCGGCAACCTGGCCGGCTTTGTGGCGCCCTACATGATCGGCGCGCTCAAGACCAGCACCGGATCGTTGTCCTCGGGGCTGTACTTCGTGGCCGCGCTGGAGTTTCTCGCCGCCTTCCTGGTCGTGCTCTTCGTCAAGAAGCAGTGACCGCCTGACGCTGCCGGCACAGCGCCGCCCTGCGGGGTTCCCGGCCCCGCCTTCCCTTTCCTGAGACTTGCGCCATGCAACTGCAATTCACCACCCCCGAAGGCCAGACCCTGGCCCCTCTCTTCGACACCCTCATCATCGCCGGCTGGGCCGGACGCGACCATGCGGCCATCGAGCACCACATCGAGGAGCTGGCCGCGCTCGGCATTCCGCGCCCCAGCGCCGTGCCGCTGTACTATCGCATCGCCAGCAACCAGCTGAGCCAGAGCAGCACGCTGCAGGTACTCGGCCCGGACTCCTCGGGCGAGGCAGAGGTCTTCGTCTTCAGCCATGACGGCGAGATGTTCGTGAGCCTGGCCTCGGACCACACCGACCGCAAGCTCGAAGCCTATAGCGTGGCCTTCTCCAAGCAGGCCTGCATCAAGCCCGTGGCCACCCAGGCCTGGCGCTTCGCCGAAGTGGCCGGCCACTGGGACGAGCTGATCCTGCGCTCGTGGATCGTGGAGGACGGCCGCGAAGTGCTGTACCAGGAGGGCACGCTGGCCAGCCTGCGCACGCCCCAGGACCTGATCGCGGGCTACACCGGCGGCCAGAGCCAGCTGCCCGAAGGCTGCGGCATGACCTGCGGCACCATGGCCGCCATCGGCGGCATCCGCCCTGCCACGCAGTTCGCCATGGAGCTGTACGACCCGCGCAGCCAGCGAAGCATCCGCCACCGCTACCGCAGCGAGCTGCTGGACATCGTCGCCTGAACACGGAGCTGCCCATGACTTCAGTCTCTCCCCGCCTGGACCTGGTCTCCGAGCGCCTGGCCCAAGGCCAGACCAGCGCCCTGCAACTGGCCGAGCAGGCACTGGAGCGCGCCACGCGAGGCGAAGGCCCGCGCGTCTTTACGCGCCTGCTGCCCGAGCAGGCCCTGGCGGAAGCCCGCGCCAGCGATGCGCTGCGCTCGGCTGGCCTGGCACGCTCGCCCCTCGAAGGCCTGCCCATCTCGGTCAAGGATCTGTTCGACATCGCGGGCCACCCCACGCTGGGCGGCTCCAGGCTGCTGGCCGATGCCGCACCCGCCACGCAGACGGCCGAAGTCGTGCAGCGCCTGCGCCGCGCGGGCGCGGTCATCGTGGGCACGACCAATATGACCGAGTTCGCCTACTCGGGCCTGGGGCTGAATCCGCACTACGGCACGCCGCGCAATCCCTGGCAGCGGGAAAACGACGGCGGCCGCATTCCCGGCGGCTCGTCCTCCGGCGCGGCCATCTCGGTGACCGACGGCATGGCGCTGGCCGCCATCGGCTCGGACACCGGCGGCTCGGTGCGCATTCCCTCGGCGCTGTGCGGCCTGACCGGCTTCAAGCCCACGGCGCGCCGCGTGCCCATGCAGGGCGTGCTGCCGCTGTCGGCCAATCTGGACTCCATCGGCCCGCTGGCGCCCAGCGTGCGCTGCTGCGCCGCGCTGGACGCGGTGCTGTCGGGCCAATCGCATGGCGAGCTGCACGCGGCCTCGCTGCAAGGCCTGCGCCTGCTGGTGCCCAAGAATGTGGTACTGGAAGGCATGGACAGCACCGTGGCCGCCGCCTGGCAGCGTGCGCTGTCGCTGCTGTACGCAGCCGGCGTGCAGATCACCGAGGCCGTGGTGCCGCCCTTCTCCGAGCTTGCGCAGATCAATGCCAAGGGCGGCTTCACGGCCGCTGAGGCCTGGGCCTGGCACCGCAGCCATATCGACGGCGCCGGCCGCCTGGGCGAATACGATCCGCGCGTGGGCACGCGCATTCTGCGCGGCAAGGACATCAGCGCGGCCGACTATATCGAGCTGCTGGCACTCCGCCAGCAGTGGATTGCCCGAGTGGAAGCGCAGATGGCCGATCACGACCTGATGCTCATGCCCACGGTGCCCGTGATCGCGCCCAAGATTGCCGAGCTGCAGGCCAGCGAAGAAGCCTATTTCGCGGCCAACGGGCTGATGCTGCGCAATCCCACGCTGATCAACTTCCTCGACGGCTGCGCGGTGTCCCTGCCCTGCCACCGCGCGGGCGAAGCGCCCGTGGGCCTGAGCCTGGCCGGCACGGCCGGTCAGGACCAGCGCCTGCTGTCGGTGGCGCTGGCCGTGGAGGCTTTACTGGCCCAGGCCTGATTGCAGAGCAAAAAAACAGGAGCTGCTAGCGCTTGACTGCAATCGATTTCAGATAGAAAACACTCTGAAATCGATATGCATAAGGCGCTAGCAGCTCCTTTTTTATTTAGTACTGAGGCACACCCCATGCTCGGCATGGCATTGGCGCCGGCACCCACGGTGTTTGCCTCTGCGCTTTATGCGTCCCCTGCCAGAAGGGGTGTGGGCAGCCGCGCCACGGCCTGGCCGTGGTTCAGCGCAAAGGCCGTGGCCACCTCTTCGGCGGCGCGCACCACGGTTTCGGCCAGCGGGTTCTGGTGATCGTTGCGCCAGCAGGCCACCAGCGGCAGCGAGGGGAACTCGCGATCCACGCGCAGCAGGCGCAGGCGCTGCTCGGCCAGCTCTCGCTGGATGATGGCCGGTGGCACGGCCGCCACGCCCAGGCCGTCGCAGACCACGCGGATCATGGTCGCCACAGAGGCAATGCAGTTCATGTGCAAAGAGGCGCTGCCCTCGGCGCTGAACAACCGCTCGATCACCGCATACGGCTCGGAGCCGCGCGCGAAGCTCATGATGGGAAACGCTGCCAGCTCGGCCAGGCTCAGGGTCTCGTCACCGATGCCCAGCTTGGGGCTGCCCACCCAGGCCATGGCGAACTCGCCCAGCGACAGATTGGCGATGGTGCCGCTGGAGACAGACTTGGCCTGCAGCGAGATATCGAGCTGGCCCTTGTGAAGCTGCTCCGACAGGTGAATGGTGGTGTCGCAGGCGATCTCCACCTGCAGGCGCGGATAGCGCTGCTGCAGCAGCGCGAGAAAGTCGGGGAACCAGCTGTGCACGATGGATTCGATGGCACCGATGCGGATCACGCCCGCATAGGCCTGCTTGTCCAGCATGTCCTCGCGCATCTCGCGCATCAGCCTGAGCATGCGCTCGGCATGCACCAGGGCCTTGGCACCGTCGGCCGTGAGCGTGACTTCGCGCACGCCGCGATCGAAGAGGCGCACCCCGAAATCCTGCTCCAGCGTGGCGATGCGGCTGGAGACCGCCGCCTGGGTGGTGAAAAGCCGCTCGGCCGTCATGCGGAAGTTGCGCAGCTCGGCCAGCAGCACAAAGGTTTCCAGAAACCGTAGATTCATGCAGCGATGTTAATCATCGCCAGAGGCCTTGCCCGCTTTCCGGGTCATATCGATATAGCCCATTCGCAGAACGCTTGCGTGCACAATGCATTGTGTCCGCGCAGAGAGACTGCGCTGCGATCCACTGTCCCACCATCCTTATTCGTGGAGGTCCGATGAGAGCTGACAACATTCTGCAAACGATTGGCGACACGCCCGTCATTCACATCAACCGCCTGTTCGGAAGCAATACCAACGTCTGGATCAAGTCCGAGCGCAGCAACCCGGGCGGCTCCATCAAGGATCGTATTGCGCTGTCCATGGTGGAGGATGCCGAGAAATCCGGCGCACTCCGTCCCGGCGGCGTGATCATCGAGCCCACCAGCGGCAACACCGGCGTGGGCCTGGCCCTTGTCGCAGCCGTCAAGGGCTACAAGCTGATCCTGGTCATGCCCGAGAGCATGAGCATCGAGCGACGCCGCCTGATGCTGGCCTATGGCGCATCGTTCGATCTGACACCGAAGGAAAAAGGCATGAAGGGCGCCATCGCCCGCGCCCAGGAACTGGCCGCCCAGACGCCGGGGGCCTGGATTCCCCAGCAGTTCGAGAACCCCGCCAACGTGGCCGTGCATGAAGCCACCACAGCCCAGGAAATCCTGCGCGATTTCCCCGATGGCCTCGACGCCTTCATCACCGGCGTGGGCACGGGCGGTCACCTGTCTGGCGTGGCCAAGGTGCTCAAGGCCAAATTTCCCAACCTCAAGGTCTATGCGGTGGAGCCGGCGGCATCGCCCGTGATCTCCGGCGGTCAGCCCGCGCCCCACCCCATCCAGGGTATCGGAGCCGGCTTTGTGCCCAAGAATCTGGACGTCAGCCTGCTTGACGGCGTGATCCAGGTGGAGGCCGAGCCCGCACGCGAATACGCGCGCCGCGCCGCCCGCGAGGAAGGCCTGCTGGTCGGCATTTCCTCGGGTGCCACGCTGGCCGCCATTGCCCAGAAGCTGCCCGAGCTGCCTGCCAGCGCCCGGGTGCTGGGCTTTGCCTACGACACCGGCGAGCGCTATCTGTCGGTCGAAGGCTTCCTGCCCAACGCCTGATTTCGCTGCGCGCCTCCCTGCCACGCCGCACCCGTTGCGGCGTTTTTCATGCCTGTCGCGCGGATCGCCATGGTCGGGGCTCGCGGCCCTTCATCAGGCCATGCCAATCGCCCATGGGACAAGCGGTCTTACCGTGTACTTGACACCAAAACCGGGCACTCCCCTACCATGGAGTCACGATATGCCACAAGCATGACACGGGAGTATGTCCATCTTGTTCCGATTTTTTGAAAAACAGGTAGCCCCCTATCCCGGCCAGGAGCCCAGGGTTCCGCCCAAGGGATTCTTTGCCTTTGTCTGGGCCTGTACCCAGGGCATGCGCGGCTGGATTGGCCTGATGACCCTGACCTCGGCCCTGCTGGCCGCCTACGAAGCGGTGCTGTTCGCCATCATGGGCCGCGTGGTGGATTGGCTGGGGACGGTCTCGCCCGCCAACTTCTGGGCCGAACAACAGGCCACGGTGCTGGGCATTGCCGCCATCCTGCTGGGCAGCGTGGCGCTGCTGGCCCTGCATACCACCGTGATGCACCAGGTGCTGGCCATCAACTTCCCCATGCGGCTGCGCTGGGTGTTCCACAAGCTGATGCTGGGCCAGAGCATGTCCTTCTATGCGGACGAGTTTGCCGGTCGCATCACCACCAAGATCATGCAGACCGCGCTGTCGGTGCGCGAAGTGGTGTTCATGGTGGTCGACGTGTTTGTGGGCGTGGGCGTCTACATGATCGGCATTCTGATCCTGGCCGCCAGTTTCGAGTGGCGGCTGATGGTTCCGTTTGCGCTCTGGTTCGCCGCCTATGCCGCCGCCTGCTTCTATTTTGTGCCGCGCCTGGGCCAGATCGGCAAGGAGCAGGCCGATGCACGCTCCATGATGACAGGCCGCGTCACCGATGCCTACACCAACATCGCCACGGTCAAGCTGTTTGCCCACACGCGTCGCGAAGCCGAATACGCGCGCAATGCCATGGAGGCCTTCAAGGCCACGGGCTATGCGCAGATGCGTCTGGTCAGCCTGTTCGAGATCACCAACCACCTGATGATTGCCCTGCTGCTGCTGGGCAGCGGAGGCACGGCGCTGTATCTGTGGACGCAGGGTCAGGCCTCCGCCGGCGTGGTGGCGGCCGTGATTGCCATGGCGCTGCGGCTGATGGGCTACTCGCACTGGGTGATGTGGCAGATGACGGGCCTGTTCGAGAACGTGGGCACCATCCAGGACGGCATCACCACACTGACCAAGCCGCGCACCATCGTCGATGCGCCCTCGGCCAGACCGCTGCAGGTCACGCGAGGGGCCATTGCCTTCGAGGACGTGAGCTTTGGCTACAAGGCGGACGGCAAAAAGGTGCTGGACCATCTGAACCTGCACATCCGTCCCGGCGAGCGCATCGGACTGATCGGCCGTTCGGGGGCGGGCAAGTCCACGCTGGTCAACCTGCTGCTGCGCTTTCACGAGCCGCAAGGCGGGCGCATCACCATCGACGGCCAGGACATCCGCGACGTGACGCAGGACAGCCTGCGCAGCGCCATCGGCATGGTGACGCAGGACACCTCGCTGCTGCATCGCTCCATGCGCGACAACATCCTCTACGGCCGCCCCGACGCCAGCGAAGCCGAGATGCGAGCCGCTGCCGACAAGGCCGAGGCTTCGGACTTCATCGCCACGCTCACCGACCTCAAAGGCCGCAGCGGCTACGACGCCCAGGTCGGCGAACGCGGCATCAAACTCTCGGGCGGCCAGCGCCAGCGTGTGGCGATTGCGCGCGTAATGCTCAAGGACGCGCCCATTTTGCTGCTCGACGAAGCCACCAGCGCTCTGGACAGCGAGGTGGAAGCCGCCATCCAGGAAAGCCTGGATTCGCTGATGGACGGCAAGACCGTGATCGCGATTGCCCACCGCCTGTCCACCATCGCGGCCATGGACCGCCTCATCGTGATGAACGAAGGCCATATCGTGGAGGAGGGAACGCACCAGCAACTGCTGCAGCGCGGCGGCATCTACGCCAAGCTCTGGGCGCACCAGAGCGGCGGCTTCCTGGCCGACCAGGACGAAGCCGCGCAGTGAGCCGGCCCAGCCGACATGGCGGGCCGACGTCAGGACTGCAGCGCTGCAGTCCTTGCCCGCAGCGGCCGGCTGCGCGCCCCGCACGTCCTGTCGGCGGAATGCCCGATCCAGGACCCATGGATTGCGCTGCGGCCCCGAACACCGCAGCGCTACAATCGTTCGCATGTCGCGTGCCATTCAGAGACTTTCTCTGCGGAGCGCATTGCTGCTGCTGATCATGGCAGCGCAACTGCTGATTCCGCTGCTGCACGGCCACTTCGGGACTCCGAATCAATCCGGCCTGCATGTGCACACGACGCCTTCGAGAATGGCTGATTCTCATTTCCATCTGTTCAGCAAACACGACGCGCTCGGCGAGCAGCTCGACGATCAGGCCCTGGCCGAGCCTTTTGAGGTGGATGTGCAAAATGCACTGCAGCCGCTGGACCTGCTGCCTGCACCGCTGCTGGCCGTGATGTGGCTGGCTCTGCTGACCTTGGGCCTGCGCGCCTCGCTCATGCGCTGCATTGCCGCCAGACCCGTTCCGCGCCCACGGCCGGCGCACAGACTTTCACATTGGCAAGGCCGCATCATCCGGCCGTCTCCGGCCCAGGCTCCGCCCTCATTTTCCTGATCTCCCAGGCCTTGCACAGGCCGGTCGGCCTCCATGCCTGTGCATGGTGGCATGTCTTTTCCTTTTCCGGAGTCAGGAATGTCTTTCCTCCAATGGCTGCTGGCCGGCGCACTTGCGCTGCCGGTCGCGGGCATCGCCGCCGAGGCCGTGCCCTTATCCCCCGAGCAGGCGCGAACCCTGGGTGTGCGCTTTCAATCCATACAGGGCTCCGCAGAGCTCAACGTTTCGGCCCATGCGCGTGTCGTGCTCAGGCCCGACGCCCAGGCCGTCGTCGCCGCGCCCTATGCCGGGGCGCTGCCGCGTGTGCTGGTCGCGGTCGGACAGTCCGTGCGGGCAGGACAGCCCGTGGCGACGTTCACCAGCCCCCAGCTCTATGAAGCGCGTCGCGCACTGGCGGAAGCCGAGTCGCAGTCCCGCCTGGCACAACAGGCCCTGGCGCGCGACCGACAGCTCCATGATGACGGAATCATCGCCGCCAGTCGATGGCAGTCCACCCAGGCGCATGCCAGCGAAGCGGCAGCCATGGCCCAGGCCAGACGCGCCGAACTGGCTGCCAGCGGTGTGAAGCTGGCAGCCAGCGAGGCCCAGCTGCTGGCGCCACGCGCAGGCATCGTGACCGAAGTCATGGTCCAGCCCGGCGCACGCGTGGAGGCTTCGGCAGCGGTGGTGCGGGTGGCCGATCCCAAGGGCCTGGAGCTGGATCTGCTGCTGGGGCGCGAGCTGCCGCTGCCCTCCGTCGGAGACCGTGTACAGGTCGCCACGCGCGGCGCCGCCGGCAAGGTCGAGGGCATAGCGCCCGTGGGCGACGGCAGTGCCGGGATGCGCGTGCGTGTGGCGCTGAGCCACAACGGCGATTTGCGTCTGGGCGAGAGTGTCACGGCCATGCTGACGCTCAAGGCACCTGGCGCGGACAGTGCGCGGGCCGATACCGCTGACCGTCTGCGCATTCCTGCGGCAGCACTCGTGTACTGGAGAGGCCAGACCGGCGTGTTCATTGAAACCGGCAAGAGCGTGCGCTTTGCAGCGCTGTCGGTCGAGACACGTGACGAGGCGACGGCCGTGGTGCACGGCGTGCTGCCGATGGGTGCGCGGATTGCGGTGGCGGGGATCGCTGCACTCAAAAGCCTGATGTCCGGAGGTGAGTGATGCTGGCCAAGCTAATCGATTTCTCGCTGCGCCAGCGTGCTCTCGTGCTGCTCGCGGCAGCGGCCATGGCGCTCGCGGGCGCCTGGGCCTATGTGCAACTGCCCATCGATGCCTTTCCCGACATCTCGCCCACACAGGTCAAGGTGATTCTGAAAGTGCCAGGCATGACGCCCGAAGAGGTGGAGCAGCGCGTCTCCACGCCCGTCGAGCAGGAGCTGCTGGGTCTGCCGCACAAGACCATCGTGCGCTCGGTCTCCAAATACGGCATCAGCGACGTGACCGTGGATTTCTCGGAGGGCACGGATGTGTACTGGGCCCGCCAGCAGGTGTCCGAGCGGCTGGCGGGCATGCAGCGCGACCTTCCGGCCACGGCGGAGGGAGGCCTGGCACCCATCACCACGCCGCTGGGCGAGATGTTCATGTTCACCGTTGACAGCGACAGCCACTCGCTGGCCGAACGCCGTCATGTGCTGGATTGGGTGATACGACCCGCGCTGCGCACCGTTGCAGGCGTTGCCGACGTGAATGCCCTGGGCGGCATGGTGCGCGGCTATGAGGTGATTCCCGACCCGCAGCGGCTGCGCGCTCGCGGCGTGACGCTCGACCAGCTGCGTCAGGCACTCCAGGCCAACAATCGCAACGACGGAGCAGGCCGGCTGGATCGTGGTGAAGAGCATTGGGTGGTGCGCGTTGAAGGGGGAGTGCGAGGTCTCGACGATTTGCGTGCCGTCGTGGTCGTGCCGGCCCGCAACGGCCAGGCGGCATCCACGGTAGGAGATGTGGCGACGGTGCGCCTGGGAGAGGCCACGCGCAACGGCGCCGTCAGCCGCGACGGACAGGGCGAGGCGGTGCAGGGGCTGGTGCTGGGATTGCGCGGCGTGGATGCTCGCCGCCTGGTCGATGCGGTGCAAGCCAGGCTCGACGAACTGGCGCCACGCCTGCCCGAGGGCATGAGCACCCGGGTGTTCTACAACCGCGGCGAGCTGGTCTCGCGCGCCGCCGGCACCGTGGTGCGCGCTCTGGTCGAGGCCAGTGTGCTGGTCGTCATCATCCTCTACCTGTTTCTTGGCGGACTGCGTGCTGCGCTGGTGGTCGCCGCCACGCTCCCGCTGTCCATGCTGACCACGTTCCTTCTCATGCGCCATGTGGGCCTGACGGCCAACCTGATGAGCCTGGGCGGTCTGGCCATCGCCTTGGGCATGCTGGTGGATGCCTCGGTGGTCGTGGTGGAGAACATCGAGACCGCGCTGGCTCACCGGCAGGAAGACGGCTCGGAGGCTACAGCCTCGAACCGCGCCGGGTTGATCCGGGATGCCGTGTCGGCCGTGTCGGCCCCCATGCTGGCAGGCGTGTCCATCATCGCCATTGTCTTCCTGCCGTTGCTGACGCTGCAGGGCCTGGAAGGCAAGCTGTTTGCGCCGGTTGCACTGACCATCGTTCTGGCCCTGGGTGCTTCCGTGCTCATTGCCTTCACCGTGGTTCCCGCGCTGGCTTCGCTGCTGCTGCGCTCGCATGCCAGCGATGCCCCCTGGCTGATGCGCAAGCTGTCCGGCGGCTTTGCCCGGCTTCAGGCCTGGAGCCTCTCGCACCGGCGCACGGTGTTCGGCATCGCACTGGCCACGCTGGCCGGCGCGACGGCCCTTTACCTGTCCGTGGGCAAGACGTTCATGCCGACCATGGACGAAGGCGATCTCATCGTTCAGCTGCAGAAGTCTCCGTCGATCTCGCTACCCGCCTCGCTGGACATGGACCGGCGCGTGCAGCAGGCCCTGCTCGAAGGCGTGCCGGAAATCCGCTCCATCGTGGCGCGAACGGGCTCGGACGACCTGGGACTCGACCCCATGGGCCTCAACGAGACCGACACCTTTCTGGTGCTCCGGCCAAGGGCCGAATGGCGCGGCACCAAGGAGGACATCGCCGATGCGATCCGCCGCGTGATGGACGGCTTTCCGGGCCTGATCTACGGCTTCACACAGCCCATCGAGATGCGCGTCTCCGAGATGCTGACGGGTGCGCGCGGCGATGTGGCCATCAAGATCTTCGGCACCGACCTGGCCAGGATCGATGCCGCAGCCCGGGCGATTGCGTCGCGCATGCGCAGCATTTCCGGGGCCTCCGAAGTCATTGCGCCCAGCAACAGCGGCGTGCAATACCTGCAGGTTGCGCTCAATCGCGCAGCACTCGGGCAGTCCGGCTTTTCCGGTGATGCCCTCCAGGCCCAGTTGCGCGCACTGGTCGAGGGTGAGCGTATCGGCATCGTGCCCGAGGGCATGGTGCGCACACCGCTGCTGCTTCGTGGTGAAGCCGCGCTGCGACACTCGCCCGAAGGGCTGGCAAGCTTGCTGGTGACCGCACCCGACGGCACGGTCTGGCCTCTCACTTCGCTCGCGACACTGTCCCCTCAGGACGGCCCGGTGCGTATCGACCATGAGGACGGAGCGCGCTTTGCCGTGGTGCAGGTCAACGTCGAGGGGCGCGATCTCGCCAGCTTTGTCAGCGAGGCCCAGGCATCCGTGACAGCCGACCCCGATCTCCAGAGTCTGCGCATTGTCTGGGGCGGCCAGTTCGAAAACCAGCAGCGCGCAGCCGCCCGCCTGGCCTTGGTCGTGCCTTTGGCCCTCTCGGCCATCTTCGTGTTGCTGGTTCTCACCTTCCGCTCGACGCGGCAGGCCTTGCTGGTCATCGCCAACATCCCGTTTGCGCTCGTGGGTGGCATGGCCGCGTTGCGCCTGAGCGGCGAATACCTGTCGGTGCCCGCCTCGGTGGGCTTTATTGCGTTGCTGGGCATTGCCGTGCTCAACGGCGTGGTGCTGGTCTCGCACTTCAACGCGCTGCTGGCATCGGGCATGGAGCTGACCCGGGCAGTGCGCCAAGGCGTGCGTGACCGCCTGAGGCCTGTGCTGATGACAGCCTGCATCACGGCTCTGGGCATGGTGCCGCTGCTGCTGGCCACCGGCCCGGGCTCGGAAATCCAGCGCCCCCTGGCCGTCGTCGTGGCTGGGGGTCTGATCAGCTCCACGGCACTGACCCTGTTGCTGCTGCCAATGCTGTTCGAACGCTTTGGCGTGGCGCGTCGCGCCAAGGAGATACACGCATGAAAGTTGCAAACGCTTTTTGCCAGACTGCTACAGGCAGTTTCAGATCCTGCTTCCCGCGCCTTGCCATGCCTGTCCGTTTGCTGCGTGGCTTGGCCGCAGCGTTGCTGCTTGCAGGGGCAGCGCAGGCCCAGAGCTATCTGCCTGCCGAGACTGCGGTACGCCTGGCGATAGAGCAGTCACCCGCCGTGCAGGCAGCCGATGCGTCAAGAAGGGCCGCCCAGGCCCGCGCCGACGGTCTGCGCAGCGGCCCTCATGAAACCGTGGTTCGGGCCTCGGGCCAGCGCCGCTGGACCCATGATGGCTCCGGTCAGCGTTTCACCGAAGGCCAGATCGCCCTGGAGCGACCGCTGCGACTCTGGGGCAAGGCAGCCGTGGATGCCGAGCTGGCCGAAGCGACCCGGACCACCGGCATCGTGGCGGCGCAGGATGCCCGGCACGAGACGGCACGCCAGTTGCTTGCATTGTGGTTTTCAGTGCTGCGCGCTGCGCAGACCCTGCAGGCGGCGCAGGGCAATGCCGATGCCGCTGCGGAGCTGGCGCGTATCACCGAGCGCCGTCTACGGGCTGGCGACGCGGCCAGGCTTGAGACCGAACTGGCAGCCGCCGAACAGGCGCGCATGCAGGCCGCGCTGGCCGCAGCAGAGGCTGCGCGGACCTCGGCGCGGGCCGAACTCTGCGCACGCTTTCCCGATCTGTGCCCCGCGGTCGGCATGGCAGGCGATTCGGCAAACCTGCCCCCGCCACTCCCGGCCGGTTCGGAGACTCAGCTGCGCTCGCGCTACATCGAGCACAGCCACGAGTATCTGCTCGCACAGTCCGAGGAGAACCTGGCGCTGCACAGAGCGCGCCGCACGGATCTCGAACGTCGCCCGGACCCCACGATCGGCGTGTTCGCCAGCAGCGAGCGTGGCGGTGCCGAACGCATCGCGGGGGTGAGCCTCAGTCTGCCACTGGGCTCCGCGTATCGACAGTCACAGGCTGCGGCCACGCTGGCCGAGGCCGATGCGGCTCTGTCGCTTCGCCTGGCCGTGGCGAGGCGCCTGGGCGCAGAGTTCGATGTGCTCTGGAATCAGCTCAGCGGCAGGCGTGCTGCAGCCACGGCACAGGCACGGGCGGTGGAACTTCAGCGCAGTGCGGCCGATCGTGCAATGCGCGCCTATCGTGCCGGCGAGTCGGGCCTGCCCGAGCTGCTGGCTGCGCGCCGTGTGCTCGCCGATGCCGTGCTGGCAGAACGCATGGCGCGCATGGACATGCTGGAAAGCGACAGCCGCCTGCGCCTGGACCTGCATGAACTCTGGGATTTTGATGATTGAGGCGCCACGGGCCCCGTCCTCGGCGGCCTGCGACCCCGGATATCCTTTCCAGGGCAGAGTCCGGGGCCATGTGCCGGCAATCCGGAGCTCGCTTTCCGGCAGCCCTCAGGACAGGGAATATCTGCGCCAGCGGATACACGGACCCGTGATAAAAAGGATCAAATCCTATCGACCGAAGGCAGGCAATGTGGCGCTGATAATGCGATGCAGCAAGAGGTCACCGCCATGAGCCCCACCTACGGCAAACTGAAATCCATCGATTACGCACAAGCGTCCATGAGTGTTGCAATCAAGGATGGCTCGTCGGCCGCAATGCAGAGCCCGGCGACCGCAGAGCTGATCAGCGCGGAGCGTTTCAGCGAGTTCATCAATCACCTCTATGACGCGGCGTCCTTGCCGGAGGCCTGGGTATCCTGCCTGGAAGTGATTCGCACGCACATGCGAAGCAATTTTGCCGTGCTGATCATCCGCCAGACCGAGGGGGACAATATCGGTCTGGTGGTCACTGCATCGGGCGGCCTCGAGGGCTTGCTCACGCATGACGTCTACAGCGAGCACAGTCCGTTCCTTGGCATGCCCAAGGAGCAGTTCATGACCATTCCGGACCTCATGTCGGAAAGCGAGTGGCGCAGCTGTGTCTATTACAAGGACTGGTGCCGTCTGCACAATATTTTCCATGTGATGGCTGCAGACATCGTGACCACCGATGGCAGTGTCTACGGCCTGCGGATCACGCGTCCCGAATCGGAGCCCGCGTTCAGCCAGCGGGATCGGGACCTGGGGCGCATGATCATGCCGCACATCCGCCGCGCACTGAACATGCATCTGGCGCTTCACCATGATCGTCAGGTCATGTCGCTGTACAGCAGCGTCACGGCCCGCTTGATGGTCGGGGTGGTCATCCTGGATCAGCATGGCCGACTGCTGGAGAGCAATCCTGCAGCCAACGGCATTCTCGATGCCCAGGATGGAATCAGGATTTCCGACGGCATGCTGGAAGCTGAATATGCGAGCGACAACCGCAAGCTGCAGCGCCTGATCAAGGATGCCTTGCTATTCTCCCGGACATCGGCCTCGGTCATGACCGAAGGCATTTCGATTGCGCGTCCTTCGGGCCAGCTCAACTGGGGCCTTGTCGTGCAGAGCATTTCCTCGGGCGAAAAAGCGGAGGCCGAGAACCGCCCCTGCGTCGCGGTGTTCATGCGCAACACGGATGGCAAGGCCGATCCGTCCGCACATCTGGCCCAGCAGCTGTTCCAGCTCACATCTGCAGAAACCTCGTTGGTGATCGAGCTGACCCATGGCCTGACGCTGGAGGAGGCCGCCAAGACGCTTGGCATCCGCCTCAATACGGCAAGAGCGCACTTGCGTTCCATCTTCTCCAAGACCGGTGCCCGTCGTCAAAGCGAGCTGGTACGCTTCTTTCTCAATAGTGCGGCCTGGCTGGGAAGCAAGAGCGACGCCTAGTCATCGCGCGGCGGCCCCTCACCAGGCCTTGCGCTGCCACTGTCCGGCACATCAGATGCGTGGATCGTCCCCTGGAGCCACAGGACTCGGGGGCAGCTCAGCGGCTGGCGGTCCGCCAGGGCGCTTGCGCAAAAGCCTCCGTCACCCATTGCTTGAACGCCTTCATGGCGCCCGTGCTGTACTGCCCCGACGGGCGTACCAGGTAGATGCCGCCTGCATCTCCCAATGTCCACTGCGGCAATATCCGGATGAGCTCCCCGGCATGGACGCAAGGCATGAGATGCCAGTCGCTGCCGGCAATGATGCCCACGCCCCGGATGGCTGCATGCAGCAGCGCCTCGTTGTCGTTGCTGAGGATGGAGCCGCTGACGCGCACCGATTCCACAGCCTTGGCCGCCTTCTTCCCTGCGCAGCGAACCAGTCTCCATTGCGGAAAGTCCAGAAGGCCGGTGTAGCCCAGGCAGTTGTGACGGGCGAGATCCTCTGGTGTTTGAGGCGCCTCATGGCGCTCGAGATAGCGGGCGGATGCGCACAGCAGGCGGTACTGGTCACACAGCCGCGTGGCCACCAGCCTGCTGTCCACCAGATGGCCGATGCGTATGGCGGCATCAAAATGCTCTCCCACGATGTCCACGATGCGTTCGCTGTACTCCACTTCCAGCGCAACCTCGGGATAGGCCAGCGAAAACTCGGCCAGCATGGGGCTGATCCAGCGCCGCCCCATGGTCGCAGGCATGGAAAGGCGCAGCCGCCCTCGCGTTTGCTGCGCACCCTGCGCCGCTTCCTGCTCCGCATCCCGGATCAGCTGGCCGGCCTGTCGCACCTTATCGACCAATTGCCGGCCTTCGCGGGTGAAATGCAGCTGACGTGTGGTGCGCTCCACCAGGCGCACGCCCAGTCTCCGCTCCAGCGCCTGCAAGCGCTTGGAGAGCACGGAAGGGTGACGCCCGAGAGAGCGAGCGGCAGCGGCAAAAGACCCCCGGTCAGCCAGTGCCAGCAACGTGGCGAGTTCGTCCGTGCGCTGACTGTCGAGTATGTCCATGGTGCCTGTCGGGATTCAGGGGGTGAGAATGATCGAGCCTTGCGAGCGTCCTTGCTCCAGGTCGGCGTGCGCCGCAGCTGCATCCTTGAGCGCGTAGCTTTTCCAGACGCGGGGCTGGATGATTCCGCCCGCGATGGCATCCAGCACGTCCTGCGCACGACGCTGATACTCCTCGATCGTCGCCGTATGTGCGGCCAGAGACGGACGGGTCAGAAACAGCGAACCCTTGGCATTGAGCACACCCGGATCGACAGCCGGCGGCTGGCCCGATGTGGCGCCAAGCGACACCATCAGCCCTCGGGGTCGCAGACAGTCCAGCGATGCGAAGAACGTGTCTTTACCGATGGAGTCGTAAACCACGTCCACCTTGCACCCCTGGGTGGCCTGGATCACCTGGGAAGGCAGTGACTGCGCATCGAAGACAAACACCTGGTCGCACCCCGCCGCCTTGGCACGCTCCACGCTGGCCGGCTTGGAGACGACGCCCAGCACCTGGGCACCGAGATGCGTTGCCCACGCGCACATCAGCTGCCCCAGCGCCCCTGCAGCGCCATAGATCAGCACGCGACTGCCCTGCTTCACCTGAGCGGTTGTCTTGAGCAGATACTGGGCCGTGATGCCCTTGAACAGGACCGACGCGGCAACGTCATCCCCCACCGCGTCTGGAAGCCTGACCAGGCGATCGGCGGGAAACAGGCGCGCACTGGCATAGCCGCCCAGCGGACCGGTCGCGTAGCCGACACGATCGCCTGGCTTCAGGTCCGAGACTCCGGTGCCCACCGCAGCCACGATCCCAGCGCCTTCCAGGCCCAGCCCCGACGGCAGCGCAATCGGTACCAGGCCCTTGCGCTGGTTGACGTCCAGAGGATTGACCCCCATGGCGGTCTGTTCGAGCAGAACCTCGCCCGGTCCCGGAGGGGGCAGATCCAGCGCTTCAAGCTGCATCACTTCGGGCGCACCTGCGCTGTAGATTCGAATGGCATGGGCCATGGCTTTTCCTTGGCAATGATGAAGACGCCATCGTATTGGTGCCACCACCCCCTATCAACATGGGCATATGCACATGATAAGTGCACGTGGTGCAGCAATAGATGCGGACTGCCGAGCACCGGGACCGAAACTGGAAATCGGGCTCCCTGCACCGTTGCGCGCCCCGATGGGGCCTGGCGGCCTGCTTGAACCAGAACGCCGAGCCCGCGTCCATCCAGCCGCGTCTGCATGCCAGGCCCGCGCGGCGAAGGCTGCCGGGCGCGGACGGAGCACGATACGCCACAATCATCCCAGACCATCAGACCCTTGATGCACCCGAAACTGACAGGAACGCTTGATCGATGAGCATAGAACTGCCCAAACACGCACAGCAGCAGGCCATGGCCTCGCTGGAACGCTATTTCCGCGAAAACATGGACGAGCCCATAGGCAATATGCAATCCGGTGCCCTGCTAAACTTCTTTCTCGCGGAAATCGGCCCCAGCATCTACAACCAGGCCGTGGCCGATGTGCAGCAGAACCTGCAGGCCCGCCTGCAGGAGCTGGACTATGAAGTCGGCAAAGAAGAATTCGGCTACTGGACGTCCAAGCGCAGCGGCAAGCGCTGAAGCCGTGCCGACCCGCCGCCTGCACGCCGCTCTGCGGCCAATGTCCCCTGACCACGGTGGCGGCGCGCTCGACCAACTGCGCCTGGAGCGCAGGCAGGGCCCATGGATCTGATCCGGGGTGGCAGCCGGGTCCGGGGGCCGGCGCAACCGCAACTCGATGGCGAATCAGAGCGCGCATGCGCGCCGGCTCGCATACCATCGCCGCATGCGTCTTCTCCATACCTCAGACTGGCATCTGGGCCAGCACTTCATGGGCCGCAGCCGCCAGGCCGAGCATCAGTCCCTGATCGACTGGTTGCTCGTCCAGGTTCAGACCCATGCCGTGGATGCCGTGCTGATCGCCGGCGACATCTTCGACACCGGAGCCCCTCCCAGCTATGCACGCGAGCTGTACAACCAGCTCATCGTGGGCCTGCACGACGCAGGCGCGGCCCTGCTGCTGCTGGCGGGCAACCACGACTCGGTCAGCGTGCTCGACGAAAGCCGCGAGCTGCTGGCTCACCTGGGCGCTCAGGTCGTCAGCTCGACCGGCGACGAGGCCCGGCATGTCGTCACGCTGCCGCTGCGCGGCCCGGCACGCAGGCCTGGCTGCATCGTCTGCGCCCTGCCCTTCATCCGCCCCCGCGATGTACAGCAAAGCCAGGCCGGTCAAAGCGCTCAGGACAAGCAGCAGGCGCTGCAAGCCGCAATAGGCTCCACCTACCAGCGCGTGTATGCAGCAGCCTTGCAGCGGCAACAGGAGATGCTGGACAGCCTGGGCGAGCGGCTGCCCATCATCGCCACCGGTCACCTGACCACGGTGGGCGCCAGCAGCAATGAATCGGTGCGTGAGATCTACGTGGGTGCACTGGAGGCCTTTCCGACCAGCGCGTTCCCGCCCGTCTGCTACCTCGCTCTCGGCCACATCCACAAGCCACAGCTGGTCGGAGGGTTCGATCACATCCGCTACAGCGGCTCTCCCCTCGCGCTGGGCTTTGACGAGGCCCGGCAGAGCAAGCAGGTCCTGCTGGTGGACCTGAATGCCGACGGACTGCAGGCCGTCACCGCCCTGCCCGTTCCGATGTTCCAGCCCATGGCCTCCATTGCCGGCAGTCTGGCGCAGATGCCTGTCTTGCTGGAATCTGCATCAGCCCGGGCACACGCCGATCAGCCGGTCTGGCTCGAAGTGACGGTAGAGGAAGACGACTACCTGTCCGACCTCACGGCGCGCGTGCAGGCCATGGCCGAATCACTGCCCGTGGAGATTCTGCGCATCAAGCGCAGACGCGGTCAGGCCGCGGCACAGCTGTCAGGCCAGGCCCGCGAGTCACTGGACGAGCTCACCCCGCTCGACGTGTTCGCACGACGGCTGGCTCAGGAACACCTGGATCCACCGCTGCAATCGGCGCTGACCGAGCGCTATCAACGGGTGCTGCACGGCCTGCATGACCAGACGGGAGCTGTCGAATGAGAATTCTCAAACTGCGGCTGAAGAACCTGAACTCGCTCAAGGGTGAGTGGAACATCGACTTCACTGCCGCCCCTTTTTCCGACAACGGCTTGTTTGCCATCACAGGCCCCACGGGGGCAGGCAAGTCCACGCTGCTCGATGCCATCTGTCTCGCGCTCTACCACCAGACGCCACGGCTCGACAGCATCAGCGGCAGCAACGACATCATGACGCGCCACACCGGTGAGTGCGAAGCCGAGGTGGAGTTCGAAGTCAAAGGCATCGCCTATCGCGCGTTCTGGAGCCAGCGCCGCGCGCGTGGCAAACCGGACGCTGCCCTGCAAGCGCCCCGGGTGGAGCTGGCTCGGGTGGCGGACGGCAGCATACTCACCACCCACGTCAAGGACAAAGCCCGTCGCATCGCCGAGATCACCGGGCTGGACTTTGCACGCTTCACCAAGTCCATGCTGCTGGCCCAGGGAGGCTTTGCCGCCTTCCTGCAGGCCACGGCCAATGAGCGCGCCGAACTGCTCGAAGAGCTGACCGGCACCGATATCTACGGCCGCATCTCGCAGTCCGTGTTCGAGAGCGCGCGCGACGCCCGCCAGGCCCTGGAAAAACAGCAGGCCCAGGCACAAGGCATGCCGCTTCTGGATGCGGGTACGCGCGAGCAGCTGCAATCCCAGGCGGCGCTGCTCCAGAGCGGACTGACGGAGCTGCAGACGCGCCACCAGCAGCTGCAAACCGTGCACCGCTGGCAGGCACAGACCATGCAGGCCATGCAGGAGGTGGAGCAGGCGCGCAGTGCGCAGGCGAGCGCACAGCAAGCGCTGAATGATGCCGCGCACGATTTGCTGCGCCTGAAGGCCCATGGACCCGCGCAGGCCATCCAGCCCATGCACCGGCGCTGGCGACAGGCACAAGACCAGCAAAGCGCGCAGGCCGAGCAGTTGCGGCAGTTGCATGCGCTGCGGCTGCAGGCCCAGGCCGCGCAATGGCAGCAGCATCGCCGGGCCCGGCAATTGGCAGACGATCAGCTGCAGCAGTCTCGGCTGCAACTTCAGTCCGCGCAGGCGCGGCAGGACGACCTGACGACATGGATGCAGGCTCACGCCCGCCACGCCCTGCTGGGTGAAAACCTCAGTGGCTGGCGCGAGCAGCTGCAGCAAGACCAGCAACTGCAGCGGCAGGCCGCTCAGACAGAAGCGCAGTCAATGCAGTTGCAGCAAGCGGCCCGGCACCTGCAACAGCAAGCCGAAGTCCAGGCACAGCAATGCTCGCAGTCGGTACAGCAGGTTGCCCTGGCGCAGCAGAAACAGCAGGCATCAGAGCAAGCCCTTGCGCAGCTGCTGGACCTGCATGGAGGCCTGTCTCAGCTGCGCAGCCACTGGCAGAGCGCGGAACGCCAGCTGCATCTCTGGCAGCAGTTGCAGGAGCACGCCGCGCTGCGCCAGCCCCTGGAGGTACAGCGGCAGCGCAATGCGCTGGCGCTGAGCGACATTGACGCCTGTGTTCAGGAGCAGCTTGCACAACGCGATGCCTTGCGTATGCAGTACAAGGCACTCAAGGACACGGTGAGCGACAAGCAATCCCTGCTTGACCAGGAGCGTCTCATCCAAAGCCTGCAAGCCCACCGCGCCGCGCTGCAACCCGGCCAAGCCTGCCCGCTGTGCGGTTCCCAGGATCACCCGGCCATCACCGAGTACGCGGGGCTGGACGTCTCTGCGACCGCCGCTGCACTGCAGCAGGCACAGAGCGCGCTGGAATCGCTGCAGCGCCAGGGCGAGCAGCTCAACACCGCGCTGGCCACGGCCCAGGGCCGGCAGCGCCATCTGCAGGAGCAACAGGAAACCATTGCCCAGCAGATGGAGAAGTGGCTGGCACGCTGGGCGGACTTGCGCGCACAGAGCACGGCGCCGCTGGATGAGGCGGCATGGCAGCAGCCCGAGGCACTGCACACCGCGTGCGCTGAAGCGCAGCAGCAGATTGCACGGCTGCAGCAGAGCCTGGCCGATGCCGAAACGGCCGAGCAACAGCTGCAACAGGCCAAAGAGGCCTGTCAGGCGGCCTTGCAGCATCGGCAGCAGATCGCACATGCACAGGCTAGCACCCGGCAGTCTCTGCAGAGCCACCTGAGCCAGCAGCAGGAGACCACGCAGGCACTGCATTCCCTGCTGCAGCAGTCCGGGGATCTGCAGACCCGCTTGCAGCATGCCCTGCAAAAGGCGGGCTATGCCTTGCCCGACGGCCCGGACACGGCCGACTGGCTGGCTGAGCGCCAGCGGGAATGGCAGCAATGGCAGCGCCAGCAACAATCCATGCAAACGCTGTCCCAGGAGATCGAGCTGCTGCAACGCCAGGTCACGCAGGCCACAGAAGAAGCCGAGCACTGGCAGCAGCGCAGCCAGGCCCTGCCCGGTCTGCCCGCCGACGCCCCTGCCTGTACCGCACCGCCCGCCGCAACGCTGCATGACAGCATCACCCTGCTGGAGCAGACATCGCAGCGACTGGCCACCCTGCAAGGTCAGACAAGCCAGGCACAAGCCAACCTTGAGCAGTTGCAGCGATCGACGCAGCAGACCCTGGCCGAATGGCAGCAGGCGCTGCAGGCCAGCCCCTTCTCCGACGAAGCGCAGTACGTCTCGGCCCTGCTGCCAGACGCCGAACAGCAAGGTCTGCAGGCACTCAGCGACCGACTTCAGGGCGCGGCACAACGCGCAGCCACCTTGCTGGCCGACGCCAGCCAGCGCCTGGCGGAGCTTCAGGCACGGGCGCTCAGCGCCGAAACGCCCGAGAGCATCGGCGAACAGATCACGCAGCTGGAAGCCGAGCGCGCCCGGCAGGCCGAGCAGCTGGGCGCGCACCGCGCACGCCTGGCAGACGACGACGAGCGCCGCGCGGGGCGGCAAGCCCTGCTGGCCCGGATCGCCGAGCAGGAAAAGGACTGCGATCTCTGGCAACACCTGGACAGCCTGATCGGCTCCGCCAGGGGGGACAAATTCCGCAAGTTTGCGCAGGGGCTGACGCTAGACCATCTGCTGCACCTGGCCAACCGGCACCTGGAGCGCCTGCACGGTCGCTATCTGCTGCGGCGCAAGCCCACGGGCGAGCTGGAGCTGGACATCGTGGACGGCTGGCAGGGCGATGTGGCGCGCGACACGCGCACGCTCTCCGGTGGAGAGGCCTTTCTGGTCAGCCTGGCACTGGCACTGGCACTGTCGGATCTGGTCAGCAGCAAGACCTCGATTGACTCGCTGTTCCTGGACGAAGGCTTCGGCACGCTGGACGGCGACACGCTGGAGATCGCCCTGGCCGCGCTGGCCGCGCTGGATGCGCTCAACGCCAGCGGCAAGATGATTGGCGTCATCAGCCATGTGGAAGCGCTCAAGGAGCGTATTCCAGCGCAGATCCGCGTGGAAAAAGCAGCCGGAATCGGCTACTCCAGACTGGTGATATGAAGCCTGATTCAGCGTCCGGGCGGAGGCGGGAGCATCATGCCCGGGTGCAGACCCAAGCCGTCCTGCCCGGCCAGATCTCGACAACCGTCACCACCACCGGCTCGCAGCGCTCTTAGACCAGGCGAGTCTGCATGTGCGTCCGCAGGCCATCCCGGCCATCGCTGACATCCGAGCACTCGGGCAACAGCGGGTGGTCGGGATCGAAGGTGACCTCGCAGGTCAGGCGGCCGCAAATGCGGTGGTACGGCGCACTGCAGCGATGATGGCTCCGCTATCGCCGCCTTTGGCCCGTCCGCCAGGGCCGTCGCCGCAGCGATTGCGGCGGACGCGACACGGCCGGGCACCGGCAGGAAAGGCAGTGCCCCGGGTAGGGCCGAGGCTTGCCGCAACCGGCTTCTGCACGGAGTTGCACGCGAGGCCGAGGAAAGCTTTACGGATGCAGACTGCAGCTGGGTCATGGGCAATGCAGACTCGTCCGAGAGTCGCCCCCTGCTTGCTCTGCAACCGTCACCGCAGACCGTGCCCAACCCTTTCTGCACCAATGCGACACAAGAATGCGCCGCATGTCTTTCCCAGCAATCTCCATGCGCTACGGAAATTGATGGGTTCACCGATCTGGTGCCAAGGTCACCCCGGCCGCGCCAAGCCGGCCCACGGGCTTTGGCTTACCATCCAGACCCTTGCTTGATAGGTACAAGCCATGATCCGGATCGCAGAACTCAAACTTCCTCTCTCGGCAGTTGAATACCACCCCGAGAACCACACCGAATATCAGCCCACGGACAAGCTCGCGCAGCTCGCAGCCGAGCGTCTGGGCGTTCCGGCCTCCGCCATCGCCAAGGTGCATGTGCACAAACGCAGCTTCGACGCGCGCAAGGCAGAACTGCTGGCCGTCTACATTATCGACATCACATTGGCCGACGAGAGCCATGAGGTCGCACTGCTGACGCAGTTTGCCAACCATCCCCATGTCAATCCCACTCCCGACATGCGCTGGAAACCCGTGGGCCAGGCCCCGACGGATCTGAGCGAGCGCCCCGTGGTCGTGGGCTTTGGCCCCTGCGGCATGTTTGCCGCACTGGTGCTGGCCCAGATGGGCTTCAAGCCCATCGTGCTGGAGCGCGGCAAGACCGTGCGCGAGCGCACCAAGGACACCTGGCGCCTGTGGCGCAAGCGCGAGCTGACGCCCGAGTCCAATGTGCAATACGGCGAAGGCGGCGCCGGCACCTTCTCCGACGGCAAGCTCTACAGCCAGATCAAGGACCCGCGCCATCTGGGCCGCAAGGTGCTGACAGAGTTCGTGACCTATGGTGCTCCGCCCGAAATTCTCTACGCGGCTCACCCCCATATCGGCACTTTCAAGCTGGTCAAGCTGGTCGAAGGCATTCGTGAGGAAATCGTGCGCCTGGGCGGCGAAATCCGCTTCGAGCAGCGCGTGACCGATGTGCAGATCGAAGAGGTCGACGGCCAGCGCCAGCTGGTCGGCCTGCAGGTGCTCGACCAGGCCACGGGCCAAAGCTATGCGCTGCCCACCCATCATGCCGTGATGGCTCTGGGCCACAGCTCGCGCGACACTTTTGCCATGTTCTACGAGCGCGGCGTGGCCATGGAGGCCAAGCCCTTCTCCGTGGGCTTTCGCATCGAACATCCGCAAAGCGTGATCGACCGCGCCCGCTGGGGCAAGGATGCCGGCCATCCGCTGCTGGGCGCTGCCGACTACAAGCTGGTGCACCATGCCAAAAACGGCCGCGCCGTCTACAGCTTCTGCATGTGCCCGGGCGGCACCGTGGTGGCCGCGACCAGCGAACCCGGGCGCGTCGTCACCAACGGCATGAGCCAGTATTCGCGCGCCGAGCGCAATGCCAATGCCGGCATGGTCTGCGCCATCAGCCCCGAGGACTACCCGCAGGACGCCGAGAGCTTTGCCTGGGCCTTCGACGGCAAGACCTTTGGCGTCGAAAAGCTGCAAAAAGGCGAGCATCACCCGCTCTCCGGCATTGTGCTGCAGCGCCAGCTGGAGTCCAAAGCCTATGTGCTCGGCGGCCAGAACTACAGTGCGCCCGGCCAGCTCGTGGGCGACTTTGTGGCTGGCAAGCCATCCACCGAATTTGGCGAAGTTCAGCCCTCCTACAAGCCCGGCATCAGCCTCGGCGATCTGCACCAGGCACTGCCCGCCTATGCGATCGAAGCCATGCGCGAGGCCCTGCCCGCCTTTGGCAAGAAGATTCGCGGCTACGACATGAAGGATGCCGTGCTGACTGGTGTGGAAACACGCACCTCGTCCCCGGTCAAGATCGGCCGCGGCGCCGACTTCCAGAGCGACAACACGCGCGGTCTGTACCCGGCCGGTGAAGGTGCCAGTTACGCGGGCGGCATTCTGTCGGCCGGTGTCGACGGCATCAAGGTCGGCGAGGCCGTGGCTGCGGCGATTCTCGGCGTGTCAGTACCCTCCTCGGGCGCACGCGGCTCGGGCGGCGCCCTGTAAGCCACGCGGCCTGCCTCGTTGCGCCCCAGGCATGCCAGCCCCCCGGCTGGCTGCCTTTGAGGGGCGCGAGCACACCGGAAGTCATGGCTCTTACAAGTTTTTGGACGCTGACTGACATTGCGCCAGGCTTGGCATCGGTACGCTGGGGACTTCATCGCACGCCAAGCGTCACCATGAAACCTCTGCGACTCGCACCTGCCTCTGTCACCCTGGGACTGGCCTGCTGGCTGGCTGCCGCCAGTGCCAGCGCTCAAACCAGTGATTTAGCTGCTGCGGCAGACACTGCCGCCGACAAGCCCTCTGCGCTGTCGGGCTGGATGTTTGGCTACGCCCCCCTGGACTGGCATTTCTCCGATGCCAAAAAGGAAAACGATTTCGAGCCTGACGAACAAAAGCATGCCTATGTCTGGCTGATCCAGGCCGAGAAGGAGCTGGACGAACGCCATATCGCAGGCTTTGCCTATTTCAGGAATTCATTCGGTCAGCCCAGCCAGTACGCCTACTACGGCTGGCGCTTCAGGCCGTTTGACAGCGTGCCAGGCCTTTTCTTCAAGGTCACGGGCGGCATCATTCACGGCTACAAGTTTCCGTACAACAAGAAGATCCCGTTCAACAACCGGCATGGCTGGGGCATCACGGCCATTCCGGCCGTGGGCTATGACTTCAACCGGAACTGGGGAGCCCAGATCAATGTGCTGGGCAATGCCGGCGTGATGTTCCAGCTCAACTACACGGTTCGCTAGGCCGCTGGGAGCGCTCCATCAGGCTCCGCGCAGCCTGGCAAAGTCGGGCGCACGCTTTTCCAGAAAGGCCGCAATGCCTTCGCGGGACTCCTCGCTGCCCTGGGCCTCGACCATGTAGTCAGCCTCCAGCGCCAGCTGCTGCTCCAGGCTGTGGCTGTGAGCCACCCGGCACAGTGCCTTGATACGCGCAGTCGCCACCTCCGGCCCCAGGGCCAGTTGCCGCGCCAGCTCCAGCGCTTGGGCCAAGGCCTGGCCCGGCTCCGTCAAACGGTTGATGCAGCCATACGCATGCATGCGCTCGCCGCTGATGCGCTCACCCGTCAGGCAGAGCTCGGTCAGCAACTGACGGGACAAGAACTCGGCCAGAAACGAGGTCGCGCCGCCATCGGGGGTGAGGCCGACCTTCACATAGGCCACCGAGAAAACCGCCGACCTTGCCGCCACCAGCATGTCGCAAGCCATGGCCAGAGACAGGCCTGCCCCCGCAGCAGCGCCCTCTACCGCCGCGATCACGGGCTTGGGGCAGTCGCGTATGGCACGCATCAGGTGGTTGAGATCCTCGAGCCTGAGGCGGCGTTCGGCCGGCGGCATCTCCCGCCGCGTTGCCAGCTGGTTCAGATCGCCGCCAGCGCAGAAATGACCGCCCTCGCCCGTGAGGATCACGGCGGCCACCGAGGCATCGGTGGACGCCGCACGCAGCGCTTCCATGACCGCGTGGTAATACTCGGGCGACAGCGCATTGCGCGCGGCCTGGTTGTTGTTGGAGAGAACGAGAACAGCGCCTTCGCGGCGGGTGACAAGAGCAGGATTCACGGCAAACCTCCTGCATCCGACTCTAGCGATGCCGGCATGGCCCGCCTAGCGGGCTTGTGCCCTCTCTTGTCACCTAGCGGACGCCCTCAGCGGCGCGGTCCCCAATGGCCACCGCCATGATGCCAGCCACCCGGGCCATGGTTCCAGCCCCCTTCATGCCAGCCGTAACCGGGACGTGGCGGCATGGCCCAGCGACCGGGACGCCAGTTGTAGCGTCCGCCGCCCCAGCCCCAGGAGCCGCCGATCCAGACATAGGCCGGCGAGGGCGCCACCGGAATCACCTCGTTGATCAAGGGAGGCGGGGCCATGGGTGCATAGACGTCGCCCGCGACCACCTCGGCTCCATAAGCCGGATAGGCCGGAGCCACCACACAGCCCGCAAGCAGGGCAGCCGAGCCGCCCAGCAGCAGGGCCGGCAGCAGGCGGCGGGTCATGGTTTGAGAGATGAAGAACATCACAACTCCTGAAAGTCCGGGGACATGTAGGTGTTCTTACAACGCAAAAGCCCCTGCCGGTTGTTGACAGGGGCTTGTGAAGCAGCGGTAAAGACCGGCTACTGCCGTTTACAGATCCGTGGGATCAACGGGCATTTTGCAGTGCAGCAATGCGTTGTTCGATGGGGGGATGGGTCGAGAACAGCTGGCCGATGCCGCCTGTAATGCCCATGGCTGCCACGCTTTTTGGCAGCTCGCCCGGATGCATGCCGCCCAGACGGGCCAGCGCATTCATCATGGGCTGCTTGCGACCCATGAGCTGGGCGGCCCCCGCGTCGGCACGGAACTCGCGCTGGCGCGAGAACCAGGCCACGATGATGGCGGCCACAAAGCCCAGCAGGATATCCAGCACCACGGTGGTGATCATGTAGCCGATGCCGGGTCCCGTGCTTTGCTCGTCGTTGCGACGCAGAAAGGAATCGACCGCATAGCCGATCACCCGCGAGAGGAAGACCACAAAGGTATTCATCACGCCCTGGATCAGCGTCATGGTCACCATGTCGCCATTGGCGATGTGGGCCACTTCGTGACCGATCACGGCCTCGACCTCTTCACGCGTCATGCCTTCGAGCAGACCGGTGGACACCGCCACCAGGGCCGAGTTCTTGAAGGCGCCGGTCGCAAAGGCGTTGGGCTCGCCCTCATAGATGCCGACTTCGGGCATGCCGATGCCGGCCTTCTCGGCAAAGCCGCGCACGGTGTTGACGATCCAGGCCTCGTCGGCATTGCGCGGCTCGTTGATGACCTGCACGCCCGATGTCCACTTGGCCATGGGCTTGGAGATCAGCAGCGAGATGATGGCACCGCCAAAACCCATGATGAAGGCAAAGCCCAGCAGGGCGCCCAGGTTGAGGCCGTTGGCAGTGAGGTAGCGGTTGACGCCCAGCAAGCTGGCGACGATGCCCAATACCGCCACCACGGCGATATTGGTCAGTAGAAATAAGGCAATACGTTTCATCGAGGGTGTACTCCACACAGGGGACAAAATGACCAGAACCCTTGAGGCACCGCCTGTGCAGGGCGAATGCGCATCAAGCCAGTTCTCTTTCTGGCCGTACCCGTTGTTGTGTTGTTTGTGCGGTACGTGGGGCTCGGAAAACTAGAGAGTCATCATAGAAGGAAAAGTTCTGGTTTTGCAGGCACCAGTCCGGGATTCCCAATATGGGAATTGGTAGATAGGGCTTGTCGGCCAGATTACAAGACTGTGTGCGCAGCTGTTCGCACAACCAGCCATCGGCCTCGGCCGGCGATGCCAGGCGCGGCGCCTGCTGCGTCGGTACACAGATCACATGCGCCGTGATGGCCTTGCGCGGCTGGACCAGCTTTTCCAGCAGGGCATGGCCTATGGGCAGGAAACGCGCCTGCTCCCACAGCGCCCGCCGGCCCACGAACAGCTCCTGCCAGCGCTTGTCGCGCAGCGCATCGCACAGAGCCTGAGGCGCCAGCAGCAGGCCGCCGTTTTCGTCCAGCACCGTGATCGAGTCGCGCAGGCGCCCGCGCTGCGCTCCCACGCCCTGGCGCGCTATCTCGGCTGCCTGCAGCGCGTTGAGCCGCTGCTTCAGTAGCGGCCAGTGCAGCCAGACCAGGCCGTTGAAGAAGTCATGCAGGTTGTCGCGTGTGGGAATGCAGCGCCGGCTGTGGATAAAGGCCTCATAGGCCTCACCGGCAGGCAGTTGCAGCTGATCGACAAACTGCCAGCCCGGCAGCAGTCCGTGGGCGGCAGCGACCTCCTGCAAGGCCCGGGCCACGCCGGCACCGCCCAGCACCTGCTCATGCACCTGGCGACCCAATGCTTGCAGCGGGGCCAGCCAGGGGGCCTGCCAGTCGATGGCCCAATCCCAGGACGCCATGGCCGTGGGCTGCCTCAAGCTGCCTCCTCCCGGAGTCCGCGCAGATCGCGCACCGCCACGCGGGCCGTACCTTCGTCACGCAGCTCGAACGCCTGGGTCGCGGCCATGAGCTTGGTCAGCGATGCATAGCCATAGTTGCGCGCATCGAAGGACAGCTTGTTGCCGATATGCGTACCCACCGCCGCCACACGCGCCCAGCCGGCCTCGTCCTGGGTGGCCTTGACGGCATCGCGCAGCATGGCAATGAGCTGCCTGTCTTCCTTGAGCAAATGCGAGGGCACGCGCAGCGTGGTGCAGGCCGGTGCGGCCACACCGGTGCCGCCAGCCACCCGGCCATTGCCGGTACTGGGATTCGGCCCCAGCGCAGGGCTGGCTGCGGTCGCTGCGCGCGTCAGGGCGTCAGCCTCCAGAGCCTCACGGCGCTCGCTGCGACTGACAATGCCGTCGCCCAGCTCCTTGAGCGCATCGAAATACAGAAAGCGCGAACAGGCGTTGACGAAAGCCTTGGGCGTCTGCTCCGCCCCGAATCCATAGACGGCAGCGCCCTTGGCGCGCAAATGCATGACCAGCGGGGTGAAGTCGGCATCCGAGGAGACGATGCCGAAGGCATCGGGCTTTTCGGTATAGAGCAGCTCCATGGCATCCACCGTCATGGCCATGTCGGTCGCGTTCTTGCCCTTGGAGTAATCGAACTGCTGCATGGGCCGCACGGCATATTCGAGCAGCTTGCTCTGCCAGCCATGCAGACCGGCCTTGGTCCAGTTGCCATAGGCACGGCGGATATTGATCAGGCCGAAGGTGGACAGCTCGGTCAATATCTCGTCAATCATCTCCGCGGGCGCGTTGTCCGCATCGATCAGCAAGGCAATCCTGGGCTGGACATCGTTGGGCATGCAATCTCCTGAGCGCTGTTTGGCCAAGCCTAACCGAGGCCTTGCGTAAAGCCAAATTAAAAAAGGAGCAGCTTGCGCAACTCCTTTCTTGATTTCAGACCGAAAACACCTTTGATTCAAGTGAACACAGGCGCTTACAGCTACTGTTTTTAATCCAGCATCTTCCAGGGCAAGGCTTCGCCAAAGCGCAGAGGCTTGAGCTGCGCACCTTCGCCGTATTCAAAGCTCACGGGAGGTGTCCAGCTTTCCTTGACCAGGGTGATGGTGTCGGTGTTGCGTGGCAGGCCGTAGAAATCGGCGCCGTTGAAGGAGGCAAAGGCTTCCAGCTTGTCCAGGGCGCCAACGCCGTCAAACACCTCCGCATACATCTCGATGGCGGCGTGAGCGCTGTAGCAGCCGGCGCAGCCGGTCGCGGCTTCCTTCAGGTGCGCGGCATGGGGAGCGCTGTCCGTGCCCAGGAAGAATTTGCTGCTGCCGCTGGTGGCGGCCTGCACCAGTGCCAGGCGATGGGTTTCGCGCTTGAGGACCGGCAGGCAATAGAAGTGCGGTCGCACGCCGCCCAGGAAGATGGCATTGCGGTTGAACAGCAGATGCTGGGGCGTGATGGTGGCCGCCAGGAAATCGTCGGCGGCGGCCACGTACTCGGCGGCTTCCTTGGTCGTCACATGCTCCATGACGATCTTGAGCTCGGGGAAATCCTGGCGCAGAGGCTTGAGCTGCTGCTCGATGAACACCGCTTCGCGGTCGAACAGGTCGATGCTCTGATCGGTCACTTCACCGTGTACCAGCAGGACCAAGCCTTCGCGCTGCATGGCTTGCAGCGTCGGGTAGATCTTGCGCAGATCGGTCACGCCATGGTCGGAATTGGTCGTGGCACCTGCGGGATAGAGCTTGCAGGCCACCACGCCAGCCGCCTTGGCGCGCACGATTTCGTCGGGGCCCAGGTTGTCCGTCAGATACAGCGTCATCAGCGGCTGGAACCGGCTGCCTGCGGGCACCGCCGACAGAATGCGGGCGCGGTAGTCCGCTGCCATCTCCGCCGTGGTGACCGGGGGCTTGAGGTTGGGCATGATGATGGCACGGCCCATCTGGCGGGCAGTGTGCGGCACCACACAGCGCATGGCATCGCCATCGCGCACATGCAAGTGCCAGTCATCGGGGCGGGTAATCGTGATGGTCTGCTGAGTCATGGCCGATATTGTCCCATCTTCGCTGACGACAGTCCTGCAGCCAGCAGCGTGCGCATGCGGACCGGAATGGGTCCGGGCACGGCCCAGGCTTCACCCGTCTGGCTTTTCTCTGGCGTTCGGCACAGAAATCCTCAAGAATGAAGCCAAGGAGGATGTCTTATGTCGATTCCTCAAGCCTTGCCCGGCACCCCATTGCGGACCGACTTTCTCAGCGCCAGCGATGCGGCCCGGCTGGTCGCGCGCATCGGCATTCCCCAGGTGCTGCGTCTGGTCTGCGAAGCCCTGGAAGCGGACTTCGGCCGCTGGCAGGACTTCGACAAAAGCGCGCGCACCGCCGCCCATTCCGCCAGCGGTGTGATCGAGCTGATGCCGGTGGCCGATGCGCGGGACTACGCCTTCAAATACGTCAATGGTCACCCGCACAATCCGCGCCTGGGCCTGCCCACCGTGATGGCGTTCGGCGCACTGGCCGATGTCGCCACCGGCATGCCGCGCTTTGTCAGCGAACTGACGCTGACCACGGCTTTGCGCACTGCCGCCACGTCCGCCATGGCCGCGCGCCATCTGGCGCGCGCCGGCAACCGCAGCATGGCGCTGATCGGCAATGGCTCGCAAAGCGAATTCCAGGCGCTGGCCTTCATGGAGCTGCTGGGCGTGCGCGAGCTGCGACTGTTCGACATCGACGTGGCGGCCTCGCAAAAGCTGCTGCGAAACCTGCAGCCGTTCCTGCCCGACTTTTGCGCTACGGCCATCATCTGCACCGGCGTGCGCGATGCCGTGGCCGGCACCGACATCGTGACCACGGCCACCGCCGACAAGACCCGCGCCACCATCATCCCCGGGCATTGGCTGGAGCCGGGCATGCATATCAATGCCGTGGGTGGCGATTGCCCCGGCAAGACCGAGTTCGATGCCAGCGCCCTGCAGCGCGCGCAGGTCTTCGTCGAATACGAGCCGCAGACACGCACCGAGGGCGAGCTGCAGCAAATGCCGGCCGACTTTGCCGTGACCGAGCTCTGGCGCGTGCTGCAGAAGCAGGCGCCAGGCCGGACTTCGGCTGCCCAGATCACCCTCTTCGACTCCGTGGGCTTCGCGCTGGAGGACTACTCGGCGCTGCGCACCATGTACCGCCTGGCTGGTGAAGCGGGCCTGCTGTCGCAGATCGAGCTGGTCCCCGAACTCGCCGACCCCAAGGATCTGTTTGCCATGGTCAGGCAGGCTTCGGGTCCTCAGGTCATCAATCTTGCAGCGCGTAGAACCGCCTGAATCGGAGCGTCCCATGACACACAACTCGTCCACACTGATCGGCCTGCCCACCGATGTCGGAGCCTCGCGCCTGGGCGCCGCCATGGGACCCGATGCCCTGCGCGTGGCTCAGCTCGGTCCGGCGCTTGAGCGACTGGGCGTGCAGGTCAGCGATCTGGGAAATCTGGCGGGCCCCGGCAATCCGCGTGGCGCGCGCGATGCCCAGGGCCTGCGCAACCTAGCCGAATGCCTGCGCTGGAACCAAATCGCACACGACGCGGTATTGAAGGTGCTGCAGCAAAACCGGCTGCCCATCGTGCTGGGCGGCGACCACACGCTGGCCACAGGCTCCATCAGCGCCGTGGCCCGTCATTGCCGCGCCACGGGCAAGCAGTTGCGCGTGCTCTGGCTCGATGCCCATTCGGATTGCAACACCCCTGAAAGTTCACCCACGGGCAACCTGCACGGCATGCCGGTGTCGAGCCTCTGCGGGCTGGGGCCTGTGGAGCTGGCTGCGCTGTCCGGAGCGACGCCCGCCCTGCCCGCCTCATCGTTCTGCCAGATCGGCCTGCGCAGCGTGGACGAGAGCGAGAAGCACATGATCCGAGAGCTGGGGCTGGAGGTCTACGACATGCGCGCCATCGACGAGCTGGGCATGCGTGAAGTGATGCGCCGTGCGCTGGTCAGCCTGCTGGGACGCAACGACAGGGACATCCATCTGCATCTGAGTTTCGACGTGGACTTCCTGGATCCCGATATTGCCCCCGGCACGGGCACACCGGTACGCGGCGGCCCCACCTACCGCGAGGCCCAGTTGTGCATGGAAATGATCGCCGACACCGGCCGCCTTGCATCGCTGGACATCGTGGAGCTGAATCCGGCACTGGATCTGCGCAACCAGACGGCAGAACTGGTGGTGGATCTGGTGCGAAGTCTTTTTGGCCAGAGCACGCTGATGCGCGAGCCGCGCGGCGTGCTGCAATGCTGAGCAACGGACCCCGCGCGAAGCCATGAAAAAAGGCGCTCCCACGAGCGCCTTTTTCGGATGGCCTTGCCGCATCAGTGCTGCAGGATCTTGTTGAGAAATTCCTTGGTACGCGGCTGGCGGTTTTCGGGGTGGCCGAAGAATTCCTCCTTGCTGCAGTCTTCCAGAATCTTGCCACCCACATCCATGAAGATCACACGGCTGGCAACCTTGCGTGCAAAACCCATTTCATGGGTCACGCACATCATGGTCATGCCTTCGTTGGCCAGGCCCATCATCACATCCAGCACCTCGCCCACCATCTCAGGGTCCAGCGCCGAAGTGGGTTCATCGAACAGCATGACGATGGGATCCATCGACAGCGCGCGCGCAATGGCCACGCGCTGCTGCTGGCCGCCGGAGAGCTGACCGGGGAACTTGTCCTTGTGAGCGGTCAGGCCCACGCGGTCCAGCATCTTGAGGCCACGGGTCTTGGCATCGGCCGCGCTGCGGCCCAGCACCTTCATCTGCGCGATGGTCAGGTTCTCCGTCACCGACAGATGGGGGAACAGCTCAAAGTGCTGGAACACCATGCCCACGCGGCTGCGCAGCTTGGGCAGATCGGTCTTGGGGTCGTGCACGGCCGTGCCGTCCACAAAGATCTCGCCCTTCTGGAAGGGCTCCAGCGCATTGATGGTCTTGATCAGCGTGGACTTGCCAGAGCCCGAAGGGCCGCACACCACCACCACCTCGCCCTTGTTGATATTGGTGGAGCAATCGGACAGCACCTGAAAGCTGCCGTACCACTTGGAAACGTTCTTGAGTTCAATCATTGCAATTCCTCAAAGGGAGCCGGCTTAACGGATGATGGCGATCTTCTTGTGCAGACGCTTGACGAACCAAGACAGTGCAAAGCAGATCACAAAATAGGTCACGGCAGCCGCCAGATAGGATTCGATGGGTCGGCCGAAGTTCTTGCCGGCAATTTCGAAGCCCTTGAGCATGTCGTAGGCACCGATCGCATAGACCAGCGACGTGTCCTGAAACAGGATGATGGTCTGGGTCAGCAGCACGGGCAGCATGTTGCGGAAGGCCTGGGGCAGCACCACCAGACGCATGTTCTGACCGTAGGTCATGCCCAGCGCCTGGCCGGCGAACACCTGTCCACGAGGAATGGACTGGATGCCGGCACGCATGATCTCGGAGAAATATGCGGCTTCGAAGGCCACGAAGGTGATGATGGCCGAGGTCTCCGCGCCGATGGGTCTGCCGATCAGCATCGGCATCAGCAGGAAGAACCACAGGATCACCATCACCAGCGGGATGGAGCGCATGCCGTTGACATAGATGGTGGCAGGCAGATCCAGCCACTTCTTGCCCGACAGGCGCATCAGCGCCAGCAAGGTGCCGAAGAAGATGCCGCCCAGCGTGGCGATCACGGTCAGAGACACGCTGAAGTACAGTCCCTTCAGCACAAAGTTGCTGAACAGATCCCACGAGAAAAACGACCAGTCGAGGTTGAGATTCATATCAGTGGCCTCCACCGCTGGCTGCAATCAGGCCGGGAACGCGAGAACGCTTCTCGATGAAGGCCATGATGCGGTTGATGATGAAGGCAGAAATCACATACAGACCTGTCACAGCCATATAAATTTCGACGCCACGGGCGGTCTCTTCCTGGGCCTGCATGGCAAACATGGTCAATTCGGCCACGGACACGGCAAATGCCACGGACGAGTTCTTGAACACGTTCATGGCCTCGCTGGTCAGCGGCGGAATGATGATTCGAAAAGCCATCGGCAGCAGCACATAGCGATAGGTCTGAAAGGTCGTGAAACCCACGGCCATGCCGGCATAGCGCTGACCACGTGGCAAGGCCTGGATACCGGAGCGCACCTGCTCGGCAATACGCGCCGACGTGAAGAAACCGATAGCGAACACCACCAGCACAAAGCCCGGCAGGGACTTCATGGCCGGGAAGATGGCCGGAACCACGTGGTACCAGATGAACACCTGGACCAGCAAGGGAATATTGCGGAACAGCTCCACCCAGGCATTGCCCAGGCGCACGATCCACGGACGGTCGGGCAAGGTACGCAAGGTACCGATGACTGAGCCCAACACCAGAGCAATGATCAGCGACAGCAAAGCCACCGACACGGTCCAGCCCCACGCCGACATCATCCAGTCCAGATAGGTGATGTCGCCGTTCTTGCCAAAACAACTCTGCCCGACCTCTTGGGTAATGGTGTCCTGACAGAACACCTGCCAATCCCAACTCATACGAGCACCTCTTTCATTCTTGGTTTATGAGGGCAAACGCTCACACCGGCCCTCGCAACAAAAAAGCCCCTTCTAACCGCTTGGCAGAAGGGGCGGTACACCTATAGGGCGGAATTACTTGACTTCGTAAGCTTCCATGGGCTTGTCGTTGGGGTGAGCCCACGCATCCTTGGTGGCCGCCGAAAGTGGCAGGCCCACCTTCACGTTGTTGGGGGGAATCGGCTGCAGGAACCACTTGTCGTACAGCTTGGTCAGCGAACCATCCTTGATCTGACGCACGATGGAGTCATCCACTGCCTTCTTGAAGGCGGGATCGTCCTTGCGCATCATGCAGGCGATGGGTTCCACCGACAGCACTTCACCCACGATCTTGTAGTCGTTGGGAGCCTTGGACTTGGAGATATTGGCGGCCAGGATCGAACCGTCCATGATGAAAGCGTCGGCACGCCCGGTTTCCAGCATCAGGAAGCTGTCGGCGTGGTCCTTGCCCATCACTTCCTTGAAGGTCAGGCCATCGGCGCGCTTGTTCTTGCGCAGGGTCTGAACGGAAGTCGTTCCCGTCGTGGTCACGATGGTCTTGCCGTTCAGGTCCTTGATGCCGGTGATGCCAGAGTTGGCACGGGTGGCGATACGCACTTCTTCCACATAGGTGGTGAAGGCGAAGGCTGCGTCCTTCTGACGAGCCGTGTTGTTGGTGGTGGAGCCGCACTCGATGTCCACGGTGCCGTTCTGCACCAGAGGAATACGGTTTTGCGAAGTCACGGGCTGGTACTTCACTTCCAGCGCTGTCAGGCCCAGTTGCTTCTGGATGTCCTTGAGGATGCGCTCACCCATTTCGGTATGGAAGCCCACATATTTGCCATTGCCCAGCGTATAGCCCAGGCCGGACGACTCACGCACGCCCAGAGTGACGCTGCCGGTGGACTTGATCTTGGCCAGGGTGTCATTGGCCTGTGCAAACACGGTGCCAGTTGCCAGTGCGGTTACGGCGATGGCCAACAAATGCTTCTTCATACGGATCTCCTATTGGTAAGGACCAAAAACGCTTGCCACTCCTTAACGCATCGCCCTTTGTGAGGGTGGACAGGTTGCGTTAACAAATGTACTGCACACATTGTGCAGTCATGAAGATGGCTGAATTGCAATCATTTCTAAGACTTTTCCCGTAGGGAATTCAGGAAGGCAACCACCTACTCACCGCCTCAATCTTGTGTTGCAAAGCAGCACCTCTTTTTGTGCAAGCTGCGAACTCTAATGCTTTCGTGATTTCACAAGCCAATGCCGATGGCAAAAATCCTTATGCACAACTTGCATATTCAGTATTAACCCGATGCATAACATTAGGGTTTTCACCAGGAAAATGCCGGAAATCACGACCCGATGGGCATACAAGCAAAAAAAGGGCCAGTTGGCCCTTTTGGAAGAAAAGCAACACTCGATCAGGTTACACAGCCTTGACCTCGCCACCGGCAATCTCGCCCTGCTCCTTGAGGAAGTTCCAGAGCGCGGCGGCACCCCCCTGGGGGGCATCGCCTGTGGGTTTTTCCCGATAGGCACGCACTTCCATGTCCATCTGAAAACCGGTCACCCCCTCGGGCACGGCGCGCACCAGCCGGCCGGACTCCAATTCGCCACGTACTGCGCTGTAGGGTAGAAAGGCCACGCCATGGCCCTCAAGCGCCATGGCCTTGAGGCCCTCGGCCATGTCGGTTTCATAGACACGCTCCAGGTGCACGGCCTCGGCCGCCTCCTTGAGGATGAGCTCCGTCACGCGGCCCAGATAGGCGCCAGCGGCGTAACCCAGGTAGGGCAGCGGCTGGCCCTGGCGCCCGGGCAGGACAAAGATGGGGTTTCCGTTCTCGTCCGGCTTGGAGTAGGGAGCCAGAACCTCATGCCCGAGGCTCACCATTTCATAGCGCGAAGGGTCCAGCTGGAATGGCTGGGAAGAGTGGTAGTAGGCAATCAGCAGATCGCAGCCACCCTCCACGAGGCGCATCACCGCATCGTGCACATTGAGGGCGAACAAACGGCTGCGGAAGGGTCCGAACTTCTCGTGCACGGCCGACACCCAGTTCGGGAAAAACGTGAACGCCAGCGTATGCGGCACAGCGAAGCCCACCATGCCCTTGCCTGCACTGACGTGGGCGCGCAGCATGGTGCGGGTGCTCTGCAGGGACTGCAGAATCTCCAGCGCCTGCTCGTACATGGTCTTGCCTGCTGGCGTCAGTCGCGTCGGGTACGAGCTTCTGTCGACCAGATCCGTGCCCGCCCAGGCCTCCAGCGCCTGGATGCGGCGCGAGAACGCAGGCTGCGTGACGTGGCGCAGCTGGGCCGAGCGGCTGAAACTGCGGGTTTCAGCAAGGCTGACAAAATCTTCAAGCCATTTGGTTTCCATAGACTGTCATTATCCGCTGCCCCGCACCAAAGCTGTGCAACGGAGGTCATCCTTGTTGGCGGCTAAACGGGACACCGCACGGACTCGGCGCCAAGCCCGCCCTACTCTTCAGACCCTAGGGTAATGCCTGCTGCCCGACGTAAGCCATGCGACATAGATACCTTGATAATATTTGCTCACATCTATCCGGTGTGTCGACTCGCTCCAAGCCGTCCCGGCGCACAACGCCGCGAAGGTCAAGGAACAACATAAGGACTTGCGCAAACAAGAATGCAACAACGGCCAGCCTCCCGAGGCAATCGTCTTGCCTGAACCCGTTTTGCGTAAGTCATGAACATAAGGGCATTTTCATCGAGTGCGCGCGGATCACGCCATTCTGGCGAGCTGCCCTGACCCCTGTGTGTTTTTCTGACTTTCCGCGTTCATGTCCTCCACTCCTCCCGAGACCGATGGTGCCGCCGATGCCGGCTCGCGCCCGGACGAGCCTCGCTCCCTGCGCATTGAAGACTGGCTGACCGTGATCATCATGGCCGCCCTGGCCCTGATCACGTTTGCCAATGTGCTGGTGCGCTACTTCACCAATTCTTCTTTTGCCTGGACCGAGGAAATCTCCGTATTTCTGATGATTTTGCTGGCCCTGGTCGCAGGTTCCGCCGCTGTGGCCCGCAATCAGCATATCCGCATCGAGTTTTTCTCGGACAGCGGATCCGCCAATCGCCGCAAGGCTCTGGCACGGTTCGGCTCGCTGATGGTGGCGCTGCTGTTTGCCATCATTGCCGTGCTCAGCGTGCGCGTGGTCTGGGACGACTTCCGCTTCGAGGAGACCTCGCCCGGCATCGGCCTGCCCCAGTGGTGGTATTCGATCTGGCTGCCCGTGGTCTCCGCCCTGATCACGCTGCGCGCCATCGGCCTGTTCATCCGCCAGGGCAAGCCCGGCGCCTTCCCTGACGAGCCCGTGGAAAAAGACCACAGCAAGGAGATCGCATGATCGCCACCTTGCTGTTCGTGGCCTTTCTGGGCCTGATGTTCATCGGCGTGCCCATCGGCGCGGCCCTCGGCCTGGCCGGGGCGGCCGCGATTGCCCTGGCCAATGCCGATACGCAGTGGTTCGGCCTGCTGGCCGTGCCGCAGAACTTCTACGCCGGACTGGGCAAATATCCGCTGCTGGCGATTCCCATGTTCGTGCTCGTGGGCTCCATCTTCGATCGCTCGGGCGTTGCGCTGCGGCTGGTGAACTTTGCCGTGGCCATCGTGGGCCGAGGCCCGGGCATGCTGCCGCTGGTGGCGATTGCCGTGGCCATGTTCCTGGGCGGCATCTCGGGGTCCGGGCCGGCCAATGCGGCGGCCGTGGGCGGCGTGATGATTGCCGCCATGAGCCGCGCGGGCTATCCCAAGAGCTTCTCCGCCAGCGTGGTCGGAGCGGCCGCAGCGACGGACATCCTGATTCCGCCTTCGGTGGCTTTCATCATCTACTCGGTGCTGGTGCCCGGCGCTTCGGTGCCGGCCCTTTTCGCGGCCGGCATGGTTCCCGGCGTACTCGCCGGCATTGCGCTCATCATTCCAGCCGTGTGGATGTCGCGCAAGCACAAGATGGGTGCGCTCGAAGCCTCCATGCCCCGACCGCCGTTCTGGAGGAGCCTGCGCGAGGCCTCCTGGGGCCTGGCTGCTCCGGTGCTGATCCTGGGGGGCATGCGCATGGGCTGGTTCACGCCCACCGAAGCCGCCGTGGTTGCCGTGTTCTACGGGCTGTTCGTCGGCATGGCGATTCACCGCACCATCGGCGTGCGCGACCTCTTCCCGATCCTGCGCGAAGCGGGCGAGCTGTCCGCCGTGATCCTTCTGGTGGTGTCGTTGGCCGGCATTTTCGCCTTCTCGCTGTCCACCCTGGGTGTGATCGATCCTGTGGCCAATGCCATCGTGAATTCCGGTCTCGGCGAATACGGCGTTCTGGGGCTGCTGATCCTGCTGCTGATCACCGTCGGCATGTTCCTCGACGGCATCTCGATCTTCCTGATCTTTGTGCCGCTGCTGCTGCCCATCATGAATCACTACCACTGGGATCCCGTCTGGTTTGGCGTGATCCTGACGCTCAAGGTGGCGCTGGGCCAGTTCACGCCGCCACTGGCCGTGAATCTGATGGTCAGTTGCCGCATCGCCGGCGTGCGCATGGAGTCCACCGTGCGCTGGGTGGGCTGGATGCTGCTGTCCATGTTCGCGGTGATGATTCTGGTCATTGCCTTCCCGCAGCTCGCGCTCTGGCTGCCGGCAAGACTTGGCTATTGATTCCCGGAGCGGCTATGCCTGGGCGGCCCCGCCACGCCCCTCTGTTTCGCTGCGCGGGAAAGGGACGACACCAGCGCTGCTGGCGCGGCCAGCTTCGGTCCTTGCGCGGTGTCCGCGGAGATGGGTCATGCATTTTCCATGTGCAATGCATCTAACAAGCAAAGCATTTTTTCGTTTCTGAAAGGGAGACAAACCAAATGAAACTTCGTACCTTCCTCGCATCCGCCGTGGCGACAGCCGCCGCTCTGGCTTTTGCTTCGCCCCTGGCCATGGCCCAGGCCAAGTACAAGAGCGAATACCGCATGTCCCTGGTGCTGGGCACGGCCTTCCCCTGGGGCAAGGGCGGCGAGCTGTGGGCCGACAAGGTGCGCGAGCGCACCCAGGGCCGCATCAACATCAAGCTCTACCCCGGCACCTCGCTGGTGCAAGGCGACCAGACCCGCGAGTTCTCCGCGCTGCGCCAGGGCGTGATCGACATGGCCGTGGGCTCGACCATCAACTGGTCGCCCCAGGTCAAGTCGCTGAACCTGTTCTCCATGCCCTTCCTCTTCCCCAACTTCAAGGCCGTGGATGCCGTGACCCAGGGCGAAGTGGGCCAGGAAATCTTCAAGACCCTGGAAAAGAGCGGCGTGGTGCCTCTGGCCTGGGGTGAGAACGGCTACCGCGAAATCTCCAACTCCAAGCACGCCATCAAGACACCTGCCGACCTCAGGGGCATGAAGATCCGAGTCGTGGGCTCGCCCCTGTTCCTGGACACCTTCACGGCCCTGGGCGCCAACCCCACGCAGATGAGCTGGGCCGATGCCCAGCCCGCCATGGCCAGCGGCGCCGTGGACGGCCAGGAGAACCCTATTGGCGTGTACATGGCGGCCAAGCTGCAGTCCGTGGGCCAGAAGCATCTGACCATGTGGGGATATATGAACGATCCGCTGATCTTTGTGGTGAACAAGGACATCTGGAACAGCTGGACACCGGCTGACCAGGCCATCGTCAAGCAAGCCGCGCTGGATGCCGCCAAGGAGGAAATCGCCATCGCTCGCAAGGGTCTGGTCGAAGCAGACAAGCCTCTGCTCAAGGACCTGGCCGGCCTGGGCGTGACCGTGACCACGCCTAACGCTGCCGAGCGCGAAGCCTTTGTCAAGGCCACGCGCCCCGTGTTCGACAAGTGGAAGAGCCAGATCGGCGCACCGCTGGTCGACAAGGCCGAAAAGGCCATTGCAGCCAGTCAGAAATAAACTCCCCCTGAGCCGCTACGCGGCTTCCCCCTCTCTCTTCGGGAGGGGGACGACACCCTCGCTGCGGGGCGGCCCTTGCTCGGTGTCCCTCGCCTTGGGCTGCGCCAGCTGCACGGCGCCGCAGATGGTAAAAATCCCCGCACGGCTTGCCGTGGCGGGGATTTTTTGCTATGAATATCAAAGCTACAAGCGCTTTGTATAAGGTATTTTCAATGCCAAATCGTATTGAAATACAACAACATCAAGCGCAAAAAGCTTTCAATTCAATAGCACTCAGATGGGCGAGACCAAGGGCTTGCCATCCAGATGGCAGCGCATATTGGCGATGAAGCGGTCCACCGAGTTCTGCACCGCCTCGGGCGACCAGCCGCCCACATGGGGCGTCAGCACCACGGCGTCCAGAGCCATCAGTTCCTGCGGTGGCAGCGGCTCGCTCTCGTAGACGTCCAGCCCGGCACCGGCCAGACGGCCTGCGCGCACGGCTTCGGCCAGCGCTGCGGTATCGACCACCGAACCGCGAGCGATATTCACCAGCACGCCTTTCTCGCCCAGCGCCTCGAGCACCTCGGCATTGATCAGATGGCGGGTGCCAGTGCCACCGGGCGTGGCCACCAGCAGCACATCGGCCCAGGTAGCCAGCGCCAGCAGATCGTCAAAGTAGCGGTAGTCGACACCCTCGCGCGGCTTGCGGTTGTGATAGCCGACGGGCATGTCGAAGGCGGCAGCGCGCCTGGCGATCTTGGCGCCGATCTGGCCCAGTCCCACGATGCCCAGGCGCTTGCCCGAGACATTGGCCGGCAGCGGCAGGGCCGAGCGCCAGATGCCGGCGCGCGTGGCCTTGTCCAGCTTGACGATGCCGCGCACCGCGGCGATCAGCAGGCCCATGGCGTGGTCGGCCACGCAGTCGTCGTTGGTGCCCACGCCGTTGCCGACGGCAATCCCGTGCGCCTTGGCATGGGCCACATCGATGTTCTCATAGCCCGCGCCCATGGCGCAGACCAGCGAAAGCCCGGGCATGCGCTGCATCTGCGCGGCCGACAGGCCCGTCGCACCAATCGTGCACACGCATTTCACGCGCGCGCCGTGGGCGGCGATTGCGGCCTCGGCCTGATCGGCATCGGGCGCATAGATCACATCAAAGTCGGCAAAGGTCTGCTCCATCTGCTGCAGATGGGCGGGGACCTGGAGATTCAGAACTAGCAGGGCAGGCTTCATGGCGGGAACGCGGCGCTTTCATGGAAAACGCCTATTTTGAGCAGGCTGCGCCAGCCCTGCCCGCGCATGGTCAAAACCTGCCCACGTCCTGCATCACAGATCCAGCACCAGACGGCCGGACCTGGCACGCGAGCAGCAAGGCAGGAACTGGTCGTTGGCCGCCTGCTCGTCTTCGGTCAGATACATGTCGCGGTGATCGGGCTGACCCGAGATGACGCGCGTCAGGCAGGTGCCGCAGACGCCCTGCTCGCACGAGGTCTGGACGCAGACGCCGATGGACTCCAGCGCCTGCACCACGGTTTGCGCCGGCGTGACGCGCACCACCTGGCCGGTGCTGGCGACTTCCACCTCGAAGCTCTCGTCGTCGGCACGGTGCTCCACTTCGGCAGCAAAGAATTCATAGTGCAGTTGCTCCGCAGGCCAGCCCGCCGCTCGCGCCGTGTCGAGCACGGCGTCCATGAATCCCTTGGGACCGCAGACATACAGATGCTGACCATGGTCTCTTTGCTGCAGCAGCTCGCCCAGTCCCAGCGATGACTTTCCATTCGCGTCATCCACATGGATCTGCGCCTTGTCGGCCCAATGCGCCGCCTCGATGGCCTGGACGAACGCCATACGCTCACGCGAGCGACCACAGTAATGCAAGGCGAAATCCGCACCGTCACGCGCCAGTTGGCGGACCATGGCCAGAATCGGCGTGATGCCGATGCCGCCTGCCAGCAGCAAATGCTTGCGGGCCGGCGCATGCAGCTCGAAATGGTTGCGCGGGTGGCTGATGGTGATCTGCTGGCCGGCCTGCAGCTGCTCATGCACGGCCGCCGAGCCACCGCGCGAGGCGGGCTCGCGCAGCACGGCAATCACATAGCGATCCAGCTCTGCCGGGTCGTTGCTCAGCGAATACTGGCGCACCAGCCCGCCAGGCAGGTGCACATCGATGTGCGAGCCGGCACTGAACGGCGCAAGGTTGCCGCCGTCCAGGGCCCGCAATTCCAGGCTGCAGATACCGGCTGCCTGCTCCTGCTTGTGCGCAATGCGCACCTCAACCGTGGTTTCACTCTTCATCTCGGGTACTTCTCTTTTGCTTGTGCGTCACTAGGCCATCGCCTGCGAGGCTTGCGCGCCAGCCTGGCGCAACCGCTCAATCACGCGCCGCGCACGGTTGGGCCCCACATCCACGTGGATATCCACCACGGCGCGTGAACCAAACCGCTGCTGGTTGCGGAACTGGGCTTCGATGACCACCTTGTCTTCCTCGAAAGTGGCCGCCGTCTGATCGATCACCAGCTGCGTGGTGTCCTGCATCTGCGGATGCGGATTGGTCGCAATCGTCCAGAAATAATGCGCGCTGGTCTCCGTCTCCGGCGTCACGCCGTGAAAGCCGCGCATATGGAATCCTTCGCGCGCCGGGTTGTCCAGTCTGTCCTGGCCGGCATCCATGGCACCGGTCCAGATACGCACATGCGAGGGATGGAACTCCACCTCCTGCCAGCGGTCGATGCGTCCCCGGAAAGGCCAGGCCTGTGCATAGGTCGGCGGGGGATCGGAGTCAGGCATCCAGCGCACAACCCTCACGCAATCCCCGTGCTGACTGACCTTGAGATCCGCGTTCATGTGAACCCGGGCGTTGCCGCCGATGGTCTTGAGGTGCACATAGCCCAGATGGCTCAGATCCAGCAGGTTGTCATGAATCAGCTGATAAGGCGCGTCGTAGTGGTACACGCCACCACCAAAACGATATTGCGGATCGCTGTGCACGGCATAGGCCGGCGGCTGCGTGCCCGGCACGGAGTCCGGCGTGGCCCCCATCCATATCCAGAGGATCTGGTCGCGTTCGCGCAGATCGAAGGACTGCACGCAGGCCTTGGCCGGAATCCGTTCCTGGCCCGGTATTTCGAGGCACTGCCCCTCATGACTGAAGAGCAGGCCATGGTAGCCACAGCGCAGCCCCGCCGCTTCCACCGTGCCACAGGACAGCGGCAACTCGCGATGACAGCAACGATCCTCAAGGGCCGCGACCCGACCATCTTCCGTGCGGAACAGGACCACAGGCCGGCCCAGCAAGGTACGCGCCACCGGCTGGTCCTTCAGCTCCCAGGCAAAGCCTGCCACATACCATTGATCCAGCGGAAAAGCCGGCACGCTTGCGCTCATGGGTTCAGAAATCCGGTTCATCGACATCCTCCCGGTCAATGAGCGTTAGCCACGGTTTCGGGCGCAGCACGGCCGCCCTCGGCCTGCGGGCCGGCAATGCGGTGCATGGACACGATGACGGCAGCCAGGACAAACGCCATGCCATACCCCAGGTACAGCTGGTCGGGCGACCAGGCGGCATCCAGCAGGCCGCCAGCCACCAGCGGCGACACAATCGCCCCGATGCGACCGATCCCGATGCCCCAGCCCACCCCGGTGGCGCGCACATCGCTGCCGTAGACCACCGGCGCAATCGCATAGAGGCCCGCCACGCAGGCATTCACGAACATGCCAATCAGGAAGGCCAGCGCATATGACATCCAAAGGGCACCGGAGCTTCCTACCAGAGAGCACAGCAGCACTGCCGTCACCACCATGAAGACCGCCAGCGCACGGTGAATCGCAAAGCGCGCCGCCAGCAGGCCCAGCAAGGTCGCGCCCAGAATGCCACCCAGACTCAGCAGCACGCCTGCGGTCACGCCCTGCTCGGGCGTCAGCCCCGAGGCTGCCAGCAGCTTGGGCGTCCAGCTCATCACGAAATAGAAGCCGAACATCACCGAGAAGAAGGAGAGCCAGACCAGCAATGTGGGTCGCAGCAGCTGGGGAGACAGCAGTTGCAGCGGGCCCATGCGCTTGCCTGCACCGCTGCCTCCAATCACGGCCCGAGGCAGCGCGTGCATGGCGGGCAGGCCCATCTTGCGGATCAGTCCGTTGAGACGCTGCAGCGCATTGGCGGGCCGCTTGACCAGCAGAAAGTCCAGGGACTCCGGAAGGGCAAACCAGGCCAGCACCAGCACCGACAGCGTGGAAAAACCGCCGAACATGAAGACGGAGCGCCAGCCATGGTGCGCGAGCAGCCAGACCGCGATACTGCCGCCAATCGTCGCGCCCAGAGCATAGCCGGTCGATTGCAGCGTGACCGCCAGACTGCGCCAGCGCAGTGAGGCGTACTCGCTGGCAATCACATTGCTGCACGCCAGAATGCCGCCCACGCCCAGGCCCGTGATCACGCGCAGCACGGCAAGCTGCGCGGGCGTCTGGCTCCAGGCCGAACCCAGCATGCCGATCCCGGACACGGCCAGGCACAGCAGGATCAGGGGACGGCGCCCCAGCCTGTCGGCCAGGGGCGCCAGCAGCAGCGAACCTGCGGCCATGCCGAAGAGGCCGGCACTGAGCAAAAAGCCCAGCTCCGAGCCGCTGAGCTTCCAGTGCCCGGACACCGCCGAAGCCGTGAAGGCCATCACCAGCACGTCAAAGCCATCAATCATGTTCAGGGCCATGCATACCGCGATGACCGACCATTGGAAGGTCGTCATGGGCCGCTGGTCCAGATGCGCGCGCAAATCCTGTTCCATCGTTGTCTCCTTGTTTTTTATCATTCATTCAGCATACTGAATCACATTCAGTTTACTGAATGAACTCTTGATCCAGCACAAGTGAATTCCCTAGTCGTGCCGGTTCACCGCCGGCGCTGGCCGGCGTGATCGTAGTGAAGCCACCGCGCCAGAACGGGCTGTTAGCCGTTGATCGCCGCTTGCTCGCCGGCTTCAGTGCTGTCGTGCAACTGCACGAACTTGCGCAGCAGACGCTTGAACTCCACCTGCTCCTCGGGCTCCAGCGCCGAGAGCATGCGCTGCTGCAGCTCGTAGACATTGGGCACGAATGCAGCCAGCATGGCCTCGCCTTCGCGGGTCAGGCTCAGGCGACGCTGACGCCTTGGCAGCAGCTCTCGATGAATCCAGCCCTTGCTCTCCAGACGCGCAGCGATATCCGCCGTGGTCGAGTTGTCCAGCGCGACAAGACGCGCCAGCGTCACCTGGTCGATGCCAGGAGACTCCTGCAGCATGCGCAGGATGGCGTACTGAACCGGTGTCACTTCGGGCCCGAGCACTTCTCGAAACAGCAGCGCGGCAATCTGCTGGGCGCGTCGAATCAGATGACCTGGCTGGTCGTAGAGATCCAGGGAAAGCGGGTTGGGTGGGGTGGGCGATTCCATGCAGCAGTTCAGCAAGGCCAGCGCTGCCGGTGGACAGCGCTGACTCCGATTCGGGGAGCTGCAAGATTACTCCATCTACAGACATGATCTGCCCCGCCTGCCGCCGCTCAAGCCAGCGCCGCAACGCGCGACTCGTTTTTCTCCTCGTCGATCAGGCGCTCAATGATCTTGCGCGACTGCACGCCGCCGGCATCGATATTGAGCTTGAGCAGCTGACGCTGTGGATAGTCCTCCAGGTTGCGCTGCTGCAGCTCCAGCATCTCCAGGTCTTCGCTGAAGATCTTGTGCTGGCCCTGCTTGATGGCTGCCGTCACCGAGGCATCGCCGGGATTGAACTTGCGCGCCATGCCCCAGAAGTACCACATGCTGCCGTCGGTCTCGGGCGTGATGAAGTCCACCACCATGCTGTAGACCTTGTGCTCGTCCGCTGCGTCATAGCCGCCCTTGCCCGCATGTGCCACACCGACTTCGATCAGCACATGGCTGGGAGGGGTGAAGCGGCAGACCTGCCAGCGGTCCACAGGCACGTCATCGGCCAGACCGTTGCTGCGCAGAGCCATCTTCCAGAACGGAGGCGCCTCGATGTTCTCCATGAAGCGGCTGGTGACCACTTCGCTGTCGCCCAGGACTTCAGTCTTGCAAGGCGTCTCGTCGATCTCGGCCTGACCGATGCTGCTGGCATGCACATAGGTCTCGTGGGTCAGATCCATGAGGTTGTCGATCATCAGCCGATAGTCGGCCTTGATGTGGAACAGACCGCCGTCATAGGCCCACTCGGGGTTGTCATGCCATTGCAGATCCGGGATCAGCGCGGCATCGGCCGCATCCTTGTCACCCGGCCAGACCCAGACAAAGCCGTAACGCTCTTCCACCGGATAGCTTTTGATCGCAGGAAAGCCGCGCACGCGCTGGCCGGGCATGGCAACCGTCTTGCCGTCGCAGCCCATCTCCAGCCCGTGATAGCCGCAGACCAGCTTGCCTTCGCAGACGCGGCCCAGCGACAGCGGTGCGCCGCGATGCGGGCAGAAGTCCTCGACGGCGGCCATCCTGCCTTCCAGGGCGCGGTAGAAAACCATGCGCTCGCCACAGATCTGTCGTCCCAGCGGCTTGTCCGTGACTTCGGCCGCCGTGGCAGCGACATACCAGGTGTTGCGGGGATAGGTGGGCTGTGCTTGCTTGTTCATCGTAGCTGTCTCCTTGTCTTCATCGGTCTTGTGCGGGCGCCTTCTGCTGCACCGGGTACCGGTCATCAGCGGCTGGCGCGGATCAGTTGCGCACCGGGCACGCGCGTGGTCTCGGGCGAGCGCATGGCTTCGCGCAGATTGCGCCGCGCAATGCGCGAGTGCTCTTTCATCAGCGCCTCGGCACGCGCGCCTTCGCGATGCTCGATGGCGTCAATCACTTCGCGGTGCTGCTCCTGCGCCAGGATCAGGCTGCGCAGGGCGCGCGGCGACTCCGAGTCGGCCACCACAAAGCCGGAGGGGGATGCGAACGGCAGGCGCTTGACCCGTTCCAGTTCACGCTGCATGAAGCTGCTGCCCGACATTTCCAGCAGGATGTCGTGAAATTCGGAGTTCAGGGCTACATAGGCGGAAAACGCTTCGTCCCCCCAGTTCTGGGCATCCAGCACACGGTCAATGGCATCGAGACAGCGTGCGGCTCGCGCCAGCAGGGCTTCATCCACCCCGCGCTCGGCGGCCATGCGCGCGGCCAGCCCTTCCAGCGTACCGCGCAGCTCGATGGCGTCCGACACATCGGCTTCGGACAGCACGCGCACCTTGTAGCCGCGCCCGCCAGCCGTGGCTTCCAGCATGCCCTCCTGCTCAAGCCGCATCAGCGCTGCGCGTATGGGGGTGCGGGAAATGCCCAGACGCTCGGCCAGCACCAGCTCGGAGATGCGCTCTCCGGCCGCCATCTCGCCGGCAAGAATCATTTCGCGCAGCTGCAGCTGCGCCTTCACGACCTGGGAATGGTTTTCTTCCGCTACAGCAGCGGTGGCAATGGAGGGTGGCATGTCTCGCGGGCATTTAGTTCTTGGAAGACGGAAGAAATGTATACATAAAAATCAAAAAACAGCGATTTAATTGCAAAATCAAGGGTAAACACCTAACCATATGTATACATGGAAGCGAAGAGGCCAAAAAGAAAGCCACCCGGAGGTGGCTTATCAAACGTCTGGCGTGAGGTGACCGCACTCAGGCGGGAATCTCCGATGACTCCGCCTGGTTGAGCTGCATGTTCCACATGCTGGAGTAACGTCCTCCGGCGGCCAGCAGCTCCTCGTGCGTTCCGCGCTCGATGATGCGGCCGCTGTCCATGACCAGGATCTCGTGCGCGTCGACCACAGTGGACAGGCGATGGGCAATGACCAGCGAGGTCTTGCCTTGCGCCGCGCTGCGCAGCTCGTTCTGGATGGCGCGCTCGTTGGCGCTGTCCAGCGCCGACGTCGCTTCGTCAAAGATCAGGATCGGCGGGTTCTTGAGCAGGGTGCGCGCGATGGCCACACGCTGCTTTTCACCGCCCGAGAGCTTGAGGCCGCGCTCGCCCACTCGCGTGGCGTAGCCCTGGGGCGTGCGCTCGATGAAGTCATGGATGCGTGCGGCCTTGGCCGCTGCCACCACCTGCTCCTGCGTGGCACCCGGCTGCCCATAGGCAATGTTATAGGCCACCGTGTCATTGAACAGGACCGTGTCCTGCGGAACGATGCCCACGCAGTGCCGCACGCTGCTCTGGGTCACCGTGCGGATGTCCTGTCCGGCAATGCGCACATGGCCGCCCTGCACGTCATAGAAGCGAAACAGCAGACGCGCCAGCGTGCTCTTGCCCGAACCCGAGGGGCCGACCACGGCCACGGTCTTGCCCGCAGGAATGGTGAAGCTCACATCGTGCAGTATGGGCCGCGCAGCATCGTAGGCGAACTGCACGTTCTCAAAGCGCACCTCGGGCGGCGGATGGTCGATCTGCAAGGGCTGGGCACCGGGCGCATCGGCCACTTCGCGCTCCTTGTCCATGAGCGTGAACATGCGGTTCAGGTCGGTCAGGCTCTGCTTGATCTCGCGGTAGATCACGCCCAGGAAATTCAGCGGGATGTAGAGCTGAATCATGAAGGCATTGATCATGACCAGATCGCCCAGCGTCAGCCTGCCGTCGACCACGCCCTGCGTGGCACGCCACAGAATGGCCACCAGCGCCGCTCCGATGATGAGCTGCTGGCCGCAGTTGAGCATGGACAGCGTGGTCTGGCTCTTGAGCCGCACGCGACGCAGGTTCTCGAGGTTTTCGTCATAGCGCGCGGACTCGAACTGTTCGTTGTTGAAGTACTTGACGGTCTCGTAGTTCAGCAGCGAATCAATGGCCTTGGTATGGGCCGCCGACTCCTGGGCATTGGCCTCTTTTCTGAAGCGGGTGCGCCACTCCGTCACGGTGACCGTGAAGCCGATATAGAACACCAGCGCTGCCAGTGTAATGACGGCAAACCAGATATCGAAACGTACGGCCAGAATGCCAAGCACCAGCGCCATCTCGATCAGCGTGGGCAGGATGGAGTAGAGCGAGTACGAGATCAGTGACTCGGTGCTGCGCACGCCGCGCTCGATGTCGCGCGTCATGCCGCCGGTCTGGCGCTCCAGATGAAAGCGCAGGCTCAGGGCATGCAGATGCTCGAAGGTCGATAGCGCGATCGAGCGCGATGCCCCCTGCGTGGCCTTGGAAAAGACCAGATCCCGCAACTCGGTGAACAGGGTGGAGGAAAAGCGCAGCAATCCGTAGGCCGCCAGCAGACCCACTGGGACCACCAGCACGGCCTGCGCCTGCCCGGGCTTGATATCCAGCGCATCCACCAGATGCTTGAGCAAGAGGGGCACGCCCACATTGGCCAGCTTGGCGCAGATCATGAACACCAGCGCTGCCAGCGCATGCCATTTGTAGCGCCAGATATAGGGAAAAAGGCGACGCAGCGTGGCGCCGTCTGACTGGTTTGCCGCTGCTGCGGCTTCCTCAGGGGTTGCAGGTAACTGTGAACGCATTGTGGGGCTGTATCGCCCTGCAGGCAGTCGGAGCCGCGGTAGAGGGCGTCAATTGCTATGACGGGAATCAGGGTACCCGTGAATTCTGCCTGCCCCGTCGCTTTTGCGCTCACCCTGACCAGGATCAAGGGCTGCAGCCATGGTCTGCCCTGGGGGCGCGCAGCGCAGGCCCGGCAGAAACTCGCCCTGCGCGGCCAGTCAGAAAGCCCTGCTCACCGAACCCGGCATGCCGCAGGAGCCGCAAGGCTTCACGATCTGCACGAGCGCGACTGGAAGGCTTGAGCGACATTGCCGAGCTCACATCGCCTCCGGCCAGTATTGGGACATTTACCGACTGTCTGCCGCCGGCCTCCCGCACGACACTGTGGCATCCACCCATGCACCACAAACACCGCCCCATAGTGATCCCCTACTGACTTGCCCGAACCGTCGCTAGTGGCTTTCTGCAGTCAACATGGTAGAAACCCGATGTTGAGGGACAATTTCAACTTTCCATTCGTGTCACAGATTTCCATGCCCCCCCGTTCGCCCGACCTTCCCAGCGTTGCCCTGCCCGCCGACAAGGAACTGGTTCTCAAAGTCGTACCCATGCCTGCCGATGTCAATGCCAATGGCGACATCTTCGGTGGCTGGGTCATGGCGCAGGTGGACCTGGCCGGCTCGGTGCTGCCGCAGCGCATCAGCCACACCCGCATGGTGACCGTAGCCGTCAATGAATTCATCTTCAAGCAACCCGTGCGCGTGGGGGACATCCTGTCCTTCTACGCCGGCGTGCAGCATGTGGGCCGCACCTCGGTCGCCGTGGATGTGGAAGTCTTTGCCGAGCGCTTTTCCGACCAGGGCAAGTATGTGAAGGTGACCGAAGCCCGCCTGACCTATGTGGCCATCGACGCCACGGGCAAGCCCCAGTCCCTGCCGGATACGGAGCAGACACGCGCCTGGCGCGAAAAAATCCAGGCCCAGGCAGCCAAGAGCTGATCCAGGGTCCCAGCATGAAAAAAGCGACCTTCCACGGTCGCTTTTTTCATGGGCCGTGCGCAGAGATTCAGGCCACTGCAGCGCTGCCCGCAGTCTCGCCGCTGCCGGCCGCAGCCGACACCGGGCTGCTGCTGGCGGAGCTGCTTTTGCTCCAGGCCGGAGCGGAGGCATTGCTGTTGCTGGAACGGGTTCCTGCCTCGATCTGCCCTGTCAGTTCGCCCCCCTCTTCGATCACCACCTTGCCGTAGCAGATCTTGCCGCTGACCTTGCCGGAGCCATAGATCACCAGCTTTTCACGCACGGTGAGCGATCCGTCGAACCTGCCGTGGATCTCTGCAATATCGATCTCGGCCGTTCCGTGGAAAGCGCCCTGTTCCGCAATCCTGATGACGCGGGAGTTCATCGTCGCTTCGACCGTGCCTTCCACCACCAAGGTGTCGCAGTCGGTGATTTCCACGCCCTTGAGCTTGATGTTCGGGCCGACGGTCAGCTTGCTGCCGCCGGTTTCCTCGGCCACAGGCGCAGCCGGTGCCGCCGAAGCACGCATGGAGCTGGCAGGCGCCGTGCCAAGGCCGGCACTGCTCAAAGAGCCGGTGCCCGAAGCCGCTGCAGGATTCGCTGTCGAAAGCCCGGTGACGGAATTGCGTGAAGGAAAGCTATCGTTTTCGCGTTTGCCGAAGAACGGGTTTTGCACAGCCATGGCCGGAATCTCCTAGTCAGAAAACGCCATCCTATGCAGCTTGATCAGCAACATTTGGTCCTATCTCGCAATAACGGTAAGCAAAGCTTTCACAAGTTTCAGTTACTTGCATGCATTGCCTGATCTCACACAATGAAAGATCTGGCTGCACCCAGGCAAGGGGGCACTTGCCGCATTTCTATGCCCCCTCACCTTATCCAGCAGGCACGGGGCGCTCTCATTTCAGATAGGCGTCAGGAAACAATATAGGCGGCCGTGCCGGTAGACAGCAACTCGCCGTCCACGGACAAAAACTCCATCTGGGTATTCGCCACCCGCGAGCCCAGGCGCAGCACTCTGGCGCTGAGCAGAAACTCCTTGCCGATGCCTGGCCGCATATAGTCCACCCGCAGATCGATCGTTCCCAGCCGGGAAAACCGATGCAGCCTTTGCGCGGGCGTGTCATCCATATGCTGGGCCGCAATGGCCGCCATCACGGCCAGCCCGCCCATGGAATCCAGGCCGGCGCTGATCACGCCGCCATGAATGCGCTGATAGGCCGAATGTCCGATCAGGTCAGGTCGCATGGCGATACGCCCCTGCACCCACGTGGGCGTGATCTCGCCGATCTTCAGACCGATCGTCTGGTTGAAGGCCACGCGCGTTTCAAAGATGTCGCGCAAGCCGGAGATGAACTCCGGCTCGAACTGCACGGACTCGGCCGTTGGCTGCGCCTGACTGCGGGACGGCTGGGACCTGGATGTCATAGGAAAACCTGAAAAACGGTCAAAGAAAAATCGCCCCGCAAGGGACGATTCTCAGATCGGCATGGCTACCGGCGGCCAAGCCCTCGCGGACGGGGAAGATGCAGAAATCCGGGTGGCGCTCCTGGTGAAAGCACGCTATCGCTGCATCCCCTTGCTGCCGCAACTCCCGATTTCAGCATTTGCTGAAGTCTGGATGGCGTTTTTCCATGAAAGCCGTCAAGGCTTCCCTGGCCGCAGGCTCGCGCAGCATGCGGGCGAAGACGGCGCCTTCTTCCACAATCCGCTCGCCCACAGCCTTGGCCTGGCCGCCCTTCATCAGGCGCTTGGTCTCGATCAGCGAGGTCAGGGGCTTGCGCGCCAGCTTCCTGGCCTGGGCCTGTGCCACGGCATTGCATTCGCTGGGAGGAACCACCCGGTTGACCAGGCCCACTTCCAGCGCGGCTTCTGCCAAGAAGGGCTCGCCCAGCAACAGGGCTTCGGCGGCGCGGTGGTAACCCAGCATCTGGGGCAGCAGCAGGCTGGATGCTGCTTCGGGGCAAACGCCCAGATTGATGAAGGGCAGCGAGAATGCGGCGTTATCGCCGGCATAGACCAGGTCGCAATGCAGCAGCAGCGTGGTGCCGATGCCCACGGCCGGGCCGCAGACGGCCGCAATCAGCGGCTTGGGAAAGGCCGAAACCTCCTGCAGAAAGCGCCACACGGGCGCCTCGGCGCCCATGGCGCCGGGCGTTGAAGCCTGCGTCAGGAAGTCCGCGATATCGTTGCCTGCGCTGAAGATGGCGATATCGCCCTGGAACACCACCACGCGCACGGCAGCGTCGAGCTTGGCGGCCGCCAATGCGTCCGCCATCAGGCGGTACATGGCCTCGGTGAAGGAATTCTTTTTCGCCGCACGATTGAAGGTGATGGTGCACACGCCCTCTTCGGTGTGCACCAGGATGTCCTGGCTATCCTGGGTATTGCTCATGGTCTTGCCTTGTGAAGGATGGGAACAGCTTGCCGGCTTCGGCACCCTATTCCTTGTAGTAAACAATCTGATGGCTGGTCGCCAGCATCTGGCCGGACTGGTTCCACAGCTGGGCCGTCTGGTCGAAAAAGCCGTTGCGGAACTCCTGCCCGCGCGCCTGTGCCAGCAGCAATCCGTCGCCGGTCGCAGCCAGCTCCTCGCGCCCGGCATGGAAGTAGACGGTGATGGACACCGTACCCGCCGGCACACGCCTGGCGCGGCGCAGCCACGCCCGCGGAAAGAACACGTCGCAGACCGCAGCCAGCGACGCGAAATCCAGCGGACGCGGCGGATTGTCTCTCACCCACAGCCGCGTCAGACTGTCGCGCTCGGCACCGTCCTCCTCGCGCGGAAGGATTCCGTCCAAGAATCGCATCTCATAGCGGGTCAGCCACTCGGAGGCCTTGAACAGCGGTGGAACGCGCTCCACCTCGGCAGCAGCCCGGACCTCGGGCATGGGCATATCGCTGACGCTCCAGGTCTGGCGGCGCACCGCCGTCACGGCCGTGGCGGTGGTCACGATCTGCGCCTGGCCCTGGGCATCGGTCTGGGTGATCGTCAGCAGCCAGTGCTGGGTGGAGCGGTTGGTGCGCACCGGCCTGGCGTCGATCTCGAAAGCACCCGGCCCCACCGCTGCCGCATAGTTGACGGTGAGGGACAGCGGCTCGCCCAGGCACTGCGGGTGCTGCTGAATGGCCTGCACGAGGCTGGCGGCCGTGATGCCGCCGTAAGGGCCGACCATGTTCCAGTAATCGGGCGAGGCCGTTCCCTGGTACTGATTGGGCACGCCCGTAGCGGTCAGCGCCACGGCACGATCAAAGGGGTGGAGGTCTGTGCTCATGATTGGCAGTGTTGCCCAAGGGCGGGAATGAAAGCCGTCAAACAGGTGACTCATGCGGCCCGAACAAGGGTTTGCCTGGGCCGCGATCACCATTGCGCCAGCTCTGCAGCAAAGGCAGCAGGGGCTGCCACAGTAGCTCGCGCATCTCTTCCTTGAAATACCCCAGATGGCCTATGCGTCCGGCCGGAGCCAGCCCCGGATCGACACGCTCCAGCGTGCTGGGCGCACTCTTGTACCAGCCCACCAGCGACTGCACGCTGGCCAGCGACATCATTTCGTCGTCCTCGAAATACAGTGCATGCAAGGGGTAGTGGGCTGCTGCATAGGCTTCGGAGGCCCAGCGCCCCTCCACCCCTATGGCGTACAGAGGATTCAGGCACCAGCGACGCCATTGCCAGATCACGCCTGCCGGCAGATCGCCCACGATGCCCAGCTTGCGCCCCGGAAAAGCGCCGTACAAAGCCGTGACCAGCGGAGCGACACCCCACCAGAACAGCCGGATCATGCGCCGGGTGGGCGCCGCGTTATCGCGCCAGTAGCCGCTGCCGCTGCCCACGGACAGCAGGCCGTTGAGGGGCAGGGGAATGGAAGCCAGCCCCGGCAGCTGCGAGCCCACGCTGTGGCCGATCCAGATCAGCGGTTGCTGGGGAAACTGCTGTTTGAGCTGGGTTGCCACCAGCTCGCAGTCCTTGGCCCAGTCCAGCAAGTCGGCCCTGGCGTCGCGCAGCGGCACGTGCAGCGACAGGCCATGGCCACGGTAGTCAAAGGTGGTGACGCCATAGCCCTGCTCCGCCAGCCAGCGCGCAAAGGCCTGGTAATAGCTTTGCTGCACGCCCATGGCGCCCGCCACCACCACCTGGGCCAGCGGCGCTGCCGCCCTGGGCTGGCACTGGCGCAGCACCAGATCGGCCGAGCCCTTGGAGATGGGCAAGGCCAACTCCGTCCATTGCACGGCAGCCTGCACCGGGGCTTGTGACGGTTCGGTGTGCATGGCGGCTGCGGCGTTCAGACGCGCTCGAAGATGCCTGCCGCGCCCTGACCCATGCCCACGCACATGGTCACCATGCCGTACTTGAGCTGCTTGCGCTGCAGCGCATGCACCACGGTGGCGGCACGGATGGCGCCGGTCGCACCCAGAGGATGGCCCAGCGCAATCGCACCGCCCATGGGGTTGACCTTGCTCTGGTCCAGACCCAGGGTGTTGATGACGGCCAGGGACTGGGCCGCAAAGGCCTCGTTGAGCTCGTACCAGTCGATATCGTCCTGCTGGAGACCTGCGTAGCGCAGCGCGGCGGGAATGGCCTCGATGGGGCCAATGCCCATGATGGCTGGCGGCACGCCCTTGCTGGCATAGCTGACAAAGCGCGCCAGCGGCGTCAGGCCAAAACACTTGACGGCATCGCCGCTGGCAATGATCAGCGCGCCCGCACCGTCGCTGGTCTGCGAGCTATTGCCCGCAGTGACCGTGCCGCGCGCCGCAAACACGGTGCGCAGCTTGGCCAGGCCTTCCAGGCTGGTATCGGGGCGCGGGCCTTCGTCCAGGCTCACGGTGCGCGTGCTGCTCACGGTCTCGCCCGTGGCGATGTTCAGCGTGCGGTCGGTGACTTCGATCGGCGTGATCTCGGCGGCGAACTCGCCGGCCTGCTGCGCAGCGATCGCACGGCGGTGCGATTCGAGTGCAAACGCATCCTGCGCCTCGCGCGAGACCTTCCACTGCTGGGCCACCTTCTCTGCCGTCAGGCCCATGCCGTAGGCAATGCCCACATCGCCATCGCGCTCGAAGATGCTGGGCGAGAGGCTGGGCGCATTGCCCATCATCGGCACCATGCTCATGCTCTCCACGCCAGCAGCAACCATCACATCGGCTTCACCGACGCGGATACGGTCCGCCGCCATGGCCACGGCCGACAAACCGGAGGCGCAGAAACGGTTGACGGTGATGCCGCCGATGCTGGTGGGCAGTCCCGCCAGGACAGCACCGATACGCGCCACGTTCAGGCCCTGCTGGGCTTCGGGAATCGCGCAACCGCAGACGATGTCCTCGATCGCCTTGGGGTCCAGGCCAGGTACCTGGGCCAGCGCCGCCTTGAGCGTGGTGGCCAGCAGATCGTCGGGACGGTAGTTGCGGAAAAAACCCTTGTGCGAGCGACCGATGGGCGTGCGCGTGGCAGCAACGATATAGGCGTCTTGTACTTGTTTCATGACCAAATTCCTTGGTTGTCTCTTAGCTCTTCAACCTGTGTGCAAGGCTTCAATTACTTCGCGGCGCATACCCGCAGCCAGCGAGCAAGGGCCGCCCCGCAGCGTTGCTGGCGTTTCCCTTCCCGCAAAGCGAGAGAAAGGGGAAGGCGCGCAGCGACTCAGGGGGATGCTCATATCGAATCAGTTGCGTACCGGCTTGCCGGTATTGAGCATGCCCAGAATGCGTTCATGGGTCTTGGGGTGAGCAATCAGATGACAGAAAGCCTTGCGCTCCAGGCTCATCAGATAGGCCTCATCCACCAGCGTGCCGGCATCGACATCGCCGCCGCAGACCACATTGGCGATCAGGCCCGCAATATGCTGGTCGAACTCGCTGATGAAGCCGCCGTCGCGCATATTGACCAGCGAGCCCTTGATGGTTGCCAGGCCGCTGCGGCCCGCCACGGGGAAGCTGCGCTTGTGCGGCGCACGCCAGCCGCCGGCCGCCATGGCCTTGGCCTCGTTGATGGCCACGAACAGCACCTCATCCTTGTGGGCCACGACGATGTCGCTGTCCAGCAGATAGCCGAGCTTGCGCGACTCCAGCGCGCTGGTTCCCACCTTGGCCATGGCCGCGGCCGTGAAGCCTTCGGTCAGGAACGGCAGCAAATCCTTGCCGGTGCTGGCGGCGGCATTCTCGGCAGCACGGCGCGCGATATAGGTCAGGCCGCCCGCGCCGGGCACCAGACCCACGCCGACTTCCACCAGGCCGATATAGCTTTCCATGTGGGCCACGCGGCGCGCCGAATACACCGCCATCTCGCAGCCGCCGCCCAGCGCCAGCCCGTGAATGGCAGACACCACGGGCACCTGTGCATAACGCAGGCGCAGCATCAGATTCTGCAGCTCCTGCTCGATGCTCTCGATGGCATCCGCACCGCCGATCACAAAGGCAGGCATGGTGGCCTCCAGGTCCGCGCCCACGCTGAAGGGCGCATCGCCGGACCAGATGACCATGGCGTCGAAGTCGCTCTCGGCCGTATCCACCGCCTCCATCAGACCTTCCATGACTTCGGGGCTGATGGCGTGCATCTTGTTCTTGATGCTGGCGATCAAGACCTTGCCGTCCAGCGTCCAGGTGCGCAGCGCCCTGGTTTCGGCAATCGTCGTGCCAGCCGTCTGCCAGTCGGGCAGATCGGTTTCACCCAGCAGTTTCTCGGGGAAGAGCTGGCGCTCGTACACGGGCAGCACACGGCGCGGCACGAATTGGTTCTGCGCAGGACTCCACGAGCCCTTGCCCGTGTGCACGCCGCCGGCCTCGGCCACCGGACCTTCGAAGACCCATCGGGGCAGCGGCGCCTTGCACAGCGCCTTGCCGGCGTCGATGTCCTCCTGCACCATCTTGGCCACTTCCAGCCAGCCGGCTTCCTGCCACAGCTCGAACGGCCCCTGCTTCATGCCGAAGCCCCAGCGCATCGCCTGATCCACATCGCGTGCGCTGTCGGCAATCGAATGCAGGTGCACGGCGGCATAGTGGAAGCTGTTGCGCAGGATGGCCCAGAGGAACCGGCCCTCCTTGCCCTCGGCATTGCGCAGCAGTTTCAGGCGCTCTGCGGCAGGCTTCTTGAGCATGCGGCCGTAGACCTCGTCGGCCTTGCCGCCAGCGGGGACGTAGTCCTCGCTGTCCAGCTCGAACTGGAAGATGTCGCGACCGACCTTCTTGTAGAAGCCCTTCTTGGTCTTCTGGCCCAGGTTGCCCAGCTCGATCAGCTTGGCCAGCACAGGCGGCGTGCCGAAGCTGCCGTAGAAGGGGTCGGTCTCCAGGCTCAGATTGTCCTGCAGCGTCTTGACGACATGGGCCATGGTGTCCAGGCCCACCACGTCGGCCGTGCGGAAGGTGCCCGAGGAAGCGCGGCCCAGCTTCTTGCCCGTGAGGTCGTCCACCACGTCGAAGGACAGGCCGAAGTTCTCGACCTCCTTCATCGTGGACAGCATACCGGCGATGCCGATGCGGTTGGCGATGAAGTTGGGAGTGTCGTGCGCGCGCACCACGCCCTTGCCCAGCGTGCTGGTGACAAAGGCTTCGAGCTGATCCAGCACCTCGGCCTGCGTGGTCGGAGTGTTGATCAGCTCCACCAGCTGCATATAGCGCGGCGGGTTGAAGAAGTGGATGCCGCAGAAACGCGGCTTGATGGCGTCGGGCAAGGCCTCGGACAGCTTGGTGATCGACAGGCCCGAGGTATTGGACGCCAGCAGCGCATGCCTGGCGACGAAAGGCGCGATCTTGTGATACAGGTCCAGCTTCCAGTCCATGCGCTCTGCAATGGCCTCGATCACCAGATCGCAGCCCTTGAGCAGTTTCATATGCTCTTCGTAGTTGGCCGGCTGAATCAGCTCCACATCGTCGGCCACGCCGATCGGCGAAGGCTTGAGCTTCTTCAGATTGGCAATGGCACGCTCTGCAATGCCGCTCTTGGAGCCTTCCTTCGCGGGCAGGTCAAACAGGATGACCGGCACCTTGACGTTGACCAGATGGGCGGCGATCTGCGCACCCATCACGCCCGCGCCCAGCACGGCGACTTTTTTCACGTTGAATCGGGACATGATTGCATTCATTTCATTTATTCATAATACGCACAGCGCATGAAACTGAGGCACCCCAGGCCAGGGCATCCGGGCCAGAGCCTGAGCCGGCCGCACCGCCCCGCAGCGAGGGCTGCACCCCCTGCGCCAGCACGTAGCGCGCGCCACCATCCAGGCGCAGCGACGCGGGGGGCTTCCTTTCAATTACTGGACGCGGATCCAGGTCTGGGTGCGCCAGAAAGGCCCGATGGAGCCACGCACTTCCAGCTTCTGGCCTTCGTCGATGGGCGTCAGGCGCACGGCATAGGTCTTGCCGTTCTCGGGATCGAGAATCCTGCCGCCTTCCCAGACGTCCTTGCCCTCGACCTTTTTGACGCCGCTGATCAGCGTCATGCCCACCACGGGCTTGTCCTTGAGTTCGTCCTTGCACTCGGTGCACAGCGCATTGGGATCCGCGCCCTTGCGCAGCAGGGCCTCGACCTTGCCCGTGACCACGCCGCCAGCCTCGGTGATCTTCACCTGCGCCTTGGGCGTGTTTTCCTTTTCATCCATGCTGCGCCAGGTGCCTACGGGCGACATCTGCGCCCAGGCGGCCGACATGCCGCCCGCTATCAATACCAGAGCTGCTACCGCTTTGATTTTCTTCATTTCCTGGTCCTTCATATTCAAAACAAGGGATGAATCAGTGCGTGCCGCCATGCATTGAACAGCAGGACAGCATGCACCTGCGGAACATCAGGCCAACGCCGCGTCGGTGTCCATCAGGGACTGGCTGCCGGCGCGAGCGGTGCGCATCAGCGTCAGTGTCTCGGGGAAGAGCTTGGCGAAGTAGAAGCGTGCGGTCTGCAGCTTGCCCTGATAGAAGGGGTCCGCATTGCCGGCCGCGATCTCGCGCAGCGCCACCTGGGCCATGCGGGCAAACAGGTAGCCAAAGACCAGGTGACCGGCCACCCGCAGATAATCCACGGCCGAAGCCCCCACCTCGTCGGGGTTCTGCATGCCCTTGAAGCCGATCTCCGTGGTGAACTTGGTCATCTGCTCGCCCAGCAAGGCAATGGGCGTGACGAACTCGCTCATCTTCTCGTTGACGCCCTCTTCCTCCACCAGCTGGGCAATCAGCTTGCCGAACTTCTTGAGCGTCGCGCCCTGATTGCCCAGGATCTTGCGACCCAGCAGATCCAGCGCCTGGATGCCGTTCGTGCCTTCATAGATCATGTTGATGCGTGCATCGCGCACGAACTGCTCCATGCCCCATTCCTTGATGAACCCATGGCCGCCGAAGACCTGCTGGCTCAGGGTCGTCGCCGTCCAGCCGTTGTCGGTGATGAAAGCCTTGACGATGGGCGTCAGCAGAGCCACCAGCTCGCCGCTGTCTTTGCGCACCTTCCCGTCAGGGTGATGCAACTCCTGGTCCAGCAGCAGCGCGCAGAATGTCGACAGCGCACGCCCACCTTCCGCATAGGCCTTGGCCGTGAGCAGCATGCGGCGCACATCGGGGTGAACGATGATGGGATCGGCCGGCTTGTCCTTGGCCTTCACGCCGGACAGGCTGCGCATCTGCAGGCGATCCTTGGCATAGGCCAGTGCGTTCTGATAGGCGACCTCGGTCAGTCCCAGCGACTGGTTGCCCACGCCCAGCCGGGCCGCATTCATCATCACGAACATGGCTTGCAGGCCCTTGTTGGGCTCACCCACCAGGGTACCGATGGCACCGTCGATATTGATCTGGGCCGTGGCATTGCCGTGAATGCCCATCTTGTGCTCCAGCGCACCGCAGAAGATGGGATTGCGCTCACCCAGCGAGCCGTCGGCATTTACCTTGAACTTGGGCACGACGAACAGGCTGATGCCCTTGGAGCCTGCGGGCGCATCGGGCAGACGCGCCAGCACGAGATGCACGATATTGCTGGTGAAGTCATGCTCGCCGGCCGAGATGAAGATCTTGTTGCCGGTGATCCTGTAGCTGCCGTCCGCCAGGGGTTCGGCCTTGGTGCGCAGCAAGCCGAGGTCGGTGCCGCAGTGGGGTTCGGTCAGGCACATGGTGCCGGTCCACTCGCCACTGGTCAGCTTGCCCAGGTAGATCTTCTTCTGCTCCGGCGTCCCGTAGGCATGCAAGGCCTCATAGGCTCCATGCGACAGGCCCGGGTACATGGTCCAGGCCTGATTGGCGCTGTTGAGCATTTCATAAAGCGCCGAATTGAGCACGAACGGCAAACCCTGGCCGCCATACTCCGGATCGCAGGACAGTGCCGGCCAGCCGCCTTCGATGAACTGCGCATACGCCTGCTTGAAGCCCTTGGGCGTGGTGACCTCGTGGGTCTCCTTGTTCAGCGTGCAGCCCTCTTCATCGCCGGAGATATTCAGGGGAAACGTGACATTGGCCGCAAACTTTCCCGCCTCTTCGACCACCGCGTTGATGGTGTCGGCGTCGACCTCCGCATACTTGGGAATCTGCTGATAGGTCTCGGTGACCTTGAAGACCTCGTGCATGAGGAATTGCATGTCACGCAGTGGCGGGTTGTAGCTGGGCATTTGTCGTCTCCTGTAATGGTTGCGCGTTGAACGGTTTGCTTTGGGGGTTGGAACTGACGCCGGTTGTCAGTGGCGTCAGGCGGCTGGCGGTTCGCTGGCATAGCGCGCCAGAATGTTGTTGAAGCCGGCATGAGCCCGCTCGATCGAGCCCTCGCTATGCAGAAAGCGTGCCTCGTAGTGCAGGGCCAGAATCAGGCCGTGAATCTCGAACAGCAACTGGCTGGCGTCGGCATCGGCTCGCAGATCGCCGCATTCCTGGCTTTGCACGATCGTGCGGCGCATGGCAGCCAGCCAGGTGCCGACGGATTCGGCCAGCGCATCCCGCACCGGCCCGGTGCGATCGTCGAACTCCACCGCGCCGCTGATATAGATGCAGCCGGAATCGATCTCCATGGAAGTGCGCTTCATCCAGTTGCCAAACAGCGCGCGCAGACGCGGAATGCCGCGTGGTGCCTCGATGGCCGGGTAGAAGACTTCCTGCTCGAAGCGGTCGTGGTACTCGTGCACCACGGAAATCTGCAATTCCTCACGCGAGCCGAAATGAGCAAACACACCCGACTTGCTCATGCCCGTGAGCTCGGCAATCGCCCCAATCGACAGGCCTTCCAGGCCGATATGCGTTGCCAGATTCAGCGCTGCCTCCACAATCGTGGCCTTGGTCTGCTGACCTTTGGCGAGCGAGCGGCCCGCAGACCGGGCAGCCGCCGCATCAGCGGCCTTCCTGGGGCTAACCGCAACTTGCGCCTCTGCATGCAACTTGCGAGACTTTGGGCTGGTCTTTGCTGGCCCAGCCTCCCCGTGCTGCAACGAACGGCCCGGCACATGCGACGCATCCCTGGCTGCGGCAGAAGTGGAAGAACGGGAAACGGGAGACGAGGCCATGAAACTCTCAATAAAACGAACGTTCGTTCTATTTTGCACAGTTTCCGACCCATTTTGAATCAGTCAAGGGTAAATACTTAGCCTTTAATTGCGTCGCGCCGCCTTTGGCACAAGTTTGCGCGCGCTTTGGCACAAACGTTGCGCCGCCTTTGGCACGCGACCTTGCACGGGCGTCAGAAAAGGCCCGCAGGCTCCTCACTTCTGGCCCAGCTATAAATAACCAGCTCGCCTCTCTCCACTCTGTTCGCCCCACCGCCGACCGTGTAGTCCAGTTTTAAAGACTCCATCTCAAAGTCTTTAAAGCACTCCCGAATGGCCGGATGGTCGTTGATACTGATGACGGCCTTTCCCTTTATCTCCTTGAGCTTCTTGGCCATCAGCTCGTACTGCTCCCATTCAAACGGCACGCCGTAGCCCTCGGTCTCCCAATACGGCGGGTCCATGTAGAACAGCGTGTGTGCCCTGTCATAGCGGTCGATACACTGCGCCCAGTCGAGCTGCTCTATATAAGTGCCTCCCGCCATACGCAAGTGCGCAGCTGAGAGGTTCTCTTCGATCCGCAGCAAATTGATGGCCGGAGCCGTGGTGGCCGTACCAAAGGTCTGGCCAGCCACCTTGCCACCAAAGCTCTGCTGCTGCAGATAGAAGAACCGGGCCGCCCTCTGTATATCCGTCAACGTCTCGGGCCGCGTGTCCTGCAGCCATTTAAAGACCTGCCTACTGGTCAAGGCCCACTTAAACTGCCTCACAAACTCTTCCAGGTGGTGCGTCACCACCCGGTAGAGGTTGACCAGGTCACCGTTGACGTCATTGAGGACTTCGACATCAGCTGGGTGGCGGGCAAAGTAGACCGCCGCCCCACCGGCAAAGACCTCGACGTAACAGCTATGGGCTGGAAAGCGTTTCAGAAGCAGATCGACCAGGCGGCGTTTGCCTCCGATCCAGGGCACGATTGGGTTTGTCATTGGTTTCAGCTGTTGGCCCTGCAGGGGGCTCTGGTTCGGTGCTCACGGCACTCAGCTGATTGAAGGCCCCACACCTGGGGCACTTGATGCTCAGGCGCACATACACGCCCTCGCCTAACTTCTTGCGGCAATTGCCGCAGCGGATATCGTCCATTTGCAAGCCTTTAAACCTTTAAAACTCTGGTAGGCTCAGCGCGCTCTGTACAGGGTGAGCGGGCCTTGCCAGCTTGCAGGCTCGATCTGCGGTTGGGGCTTGGTCAGGTGTTACAGCACTTGGCCAAGTCGCCCGTTCTTTTTTTGTGGCTACACCTCCCCTGCCGCATAAGTAAGGCTCGGAGCATCGCCCTCGATCACTCCGTCGCGCACAAACACACGCTGCCCAGCTTGGGCGGCCCCTCTGGCTTGGAGTCGACCACCGCCTGGCAGGTCGACCGTGGCCACACCGTTGACCACAAAAGCGACCGTACCCACCTCAAGTGGCTTGGGCGATTGCAGCGCAATAAACTGCTTGTAGAGGTTAGGCATGGGTCTCGATCTCCAGTGTTTGACGCAGCCTTGGTGCAGCCCAGCTGACAGCTGTGGAACGCACTATTCCCATCGCTGTTTCACTACCCTGATAGCGCACAAATTTGCCGGGCAAAATCACACCTGCCTCTGGTAAAACTGGCATCGTCAGAGTTAAAATAGCTTGCCTATTCGTGTTTGCTAATTCAGCAAGACCGCGCTGCCTTTGCACCGTCGTGTCAGTGATCAAGGCGTGCATCACTTGAGGCGCAACCAGCTCCCCCGCCGTCCCAGCTCTGGTGATTGGCCCAAACACCCCAGCACCGACACCACCAACGAAAACTCGGTTGTAGTCAGGCTTGTCCACGAACTCCGTACCCTCCACTTCTGCCACGGCTGACGGAATCTCAAAATCTGGCACCACATCATCCCAATGCCAGGGTGCCGTGGGGTACTTGGGCAGGATGCGCAGCACCTGGTCGGTGTTATGGGGCTGCACATAGCCGCCAGCCGCTGCAGCGATATCGTTGATGGCGTCTATATAGCTGCCCTGCAGCGTCCAGGCTCCGGCAGGCACTTGCCAGTCCTCCAACTGCCAGTCGATATCCCAGCCAATGGAGACGCCGTTGACCTTGAGCACCTCAGCTGCCAGTTGCTGGGCCGTCAGCGTCTGAGTCGGGCTACCGAAGGACATGGACTTGGCCCAAGGCTCGGCCAGCACTGCTGCAAGGCCGCGCCCTGAGACAGACCAGCGCTCCTGGGGCAAGAATCTGCGGTCGCGGCTGGTGCGCTCCAGGCGCAGCTTGAACGGCACGCCATTGACGTTGGCCAGGAACTGCGCAGGGTCGCCGTCCGTGTCACGGCCAAGGTGCAAAGCCGCATCCTTATGCAGTGAGGCCGTCCAGTTCCACGTCCAGCTCTGGAAGTCCAGGGACATATTGAAGGCCAGAGCAGGCAGCTCGACGCCCGTATCCAGGCGCGTGAGCACGATTTGATTGAGCACGATGTAGACCTTTCGGACGGGAACGATGACCTTGCCCGGCTGCGGGCCGTCATCCTTGCAACATGCAAAGACCAGCGCGGTCGACGCGGCCCAGGGCTTGCAGAACAGCAATTTGATGGGGCCGCCCACCAGTTGCTCATAGCAGCCGGGCTTCTCTGGCTCTGGCGGCTTGACCTGAGACTTGCCTGCAGGCGGCCTCATGGCCTGCTGGTAGCGGGCCTGGAAGCCCCGGTACAGCGGCACCGATGGGCCTGCGCCAGTGGTGAAGAGGTATTGCAGGCCCATCGCATCCTGGGCCGTGGCCTCCAACATGCGGCGGCGGTCGCGCAGGCTCTCCTGAAATCGCACGGCCCAACCGGCCCGAACGGGCGCAGCATCCTCGGCCGTGGTCTGCAGGCTCGCGCGCACGCTCTGGGCCTCTTGCCAGCGGGCCTGGGTTGTTGCTCCAGGTAGAGGCCGGGCCTGCTGAAACCTGCCCTGTACAGCCACCCCTTGCCGCTTGCCGTCCTGCCAAGTGACGTCAAGCTGCTCTTGCATGGGCATGGCGTCTTGCGCGGTCGACACCCAGCCCGCAGGCAGTGCATCCGTGTCTTGCCATCCAGTGACCCAGCCCTGTTCTACAGGCTGCGCCTGCTGGGCATCGGCCACGACCTCAGCGACCACGGGCCGGGGCGTGTCGGTGTTGTAGCGCACGACCGCACTGCAGCGCAGGCCCGGCATGCGGCCAGCGACAACCAGATCCTTGCGCACATGCACCAGGGATCTGACTCGCAGACCCGGCATGCGCGCGGCAACGGTCAGCGTCGCATCGGGCACCTGCCCGCCGCCGCCATCGTCGCCAAACACCAGCTCGACCGGGTTGCCGGTCGTGAGGGCGCGTTTAAAGATCAGGTCGACGGCAGGCATCAGTCGATCCTTGTCTCGCCCAGGATGGCCTTGCCACCCGCATAGAGCTGGGTGCCGGTGCTGCCGAGCAGCTTGAAGTGCCCAGCGCCCGCCTCGTCCGTGACCAGACCGCGCCCGATCAGCTTGCCGTCGCCGGTAGCCCAGACGCCGATAGCAGCCTGCCCACTGGTCACAATCATGTCGCCGCCGCCGCTGGCCTGGGTCAGCACCAGATAGCCCGCCTCGGTGATCTGGCCGCAGGGCTTGGTCAGCGTCAGCGTCACAAGCAACTGCTCGTCGGCGTCATAGAGGGCAATGGTCGAGGCTGCAGGGCCGGAATCCGCAAAGGCTTGAGTCGCCTGCAGGCGGGCCAGAGCGTGGGCGGCAGAGATCTCGAAGGCTGGCAGATCACTCATGCGACCTCCGCGAGCTGGTTATTGGCGACCGTCGAGTACTCCTGCAGCTCGTGATCCCAGGCGATCACATCCCACTCATAGCGCGTGGAGATATCGCGGAATTCATAGGAGCCGTCTGCCTTGCTCCAGGTCTCACGCGCCAGATAGCCGTCGACGCTGCGATGCAGGCGCACACGGCGGCGCAGCGGCACATTGGCCGGCGTGCTCTTGCGCGCGACTGTGCCGTAGATGCGCCCCTGGCCGCCGCATTCCACGTCGATCAGCTTGCGTACACGGTGCGCGCTCATGGCCTGAAGCCCTTGGGAGACGGGGCCAGATCCCAGGACAGACAAGGGACGATGCCAATGCATGGACAGTGTGCGAGTGATACGCGGATCGGTGCACACACTCGCAACCTCCGCAGCCGACAGGGCACGGTTAAAAATCGCAAAGGCACTCATCAAAGAGCCAGCAGGCAAGCCAGCGCCGCCAGCACGCGAACCCACATGCAACTCCGAGCTGTTGTAGACAGGCCCTCCAGAGCTTGCATAGTCCCTGGAATTCAGCACGCCATCGACATAGAGCCTGCGCCCGCTTTGCGCGCTATAGGTGAACAGAATGCGATGGGGCCGACCGTCATTGATAGCGGTAGTTGTCATGGTTAGCCCGCCGCCTGCATTTAATCCGATAGCCACAATGATGCCGCCCGGTACCGCTCCGTATACGGTCTGGCCTGAGCCTGCGGTTTGCAAAGACCACCCCTTGTTGTCCGAGCCATGCTCAGCAATCACGAGGTTTAGGTCTGTGTCGGTCTGCAGATCGATGACGAGAGAGAAGTCCCCCGCATCCACGCCCGAGGCAGGAATCACCACCAGCCCGCTGTTCTGCGGCTCAAACGAACCCGACAGGCCGACAGTGAGCACCGTGGACGAGGTGACGCCACCCGTGCGGATGCCGGTGCGCGATCCGACCAGGTCGGCCTGCGTTGCCCCCGCCGCATCCAGGCCCCAGGCTCCTGCCGGCGAGGCGGCCAGGAGCTGAGACAGCACGTTGCCGCCCTCCCGAAACCATGCACCACCGGTTACCAGTGCAGGCCATGCCGTGTAGGGCTGAGTTGTGCCGGGGCGCAGCACCGTCATTCGGGCGGGAAGCAACGCCCCACCGACATAGACCTCATCCACGCGGTCGCCAGCGAGATCGAGCTGTATCCAGAACCCAGGCGCACGGACATCGGACGCAGCCCAGCGGCAGCCTGTCGCGGGATTGCCGTCGAGCAGGCTGGAGACATCGCCAGCCTGCGGGGGCAGGCTGCAGGAAATCGTCGCACCCGCATCGACGCGCTGGCCTCGCGCCCATAACTGCAGCTCGGAGATGTCCAGCCACTCCCCTCGCGCGTCGATGCCGATCAAGCGAAAGACAGCCATCTCAAGACCTCCATGGGCCGGTGACCTCAAGAAAACCTATTCCAGTCGTGGACGCAGGGACCCCCACAGCAAAGCTCAGCAGCTGCTTTCCGGTAAAAGATCCTTGCCCAGCTGTAAGGGCCACGTTCCCGCCCAGCGCCGCCAAGACATTGGTCTGAGGGCAGTGATAAGCGCCCGGCATCACCCCTCGGCTCGGCGCAGGCGATGGGCCATCCGTCAGATGAATCGCAGACAGTTGCAGGCTGTTGTCAACCACGGACGGAAACGTGCCCAGATAGCTATCCGAGCCAGACACGACGTTGACATTGCCGAGTGCCCTGCGGGCGCTTTGCGCTGCCCCGCCGATGCCGTGCGCCAGGCGCTTGATGGAAATGCCCGTCGATCCGGCTGTCTGGAAGATGCAGCCGCTGGTCTGCGTGAATTCGGTGTCGGTCGCCCCAGTCACCACCCCGCACCAGGCATCACCGCTGCGCAAGCTGTTGAGGTCGCCCGCGTAGTAGGAAATACCGGCATAGCTGGCGTTCGTCGGCGTGGTGCTATACGGAAACAAGACAAGGTAAAAACCGCGCGAATCACCGGCAAACACCCAATAGGAGGTGCCCGAGCTGTAGCGCTTGTGCCAGTAGTAGCCACCTGTGACCGTTGTAGGCGCTGCCGCAATGCCAGTGTCTACGTCTGTCATGGCCTCGTACATCTGCACCCTGGCATAGGAGGCGTTGCTATCGTCCACGCGGTAGTACATACGCGTCGAGGCCGGATCAATCTGGCGGTACACAGCCACATTGGTTTTGCTGAAGACCTTCTCCCAGCCCAGCGGGGCCATCTTGAAGCTGATGGAGCCTGTAACGGCACCATCCGGCAGCGCTGTCTTGAACTCCACCCAGCCATTGGCGACAGCCGTCACCTTCTGCTCGCCATTCAAGGCCGAGGGCGTTGCACCTGCCACCGTGATGACGACATGGGCCTCTGCCGCACTCTTGCCGCTGGCAAAGTTGAGGCGGCAGATGCCGTTGCTGATGACCGCCGAATCCACGGCCTTTGCGCCCCAGCCGTTGACCAGGAACGCATCGAGTGCGCCGATCAGGGAGCCTGCGGTGCCGCCAATGGCCGGTGCTCCTGTCATGGAGCTGTATGCGTGCTTGACGCTGGTATCTACAGGGGATGCCATATCTCTCTCCGGGAATTCAGTTGGATTGCGGGCGGTTCACATCACCGCGCGCCAGGATGGAAAAGCTGTGCTCGATGCCGGTTTCTGGGCCCGGCTGGATGGTGCGCACGACCCAGAACGGGTAAATGGCCCCCACCGTGTTCATGCGCAGGATGTTGCCGACGGCCCAGCCACTGCCCCAGCCCAGCGGCTTGACCGTGAAATAAGGCTTGCCGGTGGCCGGGTTGAGCGGCGAGCAGACGCTGTTTATGTCGCCCGTGGCAATCACGCCGACATGCTCGCCAATCACGCGGAATTGGCTGGTTGACGTGAACTCAAGCACCCAGCGCTCGGTGCTACCGCCCGCATTGGTGATCTCGATGGGCGTCACCCCCTGGTCGTACTTGGCGGGCGGCTCCTGCCCCATCAGAGCGTCAGACCAAGCGTTATCAACCCAGGTCTTTTGCGCAAAGGCCAAGCTCACCCGAGCGCGGCGGTCGCTGGCCTGCAGAGCACTGGAGACATAGGTGCCGTCCTTGGGATAGTCATGGGTCAGCGCCCGGTTAAAGGTGATCTCGCCCGAGATCTGCACATCCGTGGCCGTGGCCATGTCTTCAATGCGATCCTCAATCGTCACCGGCATGGTCATGGCAGACACATCGGTAAAGGTGACCAGCCCCGCCTCCAGGTCGACGGAATAGCCGCCATTCAGGGTCTTGCCATTCGCATCGCGCACCACCACACGCGACAGACGCACGCGGGCCAGATTGACGGTCATGTTGTTGCTGACGTTGAGCTGGGCGCTGGTCTTGGTGTGACCCACCACGCACAGCGAGCCAGACCGGAAGATGGGCACCTTGCCGTCGCTGGGAAGGCGCACCGGGTCGATGCCGATGATGTCGGCATTCATGGGCAGATAGGCATAGGCCACCGCCGAGTAGCGCAAGGCGCTGGCAACCACGGGTTGCGGTTTAAAGATCCTGCCGTCCGGCTGAACGTTGGCCGCGTCATACCAGGGCTCTGCCTCATTGCCTGCGGCCACGACCAGGGCACCAAAGCCCAGGCGCACCAAGCCGGTCTCATAGTCCACCGTACCCACCACGCCGGGGGCCGTGATGGTGCCGTCAATGCCTGCGCTGACGTTCTGCGATCCGCCCGAAGCCCTGGGCACTTGCACCGTGAGGGAGCCGGGGCGCAGGGGAGCCGCTGCCGTGCGAAACACATAGGCGCTGCTGATGGCATCGCCCAGCGTGGTAATGCAGCCTGCACGGCGCAGTGCGTTCGCATTGCCGGGCGTCCATGAGGTCAGACCCACGCGGCCCGTGGCGTAGTTGACCGACCCGCGCGTCACAAAGCCGCCCGAGGTCAGCACCCGCAGCACGCCCCTGCCGTCATCGCTCCAGGGCTGACCGCTGGAAGGCATGAGCACGACCGAGCCAGGAACCACCGGGGCCTGCACGCCCGTGACCAGGTCAAACTCGGGCGCGAACGTGACCTGCAGCGTACGGCGGGTTGCGCTGCCCGTGGTGCGAAACCGGAGCTTGACGTAGCCGCTTTCGTCGTTGGGGTAGATCGAGGGGGCATTGAGGTACTCGATGCCCTCATAGTTGAGGCGGTACTTGGCGACCTCGCCATTGAAGCCGCCACCGCTGACCTGGCTGGACGAGTAAACCGGCTTGGGGATCTTGATGACCACATCAGGATTGAAGTCCACCGCGCCCGTGCTGTAGTTGATCGTGCCGACCTGCACCCCATTCAGCATCAGCTTTCCGTTGCCGTCATCGCGGGCGAGCTGGGTCGGGTCGACCAGCGTCACGCCCATTTCCTTGAGCTGGTCGCGGGTGTAGAGACCGAGAACGCTTTGATCGGTCAGGGTGTTCCACTCCACCTCGACCGTGAATGGCACCAAAGCGCCTTGGCCCGCCGAGACGGCCAGACGGCCTTGGCCGTTGCGCGAGGGATGCTGCAGGTTCACCTCGACCGCAGGGGCGGTGTCGACCGTGACATCGAGCACCGTGCCCACGGCGGGCAACAGCTTGGGAGCAAACAGCACTTCGGAGCGGCCCACACGCACCTCGCCGGTGGCGTCTCCCTGGAGCTGCCAAGCGGCAGTGGCCGTAGCCGTGCGCTGGGTCGAGCCATCCATCCACTTGACCTCAAAGGCACCGGGATACAGCGCCTGCCCTGCAGGCAAGGCCAGGGCGATGGTCTGGCTGATCAGCAGATCGGAGGCAGGCTGGACGGTTTCCTGAGTCGGTACGCCCCACTGCTGGACGATGGAGCTGCCCACATCGGGCAAGGCTCCCAGCGTGACGACAAAGCTGCCGGTCTCAGCGCTATATGTGCCAGCGCCATAGCTGGAGTCGGTACCGCGCAGGGTGCCGTCTCCCGAGTCAGACAGCACATACCAGCGCCCCTGTGCCCGATAGCTAAAGCTCAGGGTGCCGCGTGCGGGCAGCGGAGTGATGAAGCCGGTATAGCTCTGGCTGCGGTTCTCTGCCGTGATGCGGATCTCGCTGGACTGCGGCATGCGCTGCATATAGGCGGCTGGCCGGTAGCTGATGGTTTTGCTGCCGTCATAGCTGCCCGAGCTGGACGTAACAATGCCGTTGGCGTAGTCCACCAGCCCGATTTGCTGGGTGCCCGACATCAGAATGCCGCCCTTGTCGGTGAAGGTGACGCCGCCCATCACGATGGAGAGCGAACCCGGCAGGCAGCCGCCCGGCAAGGCCAGATTGGTGGTGGTGTTCCAGGTCTGCGAGGTACTGAAGGTCACGGCCTCGGCCGCAGAGACCGGGAAGCCCGCCGCCGCATACGGAATGGCAGCAGGAATCGGCGTCTCGCTCTGGGCCGAGGGCACGATCTGGGTCATGATCGTTTGAGCAATGATGGTGAAATCGCCCAGAGCTGCAGCCTTTTGCAGCGGGGTCACGCCCACATAGCTACCCGCGTCGGCCACCACCGTGTCACGCAAATGGGCGCTATTGCCCTGGCGCGTGAACTGGCGGCTGGCCGGAGATCCCGTGAAGTCATAGCGCAAGGCGTCCGACAGCTCCATGGTCACGATCAAGGCCTTGTAGTCCTTGTCCGTGTCATAGGTGAAGGTGCGCTCCAGGCTCGTCACGCGAATGGCGCGCACATACTGCTCCTGCTCGTTGGCCAGCCCTTCATTGCCGACCAGTACCAGTGTCTTGCCCACCGCAGGCAATTCGGTACCGGGGCGCTGAAAGATCTGAATGACGCGCTGGCCCTTGATATGGTTCTCGTAGAGATAGCCCGCCCACTCGGCCCCCTTGTTGAGATAGGCCTCCAGCCGGGCCTGTGCCTGGGCGCGGGTGTCATAAACCCCGCCCGTGGAAAACAGGGTGATGGAGACATTCGGGTCTTCGGGCGGCTTGGCCACGATGACATTGCTGCCCTGGTAGGTGTCGCGGTCTTCGGTATCCACGCCCACATGCACCTGACGCAGATTGGCGCGGCCCGTGGCCCGATCCATCTCGGAAATGTCGGGCATCACGGCGTTTTCTTGGCCGGACTCGATCACGACCGTGGATGGGCCGCCACCGCCCTCGGGCACATCGTCCATGACTCGGCTGGCTCGCAGCTGGATATCGCCTTGCAAAATGGCCATCGTCAAACCTCAATGAATCGGAAAGTGGGGAGATACAGCTGCTCGGGCGATTCCTCGCCGTCCTGCAGCTTGAAAACGGGCTGGCCTGTAAACCCGCCCTTAGCGTGGTCAAACATGACCTGCCTCGTCTGGCCACGCAGCACCAGCGTGAGCTGGATGCCGGGCAGCTCGGCCCAGGCCTGCAGCGTCGAGCACAGCGCCCGCGTGATCCAGGCGGCAGTCTCGGTTCCCATCAAGGTGATGGGACGACCGGCCTGCTTTAAAGCCACGTCCACCAGCAGCGCGCCCGTGGTGCTGTAGCTGGTGGCCTGGTCGACCGGGCTCCAGCTGAACTCGTCCTGCCAGTCCAGGCGGTCGCTGATGTGGGCGGTGGTGCCGTTGTAGGTAAGCGTGATCATGAGGACGAGGCCCCTTTCTGGCGGCTCAGCTCACCGAGAAACTGGTTCAGCGAGGCGGCACCAGCCGGGTCGGTGCTGACCTGCCCATAGGGCTGGCCGTTGAGCTGCAGATTGATGGTGGAGATCTGGCGCGAGGCCATGGCTTCCAGCGGGGTCTTGCTGGAGGTTTCGGCATTGCCATTGCCCTTCATGGTGTTGCGCAGCGTCATGGCATCCACCTCGGCACGCCATTCCGACATGAGCAAGTCCATGCCCATATTGCCCAGGGCACCGTTGCTATTGGTCGTGAATGGGTTGTCACGTTGGTACTGCCGTTGCTTTTCCTGCAGCCAGGCATCTGCCTGAGCCTGGCTCTCAAAGGAAGGCACAGCGTCCAGGCTCTGGATGGTTCCAGCCCTACGCTTGGCATCCTGCAGCTGCAGCTCGCGCGTGGCCAGTTCGTTCGCCTTTTCCTGGGCAGCTATTTCCCGCTCACGCTCGGCGTTCAAACGCTCCAGGGCCGTGCGGTGCAGGTCGATGGCATTCGCTGCACGATTGTGTGAACCAGCGGAGTCGTCGACCGAGCCCTTGAGCCTGAGCGTGGCCCGACCGGCGCTGTCGACCGCAACCTCATATCCGCGCATGGCAGCCTCGGCCTGGACCCAGGCTGGTGCAATGCCCTTGTTGGCCGCAATCGCGGCATCGGCAGACTTTTTAAAGGCCTCGCCCATTTCGCGGGCGCTGGCCGTGCCGCTGTCGCGCAGCACGTCATAGGCAGCTTTTGCATCGGCTGCCGTCTTCTTAAGCGTTTCATCCGAGGTAATGCCCAACTGCTTGAATGCCTCGCGCACGCTATTAATGCCAGGCGTGGCAGCGTCCAGAGCATCCTTGAGCGCATCGGCTTTCTTTTTGGCCTGGTCAAGCAAACCATCGGCCAGCGGCTGGCCCAATGCACCGCGCACCGATTCGATCTGTTCACGAATGGCCTTTAATGCGACTTCACTGTCCGCGCTTTCAATGGCTTTGCTGAAACTCGCATTCAGCACTCGACCGGTGTCGACACCCTCTTGTTTGAGTTTGTCCATCTGGTCAATAAGTGCCTGGGTGTCATTTATTGCGCTGCGAGATGCAGCGGCAATATTCCCCCGAAGCACGTCATATTCCAGGCCTGCGCGTTTAATCGCTTCTGTCAGAACCGCATCGGTTAATTGCGCCAGGCGCTCCGCTTCACGGCTGCTGCCCAAAAATGCCGCCCTGGCATTGGCTTCGAATACCGCCAAATCCTTTCCAGATAAAGCCTTGGCCCAAGCCGCTTCTGTTTCGCTGGCCGTGATCTTTGCGGTCTCGCCCAACTTATCCAAGGTGGCCGCAAAATCCTTGATACCTTGAATCTTGGTTAAATCAAAACCCTCGGTGACGCTCTTTAAAGCATCAGCACTGGCTTTTCCGGACTTTGTCAGCTGCTCAAACTCAGCCACGGAATTACGCGCAGCCTTGGACAGATCAAATAGCTTGTCTGCCGCGTCCTGGGTTTTCTGGGCCTCTGCAGCACGGGCTGCAGCCAATTCACGCGCGGCTGCGGCTGCGGCCTTGTCCGCCTTTTCCAGCTCCTCGGTGCGGTCCCTGTATCCAGCCAGCTTGGCCGCGCTCTCACCTATCCAGGTGCCGATATCTTTGATGTTGGAAACAATGCCAACCAGAGTGAAAGTCTTGAGCCCACCCATGACCGCCGCAAAACGGCTGGTGCTGGCAGCAGCTCCTGCGGCTGCCGCCTGTGTGGCCACAAGCTGGGCATTGGCAGCAGCAATGCCTGTAGCTGCCACTTGCGTGGCCTGGCCAATGCCCAGAAAGTGCTGCGCCAGGCGCAATGCAGTGAATGCCGCCGCAGCCTGGCCTAAATCCATCAGCAGGCCCGCAATGCTCTGCAGGTTATTGGCCAGCAGTTGAATGGCTTTGGCCGCTGCAGCGCTAGCACCATTGGCCTGATCCACCTTTTGCACGTACAGGGACCACTGCGTGGACAGGTCCTGCATGGCCCGGCCCACGGTGGGAGGCAAGCGCTGGAACTCTGCGGCAACGGCTGCACTTTGGCCCTGCAGGGCAGCAATCACCGTCTGCGTGGTTAGGAGGCCAGACTCAGCCATCTTGCGCAGCTCGCCCGTGGTCACGCCCAGACCATCAGCCAAAGCGCGCGCCAGGCGCGGAGCCTGCTCCATAACGCTGTTGAATTCCTCGCCACGCAGCACGCCGCTTTGCAGGCCCTGGATCAACTGCGTGATGGCGGCAGATGAGGCTTCTGCGCTGGAGCCGCCAATCTGCACCGCCTGGTTGATGGTTTCCGTGAGACTCAGGCTCTGCAGGCTGGCCTTCTCGGCACTCAGACCGGCATCACGCCCGGCCTGGGCGATGCGAGAGAACAGCACCCCAGTGTCTTCAAGCGCACTATGGGTGCGCAGCGCCACCTCGGTCACGCCCTCCCACGATTGCGTGAAGTTCTGTCCCTCACCCGTGACCAGCTTCATGCGGGCCTGCAGGTTGTTGGCCTGGTCAGCAGTGGCAGCCAGGTCTAACGCCACATTCTTCAGTCCGATCAACGACTGAAGGCCGACATAAAACTTTTGCAGCCTATCGAGCTGCTTGCTGATGGACTCCACGCCATCGCCAATCTGGCGATGGGTACGCACCATGCTGGCACCCGCGCCTTGAGCACCGTCCGCCGCAGCCTGGTGGGCAGGCACCAGGGACTGGACGGACTCACGGACCTTGTCCACTTCCTGACGCAAACGCTGCTGGGCCTGCTGGGCATTCTGGCCAGCTATGCCAAAGCGCTGCAGTTCACCTTGGGCCTGAGACAGGGCCTGCTTCTGCAGGTCGAAGGTGGAGCGCGCACTATCTGCTGCTGCATTGAGCTGCCGAAGCGCGGCTGCTTCTTTTTCTGTGGGAGGGCCAAGCGCCGAGATCTGGCGACCGTAGTTCTTGGCCTCCGTCTCCGCCTGACGCAAGCTGGCAGCCGATGACTTAGCCTCGGTCTCCAGCTTGGTGAACGTGGTGATCGCGGCGTCCTGCTGAGCCAGCTCTCGCAACCTAGCCGCAGCCGTACGCGCCTCGGCGGACACCTCTCCTTCCAGAACTTTGGCAACATTCTCCAGATCGTCAGCCAGGCCCACGATGGACTCACGTCCCGAGACCCCGGTGTCAATCTGCAGGCTGATTTGCTTATCTGTCATGGATTCATACAATGAAGGGATGTCACGTCTAATCGCCTTCATTGCATGCATCGCCGTCCTGGTGGGCGCAGGGGTGTCTGCGCGTGCGGGCATAGCACTTGCGTCGGTGGCCTATGGCCTGCTCGGTGCCTATGTCCTGTGGAATGGGCTGCAGATCTTTATCAGCCCAAGACGGTGACGCTGCCTGAAAGCAGCTCTCAGGCATCACTGTCGGTTTTTAGGCACCAACAAAAAAGGCCAGCGAGTGCTGGCCTTAGTCTTTTAAAGGGTCTGGTGCTGCATCAGGTCTTGCGCACACGGTAGTACTTGCTGATGCCTTCGCCCACCTTGGTGGAGTCCATCAGGACCGAGCCGGTCACCTTCAGATTGATGAACCCGCTTTCCTGCAGCAGCGCAATGGATGATGCCACGCCCTGGCTTGCGCGCCAAATTTCCACAATGGCCAGCTTGCCGTCATCGGCTTCATTCAGGCCTTCCAGAATGATTTCCAGCTCCTTGGGCTTGGTGGTCAGCGCCTCGATCACGGCATAGCCCACATATGAGTAGGCCACCTTGACGTCTTCGCCATCAGCCAGGCCTGCCGCGTCCTGGAACACAAAGATGCCTGCAGGCCGGACTTCATAGTTTCCTGCCGCAGGCACCACACTGCCCACAGTTGCATGCTTGTAGCTGACCCAGATACCCTTGCCGTCCGTCACATCGGGTGCAGCGGGATCGAGCTGGATACCTGCTGCCGTGACCGTGTAATTGCCGGCCATGGTGAGAGCGGTGGCCGTGGCCACGCTATCACCAATACGCACCGACACATCCGTTGCGTTAGCGTGTGCCAGCGCAACCAGGTCGCCTTTCTTCACGTCCAGGTGCTCTTCATCGGTCACAGTGGCCGTGCCTTGTGTCGTGCCCTTGGTCAGGACGACATTGCTGGGCTGCAAGTGCTTGGTGCGTAGCAAACCGCCACGCGTCACCTTCAGAGTCTCATTGCTGGTCTGGCCCTGCTCCACTCCGCTGACCGTTCCCTGCGTGGCCCGCGCCAGGTTGATCGGGTTGATGTCGGCCAGCGTCATCGCCAGCTCCACCTCCGTGACACGGCGAATCTCGGAGTGCGTACCGCCGCCCAGCGTGGTCATATTGGGCTGCTTCTTCACATCCTCCTTGTGCGATAGCTCAGCAGCCAGCACGTTGCCAATGGGCAGCGGCGCAGTGGTGCTCCCGTATTCACGGGCATAGATCTGGCCGACCAATGCGGCAGGGGCAAAAATGCGTTTGATAACGTCAGCAGACATAGGTCAGTCCTTTGTGTTGACAGGTTGAGATACCGATTGAGATTTGGATGAAGTCGGCGCAGCCACTCCCATGGCCTCAAGCCACTGAGCAGTACCGGGGTGGACAGAGATAGTTGTGCCTGGCTGGAGCAAATCCCCGAGGTGTTCGTGCTCCGCCATCAAGGTCACAGAGACCATGGCGGGCCGGGCCGGTGCAGCCTTGCGGCGGGAGCTGGGTTTCATGGCTTCCTCCACTCCACCCAACTGCGGGTGCTCATCTCCAGCATGGCGCTGTGGCACAGCACCCCGGCAAACATGACAGGGCCAGTGCTGGCTACCTGCACGCCACGCTCCTCCTGAGTGGAGCCGCCCAACATGCCAGGCAAACCGAGCGTGGTGTCCACGCGCACGGCAGAGCGGATGCGCTCGACCAGGTCGTCAAAGATCAGCTCACTCTCCACGGCATCTTTAAAAGCCATGTAGCCACGGATCAGCCAGCGGTGCTCGTTGAGGATTCGCCCATTGGCGTTGACCTCGGTGGTCGCAGTGCGGCGCACATACCAGCCACGGATATGCGGGTCCAAGCCGAAAGCATCGTCAGCCTGCGCCGGGCTATACAGATAGAGCTTGCGAAAATCCGCCTCACTGGCAGCAAAGCGCTCCCGTGAATGCACCATGCCCACAGCAGGCACCCCAGCCAGGACGGCCAAGAGTGCGCTGCGGGCAGCAGACAAAGTGGCGGCAGTCATGCCTTGCCTCCTGTGATGAAGTTGAGAATCTGGGCGGCAGCGCCTTCGAACATGGCGATGACCTGGCCGCGCGTGGCCAGGGCTGCCCGCTCCATGGGGCGCTGGGGGGCGGTGCCCTCGCGGGCGATCTTTTTGGCGACCAGGAAGGCCACCCGTTTGACTTCCTTGGGCTCGCGAATGCCCAGCACAGCCTTGACCCAGGGCTCGATGGCCTTGATTGGCGGCATGTGGGGTTGGGTGCCCAGCTCAATAAACAAGGCAGAAGGCTGGCTGCTGCCCACAATGCCGAGCACCCCCGCAGGCGTGCTGGCCACATCGCTGGTGATGCTGCGGGCCGTGATGCCGCTGACGCGCGGCATGTTCTCCTGCCACTCGCGCTGCACCAGCAGCGTGGCTTGGTGCATGGCGGCTTCCAACACCTGGCGGGTGTAGTCAGGCTCCTGGCGCAGGCCACGCTCGATGGCGCTCAGATCGCCCAGGCTGATGTTGAGGTTCATAGGCCACCCCTGCTCACCAGCCGATGGCGCGGGTTGCGGCGCGGCCAGCTCGTGACTGCTGATGCAGCGGAGCCTGCGACCGCGTCCTGCAGCGCCGGGTCCAGTTGACCAATGCCTGCAAAGTAGGCGGCCCGGTAGTCCTTGGCGCGGGCCGCATAGTTGCGCGAGCGGCTCTCTGTGCGGGACATATCAGAGCCCAGCGTGGTCTCACGATCACCCGCAAAGCGTGTGGCCAACTGCTGGCAAAGCAGATGGGCGGCAAACGATGCCACGGGCAGGCGGTGGCGTTGAGGGATGCTGTCTGCTGTGGCATCCAGAACATGAGGCAACTGATAGCACACTCTCACCAGAGCATTGCCCGGCAAGGCCTGCTCACTCTCCAGACCCCAGCCAGTGGCCGTGCGATAGGTCTCCGCGAATACCATCGAAGCTGGACGCTTGCCCACGGGGAACTCCACGGACTGGATGACCGAGCTGTCCGTCCAGCCATCCGGTACCGGGCCAAACACGCCAGTCGCTGGCCAGACGATATCGGCCAGCTCAAGGCGCGGCGCATCAGCGCTGTAGCGTATGCGTGCCTCATCAAGGGCGCGGTCGCGCACTTCAGTGGTAATCACGTCATCCTGATCACCGACCATGTCCTTGACCAGTACCTGATATTCCTCAAGTGCCACTGCGGCTCCTATTGTTTAAAGATGGGATATCAACCTTGGGGTTTGCAAAGGCACCTGCATTGGCTGGAGACTTTGCAAACCCGCCCCTTGTGGGGACGGGCCGGGTTGGTTCATACGGGAGGACCACTCCCTGGCCGATCAGACCTTCGCTCTTGGTGAGGTGTCAGATCAGGCGACCACGGCCTTGGTAAAGGCGCGGTAGTCACACACAGCGCCGCCGTAGATGTGGCGCAGCTTGTAAGTCAGCTTGTCGGCAGAGAACATAGAGCCCACGTTGGGCGCGTCCTGGACGAACAGCTCGGGCTCCTGCTTTCCGTCCAGGAAGCCCACTTCGATGCCGGGAATGTCGGCAGGATCAGCGGCAGTGCACCAGTCGTTGGCATCCGTCCAGTACCAGACCGGGATGATGTTCATGGTCAGCGACTGAATGAACGTCTTCTCGTTATTGGTGGACAGCTTGAACAGATCGACAGCGGCTTCCTGCAGCTCCACCGGCACCACCAGGCGTGTGGGCGTGATGCCGATGCGGTCGTTGCTGGTCAGCTCGGTCTGCTTGAGCATGGCCAGACGGTGAGCTGCAATGGAGGTCTTGTCCAGCGCGCCGGTGAACAGATTGTTGTGATCGGCGTGGAACAGCGCCTTGCTGTCATAGATGGCAGCATTCGAGCGCAGGAAGTCGAACACGAACTTGGCCAAGGTACGCTTGGCCGCGCGGGAGAGCTTAGTCGGGATGCGGCGAATCACGCCTACATCGTCGTTTTTGATCATCTCCAGCGTCACATCTTCAGTGCCGCCACGCTTGGTCACGCCATAGGTTGCTTCTTCGTCCGTCGGGCTGCTCAGCGCCTGGTAGTCGGCACCTTCAGCCACAGCGGGTAAATCGCCATAGCCGCCCCAGCGGGTCCGGTGCTGCTGACGGAAGTCACTGACCGGCACCACATTGACCAGTTGACGCCAGCCGTCAAAGTCCACGGCAGCGCGATACTCGGCCAGCATGCGGCGAGCGACACTGTCACCCAACACTTCGCCCAGAGACGAACTGCCCAGAGACTCCACCATGCGCGACTGGTCGCATTCGCGCAGGCGGCCAGTAACCAGGCGGTCGCCGGTCATTTCGATATAGCATTCCTTGAAGGACTGCACGCGGCCATGATCCTTGTGGGATGGGTCCCAGAAAGCGTCCATCATGTCGCGCATCGTCTGGCTACGGTCACCCACCACAACGGAGCCTTCGCCAAACATCGGCACACGAACGGTGCCCGATTCGGTCAGACGGGCTACGTAGTCGCCCTCTGCCTTGATCAAATCACCCACCGCTGCTTCCGTCAGGCGGTCAGCAGTTGCCACTGCAACCTGGGCCTGCAGACGATCCTTGGACGCCTGGGGTAGCTTGGCTGCGTTGATACGCTCACGGGCCGCGCCACGCAGCTCAAAGGCCTGCAGGTCTGCTCGGGTCAAAGGCGTGTTATCGCTTGCAGCTTCTGTCACACGCTGCGTGCCAGGCTCGGGCACCAGCGGGCCGCAAACGGCTTCATGCAGATTGACCACCTCGTCGTCGGTGATCGTGTCCAGTTTGATGGCGGCATGCTTCGCCGGGTCTTTGGCCTTGATGGCCTCCAGCATGCGTTGCTTCCACAAAGGCATGGTTTGGCTTCCTTCTTGAGATTCAGGGGGAGAGGTACTTGGATCGGCAGCGGCTTCGGTCAGACGGTCCAGGCCGCCGCCCGCGCCTGGCTCGACAATCAGGTCCACCGAGTGAACCTTGGTGAACTTCACGGCTTCGCGCAGGGTCTCGCTGCCGCTGGTGCGTTTGCGGGTGCGAGCGTCCGCGTCAATCGACAAGCCCAGCAGCCCTTGCATGCCCCGTTTGACGGAGCCGACCATCTTGGTGACCGTGGAGTCGCTGGGATCGATGGCTTTAAAGGTTCCGACCAGGCTGCCGGTGTCGGGCGTCTTGCCTTCGACAAAGCGCACGCTATAGATGCCGCCGATCAGATTGCGCACGTCTTTGCCCCTGCCCGCGCTGTGATCGGCATCAGACTTGGCAAAGACTCGCACGCCCTCAAACATGGGGGCCGCTTCGCGCAGTGCCTGGTCGGGGTAGTAGTTGCGGTTGCCGCTGCGGCCCGCACGAATCAGCGTGACTTCAATCGTGCCGTCCTGGGCTTCACGGAAGGCCACAGCCTCCTGAGATTCGCGCACGATCTCTGAAAGCTTGACTCTCCCCGCTGCACGGTCTGCCTCGGAGATATCGGGAATGACGACCCCCGTCTTATCAGACACAGGCTGAAACTGCGCCACCACCTCTTCGCCTTCAGCCAGCGCCACGGTGTTATCTGCGTTGACCGTGTAGGCGTAGCTGTAGAGGCGACCCTTGACCTGCACCACGGCCCGGTCAGGCCAGATGCCGCGCATGTCCACGTAGTAGTCGCCATTGACCGTCAGGCGCAGCTTGTCGCGTACCGCCTGGCGTACCAGCTCGATCAACTGACCAAACTCGGAAGTGACCGCCTCCGTCAGGCGGGCAAAGCCGCTGCCTTGGGGAATGAGCTTGACCGGCATGGCTTACTTGGCCTGGCCAGTGAACTTCTGACCGTCGCGGGTGACCACGACCACATGGGTGCCGTAATCCTTGCAGGACAGCACCTCTTCTGCGGAAACGGGAACGCGCTTTTCTCGAAACTTTCCTTTGCCATCCACAGGCTCAAGGACGGTGCGCTGCACGAGCTTGGCAGCATCTGCTGCAGTCAGCTGGGTTTCTTTGGTCTCGGATTCGGGCATTGAACACTCCATCGAAGGTAGGCCGCAGGGCGCGGCATTGCGATGGGGTGACTGTGCCTAGAGGGGCACAAATAAATAAGGCCCGCAAATGCTGGCCTGAGAGATTGCGCTGCGACATGCAGGGCTGGAGTTGTGACGGAATTTAGCAGGATTTGGCGCAAGGATGTGAACGCCAGACACATCGGCGGGGCTGGATATCTTTAAACCACCTTTAAATCGCTCGCCACAGCGATTGCGGCAAGCTCCCCTTGGGGTGGCCGCTGCCGAGTGGTTTAAAGGCGCACAGCCGTCATTCCACTCGCCGCCCCGCTTTCTTCGCCGCCTGATCCAGCGCCGCCTTGCGTCCATCCAGTTGCAGCTCGCGTTCGGTAAAGGGCTTGGCCCCAGGCGTCATCACCTTCCAGTGCTTCATCCAAGGGATGGATATGCACCCGCAGTGAATGATCTGCTCGACCGGAGCCCTGGGGTCATGAGGACATTGCATCTTGTCAAAGCCACCACCAGGATTGGGCACCTTGAAGGGCTTGCTGACCTCCACGACCTGACCGTCGATGATGTCGTGATTCCAGCGGCTGTGGATCTTGCCACTGCGCCGCCACTGCTTGCCCAGGCCTGGCACCAAGGGCTCGGCCTGCAGCAAGCGTTCATTGGATGCCACGGCAAAAGCCCGGCTGACTTCCGTGCGAACAATGGTGGCCGCGCGCCTGGGTGACTCGGCCCCGAGAATCTTCTGCACCGCCTGGATGGCCTGGTAGGGCGTCTGCGCACCGATAGTGGTCTGACCCAGCTGCTGACCAATCTTGCGGGCGGCTTCGTTGCCAACGTCCTTGAGCCGCAGCGACCCAAAGGATTTCATCTGTTTGAGCACGCCCACATCGAGCTGAGCCAGTTGCAGCTCCACGCGATGGCCAATGATGGCCAGGGGCTTGTCCACAAAATCCTCGCCCAAGGTCCAGGCATCCTGCATGCGCATTTCAAACAAGGCCCCGGCACGGCTGGTGGCCCCGGCCAGGACGTCCTCAATCTGGCCCAGCAAGCGCGAGAGCTGTAGCTGCTGCCAATCGGCAGGAAGGCCTGCCAACGTGACCAGGATCTGATCGCGGGCCTCTTTGAGCAGCAGCAGAACCTGGGTTTCTCCAGTCAAGAGCAGCCGGGCACGCTCGCGTAAACGCCTGGCCAGCTCAGCCTCAAATGCTTGGTCCGGCTTTTGGCCCAGCTCCTGCTCGCTTTTGGCTTTCTTAGGCATGACTCTCGCCAGACGCTTCAGCCCGTGCTGCAGCCAGATCTGCAGGCAAATTGGTGAAAACGTCTTCAGCGTCTCTCTTGGCTTTGCGCGCGGCAGCTTCCTTGCGCGCAGCCTCCAGCTCGGTCTTGGCATCAAAGTCCTGGCCAAAGCGCTGGGCCACATCGGCCACGATCTTCAGCGCGGTCTCTTCAGTCATCAGGCCCGCATCAATCATCTGCACAACCGAAGAAACCAACTGCTGCATAGCACTGGCGAACTTGGTGATATCGCGGTTGAGCAGTTCTGGGAAGACTGCTGTGACCTGCCATGCATCATCCGACCAGTCTGGCGTGATGCCCTTGGTGCGAGCATGGCACAGCAAGACATGGCGGCCAATCTCTTCCAGCATGATCTTCAGGAACGCCTGGCGCATGCTGTACATCTTGAAAGTGGGCTCACCCATTTCCGTGGCTGCAGCGCGATTCACATCCCCACCGCCACCAAACCAGTGCTCGGGCATGGTGCTGCCACCCAATACATGATTGCGCAGCAGGCGAGCGCTCTCACTGGTATCGGCGGCCTGGAGCGTTGGACTCTTGGCTGTCAGCGAGACGTTGTCGTTGTGCACAAACGTGCTGTTAGGTCCAGGTGGCACGAATGTTTTTTCGTAGGCCTTGACTGCAGTGTCATCTGCCCCCTTCAGCTCCACATCCCAAACGAAAGAGCGTAGATAGCCAATACGGTCCAGCTCATTGAACAGAAACTCGTCATAGGCATCCAGCCAGTCCATCTGGCCCAGAAGATCCGAACGGCCACGGCTGCCATTGGGGAACTTGTTGAGTTGGTACAGCAGACACTCACCGTCTGTAAATTCTTCGGTGCGAATACGGCAAGTGTTCTCACTGAACAGCTCTGAGTCCTCACCCAGCACAATCACTCGGTACTTGTATTGACGCCCCCGGTTGTCACGCTTGGTGACCACACCAATGGGCTGCTCAGGGTTGCCAGGGTCATTGACCACGGTGGCGATCTGGCGCGGGTCCAGATAGCCCAGCCGCACAAAGCCGTCGCCATCTCGCACATTGGCGATATAGCACTGCTCGCCCAGCAGACCCAGGGCGCGCACCCGGCCTTCCAGCTTGAGAGGCCAGTTGTTGATGGGGTCAGCCCAGAACTGATTGAGCAGCACCTGATGCTCTTCATCTTTGCACTGCAAAGAGACGCCCTCGGCCAGCAAATAGGCCAGCGGCAGCTCGGTCAGGCGGTTGGCCAGCAGATTGCTCTGCCACAGATATTCGGCAAGCTTCTGCATGCGGTCTTGAGCCATGGGAGCAAGATCCCGCTCATTGATGCTATCCAGCCCGCCACTGAGCCTGCGCCATCCTTCCTCGCCATTCCCCTGGGCGCTGACGGCTTCGCGCAGCGGCTGCGACCGAGACTCAGATGGTTCTGCCTGCCCAAAGCCAAAAGCATTTATAAAACGTTGAGTCCACGACATGATTAGCTTGCCTTTCTGAACATTCGCGATGCCTGGCGCGCGTAACGCTCGCGGGCCGTCTGCGCCTGATGGTTATTCGTGTTGCCGCCCTGCGCAGCAGCGGCAATGCCGCCGGTGACGCACAGCATGTAAAGCATCTGCACCATGTCGGGACCGTCATCGTGGTCGGCTTTGGGAAAGTGGCGGAATTGGTCAATCAGCGTGGTCTGACTGCTGTGCACACGGATCAGGCCGTTGTGCATATGGGGCTGCAGGCTTTCAATGCGCAGCAGCTTGTCAGTGGTTGGAATGAGTGCCCGTGCCGGTACAGGTACGCCCAGCTTGGCGCTGCGCTTGACCAGCTCGGTGCGCAGAAACTCCTGGAACTGCACCGACTCGAAGCCCCAGACGATGCAGCAGTACTCGCGCTGTAGCTCAATGATGTCGCTGATGATCTTGTCTGGTACGCGCTTTTTGATCTGGGCCTCGACCACGTCCATCACGCCGGTCTCGCGGTTGTAGCCACCGATCCCGATAGCACTCGGGTCGCGGCTGTTGCCTGCCCGGCCCAGACTCGGGTCGCATGCCCCATAGAAAATCCATTCAGCCAGGCGGTTGACCCAGAATTGAATGCTCTTGGCAAACGGTGCATCCTCTCCCGCGACTGGATCGTTCTGCTGCTCGCTGTCAAAAGCGTCATGCCCTTCACGGGCGCGGCGAATCATCAGCTTGACCAAGGGGCGCAGCGCTGGCCAGGACACCTGAGCGCCCAGCTCCATCTCAGTCTGCTGCTCTTTATAGAGAGCCATCGCGGCGGCTTCGCCCTGCTGTGGCGTATCGGCATTGAGCAGCAGGCCTTCAAACTGCTCCCACAGGTCCATACGCTGCGGCCATTTAATGATGGCTTTAAAGACTTTGCGATTCCACAGCGGGTTCTTCAAAAAGCGTGCCAGCACACTGTCGTAGTGCAGCACGGTGCCGACCAGGATGGCATCCATAGAGTCGTCTGGAGGCCCCAGGGACAGCACGCTCTTGGTCACAAACGACTGCAGCTTGTCGCGCTGGGCCGGTGTGTTGACGTTCTCGTCGTTCTCGATGTCATCGCAAATCGCCAGATCAGGGCGATGCGCTCCATGGCGACGGCCCCGGATCTTCTTGCTGGAGCCAAACGCCTCCACCTTGCGGCCATGGGCTGTCACGATCACACCCGCACGCCACACCCGCCCCTGGCCACAGGCCTCGGGGAAGTCACTGGCAATGCGCGGGTTGGCCTCCAGCTCGGCTTTGATGGCTTCCAGCATCTCGGCTGCCTGCTCAAAAGCGTCCATCACGATGATGGCGTACCACTTGGCTCCAATGACCAGGCACCAGCTCACAAAGCTCATGCTGATCTTGGTGGACTTCGCCTCACCACGCGGCGCGGCAATGGCATCACGCTGGCCTGCAGGCGTGTTGATGATCTCCGGCAGGCGCTTGTACAGGTACTTGTGCAACTCGCTGGGCTCGGCCCGGCCATAGTGAGGGAAGTAGTTGCGGTCCCAGTACTCGAAGCCATTGACCGGATCGCAGACCTTGCGGCGACGCTCGGCAATGGCTGCAGGGTTGGTGTCCCAGCCGTCCAGGTTGGCATCGATCTGCTTGCGCAGATCATCAGCCAGAGAGGTCAGGCCCGCTAGAAAGTCTTTGCTGCTCTTGGCCATCGCCTACTCCACCCAGAGGCGGTGCACATAAATGCACAGCCATTTGAACTGCCACTGGCCGCGTTCATAGCGGCTCAGCTTTGGCAACAAGCACCACCGCTGCGGTGCATCAATGGCAAAGGTGTACTCATGCATGGCGGGCTCCCGAGACGGCCAGCAAAAGCAGGAATGCCTTGAAGTACTGCCCGTCAAACAGCAGCCAGATAGCCACAAACGAGATCAAAGGGATAAGCATCAACGCCCCTTCGCCAGCTCTTCGCCAAACGGCTCCAGCATCTCCACCAGCGCAGCAAGGTGCTGCGGAAAGCGCTGCTGGGCGAAAGCGGCAAAGCGCTGGATGATGTCGAGCTGCACGGCCTGCCGGTCCAGTTCGGGATTCAGGCGCTTGAAGCTGGACATGGTCTTGTTGAAGCTATCGCTCATGCTGGCCAAGGTCTCGGCACGCTCACGCGGACCCATCTCTTTGTCATCACGCAGCAGATTCATGGTGGCCTGGTGCTGCACCAGGTAGTCTTCCAGCAGTTTGGCCGAGAGGTTCTTGAAGTTCTCGTCGCCCATGGCCACTGCTGCGCGAGCCGTCTCCCAGTCATCGCCCTGGTCCGCCGCTTCCTGCTTCCAGCGGTTGGCCGTGCTGCGGGGAACGCCCAATTTTTTACAGGCAGCCTCCATGGCCATGCGCTGAAACACGTACAGGCCACGGAGCTGGGTTCGCTTTTCTTTTCCGTGTGCCATCAGTTCCCCAGGCCACCGCCACGAAAATAAGTCTTGATGCCTTCCACGACCAGGGCTGTGCCCACGGCGACCGCGCCACCAGACAGAGCACCAGCCACAGCGGCCTTCTTCTCCACCTCGCGCAGGCGTTCATCCAAGCCGTTGTAGTGCTCCTCCATGCGCTGCTCCATCCGGTCCATACGGCGGTTTTGCTGGTCTTGCCCATCTTTGAGGGACTGGACCAGGCCGTGGATCTGACCGAGCAGCAGCAGCTCTTGTCGACGTTCGTTGTTGTTGATTTCGCTCATGACGTTTAGGGGTTGTTGCCAAACAGAGCGGCCCGGCAAGATGCATAGGCCGCATTGATCGTTTCAGCCTCTGCAATCACTGCTCTAAGGCGGATGGAATTGCTTTCAGGAAGTAACCCGTAGGCTTGGGCTGTGTCTGTTGAACCAGGGTCGGTGGCGCTGGCCTGTTTATCTGGGGGGCCACCACAACCTGTCCCACAGGTTGTGGAGCTGGCGACGATGCGCACCCGCACAGGGCGCTGCTCAAGCTCACTGCTAAGGCGAGCGATTTCTTGGACTGCCAGGACATCGGTTTTTTCCTGCTGTTGATAAAGCTGATCCAGCCGGGCCTGGGCCGCATTGCGCTCAAGGGTCAGTCGCGACAGTTCTGCTGTGGCGGTTCGGTTTTGCGCATTCACGCTGGCCTGTAGCTGCTGCAGCTCATTGCCAGCCGTCTGAGCCTCTTGTCGGTAGTGCCTGATTCCAAAGCTGAGCGCAAAGAGCAGCACCACGGCCAGCGCCAACAGCCATACACAAATGGTGTCGAGAAAGCGCTTCATTTCCAGAGCACCTTCCGCAGTTGCAGCACGTATTCGTAGACTAGCGTCGCGGCTTCATCCTGATAGCCAAAGCCACCCACGAACTCTGGGAACGACGGTTCCAGGCCAGCCTGGTCCAGATGGCGAAAAAACCCAGCTGCGGTTTCCGCCACAGCTAGACGGAATTCTTCCGCTTGGCGCTTCGCGGCTTGCTTGGCGCGGGCCTCTTGAATGAGGCTCCATTCGGCCTCCGAAATATCAACCTTCATGGCTTCGCCCTCCAGGTGCTGGAGGCAAAGTCGTAGTTGGCGCGCAGCAGCGCCACTCCCTTCAAGCAGTCAGTACGTTCTTTTAAACGGCGGTTGTAGAGACCTTGAACAAAGCGATATTCCCACTCGCCTTTGGCATTGCGCTTTCCGGTTTTGGTATAGCTCCAGACTGGCGTGCCACTTGGCGCATGGGCCAAGGCATCGCAGGCCTCTTCATAGCGTCTGGCATTGAGCAAGCCCATGGCGCGACTGGCACAGGTCGCCGGCTCGCCGTTGTTATGGCCATGGCTGGAGAAGGCATCCAGAATGGGTTGAGTCACTGGCACCTTGATGCAGTCCAGCACCTTGGCCTGCCCCTTGGACAGCACCTGGCTGCCCACTGCCATGCATTGCTCATCGGACCAGTAATCTCCCAGCACCACCGGCACAGGGCTGGCGTGCCTGGTCAAGCCTACACAGGCCGTGGGCAGGCCTGCAGCCAGGGTATCTGCATAGACCACATTTTTAAATTGCGGCGTGCCATCGCGCTTGGCCGGGCCGTCTTCATAGCCCGAGATATAACCCACATAAGCACCACCACCCAGCACCAGTGGGATGCCAAAGCGCAGGACCGTTTTGCCAAGAGAAAATGTGTTTGCCATACCCTCGACTTTCGTGGGGCACGCACAAACAAAAAAGGCCCGCAAATGCTGGCCTGAGTTGGGTAAGGTGGTTGATTAAGGTATCACGCTTGCAAGAGCATCGTCAATAAACAAGGCCGACGCCACACGCCTTTAGCTGCCAATTATCTTTTGCAGCAAAAGCATCAGTCAGGATGCGAGCCTGGTCATGCGGACAATTTCACTGCGGTACCTGCCGCCACCGCATAAATCATCGATTTGCCACCGCCTGCTATTTCGTTGAAAGTGAACTGAAGACCAATCACGGCATCCGCTCCAATTCCATATGCTTCACCCTTCACTTGCGCTATGGCTGCCGTTCGGGCATCGCGCAGCACTTTCTGAGCTGACCCATTTCGACCACCCGTAATATCCACTGCGGCGGATAAAAGATCTCGCAGAACATTCACGCCATAGACACACTCGCCTGAAACGACATCGAGCACCTGGGCAACTGCCCGGCCTGGCACGATTGGCGTGGTAGTAACGATCACCCCCGCCGCAGCTTGCGGCCACAGTTCTTGCGGAACCTGGTCACGAGGAATACCGGAAAAATCGCCAGTATTGCGAGCCCTAAAAACGCGCTCACGCATGGCTGCGGCAGCGTCAAACCGCGAGTAAATCAGGCCACAGCTTGGGCAACTATCCAGCGGATCACCCGAAGCCGCTACGTTGACGTGATTGCACTTAGGACACGTAACTTGCATGGATACCTCCCTCAGTCAAAGGTGACGCCTCCCCAGCGCACTCGGCCTATGACGGAAAAATCTCTTTGTTCTTCCGCACCATCCACATCAAACGGTGCGTACTCGGTATTAGCACTGCTCACGCGCAGCTTGCCAGGCAAGCGCTGCACCTGCTTGATCATCAGCGCCCCATCCAAACGTATGGCATGGATACCTTCTGTGGACACATCACGGGCGCGTAGATCCAGCATCGCCAAGTCCTTTGAGCGCAGATAAGGCTCCATGGAGTTACCAACCACGGAGACCACTGCCAGCTCATTGTGATGAATGCCCAAAGCATTGCGTATGAAGCCTGTATCAAATGGGCGCATGGCGATCACATGCTCCACATCACAGAACGCACCATTGCCAGCCGACATGGCCACATCAAAGTGCGGCACATACACAAAGTCACTGCGTTCAACCGCCTGAACGCTGAACTCGACACCAGCCGCCTTGGTCTCGCCAGTCATTAACCAGTCAGGTGAGCATTTGCCAATCGCAGCCATCCGCATGAGGGTGTACGCATCAGGGATGGTGAGCCCGCGCTCGAACTTCCCCACGGTGTTCACATGCAGTTCAAGCAGTGCTGCAAATTCATCCCGAGTCATTCCTGAGCGGCACGAACGTATGCGATCACCAAGCGACACGGCGTATGCATCTCTTTGATCAGTGTTAGTTGTGTCCATTACAGGCATACCAGTTGAAGCAGCAAACATTTAAGTGTGTCAATGAACACATTAAAGCATGCACATGAAAAAAAGCGGTTCCGTATAGCGAGAAAAACCCCTTTTTGCAACACTTTTCTAAATACAGGAAACACACCTCAATGTAGATAAAGTTGTTGCGTACACATTTTTATGTGTCTATGATCATGCTCATGGACACACAAAAATGTAAGACAACAGCTGATTGGCACCCTGCCGATGTGAAGGCTGCACTCGAAAAGAGAGGTGTAAGCCTTCGCCAACTCGCTCACGCACATGGCTACTCACACTTTCAGCGTGTCTTGACCACCCATTGGTGGGCTGCCGAACAGATCGTGGCGGCTGCACTGGAACTACAGCCCGCAGAGATTTGGCCTACCCGCTATGCGGTGCCACGTACCCGAGCGCAGTCACGCACGGTGAAGATCGAAGTGACTCGCAAGGGCAACATCCGCAAACTCAGCCAGGAGCGTCGCCCATGACTTGGCTCACTGCCCGAGAAATCGCGGGCCTGCCTTGCTTCGTCATGACTGAACGTGCAGTGCGTGACAAGCTCGCCCGCTTGAACGTCCCTTCTCGCCCACGCCTTGGGCGCACAGGTGGCGGCGGTCTGGAATATGACTGCAGCGCCCTGCCGGAAGAGACCCGCGCAGCGATCTCAGCAGAAGCAATTCACGCTGCAGGTTCCAAAGCCCTAGCCGTTGTCGACACCCCTGCAGTGCGCAGCTTTCTGCCAGTCGCCGCGCCTGTAGCCCCTGCCGCCCACATCCCCAGCCAGGCAGAAAAGGACCTCGCAGATGCTCGCATTCGTCTGGTTCACCTGGTGCAGGATCTGATACCGATGCATGGCCTGCGCGGTGCTTGCACCTTGCTGGCGGCTCGCATCGTCACCGGAGAAGCAGGCGAAGAGATCCGCAAGGTTGCCCGTCAGGCCAACCAACGCGCACGCGGCAATGAAGTCAGCGCCCGCTCATTGGAGCGCTGGTTTGGCATGCACCGCGACGGCGGCTGGACTGCATTGCTGCCCACTGCGCCTCAACCCAAAGCACCGGAGGTCGCTGATGACGTGGCTGCTGTGCTGGGTCTATTTCATAGCCGGGACCACCGCTTTCGCAAGCTCAGCGGCGCAGCCAAAGAAGTCACCCGCATGCTGGGCCGCGACTTTGACGAGTGGCGCAGCCTCTATCACCGCGCCCGCCGCGTTCTTGACAAGCTCGGCCAGTCTGCAGAAGCCAGTGTGGCCCTGATCAAGTCCCGCCATACCGGCGCGCAGCGCGATGCCAAGCTGCCATTCATGCGCCGCGATGCCAGCGCGATGGATTTTGGCGATGTGTTCGTGATTGATGGCCACACCTTTAAAGCCAAGGTTCGCCATCCCGATCATGGAGCGCCATTTGCCCCTGAGCTGACCGTAGTGCTGGATGTGTCCACTCGTCTGATCGTGGGATGGTCCGTCAATCTTTCAGAGAACGTGATTGCAGTGGGCGATGCCCTACGCCACGCAGTGGGTCAATACGGCATCCCTGCAATCCTCTACGGCGACAACGGTGCTGGCGAGACCGCGAAAACGATGGATTGCCCAATTGATGGCATCTGCGCCCGCCTTGGCATTGACCACCGCCTGGGCCTGCCTGGCAAGCCCCAGGGCCACGGGATTATTGAGCGCAGCTGGCAGACCCATGCCATCAATGCTGCGCGCAGGTTTGGCAGCTACCAGGGTGGCGATGTGGACGCGGGCACCTTCCGCAAGGTCGCTGCATCGCTTGCAAAGGAACAGCGCGCCATCAAGCGCTCGGAGCAGACCGGCGAAATCATTCAACTGACCCCGAAGGCACCGACCTGGAAGCAGTTTGTGGATGGCATCGAAGTGATGGTCCACGAATACAACACACAGCACCGTCATCGGGGCTTACCAAAGCGTTCTGACGGTAAGCACATGACGCCAATGGAAGTGTTCGAAGCTCGTGTTGATCCGTCCACGCTGGTCATGCTCAACGCCATGGAGCTGCGCACGCTGTTCATGCCTGGCGTGATTCGCACCGCCAAGCGCGGCCAAGTGCAGTTCTTCAATCAGCTCTATCAAGCCCCTGATCTGATGCGCCGCGATATCGATGGCCGCGAGGTCAGCGTGCGCTACGACATTCACAACCCGAACTATGTGCTGATTTACACGCTGGGCGGTGAGTTCGTCTGCGAGGCCCAGTGGGATGCCAACCGCATCGACTACTTCCCCAAGCCGGTCATTCAGATGGCTCGCGAAAAGCGCGTGGCCCAGGCCGTCAAGCGCCGCGAGCTGCAGATCGACACCGCACTGCGCGAGCTGGGTCCAACTGTGGACACCACACCCCTTTCCCTGCCGGAGCCAAGCACCCCATTCGTGACGGTGCCCTCCTTCGTGGAGACACCTGTCTCCGCCATCAACTCTCCCTCCACGGAAGTGGCTGCGCAAGCAGCTGCAGGCAGGCCTTTCTTTGACACCCCAAGCGACCGCTACGAGTGGCTGATGCGTAACCAGGAGGAATGGACGGAGGCCGACAGCAAATGGCTGCGCACTTACACGGCTTCAGACAGCTATGCCGATCTGCGCGACTACTACGAGGGACGGGGTCTGGGGTGGAAGAACGAGGGGGAAGCCCTCGGTTTTAAGAGTGCTCTGTGACGGGTGCCACCGCCACAGAGCGTGCCAGAGATTTTTTTAAGAAATACGAGCAGGAGAACTGTACTGTGAAACGAGGCTTTGTCAAAACTGAAAACTTCAAGCGCTTGTCCGAAGCCCAGAAGCTGGTTGAAAAGCGTGGTGCCCGCGAGGCTGGCCTGGTGCTGATCCAAGGCCACTACGGCATTGGCAAATCTGAACTGACTGAGCGCTGGGCCGCTGATAGTGGTTGGGTCTTTGTGCGTGCCCAGAGCACCTGGACCAAACGCGCCATGCTGGATGTGCTCGCTGAAAAGATGGGGCTGGCCAAGACTGGTCGTAATCAGGAGGTGCAGGCTCGCATCATCGGCAAGCTGGCCGTCGAGATGGTCCCCATGATCATTGATGAGGCCGACTTCCTGGTGGGCTCCACTGCCAGCCTGCTTGAAGTCATCCGTGACATCACCGACCTGACCGGAACCATGTGCTTTCTGGTTGGTATGGAGCACTTCCCCATGAAGGTGGCGCGCTTCGGCCACATCGCCAGCCGGGTGGCCAAGGTGGTCGAGCTGCAGCCCATCTCCCTGGAGGACGTCAAGGCCACGGTCGCGGCCAAGGCTGAAGTTCGGATTGCAGACGATGTGCTGCCCGAGATGCTGCGCCAGGCAGAAGGCCGCATGCGTCTGCTGCTCAATGCCATCGCCAATATCGAAGCCTGGGCGGATGCGAACGGCTGGGACGAGGTCACCTTGGACCTCATCAAAGGCCGCCCCCTGTGCCCTGAGTTCACAGGCAAGCCTTTGGGTCGCAACCGTGGAGCCACGAAATGAAGCCCGCAGGTTGGTTCATCCCCGTGGCCATGATTGGTCTTGCACGTCAAATGGGTCGCAAGCCACAGCCATTCACATCGTCCGATCTGTTCGGCTGGTTGCCTGAGCTGGGCTCTTCCAAGACCGCCCGCCTGGCCTGCACCATGCTCAAACAGCGCGGCGTTTTGACACAGGCTCCGCATGCTGTTCCTGATGGATACCGCCGTCCTACCAATCCGCAGACTTGGCAGCTCACAGAGAACGGATTGGAAATTTGCCGAGCTACACAGCAAGCAGCTGCACGCAAAGCCAACGCTGAGACCTTGGTTGCGCACAACCGCCGCCAGCCTAAAGGCCACACGCTGCGCTACCGCCTTTGGTCGCTGTTTCGGATTCGCACAGCCCTGACCTCTGCCGATGCGGTCTCCGTCCTAGCCGATGCAGGCGAAGACACGACCACGCTGCAGACCCGCATCAGCCGCCATCTGCGTGAATGGAACGCCGCGTATCCCGATGCGGTGCAGATCAGTGCCAAGCGCATCGACGGCCACTTGCGCTACGTTTTGTGCGTGGATCTCGGCCCAACGCCTCCTGCCATCGGCTCTGCTCAAGCAGCTGCCAAGACGGAGGGCAAGGCATGAACTTGGCATATCAGTCAGAGCCTTGGTTTGCCATGCTGAGCAACCGCGTTCAGCAGCCAGGGGCAGTGCGTGCCCAGGTCGCCAGACAGCTCGGCATCAGCGCTGCTGCATTGAGTCAGGTACTCAATGGCAGCGGCTGCTATGGAGATGGCACGGCAAAGACAGACCGCATCGCTGACAAGGTGGTCCACACCTTTGGCCGCTACTCCTGCCCGCACCTCACAGCGGAGTCCGGTGGTGATGACCAGGTCATCACCGCTGAGCAATGCCGATCCTATGCACACCGCGAGGCTCCGACATCCAGCCCACGCGAGATGCAGCACTGGCAGGCCTGCCGTCAATGCAAGCACCGAGATGCCAGCGCACCGCCTGTTGCCCGCCCTTTAAAGACCCGAGGCAGTCGCAAGGTCATCCCCATCAGCACAGCTCAGGAGGGCAGCAATGCATCACCTCTGTAAAGACGGCCAGCTGCCGCTGGTGATCAACCTGGCACTGCCTATGTCCGAAGCCGACTACCAACGCCCACCTCTGGGCTGGATCAAGCGCCGCGCCAAACGCCTGATGCGGGCCTACCAGGTCGACCGTCGCTACGCCATCGCTTGCGCCGCCGACGACTACTCCGATTTCACCCTCATGCACCGCGAGCGTCTCTCTCAACTACTTAAAGGAGAACACCTTCATGCCTAAGTCTTCAAAGACTCAAAAGCCCCAGCTGCCCAGCTGGACCATTGAACACGCAGGCAATGCGCCCATGAGCCGCCGCGAGAAGGTTGCCGTGGTGCTGTTCTTCTTCGTGATGCTCATGGCCCTGAGCTTCCTGATTGCCTCCATCACTGGATATGTCGAGATGCGTGGGGTGTTCGCATGAACATGCCTAGCGACGAGATCTTCATTCAGGTTCAAGAGCTGTCCAACAAGTTGCTGCAGGTGCTTGGCAATGCCGAAACCGGAATTGCCCTCAACGCCTTGATGACCGCCTACCTCAACGCCGCCAAGCAACGTGGCTGCCTGGATCAGGTTGCGAGGGCCTGCAATGCCATGGCGAGCGCTGCAGACATGCTGCAGGCCGAGATCAGGAACCAATCCGCGCAAATGCCCGAAGCGGATGCGCTGCCCCCTTCATATCTGCACTAGGAGCCTGCAATGCGCCATCAATCCACCTTGATCGCGGAGTCCAAAGCCATTGTCGATTACCTGCGCAAATTCGGCCCTACCAACCGTACCGAGCTGAATTCTGCAATGAAGGGACAGACGGCCAATGAGATCACCAAGCGTCTCAACAACCTGAGCATCGCTGGATGGGTTCGCTTCTCGCCCAATTTCCGTACCTGGGAGATCAGCCCCTCCGCCCATGACATGTTCCCTGGCACCCGCGCATCGCACAAGAAGGCTGCGCAGCAACACCCAGCGATCAAGCAAGCCGAGCCAGTTGAGCTGGTTCCACCCCGCACCTTCAATTTCCACGGCACCAACTATGTGCCGCCCGCATTCACCCCTGCTCGCCAGGGTGCACTGGACTTCGGCCAGATCCCCAGTCGTGGCCAGCGCTGCTGATCCACGCAACCTTTAACCACCACAAAAACGGAATGACCATGTCTGAAAAAACTCCTGATGGATATATGAAAAACGCCCTTGGCCATCTGGTGCCCCGCGCCAATGTGCGCGAGCAAGACCTGATGCGTGATGAGGTCGCACGCAACTTGGCAACCCAAGCTTCGGCGCTGAATCAAGCGTTGTCTGAGTTCAAGAAGAAGGCCCTGGGCGATATGGCCGACCTGATCAAGATTGCTGGCGAGCGCTATGAAGTGACCTTGGGCGGCAAGAAGGGCAATGTGTCCATCAGCAGCTATGACGGCAAGTACAAGGTGCAGCGTTCGGTAGCCGACCGCATTCAGTTCACGGAGGAGATCGAAGCGGCCAAAGCCTTGATCAACCAGTGCATTGCGCGTTGGAGCGAGGGAGCCAACGACAACATCCGCGCCATCGTAGACCGCGCCTTCAGCAAGGACACGAAGGGCCAGATCAAGACCTCGGCTGTGCTTGACTTGATGCGCCTGGAGATTGACGACGCCGAATGGAAGCGCGCCATGGAAGCCATCCGCGACAGCATCCAGACCACCGGCACCGCAATCTATGTGCGTGTGTACGAGCGTATTGGTGACTCGGACCAGTACAAGGCCATTCCATTGGACCTGGCGGCTGTATGAGCACGACCCGCACCGCAACCACCACTGACGTCGCGCACTCGGTCTGCACTTGCGATGGTGCAGAAGGCCTGCCCATTGTCCAGACGGCCAAGATCGTGGACTTCACCTTGCGCACGGTCATTGGGCTGAACTGCCTGGGCGGCAATGTTCTGAATATCGACTTGGGGAATGGTCATGTCTTGAGCTGCAGCGTCAAGCAGGCCATCGGCCCCACGGACGTTTAAAGGAGTGGTCATGCCAATTGCCCCCACACAACGCCGCCCCGCGCAACTGCAGGTCAACACCGCAGGAGCCTGGAAAACCGTCGTCACGTTTGATGCCAGCGATGACGTTGATGCAACCAAGGTGCAAGAAGCCGTAGCGGCTCTCCACCAGGTGGACCAGAAGCCCAACTGGCGCATCACGACCGCCGCCAGCTATCCCGTGCCTCTTCGCCATCTTGGTCGAAACACCTACGGTCTCTGGATCGACACCAAGGAGCCCCAATGACACGCGACGAAGCGCTCAAGAAAATCAAGAAATGCTTGGCCATGAGCCGTAGCGCCAATGAGGCCGAGGCAGCGACTGCTCTGCGCCAGGCACAAAAGCTCATGGAACAGTTCAAGCTGGAGGAAACCGATATCTCGCTGCTGGATGTGGGTGAGGCCAAAGCCCGCGCCAGCAGCTCGGCTGCCAATGCCTGGGAGCTACGCCTGGTCCGTCTTGTGGCCAGCGCTTTTGGCTGCGAGCAGTTCGCCATCGTCAGCGAAGACTTCAACTCTGCAGGCAACTTCATCCGTAAGCGTGAGTGGGTGTTCGTTGGTATCAGCCATGCGCACACGATTGCCGCCTATGCCTGCGAAGTGTTGGTGCGCCAATGTGCACGCCAGCGCCAAGCTCACATTGCCAAGCAGCCCCGCAACTGCAAGCAGGCCACCAAGACTGTGCGCGGTGATCAGTTCGCGGCGGGCTGGGTTGCTGGCGTGGAAGAGAAAGTGCGAGCTTTCGCCCAACCTGCGACAGACAAGCAACTGCTGCTCACCTACATCCAGCGTGAATACGGTGAGATGACTCAGGGCAAGGTTCGAAACACGCTGGTAGGCCGCAAGTTGAACGCCGGTCACTTCACAGCTGGCTTTATGGCTGGGCGCGATGCCCAGCTCCAGCACGGCATTGGCGGCATACCCGCGCAGGGGTTGCTGACATGAGCCGCGCCCCCGCCAAAGCCGTGCAGATGGCCTGCCTAACCATCGGCCATTACGACTATCTGCTGCCCTCTGCAAAAGCGATGAAGGTAGCCGAGCTGATGCAAGACGCTTTCGAGTGCCGCGAGCACTATGACGGTGGCACCTCCTCTGTTTACGAGGTGAAAGCCGATCAGCCAAATGTGGAATTCAAGCTGGTTCGCCCCAACCAAGTCCGCATGCCTCATGGCGAGACCGCTGCCATTCCGTCAAAACCGAGGCAACTGCGATGAAAACCATTCGTCACCACGTTGGGACCATCGTGATCGTCCTCTGGCTGCTGGGCCTGGTCGGGATCATCGATTTCCGGCTATGCGTTGGTCTGGCAGGCACTTGCTCTGCCTCGGCTACGACACCTGCAGCCGCTGCGCTCGTGACCGCACTTCCTTCAGCGCAGGTAACGCACTGATGCCTTACTACCGCACATCTTTCGGCATGGTCCACATGCGTGGCTCCAAGCTACCCGATCCCTGCGGTGCCCGCGTCCTCATCGCTGGCCACGAGCAGATCTGCATGGTGGCCAGCGACTATCTCTGCGACGGCCAAGCACCTACTGGTCAGAGCAAGACCTGCGATACGCCTCTATGTAAGGCCCACGCCCGTCAGATTGGCCGCAATCAGCACCTCTGCCCCTCCTGCTTCCTCCAGCACCGCGATGCAGACCCGCAGCGCAGCCTGTTCACCTCACTTGTTTAAATGCCATGACTCAATACGGTCCGCGCCGCTTTACAGCTCATTCCAGCCCCACCCAAGAGGCCGCCCTGCGCCGTCGCGAGCTGGGTCATATCCACCAGGGCCGCTCCGCTCTCGGCTGGAGCGAGGATGACTACCGCTTCCATCTTCAGAACCTGACAGGCAAATCCAGCTCCGCTGACCTCGACGCTGCAGGCCGTGGCAAGGTGCTGGCCCACATGTCCACCTTGGGCTTTAAACCGAAAGCCACCTTTAAACCCTTTGGTCAACCCGAGAAGATCAAGTGGCTCTGGAAAAAGCTCGACCAGGCAGGAGGCCTGCGAGATAGCGGCGATGCCGCACTGCTCGCTTTCGTGGCCCGGACAACCGGCACCAGCTTCTCTGATCTGAAATTCCTCCCTACCGCCATGGCATCCAAGGTCATCGAAGCCCTGAAGTCCATGCTGGACCGCGCCAAAGCAACCCTGCGCCAATAGCCTCAACACCGGAGTTCCTTTACATGACCCACGCCATCCCAGTTCCCATTGACCTGCTGCCACCTTTGCTGCAGGACTTTGAGCGCCTGGTCGGTTTAAAGGCCACCATGGCCCTGGTCAGGGTCTATGGCGGTCTGCGGGTCTACTTTCCCACGGTGGACCGCGCTCAAGCCGACCACCCCTATGCGGCCCTAATCGGCCTGGACAATCTTTTAAAGCTCAGCCAGGAGTACGGCGGCTTGCAGCACTTCCAGCTGCCCAAGGCCGAGCGCGCCCTGCTGGCGGTGCGCAACGCACGCATCGCGGCGGACTATGCCTCAGACAAGACAGCCCGTGAGATCGCTGCAGAACATGGTCTTACCGAAGGTCAGGTGGTCAGAATCGTGGCCAGTCTAGGGGTGACAGCCCCACCAGAACGAAGGCAGCGAGCGTTGTTTTAAAGCCTCGCCATCACACTTTTAAAGACGCCCACCCTCCTGCAGGTTGGGCGTCTTTCTTTGCGATGCGCCTTTAAATGCTCAATCTCTCACTACCAACCTCCTACGAGGTCGGAAGTTATGAAGATTGAAGCCAATCCAAGTATCTCTTTGATTTGTATAAGTATTCTGAGGTTGGAAGCGGAACAGCTTCCGACCTCAAGACTTCCGACCTTGGAACAGAGGCAGATTCCTGGCTACGCGGCCAAACATGCCCCCTAAGCGCCTGATACACAAGGGAAACCTGAAATCCCACGCGCAGCCCTATTCAGCGCGCTAACGGCCCATTCTGGCCGTTCTGTGCCCCTGGTCGGCCCATTCGGTGCCAAAGCGGCCAAGATGCCCCACAGGCCTCAAATCGCCCGCAAACCCGCACCAACATTAGCGACCCCAAAATTTCCCAGGCCCCACCCCTGTGCCAAAGCGGTCACTCCCCCACTCTTTGCAGCTGCGGCTGCTCGCGGACCGTCTCAGATGCTGCAGCCGCAAAAAACGCCGCCAGTCCGGAGACTGCGGCGTTTGTGCAGGGGCCCGAGCGGCGCCTCAGACCACGACCATCATGGCCAGACTGGCATCGAGATGCTCGGTCGGCAGGCGGCGGAAACCCGAGCGGGCATAACGCTGCAGACGGCCCAGCGCAAACGAAGTCAGCACACTGGCGGCCACCGATGCCTCGGCTGTCGGCGCCGCAGACCCCATGGCGCCGGCCGCCGGACGCAGGCATTGACGCAAGGTGGACTCGATGCGGTCGAAAAACTGGTTCATGCGGGTCTGCAGACGCTCGTGCTCGAACACAATGGCGTCACCGACCATCACGCGCACCATGCCGGGATTCTTTTCGCCAAACTGCAGCAGCAATGCCACTACGCGGTTGGCATTGCGCACGCCCGTGATCGGATCATGCGCAGCCTCGGGCACATCGCGGCCCACGATCTGCTGCACCAGCGTGAAGACGGACTGCTCGATGAATTCGATCAGGCCTTCAAACATCTGGGCCTTGCTGGCGAAATGACGGTACAGGGCCGCTTCGCTCACGCTCAGGTGGGCAGCCAGGGCCGCCGTCGTGATGCGATCGGCACCGGGCTTTTCCAGCATGGAGGCCAGTGCCTGCAGGATTTGCTCGCGTCGTTCTCCGGGCTTGGGGCGCTTGCGCGCAGGAGCCATGGCGGGGGCGGAAGGACTGTCCTCCGCAGAACTTTCAATATTGGAAACAGGCGACAGGACTTCAGACTCAGACATAGGCGACTCAGTATTTATTAGCAATTTTCTCACAGCCAGTTGCACTGTTAAGCACACGACTATCCTTACCGGCAGGCGTCAGGTGCGTCAAACCAACCTTAATAAACAGCAGGCTTGCGGTCTCCACCCCAACTTTCACCCCCGCTCTCACCAACACGCAAGCGTAACCGAGAAATTAACCTTTGAGAGCTTCAGATACCCCATGACCGCCTTCTGAAACTGATTGAACCGGAATTTCAAGTCTTACTAATAAGCCTTTACCGAAACTTCCGTCTGCAAAACTCAGTACGCCTTGATGCAATTGCGTTATTTCGTCGGCAATTGCCAGGCCCAATCCGGTTCCCTCTTCGACCACGCCCTGGGCCCGATAGAAACGCTGGGTAATCTGGCTGCGCTCCTGCTCGGGCACGCCAGGACCGTCGTCGTCCACTTCGACAAAAGCCCATTGCTGCACACCCGCCATCTGCAGCAAGGTGGCATCGTCCGTGCCCACGGGCCTCGGGCGCAGACCACATCGCAAGGTGACGCTGCCGCCTCGGGGTGTATATTTAATGGCGTTTTCCACCAGGTTGGAAACCAGTTCGCGCAACAGCCAGCTGTGGCCCCAGACCGATGCCGGCGCGACCTCCAGTCCAAAGTCAAGCTCCTTGACCGAGGCGCGGTCGAGAAAGGTTTCGAGCATGCTCTCGCAGAGTTCCTTGAGATCGACCTCCTGCAGCGGCTGCACCTCGGCATTGCGCGCATCGGCACGCGACAGGGCCAGCAACTGACGGGCCAGCTGGGAAGTGCGCCGCGTGGCATCACGCAACTGCTCGATCTGCTCCACCGTGAGCACGACCTGCGCCGGCTCCCCCGTGCGCTTGGCCAGCCGCCGGGCTTCCTGCCCGCTCAAGGCCCAGGCCTCCACCTGGGTCTGCAGGGCCGCCAGCGGCGTGCGCAGTTGGTGGGCTGCATCGGCGACGAAACGGCGCTGGCCTTCGGCCTGTGCGTTGACCAGGGAGAACAGCCGATTGAGCGAGCGCACCAATGGCCGCACCTCGGCCGGCGAAGTCTGTTCGTCAATCGGGCTCAGATCACGGGGCGAGCGGCGCTCCACCGCCTGGGTCAGCTTGTGCAGCGGCTTGAAGGCCCGACTCACCGACCAGTAAATGGCCACGGCCGCGCCCGCAATCAGCAGCAGATTGGGCAGCAGCACATGCATCAGCAGCTGACGCACCCATTGCTGGCGCACGTCGCTGCTGTCGGCCAGCATGACAACCATCTCTCCGGCCCCGTAGGTTTCGGCCTTGAGCACGGCCACACGATAGGTCACTCCATCATGCTCCTGGCTGTGGAATTCCGCCGTGCCGGTCGCCGGCACATCGAAGTTGATCCAGGTATCGCCCGCCACCACGTTGCCTTGCAAGTCGCCCACGGCATAGCCCGCTTCATCGCCCTGATTGCGTAAAAAGTCCTCCACGCTGGGCGTCAGCGACACCAGCGGCGGCGTGCCGTCCGCAATCGAGGGCGCAAGCACCGAGTCGGCCAGGGCCGGCAGCAGACGCAGCAAACGCTGGTCATGCTGGGTGGACGCCTCGTCCGCCGCGCTGTAGCTGAACCAGCCGCCCATGGCCGCTAGCAGCATCAGCGGCACCAAGAGCAGAACCAGCAGCCGAAAGCGCAGATTGGCGGTCATTAATGCTTATTGAATGAAACTTCGAATATTCAGTTTTTACAGCTGCAAGCGCTTCATAAATAACCGGTTCAGCTATATAAATAACCAGATGCCATATCAATCAGTCGCAAGCAGCTATCAAAACGAGAATCAAACGGATTCGGGCATCAGCTCCAGCCGATAACCGAAGCCGCGAATGGAACGCAGGGCCACGCCATGCGGCTCAAGTTTGCTGCGCAAGCGCGACACATAAACTTCCACGGCATTCGGCGTGATTTCGCGGTCCCAGCCGGTCAGGGCCTGCAGCAGCTTTTCCTTGCTGGCGGGCTTGGGAGCATTGAGCAACAGATACTCCAGCACCGTCCATTCGCGCGGCCCCAGATCGATGGGGAGCAAGCGGCCTTCGGTTTCGCCCTCCTGCGGCAGCTGACGCGCGCCGGCACGGCGGCCCGCCGTATCCAGCTCGATGCAACCGAAGTTCAGCACCGCCGACGTCGCCGCCTGGGAGCGGCGCATCAGCGCACGCAGGCGCGCCAGCAGCTCGGGCAGCTCGAAAGGCTTGACCATGTAGTCGTCCGCCCCCCAGTCCAGGCCCTGCACCCGGTCCTGCAGCGCATCGCGCGCCGTGAGGATCAGCACCGGCATGGCCTTGCTCTCCACGTCGCTGCTGCGCAGGCGGCGCGTCAGCTCCAGGCCGTTGATCCCCGGCAGGCCGATATCGATCACCGCCACGTCAAACGCTTCCTGGGCCAGCACCTCCAGCGCGCGCTCGGCACTGCCCACCCAGTCCACGGCATAACCGGCATCGGAAAGACCCAGCTTGATACCGCTGGCCACCATCACATCATCTTCCACCAGAAGCAAACGCATAAAGTCCTACCTCGCTCAAAAACAAAAGCCGCCCAAAGGCGGCTTGCGGCAGAGTCCCGGGCACAGCTCCGCCCGGGAAAGCCCTGAGGCGATGTTAACGCCTTCTGTGAAATGTGACCCGGCACGCATGACCACATGTCAGGGCCAGACAGGCTCGTCAATGACTGCGGATCATCGTGCCATAGGCCTGGTCGGTCAGTATTTCCAGCAGCATGGAGTGCGGCACACGTCCATCGATGATGTGCACCGCATTCACGCCGGCCTTGGCAGCATCCAGAGCGCCGGAAATCTTGGGCAGCATGCCGCCGGAAATCGTCCCGTCCGCAAACAGGCCATCGATCTCGCGCGCCGTCAGATCCGTCAGCAGATTGCCGGCCTTGTCGAGCACACCCGGAGTGTTGGTTAAAAGCACCAGCTTTTCAGCTTGCAACACTGTTGCGAGTTTGCTTGCAACCACGTCGGCGTTGATGTTGTAACTTTCGTTCTCCTCACCAAAACCGATAGGGCTGATCACCGGAATGAACGCATCGTCCTGCAGCGCCTTCACCACGCTGGGGTCGATGGCAACGATATCCCCGACCTGACCCACATCGTGCTCGATGCTCGGATCCTTGTTGTCCAGCATCTTGAGCTTCTTGGCACGGATCAAGCCGCCATCGCGTCCCGTCAGACCCACGGCCTTGCCCCCCGCCTGATGGATCAGACCCACGATGTCCTGCTGCACCTCACCAGCCAGCACCCACTCCACCACCTCCATGGTTTCCTCATCCGTGACACGCATGCCCTGAATGAATTCACCCTTCTTGCCAAGTCGGCCCAGCGCCGCCTCGATCTGAGGTCCACCACCATGAACCACCACCGGGTTGATGCCCACCAGCTTCAGCAACACCACGTCTTCCGCAAAGTCGGCCTGCAAGGCAGGATCGGTCATGGCGTTACCGCCATACTTGATGACCATGGTCTTGCCATGGAACTTGCGGATATAGGGCAGCGCTTGCGCGAGGATTTCAGCTTTGTCGCGGGGAGCGATCTGGGTGGTGGGTTCAATAGTGGTCATAGATCAAAGCTCTGTCCCGTGGGACAATGTTCAAGTCAGATGGGCTGCATTGTGCCGCAAATGCTCTTGGAGACGAGCAAGATGCCAACTTCCCCGAGTCAGCTACCTTCTCGATATAAAACTTAAAACGATTCCACATCTACTCCCTCCATGAATTCGATAATTTTCTCTGTTCAAGAGTTATTCAGGTATGACGCGTTTCTTGCAGGTCTGGCCTCGTTTATTACCTGCGTGTTGCTGGTTACCACCAAGAAATGGCATGGCAGCTTTTCCATGGACTCCAGCAATGGGGTACAAAAAGTTCATACCACCCCAACGCCAAGAATTGGCGGCATCGGTATAGCAATCGGCGTCTTTGCCGGCTTTGCCGCCTCGAGTCATGGCGCAGCTGCAGCGGAAAAGAGAATGATTCTTAGCGCCATTCTCATGGCCGGGCTCCCCGCCTTCATTTTTGGCCTTTTGGAAGATCTGACCAAAAAAGTATCGGTAAAAATCCGTCTGCTTGCCACCATGGCCTCTGGGGTCCTGGGCTGGGGTATTACTGGCACATCGCTCACTCACGTCGATATCCCCGGCCTTGACTTCTTGCTGGGATTTACCATCATCTCCGTCATCTTCACGGCCGTGGCTGTTGGCGGTGTTGCCAACTCCATCAATATCATCGATGGATTGAATGGGCTGACTGCAGGCACTGCAATGATTATTCTCGCGGCCTTCGGCATCATCGCAAGGCTGGTAGGAGATATCCCCCTCGCATTTACCTGCTTGATCATTGCAGGTGCCGTCGCAGGCTTCTTCTTTGTCAACTGGCCCAAGGGAAAGATATTTCTAGGAGACGGAGGGGCTTACTTTCTGGGCTTCACACTGGCATGGATTGCCGTGCTGCTCCCCGAGCGAAATCACTCTGTATCTCCGTGGACCAGTCTACTCATCTGCTCCTACCCCATCATCGAAGTAGGCTTTAGCATCTTGCGGAGATCTCTCCGAGAAGGATACAGCCCGACTGAACCGGACTTCTTCCACTTGCATTCGCTTGCCAACAAACGCTGGGCGCGAAAAATATTCGCCAATTTCTCGAAGCCTATGCAAAACGGACTTACGTCACCTTTTCTCTGGATTTACGCAGCCATACCTTGCTTGCTAGCTATCTTCACCTACCAAAGCAAGATACTAACTGCGGCCTCCTTCATCTTCAGCTTTATTTGCTACCTTATGTTTTACAGCAAGCTCGCATTTTTCCGCTGGATGCCAAGGCGTTAAACACCATCAAACCAGCGCCAAATATTTTCTTACGATCTCATTCCTAGAATATCTTTTACGCAAAGCATCTCGGGAAGACACATTTCCTCTTTGCATAGAAATGATATTTACCAAATCTTCAGAGTTCTTAAAATATTCAAGCTCATTATCCGTTGTAAACCTATTGAAATTCACATCAAAACATAAAATTCGGCAATCGTAAAAAAGCATTTCCACCAGCGATGGATTGGTCCCGCCCACACTGTGACCATGTAAATAGATTTCACAGGACTGACGCAGTTCCGCCAACTTCATTGCATCATAGATAGGGTCTAACAGCCTGATTTTAGGCTGCCCTCTATATTTTTCACGAAGATTCCTTGCATAGGGGCTGTGATTCCAGTTCCCAACCACGGTATATAAATCCAGCCTTGAATTCAAGGCCCCTTCGATGAGTATATCGAGATTATTCTCGGGCTCGATTCGGCAAATTGTCAGTGCATGGCCTTTTTGCATCTGAACACCAGATATCTTCTTTACATAATCTCCTGGATAGGCGATCAATGAAGATTTAGAGACATATGGCTTCAATATGTAAGGACGCAGACCTTCATTATCGTAAATGATCTTATGAGCAAATATCTGCGACATTCCATCCAGCAAGCGGAGAATTAATCTTTTAAACTTTCCGAACTTACTGCGACGCCATTCAACACCATCAATATTGACAATGATTTTCTTACCAGAAAGATCGCACATCAAACGAAAAATCGGAAACCACAAGCCGCCCGACACCCCAAGAAAGAAGATATGAGAAGATCGACTAAAAACCTTCAAGAAAGCTAGGGCATCATGCAAGATTGAAGCACCACCATTTGCCCTAACAGGAATAAAAACCCTTTTCACCCCCTGAAAATCACCGTCTTCATTCTCATACACAGAGGCATCACAGGTAACTACCACTTCAGCAGCCTTCTTGGCAATTTCAGGCCCACAATGTTCAAGGAACGCCTCAAATCCACCGTACCTATTAGGAACCCCAACAGATCCAACAAATGCAAGCCTTATAACTTTTTCTGAGTTCATAATTAATCACTTCTTATGAAAAAAATATCTGTCCAAGGATAAAAAAAGCTAGCATCTTTCTTTCGAATGTCGGCCCTCTAAAAAAAGCCAAAAGAGCCAAAAACGGATAAATTAGAAATTTCCTATAATCTTTCTCAAAAATATAAATCAAAATCTTATCAAGAAATATGGCACCCGAAACGTCATACTTTTTTCTGAGATCATAAGAAAATTCAGCCGTCTGAAGCACTATTGCTCTCGCTAAATCGTTAGCTCTACACAGTGATTCTTTAAGGCTTCTTTTTTTTGTCGTTCCAAGAATATTATTGGCATGCTGCCTGTAGAGAGAAAGTGGGGTTTCCAAGTAAAAATCCACTTCCCCAAATCTTTTCAACCATAGCATCAAAGCCCAATCATGCATTATGTATCCAGCATGATTCATTTCTTGACTAACCATTTTTAATGCAGCCCCAGAAACTAGCAACGTATGACCAATTACAGGATTACATAATAAAAGACGGTCAATCGAAAGATCTCGTGGAATAGAATATGGATTTCCCGTATAAAAATTCTCCTTTATTATGCCAAGATCAGAATCCACAACCTTAACACCATGGAAAATAGCAAGATTTCTATTTTTTGATATTTTTCTTTCAAAAATATCTTGCATTGCACGTATTTTTCCCGGCAACCATACATCGTCCTGATCCGCAAAAAAAATACAATCTTCGTCCTCAACAACTTTACTTAACTCAGAAAATGCCCTAAAAAAAGAGCGAGATGCTCCTGGAGCGTCTCTGTATCTATAAAATTTAAAATTCTCCAAGCCATATCGCTCAAATAAACTTATTATTATTTCCGGAGTTCCATCACTAGACGAAAAATCAAATACATGATAGTAATCTATTTTAGAGTCCTGCTGAATAACTGATTCAACCTGATCTTCAATAAACGATGCTCCATTGTGACAGCAAATCAATAGATGCTTTTTCATCTTTTATCATCCAAATATTGAAACATTAGAACCGCCGTCATATACCAAGATGGAAGAAATAACCAAGGATTGTTAAGTCCTATAGCAAAATAAACCAGCGACCTCAAGAAAGAAACTCTCCACGTTTTGCTAACAGACTTAATCAATAAAAATATGCCAGCCACATAAAAAAACATCCCAGAAATGCCGATTTGCCGAAAGAGCATAGGTAACTGCATTTCGATTTGATAAGGTTGCTCAAGGCTATCCCCAATTCCCTGAATGACATAACCCCAACCAGAACCCAATATTACTGAAGAGTCATCATTCAATATCGAATACAGTTGATTCAACTTAAAAGACAAGCTTAGTCCAATATCAGGCCTTATATAAAACAAAGAAGAATAAATAATAATGCACACCACAAAGAAAAGGAACGCTAGAATAAATTTCATCCAAATTTTTGATTCTATTATCTTCCCCAATCCATAATTTAATATATAAAGGCCAATCACAAAAATACTTTTCGCAAGGAAAATAGCATAAAATAAAACGACAAAAAATACTATATATTTAATGAACCTATTTCTTACAAACCCCAACGAAAATACGGCAATAAGACTCGACGACTCGTAAAATATTCTAGCTACGACTCCGTCATCCCCAATAATTCTATTAAGCCCCCTGTATTCAGAAATGTCAAAGGAGAAAATATAAATTAATATAGCCAAGCATGAATTAAAAAAAGTAAAGAAAGATACCACCTTTACAAGATTTTCTTTATAACTGAAGACTGATTTATTAATTATCGGTATCGAGAGAAGAAATAAAGAATATCCAGCAAGATGAATCAATGCATAAGGGTTTGACTCTTGGAGTATATAAGTAAGCCCTGCAAAAATTAACAATGATATAATAATCAGTACATCTTTAGCATAATTTCTATATACCCCATTAAAATAAAAAAAATACCCAGGCAATATTAATGCTTTTTGTGAAAAAATCAATAATAAGGGCCAAAAATTAAACAACGATGGAAATACATTAAATATCCATCTCGATTTTTTAATAGATTCTCTCATTGAATATATGTTTTCATTTCAAAATCTTTTTAGCGAAAATACTTAAGAGAATAAAATCAAAAACAACACGCATAGTCCAAGCAGCAGCGGCACCAACAATGGCGGCTTTGTGAATCATTAGGATCAATAGCGGAACATACAACACAAGTTCAAGCAAGTGAATCTTCGCAATTCCTTTTGCGCTGCCATTAGCTTGGATCAGGGAAAAGGGCACCATTGCCACACCATTGAAGAAGACTCCTGCTAATAAAATCCAACTGACTAGAGTAGATTTTTCTGCGAACTCCTCACCAACCCATATCTTCAAACCAAAATTAGCGCAAAAAGCGCCTATGAGACAAACAACGCCAAGAGTCAATGCGGTAAGGTTGAAACTGCTGATATATATATTTTTTGCCTCCATCTTATTATTCTGCAATGTCGCTGTAAACCTAGGAAAAAGCGTGGTACTCAATGCGGTCGGCAGAATAAGTATTCGGGTTATGATCTCAAATGGCACTGTATAAAAGGCCACCATAGAGCCACCCAAAACATTGGATATAAAAAATCGATCAAAATTTACCATGATGGGACTAATAGTATTAGAGACAGTCATCCACGCCCCAAAAGACAGCATGTCTCTAATCGTCTGAAGGCTGAGCTTCTGCATCCTCCAACCAACTTCGACAGTCCTCCTCACCTGCAAGAAATAGAAAAAAGCCACTAATAATCTAGACAGCACCAAAATAAGGGCCATGGTGCTAACATTAGTGCCAAAGAAAATGACACTCAATGCCGGTGTGACAAAATTCGCAACTCCTAGAAATATTTTCAGAATACTGGCGCTTCTGAAATCCTCATAAGCCTCCAGCACACCACGAAATCCATTAGAAACGGTGGTCAGAATAATGCCAAAAGTGGTCCATAAAAACGACCAAAAAGCATCGGTCTGTAAAGGGGTGGATATGTTTAGCCAAAGATAAGCCAGCGGGTAAGCGAAACAAGCTAATAAGCTACCGCCCAAAATCCCAGTCAACAGAGTAAAAATGACACCATTAAATGTGATCTCTGGGATTTTCTGTTCTTCGCCCTTTGCCAGTGCAGAAGAAATTCTTTGTGTGAGCGCACGACCGAGCCCAAAATCAAAGAGACTAAAATAGCCAATCAGAACCCACACTATAGTTAGAATACCGAATCTTTCAACTCCGATTTTACTAATTACGTAAGGGATACTGAAAGCTGCGAATATCAGTGGAACACCGGCTCCAACTAAATTCCAGATGGTATTCTTTTTTATGGACATTCAAATATCCAAATATTAATATTCTTAATTTAATAAGAAGCAACTGTTCCTAGCAGTGAAGATCAAAAAATAGACCACAACCAATGCTATAGGTTACTTAATATTAAAAATATGCCTGCCACATACATGGCAGGCCGCATGTTCAAACAGCCAGCTTCGCCAAATCCGCCACCCGATTCATGGCTTCATGCAGCGTCGCCAACAACCCCAGTCGATTGGCCCTGAGAGCCGGATCTTCGGCATTCACCATGACCTGTTCGAAGAACGCATCGACCGAGGCACGCAATGCTGCCAGGGTTTGCAGGCTGGCGGTGTAATCACCTGCTGCAAACTGTTGCTGGGCTTTGGGCGCCACCTGCTGCAGCACGGCATACAGTTCCTTTTCAGCCTGTTCCACCAGCAGCGCTTCGTTCACCTGGGGCTGAACGTCGGTTTCCGCCTTCTTCAGGATATTGCCCACACGCTTGTTGGCTGCGGCCAGGGCCGGAGCTTCGGGCAGCGCCGCAAAGGCACGCACGGCCTCCAGGCGTTTTTGCACGTCGGACAGGCGCTGGGGCTGCAGGGCCAGCACGGCCTCCACTTCCTGGGCGCTGTAACCTTGTTCGCGGAACATATTGGCCAGGCGGTCGTAGATGAATTCGACCAGCTGGGGCGTGGCGTCCTGGATCTTGTCGCCAAAGGCCGGCAGCGTGCTGACCAGCAGGGTTTCCAGATCCAGCTCCAGATCCTTTTCGACCAGCATGCGGATCACGCCCAGCGCGTGGCGGCGCAGGGCGAAGGGGTCGCGGTCGCCGGTGGGCAGGTTGCCGATGCCGAACATGCCGACCAGGGTTTCGAGCTTGTCGGCCAGCGCCACGATGACGCCCACATCGCCGCGCGGCAGTTCGTCACCGGCAAAGCGGGGCTTGTAGTGGTCTTCGATGGCGTCGGCCACGGCCACATCCAGGCCGTCGTTCAGGGCGTAGTAGCGGCCCATGATGCCCTGCAACTCGGGGAATTCGCCCACCATGTCGGTGACCAGATCGGTCTTGGCCAGCATGGCCGCCTGATCTGCCAGGCGGGCCAGCTCGGAGTTGCCCAGCTGCTGGGCGATGCTCTTGGCGATGGCCCGTACGCGCGCGATGCGCTCGCCCTGGGTGCCCAGCTTGTTGTGATAGACCACCTTGTCCATTTGCTCGACGCGGCTGGCCAGGGTCTTCTTGCGGTCCTGGTCGAAGAAGAACTTGGCGTCGGCCAGACGGGGGCGCACGACACGCTCGTTGCCGCCAACCACGGCCGACGCGTCCTGGGGCTGGATGTTGCTGACGATCAGGAACTGATGCGTCAGCTTGCCGTTGGCATCCAGCAGCGGGAAGTACTTCTGATTGGCCTTCATGGTCAGAATGAGGCATTCCTGGGGCACGGCCAGGAATTCCTTTTCAAATTCGCAGACCAGCACATTGGGGCGCTCGACCAGGGCCGTCACCTCGTCCAGCAGGGCCGGGTCGTCAATGGGACGCACGCCGCCGCCAATGCGTTCGGCAGCTGCCTGCAGCTGCCGGGTGATATCGGCACGGCGCTCGATGAAGCTGGCAATCACGGCACCCTCTTCACGCAGTTGCTCGGCGTAGCTATCGGCGTTCTGGATGACCACGGGGTCCACTGCGGCTTCAAAGCGGTGACCATGGGTGGCCGCACCGGCCGTCAATCCCAGGGCCTTCACGCCGATCAGCACCTGGGTGCCATGCATCACGACCAGGCCGTGGGCCGGACGCACAAAATGTACGCTGGTCCAGCCATCCTGCAGCTGGTAGCGCATGACCTTCGGAATGGGCAGCTTGGCCAGTGCTTCGTCCAGCGCCTTTTGCACGCCATCGGTCAGGAGTACGCCCTTGGCCGTGGATTCGTAGAACAGGGCTTCGGCCTTGCCTTCGCCGTGGCGCTTCAGAGCAGCCACGGCGGACTCGTCGGCCCCCAGGGCCGACAGCTTTTTCAGCAGTGCGGCCGTGGGTTTGCCCTCGGCATCCAGCGCCACGGAGACAGGCATCAGCTTTTGCGAGACAGCCTTGTCTTCGGCCTGGGGCAGCACTTCGGTGATGTGCACGGCCAGGCGGCGGGGCGACGCGTAGGCCGTCAGGCGCGACTCGGTCGATGCCAGCAGTCCCTGGGCCTTGAGCTGCTCGAAGATGACAGCGGCAAAAGCATCGCCGAGCTTTTGCAGCGCCTTGGGAGGCAGCTCTTCGACAAACAGTTCAACCAGTAGATTCGATGCGTTCATGATGATCTTGATAGCTGCCAGCGCTTGCTAGATCCAGGCTGGCCGCTGAAATTTTGGGATATGGGTCGGAATGAAGCCTGAAGTCGCTTATGCGGCTTTCTTGGCTGCCTGCTCTGCGGCCTTGGCCAGCTCGGCCAGCACCTCGTCGGCATGGGCCTTGGGCGCCATGGGGAAGCCCAGGCGCGCGCGGCTGTCCAGATAGCTCTTGCCCACGGCGCGGGCCAGGTTGCGGATACGACCGATATAGGCAGCGCGCTCGGTCACCGAGATGGCGCCACGGGCGTCCAGCAGGTTGAAAGTATGAGCGGCCTTGAGCACCTGCTCATAGGCGGGCAAGGCCAGCTGGGCGTCGATCAGCTGGTTGGCCGTGCCTTCGTGGGCTGCAAAAGCGCTGAACAGAAACTCGGCATTCGAGTGCTCGAAGTTGTAGGTGGACTGCTCGACTTCGTTCTGGTGGAACACATCGCCATAGGACAGGCCATCCGTGTAGACCAGGTCGTACACCGATTCCTTGCCCTGCAGATACATGGCCAGACGTTCCAGGCCGTAGGTGATTTCGCCGGTGGCGGGCTTGCAGTCGATGCCGGCGACCTGCTGGAAATAGGTGAACTGGGTCACTTCCATGCCGTTGAGCCAGACTTCCCAGCCCAGACCCCAGGCACCCAGCGTGGGGTTTTCCCAGTCGTCCTCGACAAAGCGGATGTCGTTCTTCTTCAGATCGAAGCCCAGGGCTTCGAGCGAGCCCAGGTACAGCTCGAGAATATTGTCGGGTGCGGGCTTGAGCACCACCTGGAACTGGTAGTAGTGCTGCAGGCGGTTGGGGTTCTCGCCATAGCGGCCGTCCTTGGGACGACGACTGGGCTGGACATAGGCCGCCTTCCAGGGCTCAGGGCCGATGGCGCGCAGAAAGGTCGCGGTGTGCGAGGTGCCGGCGCCGACTTCCATGTCATAGGGCTGGAGCAATGCACAGCCCTGTTCGGCCCAGTAGGACTGCAGTTTCAGAATGATTTGTTGGAAGGTCAGCATGACTTGTATACGTTCGCACGTCCGCAATCACTGGCGATTGCGGGCGGCATCTTCATTAAGAGGTGTTCTGGGCGGCATCGACCGCATAAGCGGTAGATTCTAAGTCTGTGCCAATGATCACGGGCGCAGTCTGTCTGCGCGGCCCCACAGCGGGCATTTTCACGAAGAGCCCAGAGCCGGTGATTTCAAAACCGTGAAAAAAACGCTAGCACTTACCACCTACGAGGGCTCAGATACAGCATCAATTGATCTTGAAGATCCTGTATAGCAAGCGTATGGCGCTCACTTTTTAACAATTTCCGAGCAGCTGCCACGCATCCCGGAACCGGCGGTTGCGGTTTGGCTCCTAGAATGATTCCTTTCCCGTCATCCTCTTTCGGAGTACGTCATGGATTTCATGAAAATCATCACCAAGCAACTGATCGAAATCATCGAATGGACTGATGATTCGCGCGACACGCTGTCGTATCGCTGGCCCGATGAGGACAAGGAAATCAAGAACGGCGCCCAGCTCATCGTGCGTGAATCGCAGCAGGTGCAGTTCGTCTCCGAAGGCCAGTTTGCAGACCTGTTCAACCCGGGTCGCTATCTGCTGACCACGCAGAACATCCCGGTTCTGTCCACGCTGCGCGGCTGGAAGTACGGCTTCAACTCGCCCTTCAAGTGCGATGTCTACTACATCAACACGCGCTTGTTCACGGGCAACAAATGGGGCACCTCCAACCCCATCATGATGCGCGACAAGGACTTTGGCGTGATCCGTCTGCGCGCCTTCGGTACCTATGACTTCCGCATCACCAACGCCGCCCTGTTCCTCAAGGAAGTGGCGGGCACGGACCAGAACTTCCGCATCGACGAGTTTGCCGACACCATGCGCTCGCGCATTGTCAGCATCTTCTCCGAAGCCCTGGCCAAGGCCCAGGTTCCGGCACTCGATGTGGCCCAGCGCTACAGCGAGCTGGGCGACGCACTGCTGCAGCTCATCAACCCGGCCGTCAGCGAGAAATACGGCCTGGAGATCACCAGCTTCCTGCTGGAAAACGTTTCCGTGCCGCCCGAGGTGGAGCAGGCCATCGACAAGCGCTCCAGCATGGGCGCCATCGGCAACCTGAACGACTACGTGAAGTACCAGATGGGCCAGGCCATGGCCAACGGCGGCGAAGGCGCTGCCGCAGCCACGATTCCGGCCACCATGGCCATGGGCTTCGGCATGGCCCAGGAAATGATGAAGGGCATGCAGGGCGGCGGTGCTGCGGCAGGCACGCCGGCCGCGGCGGTGGCAGACCCCTTCTCGCCGGCCGCGGCCCAGGCCGCCCAGACGCCTGCCGCACCGGCCGCCGCCGGCCTGCAGGTGCTGACTCCCGCCCAGGCGGCCCAGGTGCTGGGCGTGGCCGAGGCCGATGTGCTGGCCGAAATCCAGGCCGGCAACCTCAAGGCCCGCCAGATCGGCAGCCAGTGGCGCATCGCCCAGGCCGCGCTGGACGAGTTCCTGCGCGGCTGATCCGCAATCCCCAGTCTCGGTGGCACGTCGTGAGTGAACACAAACCGGTTTTCCTCAGCACCACGCCGGTGCTGGCCTCGCTGGACATGGCGCGCACCGTGGCTTTCTACGCCCGCGTGCTGGGCGCAAGAACCATTCACGCTCAACCGGGTGAATACGCCATCGTCTCGCTGGGCGAGCCGGAGCTGCATTTCTGGGCCTGCCGGGACCCGGAGATTCCCTGGCAGACCAGCTGCCGCATCCAGGTGACGGGGATTGCCGCCCTGCATGCGCAGTGTCTGGCCGAAAATGCGGTTCACCCCAATGGCGGTCTGCGCCAGCAGCCCTGGGGTACCCAGGAATTCAGTCTTCTCGACGAGGACGGCAACTGCGTGACCTTCTACGAAACCCATCCCGTCGCTGCTGCCGCCTGAACCCTTTTTTGCCGTGGCCACACCCGCTCCCCCCCCTCACACTTCCGGATCTGCATTCACCCCAGCCTCCGAGACAGCGCCGCCCTCCATGGTGGGCAAGCATGTCTGCCCCGAGTGCGGCGGCAATCTGGAGTGGAATGCCAAGGCACAGTCGCTCAAATGCCCTTACTGCGGCACCGTCGTTCCCTGGAGCGAGCAGACGCAGCCCGAGCTGGGACGCGCCGTGGTGGAGCAGGACCTGGCCGAGGCCTTGCGCAACCCGGCCAGCGGTCGCGGCTGGGGCTCGGACGAACGCTACGAGGTGCAGTGCCAGAACTGCCGCGCCATCTCGGTGTTTCTCGGCAAGAACGTGGCCCAGCGCTGCGACTTCTGCGGCTCGCCGGCCATCGTCGCCCATGAGGAGCGCAGCGACGCCATCACGCCGCAGAGCATCCTGCCGTTCAAGATCAGCGACGGCCAGATTCGCGACAAGATCCGCCAGTGGTACGGCAGCCGCTGGTTTGCGCCCGGAAAGCTCAAGAGCGCCGCGCTGACGGACACGCTGCACGGCGTCTATCTGCCCTACTGGACCTTTGACGCCCATGCCAGCGCCCAGTGGTGGGCAGAGGCCGGCTATTACTACTACACCACCGAGTCCTATCGCGACGCCAACGGCAATCTGCAGACACGGCAGGTCCAGCATGTGCGCTGGGAGCCGGCATCGGGCAGCCTGCAGCATTTCTTCGACGACGAACTGGTGCCAGGCACCGTGGGCGTGCACGCCCATCTGCTGCGCCAGGTGGAGCCCTTTCCGACCACCACCGACCTCAAGCCCTACAGCCCGGAGTTCGTGCGCGGCTGGACGGTGGAGCGCTACCAGGTGGACCTCTCCAAGGCCGCCAGGATCAACGAGGAAGACATGGACAGCCAGCTGCGCAGCATGTGCTCGCGCCAGGTGCCGGGCGACACGCAGCGCAATCTGCAGGTCCAGCGCCAGTACTCGGGCCGCAGCTTCAAGCACACGCTGGTACCGGTCTGGCTGGTCGGCTACACCTATGGCAGCAAGACCTACCAGATCGTGGCCAATGGCTACACCGGCCAGATTGCGGGCGAGCGGCCTTACAGCTGGGTCAAGATCCTGTTCGCCGTGCTGGCCGCCATCGTTCTCGTCATGCTGATTGCACCGCTGTTTGTGCAGCAGTGACGCTCATGCTTTGATAGCTGCTTGCGCTTGTCAGATATAGTTTTTGATTTCATTTTCTTGAAATATGACAGCCCGCAAGCGCTAGCAGCTATTCAACTCGTAGCAGTTACCAGGCCATCCAGACTTCCTCGGCCAGACCAAAAGCCGTGCTCGCACCCGAGCCGCTGGTCACGGCCACCACGCGTGTCGCTGCATCAGGTGCCTTGACAAAACAAGGGGCTTCGGCACTGGAGGGGTAGATGCCCGTCCAGCGCTCCACGACCCGGGCGTTGTCGATATGCAGTGCCTCGTTCATATGTCGCAGCATGAGCTGGTCGACGGCTTCGCTGGCAAAAGGCCGGGGTGCGCGGCCGTAGTGGTGCGAATCGCCCACCACCAGCGAGCCGTCGGCGCTCTGAACGGCAATCAGGTGGATGCCGTGCTTCAGGCTCTCGGCCTCCTCACGCTCCAGCTCGGCGCGCAGTGCAGCGGCTTCAGGAAGCGCGCTATAGCCCTCGTAGCGCACCAGGCTCAGATCCCCCATGACCGATCCTTCGAGCTTGAAGCCCGCTTGCGGCTGCACGCGCAGCATCTGCAACTGGCACAGCTGCACCTGGTTGTCAGTCCATTCGCCAGCGAATAGCCCGCCTGGATCGGCGTTGTTGCAGACCACCACGCGTTCGGCATGGTAAGTGCCTCGCGAGGTGGTGACACGCGGCGTTGCCACTTCCATCACGCTTTCACCAAAGCGGAAATCCACTCCCAGATCCTGCTGCAGCCACAGTGCCAGTTGCGGGATGGCGGTGCGCGACTCCACGCGCAGCTCGTGCGGGCTGTAGAGCACGGATTGCAGGGGTTCGGTGCGCAGCGCCGGATGACGCGCCGCGGCCTGAGCGGGCGTCAGCAGCTCGCAGCCCGCGCCCATCTCGGTTTGCATGAATGCCTCAAGCACCGCTGCCGCAGCAGGGCGGCGCGCCGTCAGCCACAGGCCGGCATGCAGGACATCGATACCGGCCTTGGGCGCAATCTCGGCCCAGACATCGCGTGAGCGCAAGGCGCGCCGCCAATGGGCACCGGCGCGCTGGCCCGTGATGGTGACAAAGCCGAAGTTGCGAATCGAGGCGCCCAGGCAGGTGCCGTCGCGCTCTATCACCAGCACGGAGCGGCCGCGCGCGGCCGCAGTATAGGCATGGGCCAGGCCGACAATGCCGGCGCCGACGACGATGAGGTCGTAGTGTTTCATGAGAGAAGCCTTCAAACAGACAAAGAGAGACCCTGCCGCACTGCCGACGCAGCGCAGCACAGAGAGGACGGCGAATCGAAGTGGCGGGAAACCTCAGCGATGACGCCAGTGCTGGGTACGCTTCTGCATCCAGGCATCCAGCACGGCAATCAGCACGCGACCGGCGGCGGCAGTGGCAAAGATCAGCGTGGCCATGGCAGCCGCAGGGGCGATATCGCCTGCGTCATCCATGGCCAGCACCGCCACCGAGGCCAGCGTGGTTTGCGGCGAATACAGAAAAACGACGGCCGACACCGTGGTCATGGCATTCACAAAGAAATAGCCGGCCACCTGCATGACGGCAGGCAGGCATACGGGCAGATGGACACGCCACAGCAGCGTCCAGAACGGTACGCCCATGGAGTCGGCCACGCGCTCGTACTCGGCGTCCAGCTGCTGCAAGGCGGTAAGCTGAGTGATGTGTGCCACCGAGAAAAAATGCGCCACCGAGCACAGCACCAGAATGCCCATGGACCCGTACATAAAGTGCAGCGGATTGCTGCCCGCATTGAAGAACAGGATGTAGCCCAGGCCCAGCGCCAGCCCTGGCACCGCCATGGGCAGCGTGGCCACCGCGTGCAGCCACTGGCGCGCGCGCACCCAGCCCGCGGGCCTGGCCACCAGATAGGCGCTCAGAAAGCTCAGCAAGGCACCGATCACTGCCGTGGCCACGGCCATGGTCAGCGAGTTGGCGTAACTGGCCCAGCCGCCGCCGTCCATCATGTCGAACTGGTAGTGCTTGAAGCTCAGGCTCAAGTTGTAGGGCCAGAAGCTGACCAGGGATGCCAGCACGGCCACGCCCATCATCGCCAGCAGCGCCAAAGCCATCAGGCTGCAATACACCAGCAGCGCGCGGTCAAGCGCCGCGCAGGGCTGTGGCACCAGAGGCACGGCCCGCACGCTCATGGCTGCGGCCTGTCGGGCTCGCAAATGTCGCTCGGCCGCAAAGGCCAGGCCTGCCGGCACCAGCAGCAGCATGGCCACCACCGCGCCCATGCCCAGATTCTGCTGTCCGATCACCTGCTTGTAGATATCGGTGGCCAGCACCTGCGTGTTGCCGCCGATCACCTTGGGCACGCCGAAGTCCGTCACCACCAGCACAAAAACCACGATCCAGGCAATCATCAAACCGTAGCGGCTGGCCGGCAGCGTGACCTGGCAGAAGCTGCGCCAGCGTCCTGCGCCCAGCGTGGCGGCGGCCTCATACAGGCGTGCATCGCCAGAGGCCAGCGTGGTGCACAGAATCATCAGCGCATGCGGAAACGTCCACAGCACCGAACCCAGAATGATGCCAAACGGGCCGTAGGCCGTGCCGCCCGCCAACCAGCTCTTGAGCAGACCCTGGGCACCGAAAAGATAGATCAGGCTGATGGCCATGAGCAGCGACGGAGCCAGAAGAGGCACCAGGGCGACGGCGCGGAAGAGCCGCGCCAGCGGCATGCAACTGCGCATCACGCCGTAGGCATAGGCATAGGCCAGGGCCACACACAGGGTGCTGCTGACGGCCGACAGCCACAGGCTGTTGCACAGCGACAGGCCCACGCCCGGCATCTGCGCATAGGCGATGTACTGGGCCAGCCCCAGGAAGCGGCCGTCAGCCGATACAAGGCTGCGGCCCAGAAGCGTGCCCACAGGCAGTCCGATTGCCACCAGCAACAGGGCCAGCAGGCCCAGCACCAGCGCGCCCAGCCAGAGCTTTTCCCCGTTGAAGACAGGAGTCTGCCGCGGCGCTGCGGAGCCACCTCGCTGTGTACGGCTGATCGCCGGGTCGAGCGGGAGGCCAGACGCCGAATCAATGGTGCGCAAGCTCATGCGATCCTCCGCAGATTCTCGGGGGGTGCCAGCGCCTGCAGCGCGGCTGGGGGCAGTTCCGCCAGTACCTCGCCCTGCAACCAGTCGGGAAGCGGGGTGTCATGGCGCAGCGGCCATTGCACATCGATCTGGCATTGCAGCGTGGGGCTGTAGACACGCACCAGCACCATGGAGCCCATGAACGAGGTCTCCACCACCCGCGCCCTCAGCAGATTGGGCAGCGCAGTGGGCTGCGCCGGGTGCAGCACCACGCTTTCAGGGCGAATCCCCACCAGCAAGGCATCTCCCGCAGCAAACCCCGCCGTGGCGCAATCCAGGCGTCCTTCGCCTACTCGCACCATGTTGCCAGCCTCGGCCACGGCGGGCAGCAGATTCATGCGCCCCACAAAGCCCGCAGCAAAGTGGCTGACGGGCCTGGCGTAGAGCTGCTCGGGCGCGCCCTGCTGTTCGATACGGCCCTGGTGCATGAGCACCACACGGTCGGCCATGGACAGTGCCTCCTCCTGATCATGCGTGACCATCACGCAGGCAATGCCCAGCTGGCGCTGCAGCTGGCGGATCTCGCTGCGCAGTTCGGTGCGCACCTGGGCATCCAGCGCGGACAGCGGCTCGTCCAGCAACAGCAGACGCGGGCACGGCGCCAGTGCCCGGGCCAGCGCAATGCGCTGCTGCTGGCCACCCGACATTTGCGCGGGATAGCGCTGCGCCTGCGCGCCCAGGCCGACCAGAGCCAGCAGCTCCTGCACCCTGGCCTGGACCTGCCCGGCAGGATGGCCCTTGAGGCCAAAGGCCACGTTCTGCGCAGCCGTCAGATTGGGGAACAGCGCATAGCTCTGGAACACCACGCCAAAGCCCCGGCGCGCGGCGGGCCAGCGCGTGATGTCCTCGCCCTGAAACAGAATGCGGCCCGCGTCGGCCTGCTCGATGCCGCACAGAATGCGCAGCAGCGTGGTCTTGCCGCAGCCCGAAGGGCCCAGCAGGCTGACGAACTCGCCCCCCTCCACCAGCAGGTCAATGTCGCGCAGCACCGGCTGGACCCGGTACTGCTTGGCAATATGGTCAATGCGCAGCATGTATCTCTTTCAACGTGCAAACAATCCGAAGGTCGTTCCGATCTGTATCGCTCGAAATGCCCACCGCTGCATGTGCAGACCCGTTTCGCCAGTGACAGCGAGCAAGGGCAACCCCGCAGCGAGGCTATCGTCCCCCTCCGGCGCTCAGCGCCAGAGAGGGGGAAGGCGCGGCGCCGCCAAGGCGAAGCGCCTCAGGGGGTGTTATTTCTTCTCCGCCTTGGCTTCGTACCGACGCGACCATTCGGCCAAGATACGATCACGGTTAGCCGCTGCCCAGTTGAAGTCGTTCCTGGCCAGTCGCTTTTCCAGATCGGCCGGAATGAACTCGTGCTTTTCCTGGGCCTCGGGCAAGGCCAGCACGGCAAAGTTGGCTGCGTAGAGCTTGTTGGCATCGGGCGTCACCGCCCAGTCGGCCAGGGCCTTGGCAGCCTCCTGCTTCTTGCTGGTCTTCAGAATGGCGGTGGCTTCCACATCCCAGCCCAGGCCTTCCCGGGGGAAGACGATGTCGATGGGCGCTCCATCCTTCTTGGTCTTGTTGGCGCGGTATTCAAAGCTCAGGCCCACGGGAAACTCGCCCGCGCCGGCCTGGCGACAGGGCTTGGAGCCGCTGTGCGTGTACACGCCGATATTCTGGTGCAGCGCATCCATATAAGCCCAGCCCTTGTCCTCGCCCATCATCTGCAGCCACGCGGCCACCATCAGATAGCCCGTACCGCTGGACGCCGGATGGGGCATGGTGATCGCACCCTTGAACTCGGGTCTGGTCAGGTCGACCCAGGTGGCTGGCGTGGGCAGCTTGCGTTTTTGGCCTTCCACGGTGTTGAAGCAGACGGCGGACGACCACAGATCCATGCCCACCCAACTCGGCGTGGCTGCTGCATCGCGCATGCTGGAGCGCACCCTGGCCAGGTTCCTGGGCGCATAGGGCTGCAGCATGCCTTGCTTGTCCAGCAGCATCAGCGAAGTGGCGGCCACGCCCCAGATCACATCGGCCTGAGGGTTGGCTTTCTCGGCCAGCAGGCGGGCGGTGATGATGCCCGTGCTGTCACGCACGAACTTCAGTTCGATCTCGGGATGGGCTTTTTCAAAACCCGCTTTATAGGCCTTGATCTGGTCGGCCTCCAGGGCCGAATACACCAGCAGATCGGTCCTGGCCTGGGCGGCGGAAGCCAGGCCCAACAAGGCCGTGGCAACCGTGGCAAAGGCGCTCAAGGTGAAGCGGCGAGTGGCGGGTGCAAAAGCGTGACGCATGGATAACAGTCCCTTGGATTGATCTTTGCCGCCGACCAACGCGATCCTTTGCGGCATGAGGGAACTGTAGAAACTCACTGTGAAACGCTGGTGTCACAGAACTGAAATCTGCCAAGGGTGTCATCAGCAAACTTTGTAGTCAGCGCGCCGCACCGGCGTCCGTCATCGATACGCTATTGATTCAAAAGCATATTGCGCTTTATCTACCTCATATTTATATATAAAACCATTTATATACAAACATATATAAGCACAAGCAGCTATCGAAATCAAAGCAAACCATCCGCATTGCCGGCTGCAGCGTTCATGTTGAAATCCGGGGACTGCTTTCTTGAAGACTTGGTCATGTTTGCCACACAGCTCAAATCCTTTTTCTGGGTCGCCCGTCTCGGCAGCATCACGCAGGCTGCGCGCCAGCTGGGGCTGAGCCAGCCCACGGTCACAGCGCAGATCAAGGCCCTGGAGGAGCAATATGAGGTCGAGCTATTCACGCGCCAGAGCGGAAGGCTGGCCATCACCGATGCGGGCCTGAAGCTGCTGCCCGGGATAGAGAAGCTGCTGCTGCAGTCTGCCCAGATCGAATCGGCGCTGCGCCAGTCGGGTCATGTCAACCAGGGCCAGCTGCGCATAGGCGCCACCGCACCCTACTATGTGCTGGACATCGTCAAGCGCTATCAGCAGCAGTATGCGCTGGTGGAGGTGAGTATCGTCAATGGCAATTCGCGCCAGATGATTCAGGCACTGGCGGAGTACCAGGTGGATCTGGCGACCTCTTCGCACCTGGACACCGACCCGCGCCTGCTGCGCCTGGAGCTGGGGCGCGACCCGCTGGCCCTGGTCGTGCACCGGCAGCATGTGCTGGCCAGGCAGAAGTCCGTCGATATCAGGGATCTGGCCCAGGACACGCTGATCCTGCGCGAGCGCGGCTCCGTGACCCGACAGATGACCGAGCAGATGCTGGAAGCGGCCCAGGTGATCCCGCAACGGGTGCTGGAAATTGCCAGCCGAGAATCCATACGCGAGGCCGTGATCCGCCAGATGGGTATCAGTATTTTTGCGCGGCACGAAGCATCGGCACACCCGGACCTCGTCGTGCTCGATCTGGAAGGCGAGGTGCCTTGCCTGCCCGAATACCTGTACTGCCTGCGCGAGCGAAGCGATGCACAGCTGATCCAGCCATTTCTGCAGATGGCCGAATCAAGGACGCGCTAATCGAACAGTTCTGCCTGCTTGAATGCGGGCTGATTCCTGTCCTTTTCGGACAAGGAAAACTCGATATCGAGCTGGGGCCAGGCAATACCCAGGTCCGGATCGTTCCAGAGCAGGCCCCGATCCGACACGGGCGCGTAATAGGCCGTGGTCTTGTAGACAAAGTCCGCCGTGTCGCTGAGCACCACAAAGCCATGGGCAAAGCCCGGTGGAATCCAGAGCTGGCGGTGATTCTCGGCGCTCAGCTCCGCGCCCACCCATTGACCAAAAGTGGGCGAGCTGCGACGGATATCCACGGCCACATCGAACACCGCACCCGAGATCACACGCACCAGCTTGCCCTGGGCATGGGGCGGCAGCTGGTAGTGCAGCCCGCGCAGCACGCCCTTGCTGCTGCGGCTGTGGTTGTCCTGTATGAACGCGTGGCTCGTGCCCGTGGCCTGGTTGAAGAGGTCCTGGCGAAAGCTTTCCAGAAAAAAGCCACGCGCATCCCCAAACACCTTGGGCTCGATCAGAAAGACATCGGGAATCGCCAAAGGCGTGAACTTCATACGCGCACCTTTTCCTTGAGCACCTGCAGCAGGTATTGTCCGTAGCCATTCTTGACCAGCGCCTGGCCCAGCTTCTCCAGTTGAGCGGCATCAATCCATTTCTGGCGATAGGCAATTTCTTCCGGGCAGGCCACTTTCAGGCCTTGGCGCTGCTGCAGGGTGGCGATGAATTGCCCCGCTTCGAGCAGGCTGTCATGCGTGCCGGTGTCCAGCCAGGCATAGCCACGACCCATGAGCTCGACATTGAGCTTGCCTTGCTGCAGATACATGCCGTTGAGGTCCGTGATCTCCAGCTCGCCGCGCGCCGAAGGCTTGACCTGCTTGGCCAGCTCCACCACCTGCTCGTCGTAGAAGTACAGGCCGGTGACCGCATAGTTGCTCTTGGGCTGCTTGGGCTTTTCTTCGAGCGACAGCACTTTGCCTGCAGCATCAAACTCGGCCACACCGTAGCGCTCGGGGTCTTGCACATGGTAGGCAAACACCGTGGCACCGGTCTGCCGCGCATCGGCCTTCTTGAGCAGCGGCTGGAAGTCATGACCGTAGTAGATGTTGTCCCCCAGCACCAGGGCACTGGGAGCGCCGTCGAGGAATTTTTCGCCAATCAGGAAGGCCTGGGCCAGGCCGTCGGGGCTGGGCTGCACCTCGTACTGAAGATTCAGGCCCCACTGGCTGCCGTCGCCCAGCAGTTGCTCGAAACGCGGCGTATCCTGCGGCGTGCTGATGATCAGAATGTCCCGGATCCCCGCCAGCATCAGCGTGCTCAGCGGGTAGTAGATCATGGGCTTGTCGTAGATGGGCAGCAGCTGTTTGCTGATGGCCAGGGTGGCGGGGTGCAGACGGGTGCCGGAGCCGCCAGCCAGAATGATGCCTTTGCGCTGTATCGTCATGATGAATCGATGAATGGCCTCCAGCGCTGTACCGATCAGCGCTCGAAGCGAGTTTTGAGAATTACAGGATCTCGCGCAGCATGCGCTCCACGCCATGCTGCCATGCAGGCAGGTGCAGTTGCAGGGTCGCTTGCAGCTTGTGCGTATCCAGGCGCGAGTTCAAGGGCCTTACAGCCGCTGTCGGGAACGCCGATGTCGGCACGGCGGCGATGCTTTGCACCTTCCAGCCCAGATCCGGGCGCAGATTCTGAGCGCGCTCGATCACATGGCTGGCATAGGCATGCCAGTTGGTTTCTCCTGCCGCAACCAGATGGTAGAGACCGCCATCGTCTTCATGGGCGCTCACATGCCGCACGGCGTGGGCCGTGACGTCGGCAATCAGATCGGCGCCGGTGGGGGCCCCCCATTGATCGTTGATCACGCTGAGCGCTTCACGCTCCTGCGCCAGGCGCAGCATGGTCTTGGCAAAGTTGCCGCCACGCGCAGCATAGACCCAGCTGGTGCGAAAAATCAGATGGCGGCAATGCGTGGCCGCAATCCGCTGCTCGCCTTCGAGCTTGGTGCGGCCATAGACCGATAGCGGCCCGGTGGCATCACCCTCCTTGCGTGCCCCACTGCCGGAGCCGTCGAACACATAGTCGGTGCTGTAGTGCACCAGCAGGGCGCCCAGGCTTTTGGCTTCCTGCGCCATGACCTCGGGTGCCTCGGCGTTCAGGCGCCGAGCCAGATCCGGCTCGCTCTCGGCCTTGTCCACCGCCGTATGGGCCGCGGCATTGACGATCACATCCGGGCGCATGCCGCGAATGGTATTCGCCAACACCGACAGATCACTGATATCGCCACCCGTCTGCCGGTCCAGCGCAATCACCTCGCCCAATGGCGCGAGACTGCGCTGCAGCTCCCAGCCGACCTGACCGTTCTTGCCCAGCAGCAGCAGCTTCATGCCGAAGCCTCGCCTGTGTACTGCTTCTGCACCCAGTCACGGTAGGCGCCCGACTGCACGTTGGCCACCCACTCGGGGTTGGCCAGATACCACTGCACGGTCTTGCGAATGCCGGTCTCGAAGGTCTCGGCCGGCTTCCAGCCCAGCTCGCGCTCCAGCTTGCGCGCATCGATCGCATAGCGGCGATCATGGCCGGGACGGTCGGTCACATAGGTGATCTGCTCGGCATAGGCCTTGCCGTCGGCGCGCGGGCGCAGCTCGTCGAGCAGGCTGCACACGGTCTTGACGATGTCGATATTGGCCTTCTCGTTCCAGCCGCCCACGTTGTAGGTCTCGCCCAGCTGACCGGCCTCGAGCACGCGACGGATGGCGCTGCAATGGTCCCGCACATACAGCCAGTCACGCACCTGCATGCCATCGCCGTAGATGGGCAGCGGCTTGCCAGCCAGCGCATTGACAATGACCAGCGGGATCAGCTTTTCGGGGAAGTGCAGAGGGCCGTAGTTGTTGCTGCAGTTGGTCGTCAGCACCGGCAGGCCGTAGGTGTGGTGCCAGGCACGCACCAGATGGTCAGAAGCCGCCTTGCTGGCCGAGTACGGGCTGTTGGGCTCGTAATTGTGCTCCTCGGTAAACGCGGGGTCCGTGGGCGCCAGCGTGCCATAGACTTCGTCGGTGGAGACATGCAGAAAGCGGAAGCCGGACCTGGCCTCGCCTTCCAGACCGCTCCAATAGGCACGCACCGCCTCCAGCAGGCGGAAAGTGCCCACCACATTGGTCTGGATGAAATCCTCGGGGCCATGAATCGAGCGATCCACATGCGATTCGGCCGCAAAGTTCACCACGGCACGTGGCTGATACTGCGCCAGCAGTTGCGCCAGTGTGGCACTGTCGCCGATATCGGCCTGCACAAACACATGACGGGCATCGCCCTTCAAGCTGGCGAGATTTTCGAGATTGCCCGCATAGGTCAGCTTGTCGATATTGACCACGGGTTCGCTCCCATGCGCCAGCCAGTCGAGAACAAAGTTGGCGCCGATAAAACCTGCACCGCCGGTTACAAAAATCATGGAAACAACCTCAAGTCAAATTCGAATCATTTCAAAGAGCAAAGCGTTCAACCCCAACGCTTTTCTGCCATTACCAGCAGGCCATCAAAGATCAGGTTGTTGATCAGCTCGAAAGGCCGGGTCATGCTGGGCGACATTTTCCAGCCGGCCCCACCCGCCATGATGCACATCGGCTCTGCACCGCAGTGCTCCGCCAGATGCTGATACATGCGCTCAACCGCACCGGCAATCGCATAAGTGCCCCCGCTGGTCAGCGCATCGCTGGTGTTCTTGGGAAAGCATCTGACTTCACCGGTAGGCACATGCAGGCCTGCCGTACCACCTTCCAGCGCTCTGAGCATGATGCCATGCCCGGGAATGATCAGGCCGCCCAGAAAATGGCCCTGCGCATCCATGGCATCGACCGTCACCGCGGTGCCCACCATAACCGTGATCAAAGGCTTGGCCTCGCCCAATTGCAACATGTGGTGACGCGCACCGATCATGGCCACCCAGCGATCCGCACCCAGTCTGGAAGGATGGTCGTAGCCGTTGGTCACCCCGGCTTCAGCAGCGGAAGGCACCACCCATTGAGGCTCTAGATTCCAGCCCAGCATGAGTTCTATCTGCTCGTGCACGCGGCGCCTTGCCGGTTCTCCGGCCACCACACAGCCCAGCATGCGCTCGGGAGCCGGCAGCCCGGCCCAGGCCCCCTCTGCCAGGCGCTCTATATGTTCCAGGAACTCCGCTCCATGGGCCAGCAAGGCAGCACCTGGGCGATGATCTTCATACATGGCCCACTTCAAACGGGTGTTGCCAATGTCTATGGCCAAAAATGTCATGCGGCGGATTATCAGCACTTTTGTCCGTGCCAGGCAGTGGCTTGTCACATTCATTACAAGCCTGCAGGAAATTGTCAAAGAAAGCGCTCAGTCCATATCCTGCAAGGAATCATGTCGATTTGCCGCTAAAGTGAACCGCTTTCTTCCACTACTTTTGAGGAGTCGAAACCATGGGTCTGTTCAGTTTCATCAAGGAAGCCGGAGAAAAACTGTTTGGCGGCAGCGACGCACATGCGGCGGCCCCGGGCGAAGACTTGAATGCCAAGGCGGCTCAGGCGATCGCCAGCTATATCAACACCCAGAATCTGGGCGTATCCGATCTGCAGGTTCTGTTCGATGGCTCCCAGGGCAAGGTCACGGTCAACGGCACCGCCCCCACCCAGGCCATCAAGGAAAAGGTGACGCTGTGCTGCGGCAATGTCGCCAATGTCCAGTCCGTGGACAACCTGATGACGGTTACCAACCCCGAGCCGGAAGCCCAGTACCACGATGTGGTGCGTGGCGACACGCTGTCGGCCATCTCCAGGAAGTACTATGGCGACGCCAACAAGTACAACGTGATTTTTGAAGCCAACAAGCCCATGCTCAGCAACCCGGACAAGATCTATCCCGGCCAGAAGCTGCGCATTCCGGCGCTCTAATCTGGCTCTGTGAATACAGCCGCAAAAAGCGCTCGGACGAGCGCTTTTTTCATGGTCGAAAAAGCTAGACTGCCGTTTATGAAAACTCTGCTCACAGGCGGCGCCGGCTATATCGGCAGCCATACCGCGATTGAACTGCTTGGCAAAGGCCATGAAGTCGTGATTTTCGACAACTTCAGCAACAGCCATCCTGAAGCGATCCGCCGCGTGGAGCAAATCACGGGACGCACCATTGCCGTGATCCATGGAGACGTCCGCGATCAGGCGGCGCTCGAGCAGGCATTGCGGGATCATGGCATCGACAGCGTCGTGCACCTCGCGGGCAAAAAAGCCGTGGGCGAGTCCTCCGCACAGCCGGTTGACTACTACGACAACAATGTCAACGGAACCCTGGTCTTGCTTCGAGCAATGCAAAATCTGGCGATACACAGACTGGTCTTCAGCTCGTCCGCCACCGTCTACGGGACTCCCCAATACCTGCCCTATGACGAAAGACACCCCACTGCAGCCATGAATCCCTATGGGCGGACCAAGCTCATGGCCGAGGAAATCCTCGCCGACCTGGCGCACTCGGACGCCCAGTGGCGTGTTGCCGTTCTGCGCTACTTCAACCCCATCGGAGCGCATCCCAGCGGCTTGATCGGCGAAGACCCGGCAGATATTCCCAACAATCTCCTACCCTACATCGCACAGGTTGCAGTGGGAAGACGCGAAAAGCTGCAGATCTTTGGCGGCGACTACAACACACCGGACGGCACCGGAGTGCGCGACTACCTCCATGTTGTGGACCTTGCCCGTGGACATGTCATGGCCCTGGAAAAGCTTCAGCCCGGAGTCATGACCTGCAACTTGGGCACCGGCAAGGGTTTTAGCGTGCTGGATGTTTTGCACGCCTTCGAGAGAGCCTGCGGCAAAACCATTTCGTACGGCATCACCGAGCGGCGCCCGGGCGACCTGCCAAGCTATTACGCCAATCCCGAGCACGCCCTCAAAACCCTGGGCTGGCAAGCCGAGCATGACCTGGACACCATGTGTGCCGACACCTGGCGCTGGCAAAGCCGCAACCCCAATGGCTACCGCTCTGCCTAGAAGCTGCCGGCCAAGCCCTGTGCATTACTGATGCCAGGGCAGGCCGCGCTTGCGCCATCCTCCCAGCCGGCCGCGCTGGCCGCTGGCATCGAGATCACCCTCAAAACCTTCAAGAATGTTGTAGGCCTCCATGCCCAGGCCTGCTGCGCGCTGGGCCGCCGCAACAGAGCGCACACCGCTGCGGCACAGCAGCACCACCTTCTTGCCCTCGGGGACTGCCGCTCGCAGCTCGGCATCAAAGTTCGGATTGGCGACCATACCGGGCCATTGCTTCCAGGCGACGGCGACAGCGCCTGGCACCTTGCCCACCCACTCCCGTTCGGCATCGGTGCGCACATCGACCAGCACGGCTTCACCGGCCTGCAGCCACTGCCAGGCCAGTTCTGCCGGCACATCACCCGCATAGCCGGCAGCGGGTTGAATGGGGGTCGTATTGCTCATATCGTTCCTTGTCTTGCTCATTGCCGCTTTCGCCTATTCCCAAACGGGCAGAGGCCTGTCTCTCAACGCCCTGCGCAACGGCTTCCAGTCAGGCAGCACCTGCGCCACCACCGCCCAGAACTGGGGGCTGTGATCCATGTGGTGCAGATGCGCGAGCTCATGCACCACCACATAGTCAATAATTTGCGGGCTGTGCTGCATCAGCCGCCAGTTCAGGCGAATGACCCCGCTGCTGTTGGCGCTGCCCCAGCGCGTGCTGGCACTGGTCAGTCGCAGCGCATTCCAGCGCACATCCATGAATGCGGCATAGTGCAGCATACGGGCCGTGAAATAGCTGCGTGCCTCGCGCAGTATCCAGGCCTGGACGGCGGCACGCACCTGGGCAACCGGTGCCTCAGGGGACAAAGGCAGATGCAGGCTTTGCGAGCCACCGGCTCCCTGCTCTCGATGCGCATGGCTGGTGCGCGGGAGGGAGGCTGATCCGCCTGTCAGCCGCAAGGTCATGGGCTGCCCCAGATAGTCCAGCACGCCCCCGTCCTGCCAGAGAATGCGGGCCTCCTGCTTGATCTGCTGTCGCTGGCCGGCTTCCTGCAGCTTGCGCACGATCCAGCCTGCCTTGGTCTGCAGCGCAGATTCGATCTCGCGCATGGCCACCCATTGCGGTGCGGTGACTTCGAGACCTTGCTGCCCTACGCTGAATCCAATGCTGCGGCGCGCCGAGCGACGCAGCAGATAGGCCACGTCACGCCCCTGCAAGCGGGCACGGTGGCTGGCCGACGGATGCGCCAGGAATGTCACTGCCTCGTTTTTCTCTGAATCAATAGCATCCACCGCAATGCTGGCAGGAGTTTCTATCTGATTTCTCTCAAATTCCAGCTCGGCCTGATCCAGACGCTGCCCAGTGACCACAGGGCCGCTGCGCCCGCGCTTGCGCGGCATGAGCCCGCCCTGCCCATCCTCCACCACAGGCGGCACCAGCCATTGCCAAGCTTGCTGCAAGCGATCGCCTGTGGACATGGGCAATTGCGCTTTACCGACGGTAAGCCTCGGGGTCCAGGCGCCGCATTTCGGACTCGATCCAGGCCTCGACCTCGGCCATCAGTTCATCGTGCTTGCGACCTACCGAAGCAATGGGCTTGCCGATGGACACATCCACCACGCCGGGCTTTTTGATGAAAGCCTTGCGCGGCCAGCACTTGGCCGAGGTAACGGCAATAGGCACCACGGGGACACCCGTCATGATGGCCAGACGGGTTGCACCGGTCTTGTACTCTCCCACTTCGCCACGATTGACTCGCGTGCCTTCGGGAAACATGATGACCCAGATACCCTGATCGAGCAGGCGCTTGCCCTGTTCCACCACCTTGTGGAAGGCGCGCGAACGCTGGGCACGGTCGATGTGAATCATGTCCAGTGCGCCAATGGACCAGCCAAAGAACGGCAGCTTCAGCAGCTCCTTCTTGAACACATAGGCCAGTGGACGCGGCATGATGGAAGGCATCAGAAACGTCTCGTAGGTGGACTGGTGCTTGACCAGCAACACCACCCCCTGCTTGGGATCGGTAGGCAGATTCTCCATGCCCTCCACCTGATACCTCACCCCCATGATCACACGGGCGCTGTCCACCGACAGCTTGAGCCAGGCACGGGCGGCGCTGTAAGCCTTGGTCGATGAGCCGCTGGTCCACTTGGCCAGCAGCACTGCGAAGGTGTAGGGAATGACGGTAATGGCCATCCACAGCATGTGGAGGACAGAGCGAATCAGAGACATGACAGCAATCGAAGGACGTGAGCGCAGACCTGAGGCCTGGCCCATTGATTTGGCACGGTTATCGACAAGAAACATAGCAGCTTGCGCTGCTCTTTCAAGCCGTTGAGTCTATTTTGACCTGAAACCCGAACTCAATGCGGGGCAGGCGCCGAATCCAGGGGCTGAGCATCCTCATCCCCCCCAAGCGGCAGCAGCCTGTTCACCACGGCCTCCAGATCGGGATAGCGCTCGCTGCCTTCGGGAAGATCGGCATCGCCACTGAACTCGGGCCTGGCAGTGGACTCCACAAACACCAGATGGGCCCCCAGGGCCTGACCCGCCTGCAGATGCTCGACACCGCTGCCAATGGCCCAGATCTCATGGCCTTCCGCACCGTAGCGGTCGGCGATCTGCTCGAACAGCGCCGCGCCAGGCTTACGACACTGGCAGTCTTCATCGGGAGAGTGCGGGCAAAAAAATACAGCCTCCACTCGCGCACCGACGGCAGCCATCTCCCGATGCATCTTGGCATGCACGGCATTGAGCTCGATCACATCGAACAGTCCGCGGCCTAGCCCCGGCTGATTGGTGGCGACCACCACATGCCAGCCGGCGCGGTTCAGGCGCGAAACCGCCTCCAGCGCACTGGGGACTGCAACCCATTCATCGGGCCGTCCAATGAAGCCTTGTGCACCCCATTGGTTCAGGGTGCCATCACGGTCAAGAATTGCGATCTTCATGAGAGAGACGGTAGACGATGACAGAAAAAAGCCCGCTTACCTCGAGGCCAAGCGGGCTTGCGATCCAAGGCTGCAGCTTACCGGCCTTCCCAGCGCTTGAGCACCAGGGAGGCATTGGTGCCGCCAAAGCCGAAGCTGTTGGACAGCACGGTCTTGAGTTCGGCATCGCGGGTGCGGGTGACCAGAGGCATGTCGCCCAGCAACGGGTCGGGGGTCTCCACGTTCACGGACCCTGCGATAAAGCCCTTGTTCAGCATGATCAGGCAGTAAATCGCCTCCTGCACACCGGTCGCACCCAGCGAGTGACCGGTCAGCGACTTGGTGGACGAGAACGGAGGCACCTGGTCCCCGAACAGCTCGCGCATGGCGCGAACTTCCTGCATGTCGCCCACGGGGGTCGATGTGCCGTGGGTGTTGATGTAGTCGATCGGCGCATCCACGGTTTCCATGGCCTGCTTCATGCAGGCGATGGCGCCATCGCCCGAGGGCGCGACCATGTCCTCGCCATCGCTGGTGGCACCAAAGCCCACCACTTCGGCCAGGATGTGGGCACCGCGCGCCAGCGCATGGTCCAGGCTTTCGAGCACCACCGCACCGCCGCCGCCGGCGATCACGAAACCGTCGCGGTTGGCATCGTAGGCACGCGAGGCCTTCTCGGGTGTCTCGTTGTACTTGCTGGACATGGCTCCCATGCCGTCGAACAGCAGCGACATGCCCCAGGACAGCTCTTCGCCGCCGCCGGCAAACATCACATCCTGCATGCCCCAGGCGATCTGCTGGGCTGCGGCCCCGATACAGTGGGCCGACGTGGAGCATGCCGAGGTGATGGAGTAGTTGATGCCCTTGACCTTGAAGTTGGTGGCCAGGCAGGCCGACACCGTGGAGCTCATGCAGCGTGTGACCTGGTAAGGGCCGACGCGGCGGATACCTTTTTCACGCAGCGTATCGGCTGCCTCGATCTGATTGGCCGGCGAGCCGCCGCCCGAGCCCATGATGAGACCGGTGCGCGGGTTGCTCACCTGTTCGGGCGTGAGACCGGCTTGCTGGATCGCATCTTCGAGAGCGATCTGTGAATAAGCCGCAGCATCGCCCATGAAGCGCAGCTGCTTGCGGTCGATGCGCGCCTCGATATCGATCTCGGGAATGCCTGCCACCTGCGAGCGCATGCCCAGCTCCGTGAACTCGGGCATGGCCTTGATGCCGCTCTTGCCCTCGCGCAGCGAGGCCTCCACCGTTGCCAGATCATTGCCGATGCACGAGACAATGCCCGCGCCGGTGATCACTACCCGCTTCTTGCTCATGCTGCCGTTCCCTTGGCATCACCTTCACGCAGGAACAGACCCACGCGCAGGTCATTGGCCACGTAAATTTCCTTGCCGTCGGCCAGCAGGCGTGCGTCGCCGATGGCCATGTTCAGCTTGCGCTTGATGACTCGCTTGATATCAATTTCATATGTCACGAGTTTGACATCGGGGCCCACTTCGCCAGTGAACTTGACTTCACCCGCACCCAGTGCGCGGCCGCGACCGGGCAGGCGCAGCCAGGTCAGGTAAAAGCCGATCAGTTGCCACATGGCGTCCAGGCCCAGGCAGCCGGGCATCACGGGGTCGCCTCGGAAGTGGCAATCAAAGAACCACAGATCGGGCTTGACGTCCAGTTCCGCAACAATCTTGCCCAGACCATGGGCACCGCCGTCCTCGTCGATATGCGTGATGCGATCAAACATCAGCATGGGAGGCAGGGGCAGGCGTCCGCTATCGGGACCAAACAGCTTGCCTTCACCGGAAGCGATCAGTTGTTCGTAGGAAAAAGATTCAGCCATTCTCTCAATTGCTCCGCGGCAGCCTGTGCAAGCTACCTGTTACTCTATATTTGGGGTGACGGGACCCGAGCCTCTGCGCGCGCGCACTGCGGGCGGTACAACATGGGATTATCAAGGCTCGCAGCCCTACCCGGGACACAATACCCGTTTTCAGGCCCAAGACTCTGCCACAAATGCCACAGCCTCTGAGGCCGGCATGGCTTATTCCGTGCGCGCCACTACGCCTTACCCGGCCTTTTGGACGGCCGCCAGGCCAAGGCACAGAGCACAAGGCACAGCAGCGTCAGAGGCGTCAGGCCCAAGGCATGCACCCAGCGCGCATAAGGCGTCAGCCCCTCGCGCCCCTGAACCCGCCCCTGCAGCACCGCGCGCTCGAACGGCGCCAGTGCTTTCACCAGTTGCCCCCTGTGATCGATCACCACCGTGGCGCCGGTGTTCGTCGCGCGCAACATGGGGCGCTCGAACTCCAGCGTTCGCATGCGGCTGATTGACAGATGCTGATCAATGGCCACGGAATCCCCGAACCAGCCGATATTGCTGAGATTCACCAGCACCGTGGGAGCCGTCGCCGCATGGCCGAAATGGGCTGCCAGCTCTTCGCCGAAAAGATCCTCGTAGCAGATATTCGGTGACAGGCGCTCGCCCGCCCAGTTCATGGAAGGCTGGCCCAGTGCGCCGCGGTTGAAGTCGCCGAGCGGGATATTCATGAGCTCGGTGAACCAGCGGAACATGGGTGGAATGAACTCCCCAAACGGCACCAGATGGTGCTTGTCGTATTGATATGGACGGTCCTGCCCAGGCAGCCAGCCTTCGACCGTGTTGGTGAAGCCCTGGTCCCAGTTGCCCAGCGGAAGCCCCACCAGCGCCGCACGGCGGGAGTCCTTGGCGACAAAAGGTGCACGCACGAAGTCCAGATAGCCCTCGGGAAGCTGCTGGGGCAGCAGCGGAATGGCTGTCTCGGGTGCCACGACCAGTTGCGCCCTGGCGTCATGCAGCTGCTGGGCATACCAGCGCAACGCCACCACGACGCCCGAGCCCATTTCAAACTTCTCATCCTGGGGAATATTGCCCTGCAGCAGCTCCACGCTCATGCCGGTCTGCTGGCCGGGCGCGGCAACGGCGCTGTCGCGCGACCACCACAACCCTCCCCATGCCAGGCCCAGGGCCAGGGCGCAGACCAGGGCCGGCCCGGATTTCAGCACTGCGGACCGGGTCTGGGCACGCCAGACCAGCAGGGCCAGCCAGGCCGCTGCCCAGGACGCCACGAAGCCCGTGCCATAGACGCCAATCCAGCGCGGCAGTACGGCCAGGGGGCCTTCCACATGGGCATAGCCGCCGGCCCCCCAGGGGAAACCGGTCCAGAGCCAGCCGCGTGCCAGCTCGGCCAGGGTCCACAGTGCTGCAAAAACCAGGGTTGACAGCGCGGCAGGGACCTGCACCAGATGCTTGAAACACCATGCGGCCACGGCGTAATAGCAGCCCAGAAAGCCCGCGAGTGCCAGAACGGCAGCCACCGCCAGAGGTGCCGCGAGGCCGCCATAGGTGTGCATGGAGATGAATAGCCACCAGAAGGTGGCAGCCAGCCAGGCCAAGCCGAACAGCCAGGCCCGGCCTGCCGCCCGGCCGGCGGTGCGAGCCCCCAGCAGTGCATGGACCAGCACCGCCAGGGACAGAATCTGCAGCCACCACATCGGACGGCCATAGCCTCCGGCCAGGCTCAACCAGCCGTCACCCTGGCCGCGAGCCCAGGGCCAGGCTAGCGAAAGAGCCTGCAGGCCGCCGGCAAGGACTAGCAACAGCGTGCTCATCCAGCCATGTGGTCTGGCAGCAGCAGTCTCAACGGAAGATGCAGTGGTGGTCATAGGAGTCGGCTGGCACGAGCAAAACACCCAACCGGATGGTTGGGTGAATTCAAGCATACGAGGTATGGCCAGGACTGGTGCGAAACAAGAGGCACAAGCAGTATCTCCACCGGCATCACACAAGGCCCGACCCGGATTTGCGCAAATCGCGATCAGTTGCGAACCAGGCTGTCCGGCGAAGGATCGCGCACCACCTTGAACCAGCGCACCGCACCGCCCTTGGTGTGGAGCACGGTGAACTCCAGGCCACCCAGGTGAATCTGCTCGCCGCGCCTGGGCACATGGCCGATTTCATGGGCGATCAACCCTCCGATCGTGTCGAACTCGGCATCGGGATCGCTGGCATGCAGCGAAGTCTCGAACTCCTCGCTCACATGCTCGATGCTGGCATCGCCTGCAACGCGATAGCTGTTGTCGGCCAGGGCAAAGATATCGCCTTCGTCCTCGGGGATGTCGAACTCGTCCTCGATCTCGCCCACGATTTCTTCCAGTACATCCTCGATCGTCACCAGGCCGGCGACACGGCCAAACTCGTCGATGACGACCGCCAGATGATTGCGATTGGCGCGGAACTCGCGCAGCAGATCATTCAGGCCCTTGCTCTCCGGCACGAAGACGGCGGGGCGCACCAGCGCACGAATGTTCAGTGTGGGAGAACGCTGCAGCTTGAGCAAATCCTTGGCCATTAGAATGCCAATGATATTCTCGCGCTCGCCCTGGTAGACCGGAAAGCGCGAATGTGCCGTGGTGAGAACCTGGTGCAGGATTTCTTCGTAAGGAGCGTCAATATTGACGAGGTCCATGCGTGGCGCAGCCACCATGACTTCCCCGGCGCTCATGTCGGCCATGCGGATCACGCGCTCCAGCATGACGCGGGACTCGGTGCCGATGACCTGGTTGTCTTCGGCTTCGGCCAGGGTTTCGATCAGTTCATCAGGAGATTCCGGTGCCGGATGGATGAACTCAGCCACCTTTTGCAGGAAGCTTCGCTTGTCTTCCTTCTCGGGAAGGCGCGCAGGATGGGGGTCGGACACTGTCTTGGAGTGCAGGACGTGCGGTAGTCAAACAAGTCTCCAAGAATAACGGATTGTGTTGGCAGACGGCTTGCCAGCTCACAAAAGCCATGAACCGCTATCTCTGGGCGAGTTCAGGCAAAACTGTTTTGATAGCAGACAGCGCTTGTCTATGCTGCTCTGCTGCCGAACCGGCTTCACAAGACGGATTACTCGCCCGACTTGTGCCGACCTTCCTGGACGCCCTTGCGCACTTCCTGCACACCGGCCAGAAAAGTCCAGAAATTGACAGCCTGCTTCTTGAGCTGGTAGTCCATCTCGCCCAGATGCTCGGTCACCAGGTCGCTGACATGGGTCTCGAAGTCGGCAGGCGGCAGCTCCAGGTAGGCTTCCGACTCCGAGCCCTCGCGCTTGACGGTGGCACCGGCGTTGCGCGCAATCTTGAGCATGGCCGTGTTCTCGGACAGCGCATGAATGAACATCATGCTCACGTTCTTGCTGCGCGCATGCAGCACGGCACGCGCAAACAAGCGTGCACCCAAGCCCTTGCCGCGTGCGCTCTTGAGCACGGAAACGCCGAATTCCGCGCATTTCTGATGCTCGGGATGGCCGGCAAAGGCCAGGTGCGCCATGGAAATCAATTCCAGCCGACGGTTGAAGATGCCGAAAATATCGTCGCGCTCGAAATCAAGCTGCTCGACATAGCGACGCACCTGCTCGTCGTTGGCCGCATAGCCGAACCGCAGATAGCGGTCACGCGCATCCAGCTTGAGCAGATGCTTGACAATGCGGTCGCGATGGCGCGGACTCAGCGAACGGATAGGCACCAAGGACGGCGAGCGACGCTCGGCGCCATGGGCCTTGCCCATGTCTCGCAGCCAGCCGGAGCCGGCCTTCCAGGGCGATGTCAACCAGTCTTTGGGGAGGTTCATAGCCTGAAATATAGGTAAAAACCCGAATCTTCACAAGCACCATATTGCATTGCAACATTCTTGTAAGGATTTGGCGTTAATTCAACACCTTAGCGTCTATTTCCGGCTATGCCACGATCCGCTGAGAAGAACTACAGCGGCACGGCCGTCGTGACCTTGACGCGGTCCATGACAAAGCTGGTTTTGCAGTCCTGAACGCTGGGGTGTTTGAGCAGCGTGTCCATGATGAAGCGACTGTAATGCTGCATGTCCGCCACCACCACCCGCAGCAGATAGTCCATCTCGCCAGTGAGGGAGACGCACTCGACCACCTCGGGCCAGGTCTGCACGCTGGCGCGAAACACATCCATCGGATTGCGCTTGCTGGTTTCGGTATATTTTTCCAGACGCACATTGATATAGGCCGTCAGGCCCAGGCCCACAGTCTCGGGCTGTACCAGGGCCACATAGCGGTCGATGACCCCGTTTTCCTCCAGCCGCTTGACTCGGCGCAGCACGGCACTGGGCGAGAGGCCGACCTGCTCCCCGATGACGTCATAAGTTTCTCGGCCATTGGCCTGCAATCGGCGCAGAATTGCCTTGTCCAGTTTGTCGATGGTGTGCATGGGACTCATGGCGGCAGATTATAAAAACAGCGCAGTTTTTCTTAATGGTTAACCCTTGATAACCATTTAAATTGCATGAAATCATATTTCCATGCAATTTTCATGCATTGACGGGTTTGTCGCCAAGCCATTTTTGCATGAAGCTTGTCTGCTGCCTGTCCTACAGTGAATCCATCGTCGACACCTGTTCTTCATGTGTTGTGCCCCTATCCGATGGAGACCTCTGCCATGAACGCCCCACTGACCCAAAGCAACGCCAGCCCCTTCCAGACCTGGGACAACCCCATGGGAACGGACGGCTTCGAGTTTGTCGAATACGCCGCCCCCGATCCCGTGGCCATGGGCCAGCTGTTCGAGCGCATGGGCTTCCAGGCGATCGCCAGACACCGCCGCAAGAACGTGACCCTGTATCGCCAGGGCGAGATCAACTTCATCATCAATGCCGAGCCCGACAGCTTTGCCCAGCGCTTCGCGCGCCTGCACGGCCCCAGCGTCTGCGCCATCGCCATCCGCGTCAACGACGCCAAGTACGCCTACGAGCGAGCCACTTCACTGGGGGCCTGGGGCTACGCCCAGCAGGCCGCCCCCGGCGAACTGAGCATTCCCGCCATCAAGGGCATTGGCGATTCCCTGATCTATTTCATCGACAAATGGCGCGGCAAGAACGGCGCCAAGGACGGCGATCTGGGCAACATCAGCTTCTTCGACGTGGACTTCGAGCCTCTGCCCTGTGCCGACCTCCACCCCGAGGGCCTGGGCCTGACCTATATCGACCACCTGACCAACAACGTCTACCGCGGCCGCATGGCCGAGCTGGCCGAGTTCTACGAGCGCATCTTCAACTTCCGCGAGATCCGCTACTTCGACATCGAAGGCCAGGCCACAGGCGTCAAGAGCAAGGCCATGACCAGCCCCTGCGGGAAGATCCGCATTCCCATCAACGAGGAAGGCAACGACAAGGCCGGCCAGATCCAGGAATATCTGGACATGTACCACGGCGAAGGCATCCAGCACATCGCACTGGGATCGACCAACCTCTATGACACCGTGGACGGTCTGCAGATGAACGGCATCAAGCTGCTGAACACCAGCGAGACCTATTACGAACTGCTGCCCAAGCGCATCCCGGACCTGCAGGAGCCCATCTCCGAGCTGCTGGCGCGCAATATCCTGGTGGACGGCCAGCCCGGCGAACTCCTGCTGCAGATCTTCAGTGAAAACCAGCTGGGCCCCATCTTCTTCGAATTCATCCAGCGCAAGGGCAATAGCGGCTTTGGCGAGGGCAATTTCAAGGCGCTGTTCGAGACCATGGAGCTCGACCAGATGCGCCGCGGCGTGCTCAAGGCCTGAGCTGCGACGGAGCCGATCATGCACCGCCCCGGCCAACACCCGCCACTCGCGTTCGCTGGCAGTGTGGCCGGACGGGGACCTGGTGCAACGATGTGCGTCAAAAAGATACCAATGGTTACCACTCCGTCAAACGGACCATGTGGCGCGCGCTTTCCGTCCCTATACTTTCCGTCATGCTGCACTGCCGCATTCACGCCCGGCGTGAATCCCCGCAGCCCGCCTCAACGCCCGGAAGGATCAAGTGTCGCGCCTCCATCAGCCCCCCGCTACAGCCCCCGAGGACTGCAGAGCACCGGGGCCGGACGCGCCCCTGCTCTCCCGTCGCCAGGCCCTGTCGCTGGCGGCGGCTTCGGCCACGACCGTGTTTGGGCACAGCGCGCACGCTGCAAGGGATGCGAGTGCCCTGCCTTCGAATTCCAGCCGCAGCCGCAACGAACTCTCGCTGGTCGTCCCCTATGCGGCGGGTGGGCCGCTGGACCGCTCGGCGCGCAAGCTGGCGCAGGAAACCACGGCCCTGGGCAATATCAACGTGCTCAATGTCCCGGGAGAAGGGGGTGCGACGGGTGCCGCCATGGTGGCCCGGGCAGGCGCACGCGAGCCCATGCTGCTGATGGGCGCCGTGGCCACCCATGCCATCCTGCCCTGGCTCAACCCTCAGCTGCCCTACGATCCGCTGCGCGACTTTCAGCCGCTGACGCTGGTGGCCCGCATGCCGCATGTTCTGGTCATGCGCAGCGAGCTGGCCATGCAATGGCGCATCTATGCGCCCGAGGATTTGCTGCGCTTCATGTCCAAGCACCGTCAGCCCCTGCGCTATGCCTCGGCGGGCAACGGCAGCATCGGCCATATCGCGGGCCAGTGGTTCCAGTCGCTGACCCAGGTGCCGCTGCAGCATTTGCCGTTCGGCGGGGCCAGGCCGGCGCTGTCGGCACTGCTCGAGGGAACCGCCGATCTGATGTTCGACAACATCGCCTCGGCCCTGCCCCATCTGCGCGCCGGCAGGCTCAAGGCGATTGGCGTGACCTGGCGATCGCCGCTGCCGGCTCTGCCGGAGGTGCCCAGCCTGGACGAAAGCATCAAGGGCATGAATCTGAGCACCTGGTTCGGCATCTTTGCCACCGCAGGCATCACGGACAGCCAGGCCAGACGCTGGTCGGAAGCTTTTGGCCAGACGCTGCAAAGGCCAGAGGTACAGCAGTATTTCGATGCCATGGGCGTGGTGCGCGACGACCTGCGCCTGCAGGACTTTTCCCGTCTGGTGCAGGCCGAGCATGCGCGCTACGGGCAGCTGCTCAAGCGCACCCAGGTGCAGATGCACTGAGGCCGCCCCGGGCGCGCTTTTCTCGTTTTTCCCGCTTTCCCTTCACTCCGCTGCGACCCGGCCATGAGCCGTGGCCGCAGTCTTTGCGACCCCTCACCCCAGGGAGTGCCTCATGAACCACATCCAGAGCAGCACCGCAGGCGCCGTGGGCGCAGCACCCGTCGTCTACGGCCAGTCCGACCGCCCGCCGCGCGGGGACTACACACGAGCCCATGCCGACTACACCTGCACGCAGGACTATGCGGCCTACACCGAGGCCGAGCATGACACCTACCATCGTCTCTACGAGCGCCAATCCGCCCTGCTGCCAGGCCGTGCCAGCCAGCATTTCATTGACGCCCTGCCGTCGCTGGGCGCCAAGGAACGCATTCCACGCTTCGAGGAAGTCAACGAACGCCTGTTCAAGGCCACGGGCTGGGAGATCGTGGGCGTGCCGGGCCTGATTCCCGAGGTGCCGTTCTTCTCGCTGCTGGCCCAGCGCAAATTCCCGGTCACGGACTGGATACGCAAGCCCGAGGAGTTCGAGTACATCGTCGAGCCCGATATCTTTCACGACCTCTTCGGCCATGTGCCGCTGCTGTTCAACCCCGTCATGGCCGATTTCATCCAGGCCTATGGTCAGGGCGGCCTCAAGGCGGCCGAGCTCGGCGCCTGCGAGATGCTGTCGCGCCTGTACTGGTATACGGTGGAGTTCGGCCTGATCCGCGAGAACGGCGGCGTGCGTGCCTATGGCGCCGGCATTCTCAGCTCCGTGGGCGAGCTGGAGTACAGCGTCAACAGCCCGCAGCCCCATCGACTTCCGCTGCAGCTGGAGCGCGCCATGCGCACGCTCTACAAGATCGACACCTATCAGCAGACCTATTTCGTGATCGACGATATGCCCCATCTGCTGAACCTGGCGGATACCGACTTTGCGCCGCTGTACGAACAACTGCGCCAGTTGCCCACCATCGGCGCCAAGGAGTTGCTGCCCGGCGAACAGCTGATTTAGTCAGCGGATGTATACCGAAGCGCGCCCCGCACAGCGCGAGTCCCTGCGCCGGGTTTCCGGATGGAAATTCGGCCTCATGCCTTGTCGATGAAGCGCATATCGCTCCATTTTCAGTAGCATTCGAAGCCGGGCACCCAGGCCGCAGGCACGGCTCCTTCCGGCTGCGCCCTGAAACCCTGCCCGCTGCATTGCACCTATAGTGAGCGCCAGAGGCAAACTGCCGCCCACTCACTTCTTCACAATGCATTACCGCTGCAACCCACTGCTGCGCTGGCTTTTAGCGCTCCAACTTTGCATAGGTCTGGCCGTTGCGGCCGAGCTGCCTGCCAATGGCGACATCCAGACCACGTCCATCGCCCAGATTCAACAGGCATCGACCGCGCTGGACAAGGTACGCCAGTCGCTGGACGATGCCGACACCTCCGAGACCCTGCAGGCCCTGTCCGAGAAAGCGCTGCAGTCCAAACGCGACGCCGACAGTGCCGTCACGGCGCTGGAGCCGCTGCTCAAGCAGATCGATGCCCGCATTGCCCAGCTGGGGCCGGTGGCCGAAGGCAGCGAGGAATCCCCGGAGCTGACCCTGCAGCGCAAGGATCTGGCCCAACAGCACAGCGAGCTGGACTCCGCGCTCAAGCGCGGCAAGCTGCTGTCCATGGAGGCCAAGCAGACCACGGACAGCATCGAGAAAATCCGCACGCAGCAGTTCAATGCGCAGATTGCACGCAAGGTGGCGTCGCCGCTGTCGCCTTCGCTGTGGAAACAGTTTGCCGAGCATCTGCCCACCGACCTTCAACGCATTGCGGCGCTGACACGCCAGGGTCGAGCCAGCTTTGGCGCGGCCATTGCCGAACATGGCTGGTCAGCCACGCTGGCCGGCATTGCCCTGGCGCTGTTCGTGATGTTTCCGCTGCGCATCGGCCTGCGCTATGCCGGTCGCAAATTTGCAGCCTCCGAGCACGCACCCAACGGGCGGCTGCGCCGGACCGGCCTGGCCGTATGGATGCTGGTGGTCGGCTCGGCGCTGCCGGGCCTGGCCAGTCTGGTGTTCATCGAAAGCCTGCGCTCCATCGACGCGATTGCGCCGCGACTGCAAACCGTGGCCGACGCCTGGATTCAATCCTCATTTGTCGCAGCCTTTTTCCTCTCCGTCAGCGCCTGCCTGCTGGTGCCCAAACGTCCCACCTGGCGCCTGCTCAATATCGACGACATCGCCGCCCCGTCACTCACACGCTTCGCCTGGGGGGCCGCCGGCCTGACCTGGTTCTCGATGATGCTCAACGCGGTGGACATAGCCGCACGCACCAGCGCCGTCAGCAGCGTGGCCCTGGACGGACTGATCGCACTGATCTATGCCGTGCTCATCATGTCGGTGTTGATGGTCATCAACCAGCAACGCAAGCGCCAGCAACAGGCTGAGCGCGAAAAAGCCGCCCACCATGGTGACGATTACCGTCCTGCGGCCACCAGCCGCTGGCTGATGCTGGCCTGGCTGGGCGGACACCTGACGGTGCTGGCCGCGCTCATCGCGGCGCTGATCGGCTACCTGAACTTTTCGGTCTTCGCAGCCACGCAAATGGTCTGGATCACCGTGGTGGTGCTGGCGACCTCGCTGCTGATGAAGTTTGCCGACGACCTCTTCACCTGGCTGTGCTCCAGCGAGAGCCGTATCGGACAGGGCTTCGCTGCAGGCACGGGACTCAAGCAGTCGCGTCTGGAACAGATCGGCGTTCTGCTGTCGGCCTTCACGCGTGTCTGTCTGTTGCTGCTGGGGCTGATGGCGCTGATCGCACCCTTTGGCAACTCCAGCAGCCTGATCGTGCTGGCCGATACGCTGACCAACGGGCTGCCCGTGGGCGACTCCTTCCTGCGTCCGATGACGATCTTGCGCGGCCTGCTGGTGCTGGTGGCCGGACTGACGCTGTTCGGTGCCTTGCAGCACTGGCTGGTGGAGACCTTTCTGCCCAAGACCGAGCTGGACATAGGCGCACGCAACTCCATCAGCACCGTGGCACGCTATACGGGCATTTTGCTGTCCGGCCTCTGGACACTGGCCGCCCTGGGCATAGGCTTTGAAAAGGTGGCTCTGCTGGCCAGCGCCCTGTCGGTGGGCATCGGCTTTGGTCTGCAGGCCATCACGCAGAACTTTGTCTCGGGCCTGATTCTGCTGGCCGAGCGCCCCGTGAAGCTCGGGGACCGCGTGCGCATCGGCGACCAGGTCGGCGATATCCGCCGCATCAGCGTGCGCGCCACCGAGATCCAGACCGATGACAAATCCACCGTCATCGTGCCGAACTCGGAATTCATCACCAAATCCGTGCAGAACCTGACCATGGACGGTGCGCTGGGCCGTATCTCGATCGCGTTCTCGGTGCCGCTGAACACCGACATCGTCCATCTGCGCGAGGTGCTGCTGGGCCTGTATGCCGAGCACGAGGCCGTACTGAGCACCCCTGCACCATCCATGTATGTGGACTCCATCAACGGCAGCGTGGTCAACATCACCAGCTTCGGCCATGTCTCCAGCTCGCGCAATGTCTACAGCACGCGCAGCGACCTGCTGTTCGGCCTGCTGCAGCGCTGTGCCGAGCAGAAGATCGCCCTCGTTTCCGCCACCGACATCCACCTGATTCAGGACCCGCAGCCCCGTGCTCCGGGGCCGGCTGCGGAGGCACCGCCTTCGGCAGCCTGATGACACTCCTGCAGCGCAGCCCGCAGCTGCAGGCAGTGCTGCCAGACACGCGGGTCAAACAGCAACTGCATATGCGCAGCATCGTCGACCTGGTGGCACTGCGCATCCGGCAGGATCGCCAGGTCGGGAGGAAAGACGATGTTGTCGCTGCTGCTGCACCAGCAGCTGAAAGACACATCCGGGGGCGGCGGCCCCAGCCGCCGCAGCCAGTCGCTGCCCTCGCGCATGTCCACGGCAGGCAGGCGCTGCGCAAACCGAGCCAGCCAGGCTCCGCCATGGGGCGTGGCCACCGTGACCACATGGGCCGCATGGCGCCCACGCTCGTCGGCATCGAGCCGCTTGAGCCAGGCCCGCACCACCAGACCGCCCATGCTGTGCGCGACCAGCAGCGGAGCACGATGCGTGCGCTGGACAATCTCCTTCACGCATCTGTCGAGATCGTCCACCATGGCATCGACAGGACTGCCATGCGCGGGCTCCAGCGTCATGGCCATGCAGGGAATTCCGCGTGCCTTGAGACCGCGCAGCCAGACGGCCCACACGCCACGGTTGCAGAAATAGCCGTGCACCAGCACCACGCCCACCTGCCCTCGCATGGACTCGCCCCGGCAATCCGCAGGCACTCCATCGGGCTCGGCATGTTCGCCAAAAGGAATCTGCCAGCCGAACAGCCGCCAGGCCCAGCGCCACTCCGACAGCCAGGCTTGCAGCGCGACCTTGGCAGGCGGCAGCGGCACGCCCCGACTGCGCAGCACCGCCCGCATCATCAGCATCTGCGTGCCCAGTTGCAGACCGGCTCCGCTCGCAATCAGCATCGCGCCCGCCAAGGCCACGGTGGCCGAGCGCGGCCACCAATAGCTGCACCAGAGCAGCAGCGCCAGCCAGCTGCCCGTCACCACACAGCGCCAGAACCAGGTATTCAAAGCGGCACCTCCTCATGCGCAGCGTAGCAAGCATGGCGGTCCACGCCTAGGACAAGCCCCCGTAGACCCTGGCAGACCGCATCCGCAGAATCATCCGCAGCGCAGGTTTCGCACGCTGGCTCCCGTTGTTCAACCCGCCGCCCCTCTTCCCTGGACGACGGGCGGCTTCTGCAAGGTCACTCTTCCATGGACGCTGCCGCACCCTGGTTCAAGAACTATCCGCCCGATGTGCCGCACGATGTACAGCCCGGGCAGTACCGCTCCCTGGTACATCTGCTCGAAGAAGCCTTTTCCCAGCATGCTGAACGACCTTTTTCCGTCTGCATGGACCGCTGGATGAGCTATGCCGAGCTGGACCGATTCTCCGCACAGATGGGAGCCTGGCTGCAGAGCCTGGGCCTGGAGCCGGGCGCGCGCGTGGCCATCATGCTGCCCAATGTGCCGCAGTTCGCCGTCAGCATGGCCGGGGTGCTGCGCGCAGGATTCACCTGCGTCAACGTCAACCCGCTCTACACGGCGCGCGAACTCGAACACCAGCTCAGGGACTCGGGCGCCACAGCCATCATCATTCTGGAGAACTTCGCCCACACCCTGGGCCAGGTGCTGGAGCGCAGCTCCATCCGCCATATCTGCCTGACCGGCATGGGCGATCTGCTCGGCGGCCTGTATGGCAGCTGGATCACCTTTGCCGTGCGCCATCTGGCCAAGATGGTTCCGGCCTTCGATCTGCCTCTGAGTGACGGTGCCGGTCTGACGCGCCAGGTCACGCTGTTCAACAAGGCCCTGGCCGAGGGCGCAGGACGCAAGCTCGTCGCCAGCACGGCCACGCTGGATACGGTGGCCTTTCTGCAATACACCGGCGGCACCACGGGCCTGTCCAAGGGTGCGGTGCTGACCCACCGCAATATCGTTGCCGCCACGCTGCAGGCCCACACCTGGTTCACCCCGGCGCTGGAAGGCCGGGTCAGGGCCAACGAAACCCATATCGTGGCGGCCTTGCCGCTCTATCACATCTTCGCGCTCACCGTGAGCCTGTTTGCCATGCGACTGGGCGGCAGCCTGAGCCTGATCCCCAATCCGCGCGATATCCCGAAATTCGTCAAGGTGCTCAAGAAGCGCCCCTTCCACGTGCTGCCCGCCGTGAACACCTTGTTCAACGCCCTGCTCCACAACCCCGAGTTTCGCCAGCTCGATTTCTCGCAACTGTTCATCTCCCAGGCCGGCGGCATGGCGGCGTCCGAAGGCACGGCGCGTCAGTGGCAGCAGACCACGGGCTGCGCCATGATCGAAGGCTGGGGCATGAGCGAGACTTGCGCCATCGGCACGAACAATCCCGTGACCAACAAGGAGTTCACCGGCACCATCGGCCTGCCGCTGCCCGGCATCTCGGTCGCCATCAAGGACGATGAGGGCCGCGACCTGCCCAACGGTCAGGCGGGCGAGCTGTGCATCAAGGGCCCCAACGTCATGCAGGGCTATTACAACCAGCCGGCAGAAACCGCCAAGGCCTTCACGGCCGACGGCTATATGCGCACCGGCGACATCGGCGTGCTGGACGACGAGGGCTACACCCGCATCATCGACCGCAAAAAGGACATGATGGTGGTCAGCGGCTTCAACGTCTATCCGAACGAGCTGGAAAACGTCA
>NZ_SPEY01000002.1 GCF_009360615.1 Comamonas sp.
AGGACATCGCCGAAGGCGCGGACATGGTCATGGTCAAGCCCGGCATGCCGTATCTGGACGTGGTGCGCCGCGTCAAGGACGAGTTCAAGGTGCCGACCTTCGCCTACCAGGTCTCCGGCGAATACGCCATGCTCAAGGCCGCTGCCGCCAACGGCTGGCTCGATCATGACGCCGTCATGATGGAGGCCCTGCTGGCCTTCAAGCGCGCCGGCGCCGACGGCATCCTGACCTACTTTGCCATCGACGCCGCCAGAAAGCTGCGCGGCCTGTAACAAAATTGATAGCTATCAGCGCATGTCAATCTTGCGTTTGAAGGCATTTCAGGCATGATCTGACGGCCCGGCCTGCTGACCCGGGCCGTTTCTGCATCCGCTTTCGCACTGACATCGAGGCTGCCAACTCCCATGCGCGTGCTGCATATCTCTCCCCTCTATGCCCAGCCTGTTGACGGGCTGCCCACACAGGCGGCGACAACGGGGTTTTACTGGGTCTCCTGCACGCGCTCTGAGCTGGAGGCTCAGTTGCCCGCCATCCAGACCATGCTGGCCAGGCTGGGCGGCTCAGCCCTCGTGGACCTGCATGTCTCCGACCTGCTCAATCCTGCCATCCCTTCCAATTACGACTACACCTCGGTGTACGACGTGCTGGTGTTCCGGCGCCTGGCCAACGCCCATCTGCCTCCGCTCAACGGCAGCCATGCCTCGCCCGCGCCTGCCGTGGCAGCACCGCCTATCCTGGCGGCCGGCACCGGCAGTGCGGCATCCAGCGCCCCGCCGCCATCCCACAGCCTGGCCCACAGCGGCCAGCGCGAAGCGCCGGTGCTGCAGCGTGTGGAAACCCAGCCCGTGGGCTTTGCGCTCTATGACCAGATTCTGCTGTCCGTGCACCCTGACGGCTGCTTTGTGGTGGAAAACTTCTGGCAGCGCCTGATCTCCGGGCCCGCCAAGACCGACGGCCGGCAGGCCAGCAGCAAAATGCCCGCGGAGCCTGCGGACCTGATGCTGCGCATGGTCAACAGCATGGTGGACGGCTACCTGGACCTGCGCCGCACGCTGACGCGCCAGATCGACCATTGGCAGATGGCACTGCTCAAGCCCGACAAGCGCTTCAGCAACTGGGCCAGCGTGCTCGATGTACGCCTGGCACTGCACCAGCTCGACGAAATCTGCGAAGACCAGCGCGCCGCCGTGCAGGACTGGACCGAGGCGCTGGAGGGCTGGCCACCCGAGCACACCCCCGCGCGCCAGCACGAGCGCGAGCTGCTGCGTGTGCGCTCGCGCGACGTGCTCGAACATATCGAGCGCGTGACCCACCACATCCATCGCATGGAGCAAAGCGCCGAGACCGCCGTCCAGATGCACTTTTCGGCCCAGAGCAACCGCGCCAACGACATCATGCGCACGCTGACCACGGTGACGGCCATCTTTCTGCCGCTGAACCTGATTGCCGGCATCTTCGGCATGAACTTCGAGTTCATACCGTTCGTGCACAAGAAGGACGGCTTCATCTGGGCCCTGGTCGCCATGGTGATCATCACCGTGGTGCTCGTGGCCTATTTCTGGCGCAGGCGCTATCTGGAAAGCGAAGAAAAAGAATGACCCCCTGAGGCGCTTCCGCGCCTTCCCCCAAGGGGGACGACATCCTCGCTGCGCGGCGGCGCTTGCTTGATGTCTCTGATGGGGGACCGCCCAGCGGCAACGGGCTTTAGATAAAAACAGCTACTTGCGCTTATATATCAAGCACAAGCAGCTATTGTTTTTATATCAACCCAGGTGCTGGGCGAAGAAGGCCAGAGTGCGCTCACCTGCCAACGCTGCAGCGGCTTCGTTGTAGGAGCCGCGCTGGTCGCAGTTGAAGCCGTGATCGGCTTCGTAGACATGGACTTCCACCTTGGGTTGAGCCTTCCCGAAGGCTTCGACGGACTCCAGCGAGATGTAGTGATCCTTGCTGCCGAAGTGGGCCAGCACCGGGCACAGCGCCTGACGGCTGGCTTCCAGCTCGCCCGTCATGCCGCCGCCGTAATAGCAGACTGCCGCCGAAACACTGGCCAGATTGCAGGCCGAGCGCCAGGTCATCAGGCCGCCCCAGCAAAAGCCCACCACGCCGATCTTGCCGCCGGGCACCAGCGTCGCGGCATGGGCCACCGCCGCCTCCACATCGCGCAGCGCTCCCGGCGCAGGCAAGGCTTCCACCGCCGTCTTCAGGGCAACGCCTGCCTTCATGTCGTCTTCGCCATAGCCCAGCTCCACATCGGGCTTGACGCGGGCGAACATGGCGGGAGCCACGGCTACATACCCCTGGGCAGCATAGCGATCTGCCACGGAACGGATATGCGAGTTCACGCCAAAGATCTCCTGCAGCACCACGATGGCACCGCATGCCTGGCCCTCGGGCATGGCCACATAAGCGGGGATTTTTGCGCCATCCACGGCCGTCAGTTCAACAAAGCTGCCCATTGCGAAGCTCCTTAACATGATTCAAAAGAGAAATCCGCGACGCGGCCGCCAGCAATGCTGTAATGGTTGCTGCCGCGTCGACGGTCCGCTCATTTTTTCACAGGAGTGTTCATGCCAGCCATTCCAACCCCACAACAGGCCGACAGTCGCAAGAAGCCCCTCATCCCCGGAGGCGAGCTGTAATGGATCTCAAGCCACTGATCACCCTGGTCGCCATCATCAACCCGCTGGCCATTGTTCCGTTCTTCATCCACTACACGGCCGGCTTCAACGCCGAGCAGCGCTGGCAGACCATTCGTACCGCCGCCTTTGCCGCATTCTGCGTGATTGCAGTCTGTGCGTTGCTGGGGTTGCAGATTCTGCAGTTCTTCAACATCTCCCTGCAGAGCTTTCAGGTCGGCGGCGGCCTGCTTCTGCTCATCAGCGCGATGAACATGCTCAACGCCCGGCCCGCCGAAGACCGGCCCAACAACGCCACGCTGGCAGCCGGCGTCGAGAAGGCCGCCGAAGGCAACAGCATTGCCGTCGTGCCGCTGACCATCCCCCTGCTGACCGGGCCTGCCGCCATGTCCACCGTGGTGATCTATGCCGATCAGGCGCGCACCGTCTGGCAGCATGTGGCGCTGGTCGGCTACGGCGTGGTGGTGGCTGCCGCCATCATGCTGTGCTTTTCACTGGCCCATCCGATTGCCCGCGTGCTGGGCAAGACCGGCATCAATGTGATGACCCGGCTCATGGGCCTGATCCTGGCCGCTCTGGCCATCGAGGTGATGGCGGGAGGCCTGGTCAAGATATTCCCCATCCTGGCCTCACCGGCGATCTACCCTTGACCCCCTGAGCGGTTGCACCGCGTCGCGGGGGACGGCAGCTTCGCTGCGCGGAGGCGCTTGCTCGCTGTCTTCCGCCTCAGCGCGTGTCTGCTTCAGGCAGTGGCCGCTTCCATTTTTTCAGCTTCACCGCAGGCACCACCACAGCCGGTGATGGGCTCTGCAGGCAACGCATCGGGCATCAGCACCGCGCCGGTCACCGGGTCAAAGCCTGCGCGGCGCATATGCAGGGCCAGGGCGGCGTCCATGTTCTGTGCATGGTGACTGAACCAGGGCCCCAGCTCGGCCGCCATATGGCGGATGGTGGCCAGATCGCCCTGCCCTCCCTTGGCGGCCCCCTCGCGCAGGACGGCCAGCACCACCTTGTGCTGCTGGCTGTGGCAGTTGCCTGTGGCAAATCCCGTGGTCTGCATCCAGCGATCCTCCTGATCGAAGTGCTGCTGGGTGTGGGCAATCAGCGCGTCCCAGAGCCCGCACAGTTGCTCGTCGGCGGCAGCCTCCACCTCGGCCAGCAGGGTCACGAACTCCTCATGCACCGCATCCATGACGGGAAAATCCAGGATGAGGGCGGCATTCCATTCGAGGCTGGCCATGGCAGTTCCTTGTGCGAGTTGGAGGAACTGGCAGCTTAAGAACAAGACCGCTCCCAGCCATTGACCCACATCAGCAAATCATTGGCCTGCCTGCCTCGAAAAATGGCCCGACATCCCCAAAGCCCTGCAGGGCCGGGCTTTGCGGGCGATCCCGCCTCGGAGGGCAGGACGACCTAGCGCCCGTACCCCTTCAGCCAGCGGCTGATCTGGGCCGCCGCCTCATCCACCGCACGCGCCATGGCCTGGGCACCTCCGGCCGCGTCGGCGGCACTCGAGGGCATGTCGACCGTGAACACCTTCTGGCCCAGCAACTGGTTGCCCGCGCTCTCTCCGGCACCAATCAGGCTGGCACTCAGGCGCAGCACCGCACGGCTGCTGCTGGCACTGTCAAAGACCTGGCTGAACTCGTCCACCGTCACGCGCAACTGCGCAATCGAGCGCTTGTCGGACAACACGGCACGGACATTGTCCTTGCCCGAAAGCACGGGACGCTCCAGCCCCAGACGCATGCGCAGGCGCTGCTCCACCATCTGGGCCGGAGGCAGGCTCCAGCGCGCGTTCTGGTAGGCACGCAGTTGCTGGCTGTCGCTGTAGTTCAGGCGGTAGAACATGGATGTCAAGCCCTCGGGCAGCCCCGGAGCCTGGACTTCGGCCAGCACCAGCGGCACCGGAGCGACGGACGACGCGGCCGCAGTTGCGACCGGCAATGCGATATCGGTCATGCCCAGGTCATAGCGTACCGGCTGTGTGGGCGCCGTGGGCAGGCCTGAGCAGGCGGCCAGTGCCAGCACCAGAGAAGAAGCGCCCAGCAATCGCCATGCTCCGCAGCCTGCGAGTGAAACCTTGGTGTCTGCCATGTTTATTCCTTTAGGTCTGACGCAAACGGGAAGGGGCAACGGGAATTTCCATCGTCAAAGAACACTCTGCCCGGTCCGATGTGCGCGAATCATGTCCTTGTTTCCGATTCACTTCGGAGCCACAAAACCGGGTTCGCCGGGGCCAGGCAGGCCCAGGCCCTGGCCGTAGATGACGGACTGGGGGTTGTCGTTGAAGCGACCCGCTGCAGCGCCCATGGTGCGCGCCGCCCGCGAGACATCGTCGGCCGCGCCGTTCATGCGCGGCAGGGTGCTGCGCCCCAATGACTCAGCCGCCTGCGACAGGGCCTGCGTGCCCTCGGCAATCTGCTGCAGCGGGCCGTCGGGCGCATTCACCTTGCGCACGGTCTGCTGCAGATCGGTCGCCACGCCCGTGGCGGCATTGCCGGCCTTGGTCAGGGACTGCAGGGTCTGGTGCGCATCCGCCGTGAGCTGAGGAAAGTCCTTGGCGGTCTTGTTCATGGTCTCGGCCAGATCCTTGATCCCGCCGGATGCTGCGGCGATATTGTCCAGCGCCGCACTCACCCGCTTCTGGTTGTCCTCTCCCAGCATGGCATTGAGACGGCGTGAAATTTCGTCAACCCGCTCCAGCAACACCGGCCCCTGGTCGGCCAGCATGTTCAAGGGAGAGGACTTCATGGGCAGGCGCGGCAGGCCGCCGGGGCCGGGCTTGAGCGGCTGCGAGGCCCGGCTGTCATCATCGAGCTGGATATGGGCCAGACCTGTCACCCCCTGATAGCCCAGCTGGGCATAGGTGGCCGGCGTGACAGGCGTGTCCTCGCCCACGGCGATGCGAATCAGCACATTGCCGGGGATCTGCGGGTCAAAGCCGATGCGCACGACCTTGCCCACGGGCACGCCCTTGTAGCGCACCGTGGCCTGGGGCTGCAGGCCGCTGACACCGTCCTTGGTGGACATTTCGTAGAGCTGGTATTCGCGGTTGTCGCGCGTCAGCCAGACGGCCAGCCCTGCCAGCAGGGCCGCAACCACCAGCACAAAGATGCCGGCAGCCATGGCATGGGACTTGTTTTCCATCAGCGTTCCTCTGCGGCCGCGCCGCCTTGCACCGGGGCCATGGCACGGCGGCCACGCTCTCCCTGGAAAAAATGTTCGATAAACGGGTGCTTGATCTGGGCCACATCGCGCGGCGCTCCGGTGAACAGCACTTTTTTCTCGGCCAGCACGGCCACGCGCGTGGACAGCGCGAACAGCGTATCCAGGTCGTGGGTGACCATGATCACGGTCAGGCCCAGCTCGGCATGGATATCGCGCAGCAGCTCGCAGAACTCGTCAGAGCCCTTGGGGTCCAGTCCGGCGGTGGGTTCGTCCAGCAGCAGCAGCGGCGGATCCATCATCAGCGCACGCGCCAGCGCCACACGCTTGATCATGCCGCCAGACAGGTCTGCGGGCATGCGCGAGGCATGTTCCGGCTTGAGGCCCACCATCTGCAGCTTGACCATGGCCGCATCGCGCACCACGGCATCGGGCAGGGTGCCCTGCTCTCTCAGCGCAAAGGCGATGTTGTCCAGCACATTGAAGGCCGAATACAGTGCCCCTTGCTGGAACAGCATGCCCACCTGACTCGCCGCCAGCTCGCCGCTGATGACCTCGCGCGAGGGCCGACCGTCCACGGACACCGTGCCGCGCGAAGGCGAAAGCAGGCCGAGGATCTGGCGCAGCAGCACGGTCTTGCCCGTGCCGGAGCCCCCCACCAGGGCCAGGATCTCGCCCGGGTAGACATCGAAATTCAGGTCCTGGTGAACGGCAAAGCGCGACTCGCCCTCGCCAAACTCGGTCCACAGGTCCACCGCCTGCACCAGGGGCTTCACATCCTGCGGCGGCGCGTATTCGCCCACGGCCCCCTCGATACGGCGGTTCTGCATCACCTCTGTCATTGGCCTGCCCCCCGCACCATGAGGCTGGCGCAACCCAAGCCAGAGATGCCGAGCAAGGGCCGCACCGCAGCGAGGGTGTCGTCCCCCTTGGGGGAAGTGGCGAAGCCGCGCAGGGGGTAGTTCATCCTAAAAGCCCACGTTTCTGAAGAGGATGGCGAAGATGGCATCCACGATGATCACCATGGTGATGGAAGACACCACGGCGGCCGTGGTGCCGCGCCCCAGGCTCTGGGTATTGGGCTCCACCTGCAAGCCCCAGTGACAGCCGATCAGGGCAATCAGCACGCCGAACACCACGGACTTGCCCATGGCCAGCACCAGATTGCCGACCTTCACGGCCGCAGGCAGGCTCTGCACGAAGTAGGACGGGGTGATGTCCATGGTCAGGTCGGCCGCGACCATGCCCCCGGCCAGGGCCGCCAGGATGGTCCACAGGGCCACCAGCGGCATGGACACGGCCAGCGCCAGCGCACGCGGCAGCACCAGCCGGTAGCCCTGGGAGATGCCCATGACCTGCATGGCATCGAGTTCCTCGGTCACGCGCATCACGCCGATCTGTGCCGTGATCGCCGAGCCGCTGCGCCCCGCCACCAGAATGGCCGCCAGCAGCGGCCCCAGCTCCCGGATCAGTGAAATGCCCAGAATATTGACGATAAAGGACTCCGCCCCGAACTGGCGCAGCTGCAAAGCCATCAGATAGGCCAGCACCACGCCGATCAGAAAGCCCACCAGGGCCGTGATCGGCAGCGCCGTCGCGCCGGTCGCATAAAGATGTCCCGAAATGTCGCGCCAGGGGCCGCGCAGGGGATTGCGCAGCAGTCGCAGGCAATCCAGCAGCAACTGACCGACCAGCCGGATCAGATTGGCAAAGTGCCCGCAGGCATCGATCACCATCTGGCCCAGCTGATTGATCTCGCACATCCAGCCCGAGGGCTCGGGCTTGGGCTCGGGCACCTCGCTGAATCGCGCCACTCGCTCCAGCATGGATCGCTGGTTTGGGGTTGTCAGCAAGTGCGTTGGCCAGGCCTTGTCCCACTGCTCCCACAGCAGCTGCGCGCCGATATGGTCCAACCAGACCATTTGCTGCAAATCCCAGGCCGCATCCTTGGGCACCGCCTTGATCTGCGGAGCCAGATGACGCCAGATACGGCGGTCGCCCAGCTCGGCAGCACTCCAGCGGCCCGCAGGCACGGCCCATCGCAGACCATCACGGGACTGCAGAGGACATTGAGGTAGTTGGTCTGGGCTGGGCAAAGAAAAGCTTCCTAAGACATGAGGGAGACAGGCTGGCCGCAGGGGGCAGCATAACGCGCTCGGCAAGGAGCATGCCAAACGCGGTACGTAGGCCACAGCCGCATGCCTCGCAATGATAGCGTTGCAATTTTTATCAAAAACTTGTGGAAATCAAAACTGGCATTGCATCGGCAGCTTCCAAAACAGGAGTGTGCGAGCGCTTTCCCTCTCGACACTGCCAAGGTCATCGCACCTAATCAACAGGCCTTTTTGCCCATGACTGCCTGAAGGTATGGCCTGTTCGCCAAGCCATACCCGGCCTTTTGATCTGCCCATGAGTGACACCCAGTTCGACTACATCGTCATCGGCGGCGGCACCGCAGGTTCGCTGCTGTGCAACCGTCTCACCCGCAACAAGAATCACCGGGTTCTGCTGATCGAGGCCGGCGGCAAGGATGACTACCACTGGATCCACATCCCAGTCGGCTACCTCTATTGCATCGGCAACCCGCGCACCGACTGGCTCTATCAGACCGAGCCCGACCCCGGCCTCAACGGCCGCCGCCTGCGCTACCCGCGCGGCAAGACGCTGGGTGGCTGCTCCAGCATCAACGGCATGATCTACATGCGCGGTCAGGCCCGCGACTACGAGCAATGGGCAGAGCTGACCGGCGACGACACCTGGCGCTGGGAGCAGGTGCTGCCGGCCTTCCGGCAACATGAGGACCATTGGCGCCTGGACGCAGGAGGCGACGCCAGCGAGGAGTTCCGGCGCCTGCACGGTAGCCTGAGCACCGGCGGCAGCGGCGAATGGCGGGTGGAGAAGCAGCGCTTGCGCTGGGACATCCTCGACGCCTTTGCCCAGGCCGCGCAGCAGGCCGGCATCCCCGCCACCGACGATTTCAACCGGGGCTGCAACGAAGGCGTGGGCTATTTCGAGGTCAACCAGAAATCAGGCCTGCGCTGGAACACGGCCAAGGCCTTTCTGCGCCCCACCTGCTATGGCCGCCCCAACTTCGAGATGTGGACCCGCGCCCAGGTATGCCGGCTGCTTCTGGAGGATCTGCCGGACGGCGGCCAGCGCTGCACCGGAGCCGAAGTCTGGACCGGCCAGGAGATGGTCACGGTGCAGGCCGGCTGCGAAGTGCTGCTCTGTGCAGGCGCGGTGAACTCGCCGCATATCCTTCAGCTGTCGGGCCTAGGCCCCGGTGAACTGCTGCAGCGCCATGGCGTGGCCGTGCGCCGCGACCTGCCCGGTGTGGGTTCCAATCTGCAGGATCACCTGCAAATTCGTTCGGTCTACAAGGTGCACAACGCAAAGACGCTCAACACCATGGCCGGCAGTCTCTGGGGCAAGGCAGCCATCGCACTCGAATACGCGCTGCGGCGCAGCGGCCCCATGAGCATGGCACCCTCGCAGCTCGGTGCCTTCACGCGTAGCGACCCGGCTCGGGCCCACCCGAATCTGCAATACCACGTGCAACCGCTGTCGCTGGACGCCTTCGGCGAGCCCCTGCATGACTTTGCCGCCTTCACGGCCAGCGTCTGCAACCTCAACCCCGGCAGCCGCGGCACGGTGCAGCTGCAAAGTGCCGACTTCCGCCAGGCGCCGGCCATTGCGCCCAATTACCTCTCCACGGCCGAAGACCGGCAGGTGGCGGCCGACAGTCTGCGCGTCACGCGCCGCATCGTCAGCCAGCCCGCGCTCGCACCCTTCCGGCCAGAGGAGTTCAAGCCCGGACGGCAATACCAGAGCGACGAAGATCTGGCACGCCTGGCCGGCGACATCGCCACCACCATCTTCCATCCCGTGGGGACGACCAAGATGGGGCGCGCCGACGACCCGATGGCGGTGCTGGACAGCCGCTTCAGGGTGCGCGGCGTGCAGGGTCTGCGCGTGGTCGATGCCGGTGCCATGCCCACCATCACCAGCGGCAATACCAACAGCCCCACGCTGATGATGGCCGAAAAGGCCGCGGAATGGATTCGTGCCGCCGCCTGAAAAGCGGCCGCTGAAAGACCCAGTGATTCACTGTGAAAAGCCGGTTCGCCCCCCGAAAGCCGTCGCCGCAGCAACCATCCGCTGTGGGCGGAAAATTTCCGCCCGGCGGCATGAGGCCCACAACAAGGTCTTCTGAGATCTTTTGCTTATAAGCAAATGACGCTATTGTTTTTAAAAAATCTCCAAACCGATCAGGATGTCACAAAACTTTCCGATTCATTTGTCAGACGTTTTTGATATAACCCAAGGGAATTCCCCAATGCACCACACAGGTGCAGCCCTTACATTCTCGTCACTCTCGCTGCTCCACGAAGCAGCATGGAGGGCCGAGGAGACAACTCGACACAACCAGACCTATACACATAAAAGCATCAAAGATGCGTTCAAAAGCGCCCCTCAGCGGGCGCTTTTTTTATGCCGGCGCACAAGCTTGGGGCGGCGGTGCGACAATGCCGGCGCCAACTTCGGGCGTTCACAACCGCCCTCTGCCGGCTTCTTCATCCCGCCTTCAGCAGCGCCGCCCCTGCGGCGACCGGCGCTGCATACGGCATGCACCAATTGCAGGCATTTGCTCCATGGAATGGATTCTTGTTTCCCTCGCCTCGGCCATGGCCGGGTTTGTTGACGCCATCGTGGGAGGCGGCGGACTGATTCTGGTGCCCGCCATGTTTGCAGCCTTCCCTACCACCACGCCCGCCACACTGTTCGGCACCAACAAGAGCGCCGCCGTCTGGGGCACGGCCATTTCCGCCTGGCAGTACAGCAAGCGCGTGCACATCACCTGGGCGACGCTGCTGCCCGCCATCGGCACGACGCTGGTGGGCGCTTTTCTGGGTGCCTGGGCGGTGACGCTGATCTCGCCCGATTTTCTGCGCAAGCTGCTGCCCTTCATCCTGCTGGGCGTGCTGGGCTACACCCTGGCCAAAAAAGAGCTGGGCCGCGACCACGAGCCGCGCCTGGCAGCCCGCACCGAGATGCTGACCGCCAGCGCCATCGGTCTGCTGATCGGTTTCTACGACGGCTTCTTCGGCCCAGGCACGGGCAGCTTCTTCGTGTTCCTGTTCGTTCGCCTGCTGGGCTATGACTTCCTCAACGCTTCGGCCAGCGCCAAGCTGCTGAACCTGGCTTCCAACGCCGCGGCACTGCTGCTGTTCACGCTCAAGGGCCATGTCTGGTGGCACTTTGCCATCCCGCTGGCCGTGGCCAATGTGCTGGGCAGCATGCTGGGCACCTGGATGGCCTTGCGCCACGGCACGGGCTTTGTGCGCACGATTTTCATCGGCGTGGTCAGCCTGCTGATCCTCAAAACGGGTTATGACGCATTCCTGCGCTGAACCCCTTCAAGGCATGCGTAACCAGCGCTCAATACATCAGGGCGCTGTCTCGTCGTCGGACAGCACCGGGATGTCTTCCACACGGCGCGGCGTGCCTATCGGAGCGCCCGCCTTGCCCTGGCGCACGGCAGCGATATCTGCCTCGCTCGGATAGTTGCCCACCAGCCAGTAGTCCAGGATGCGGCGCGCGATGGGTGCGGCAGCTGCCGCACCGAAGCCGGCGTTTTCCACAATCACCGCCACGGCAATCCTGGGTGCCTCTGCGGGCCCGTAGGCGATATAGAGCGAATGGTCGCGCTGATACTCGGCCAGACGCGCAGCGTTGTATTTTTCCTTCTGGCCCACGCTCACGGCCTGGGCCGTACCGGTCTTGCCGCCCGACAGATAGCTGGCACTGCCAAAGACACCACGCCCCGTGCCTCCGGTCACCACGCCCACCATGCCCCGCTTGACGGCATCGACATTGCTCTGCTTGAAGCCCAGGTTGACGGGCGCCGGCTGAACAATCGGCGTTCTCACGCCGGTCACGGAGTCGATCAGCTCCTTGCCCACATGGGGTGTGAAGCTCAGGCCGTTGTTGACCAGCGTGGCCAGCGCATGCGAGAGCTGGAGGATGGTGAAATTGTTGTAGCCCTGACCGATCCCCAGAGAAATCGTCTCGCCCGCAAACCATTGCTGCTGCGCGGCACGTTTGTAGGTCTTGCGCTTCCACTCCTTGCTGGGCAGCACACCGCGCACCTCGCCGGGCAGGTCGATGCCGGTGATCTGGCCAAAGCCCAGCGGCTTCATGAAGTCGTGAATCGCATCCACCCCCATCTCGTTGGCCAGGGTGTAAAAATAGACATTGCTGGAGTGCTGGATGGCACGCGCCAGATCCACCGGCCCCAGCGCGTGGCCGGAGCGGAAGGTGTGGCCGCCGAACGTCCAGGAGCCGCCGTCCTGAATCACCGTGCCCGGCGTGCGCTTGCCGGTCTCTATGCCCGCCAGACCCATGAAGGGCTTGTAGGTCGAACCCACGGGATAGGTACCGCGCAGGGAACGGTTGAGCAAGGGACGGTCCAGCGATTCGTTGAGCGCCTTCCAGCTCTCCTGGTCGATGCCGTCGACGAACAGATTGGGGTCGTAGGTGGGCTTGCTAACCATGGCCAGCACCTCGCCATTGCGGGGGTCCATGGCGATGGCCACGCCGCGGCGATTGCCGTAGAGGTCTTCCACCATCTTCTGCAGCTTGATATCCACCGACAACTGCAGGCTGTGTCCCGGCGTGGCAGGACGACTGCCCAGACGACGCACGGCATGGCCTCCCGCCGAGGTCTCCATTTCCTCCCAGCCGGTCTGACCGTGCAGTTGCAGCTCGTAGCTTTTTTCGGCGCCCAGCTTGCCCATGACCTCGGTGCCGCGGTAGTTGGCAGCATCGTCGGAATCTTCAATCTCTTCTTTTTCCCTTTGATTGATGCGACCGATGTATCCGATCAGATGGCTGCCGGTTTCCTTGAGCGGGTAGGTGCGGAACAGCCTCGCCTTGATGTCCACGCCCGGAAAGCGATAGCGCTGGGCGGCGAACCTGGCGACTTCCTCGTCCGTCAGACGTGAGCGGATCGGAATGGATTCAAAGCTCTTGGAGTCGTCCATGAGCCGCTTGAACTTGCGCCGGTCGCGCGGCGTGATCTCCAAGATCTCGGAGAGTCCGTCGATGGTCTCGTCCAGATCCTCGACCTTGGAGCGCGTGATCTCCAGCGTGTAGGCCGAGTAATTGGTGGCCAGAACCACGCCGTTGCGGTCCAGGATCTGGCCGCGATTGGGCACGATGGGAACCACTGCCGTGCGATTGCTCTCTGCTCGCTCGGCAAACTCCTCGTGGCGCTCCACCTGCAGCACCAGCAGGCGCCAGACCAGCAGGCAAAACGCCAGAAACACCACACCGCCCATGACAATCGCACGCATGCGAAAGCGCTGCAGCTCGACTTCGGTGTTACGGATCTCCATCATGCGACGACCCCAGCCAACACTGCCGCCCCGCATGCGCTGCGCCACCGGCGTGCCTCAGCCCAAAGACAGCGAGCAAGGGCCGTCCCGCAGCGGGGCTGTCGTCCGCCCCCGCGAAGCGAGAGGGAGCCAGGCGCGAGGCGACTCAGGAGGGAATGCATCTCACAGAGGACGGTTTTCATCACTGTCGGGAGCACGGCGCTGGGGTGCCAGCAGCAGCACGCTGACCACCGGCCACAGCAAGGTCTCGATCAGCGGAGCAATCAGAAACTCCAGACCGGGGAAGATGCCTCCCGTCGCCACGCGCAGCAGCACCTGGATGCCGTGCGCAGCGCCAAACAGCGGCAGCAGGTGCAACGCCTGCACGGGGCTCGAGAACCAGAGCAGACGGCGACTCATCCAGCCCGTCACGAAGACCAGCAAGGTGTAGGCCAGCGCATGCTGACCCAGCAGAGAGGCGCGGTCCACATCCATGATCAGACCCAGCGCAAAGGCAATGCCCAGGCCCACACGCTGCGGCTGGTTCAGACTCCAGAAGGCCAACAGCAACAGGAGCATGTCCGGCAGCCAGACGATGCGGCCCAGCGGCAGCATATTGATGGCCAGTCCGATCACCAGGGTGACGACGATGAACAGAGGGTTGACCGGCAGCAACAGCTGCTGGCCGCGCGGCATGATCATGCGGGATCCTTTGCGGGCTTCGCCGCCTTGGCCCCCGCCTTTTCAGCGGCAGCCTTCTCCCTTTCGGCAGCGGCGGCTTCTTTCTTGCCCCGCGCCCTGGCGGCACGGTCGGCCTTCTCTGCATCGGCCTTGGCCTGCATGCTGGAGGCCTCCGGATGCTCGGTGCGCCCCTGAGGCTTGAGCACCATCACATGGCGCACGCCCTGCACGCGGCCCACCGGCTCGCAATAGATGCGGGTGAAGGCCGAGTCGGCACGGCGGTCTACCGTCACCACCGTGGCCACCGGCAGGCCCAGGGGGTACAGCCCGTCAATACCACTCGTGGTCAGCAGATCGCCCACCTGCACATCGGCATTGCTGGGCATGAAGCGCAGCTCCAGGCCACCGGCGCGTGTCGAAGACGCATCGCCATAGGCCACACTGCGCGCACCGGTGCGCGGGTTGAAAACGGGAATGGCCTGATCGCGATCGATCAGCAGCGTGACCTCGGCGCGCGTCGGGTAGACACGCGTGACCTGACCGATCACGCCTTTTTCGTCGAGTACGGGCGAGCCCGGCTCGATTCCGTCGGCCTGCCCCTTGTCGATCACGACCCGGCGCGTGTAGGGATCGGGACTGTCATAGACCACCTCGGCCACCTGCCCCGGCGTGAGCGAGCGCTCGCGCAGCTCCAGCATCGAGCGCAGGTGCTCGTTCTCCTTGATCAGCTCGTCGGCCAGTTCGGCACGCTGGGCCATGACGACCAGTTCCTTGCGCGCGGCATCCTCGCGCGCTACCGCCTGCTGCTGAACCTCGGCATAGCGGCTGGCGTTCTGATAGGCCAGCACGGGCTGAGCCACCAGCCATTGCACGGGCGACAGCGCCGCCGACACGGCTGAGCGAACGGGCGTGGTGATCTTGAAACGCGCATCGGCCACCATCAAAAACAGCGCCAAGGCGCTGTAGAGGGCAAGCTGGGAAGTGCGCGAGGCCTGTTGCTTGAACAGCGATGGGGCGCGGTGGTCCAGGGTGTCCAGGCTCATGTGCGCTCCCTGGGCATGGCCGCATGCGCACGGCCTTCCAAACCAGAAGGAATGCAGAAAGAGAGCGCGGTATGCAGGCGTATCACGGACTCAGGCCCTGTTCATGGAAGTGGCTGCGGTACGCGCACTATGCCGCGTGCCGCAAAACACCACATTGCACAGCGATTAATCGCTGGTGAAGATGCTGCCCTGGCGATCCATGGTCTCCAGGGCCATGCCGCAACCGCGCACCACGCAGGTCAGCGGTTCTTCGGCCACCAGCACGGGCAGACCGGTTTCTTCGGCCAGCAGACGGTCCAGGTCGCGCAGCAGCGCGCCGCCGCCGGTCAGCATCATGCCGCGCTCGGCGATGTCGGCACCCAGCTCGGGAGGCGTCTGCTCCAGCGCGTTCTTCACTGCGGAAACGATCTGGTTGAGCGGATCGGTCAGCGCTTCCAGCACTTCGTTGGAAGAGATGGTGAAGCTGCGCGGCACGCCTTCGGACAGGTTACGACCCTTGACTTCCAGTTCCTTGACTTCGGAGCCGGGGAAGGCCGAGCCGATCTGCTTCTTGATCAGCTCTGCCGTGGGCTCGCCGATCAGCATGCCGTAGTTGCGACGGATATAGCTGATGATGGACTCGTCGAACTTGTCGCCACCGACACGCACCGAGCCCTTGTAGACCATTCCGCCCAGCGAGATCACGCCCACTTCGGTCGTGCCGCCGCCGATGTCCACCACCATGGAGCCCGAGGCCTCGGACACGGGCAGGCCCGCGCCGATGCCGGCTGCCATGGGTTCTTCGATCAGGTACACGGCCGTGGCGCCCGCCGCTTCGGCCGCGTCCTTGATGGCGCGGCGCTCGACCTGGGTGGAGCCGCAGGGAACGCAGATGATGATGCGGGGGCTGGGTGTCAGCACCGAGCGCGGGTGCACCATCTTGATGAACTGCTTGATCATCTGCTCGGTGATCACGAAGTCGGCGATCACGCCGTCCTTCATGGGACGGATCGCTTCGATGTTGCCGGGCACCTTGCCCAGCATGGCCTTGGCTTCGCGGCCGACCGCCTGGATCACCTTCTTGCCGTGGGGGCCGCCTTCGTGACGGATCGCAACCACCGAAGGTTCATCCAGAACAATGCCCTTGTCTCGGGCGAAAATCAGGGTGTTAGCTGTGCCAAGGTCAATGGCAAGGTCGGTGGAGAAGTACCGACGGAAAGCTCCGAACATTCAGGGTCCTCTCAGGCACGGCTTGCGCATCGGCTGGCCGTCGCCGGGATGTAAGGTAATGGAGTCTGGGTGGTGGGCATTTTTTGCACAATGACCAGCCGAACGGAGGTATTGCGGCAAAGCCGAGATAATACCGTATCCCCTGTGAATAACTTCTACTGTCAGGGTTAGAAACACTGCTTTACACGCGGCGGCCCTGTTAAATAATTTCTATGGCATTGAACGATCAAGACATTGCGCGCATCGCCAACTTGGCCCGCCTTGAGCTGTCGCAAGACGAAAGTAAGCGCATGCTCGCGCAACTAAACAACTTTTTCGGCATCGTCGAAAAAATGCAGGCTGTGGATACTTCAGGCGTCAGCCCTCTGTCACATCCGGTGGCAGCCATCCAGGACGTCGCCTTACGGCTACGTGACGATTTGGTAAGTGAGGGCAATAACCGCGATGCCAACATGCAAAACGCCCCTGCCGCCGAAAAGGGTTACTTCCTCGTGCCCAAGGTCATCGAATAAACGCGCGGAACCACAAGAACATGAGCCAAACCGAACTCCACCAATTGAGCGTGGCCGAGCTGGCCGCGCAACTGCGCGCCAAGCAGGTCTCCGCCACCGAAGCCGCCCAGCATTTCCTGGCCCGCGCCAAGCAGCACCAGCACCTGGGCGCTTTTGTTGCCATCGATGAAGACGCCACCCTGGCCCAGGCCCGGGCGGCCGACGCCCTGATTGCCGAAGGCAAGGGCGGCAAGCTGGCCGGCGTGCCCATCGCGCACAAGGACATCTTCGTCACCAAGGACTTCCCCACCACCGCCGCCAGCAAGATGCTGGAGGGCTACCAATCGCCGTTTGACGCCACCGTGGTGAAAAAGCTCGCCGATGCCGGCGTGGTCACGCTGGGCAAGCTCAACTGCGACGAGTTCGCCATGGGCGGCGCCAATGAGAACTCGGCCGTGGCCCCCGTGGGCTTTGATGCGGCCCAGCCCGTGCGCAACCCCTGGAACACCGAGCGCGTGCCCGGCGGCTCGTCCGGCGGCTCGGCCGCTGCCGTGGCCGCGCGTCTGGCCCCGGCCGTGACCGGCACCGACACCGGTGGCTCGATCCGACAGCCCGCATCGTTCTGCGGCATCACCGGCATCAAGCCCACCTACGGCCGCGCCAGTCGCTACGGCATGATCGCCTTTGCCTCCAGCCTCGACCAGGCCGGCCCCATGGGCCGCAGCGCCGAAGATTGCGCGCTGCTGCTCTCCGAAATGTGCGGCCCCGATCTGGACCGCGACTCCACCAGCCTGGACTACCCCGCCGAGGACTTCACTGCCCGCCTGGGTGACTCGGTCGAAGGCCTGCGCATCGGCGTGCCCGCCGAGTTCTTTGGCGAAGGCCTGTCCGACGATGTCCGCGCAGCCGTGGACGCCGCGCTCAAGGAATACGAAAAGCTGGGCGCCAGGCTGGTGCCCGTGAGCCTGCCGCGCACCGAGCTGTCCGTGCCCGTGTACTACATCCTGGCTCCGGCCGAGGCTTCGTCCAACCTCTCGCGCTTCGACGGCGTGAAGTTCGGCCACCGCGCCGCCAAGTACGAAGACCTCAACGACATGTACAAGAAGACCCGCGCCGAAGGCTTTGGCGACGAGGTCAAGCGCCGCATCATGATCGGCGCCTATGTGCTGTCCGAAGGTTATTACGACGCCTATTACCTGCAGGCGCAGAAGATCCGCCGCATGATCGCCGACGACTTCCAGGCGGCTTTCAAGGACTGCGACGTCATCGCCGGCGCGGCCGCGCCGACGACGGCCTGGGCCATCGGCGGCAAGGCCGATCCCGTGAGCAACTACCTGGCCGACATCTTCACCCTGCCGGCATCGCTGGCCGGCCTGCCCGGCCTGTCACTGCCCGCAGGCTTTGGCGACGGCGGCATGCCCGTGGGCCTGCAGCTGATCGGCAACTACTTCGGCGAAGCCCGACTGCTGAATGCGGCACACCGCTTCCAGCAGGCCACCGACTTCCACCTGCGCAGCCCCGCCGGTATTTGAGAGACGCAGGAAGGACTAGATACACATGACAGTGAAACTGATCAATGGCTATGAAGTCGTCATCGGCTTCGAGACCCACGCGCAACTGGCCACCCGCAGCAAGATTTTCAGCCGCGCCAGCACCGCCTTCGGTGCCGAGCCCAACACCCAGGCCAGCGCCGTGGATCTGGCTCTGCCCGGCACGCTGCCGGTGATGAACAAGAAGGCCGTGGAATGCGCGATCAAGCTCGGCCTGTCCCTGGGCTCGACGATTGCACCGCGCTCCATTTTCGCGCGCAAGAACTACTTCTACCCCGACTTGCCCAAGGGCTACCAGATCTCCCAGTTCGAGATCCCCGTGGTGCAGGGCGGTGAAGTCAGCTTCTATCTGGAAGAAGGCAAGAACAACGTCCTCAAGACCGTGCGCCTGGTGCGCGCCCACCTTGAGGAAGACGCCGGCAAGTCCGTGCACGACGAGTTCATCGGCCAGTCCGGCATCGACCTGAACCGCGCCGGCACGCCGCTGCTGGAAATCGTGACCGAACCGGATATCCGCTCCACTGCCGAAGCCGTGGCCTACGCCAAGGAGCTGCACAAGATCGTCACCTGGATCGGCATCTGCGACGGCAACATGCAGGAGGGCTCGTTCCGCTGCGACGCCAACGTGTCCGTGCGCAAGCCCGGCCAGCCGCTGGGCACACGCCGCGAGATCAAGAACCTGAACTCGTTCCGCAACATGCAGATCGCCATCGATTACGAAATCCTCTGGCAGATCGAGCAGCTCGAGGACGGCCACAAGATCCAGCAGGCCACCGTGCTGTTCAACCCCGACACGGGCGAGACCCGCGCCATGCGCACCAAGGAAGACGCAGCCGACTACCGCTACTTCCCCGATCCCGACCTGCCTCCTCTGGTCGTGGCGCCTGAATGGGTGGAGAAGGTCAGGGCCGAGATGCCCGAGCTGCCACGCGCCATGGCCGCGCGCTTTGTCGAGCAATACGGCCTGCCCGAGTACGACGCCACCACGCTGACGCAAAGCCAGGCCATGGCCTCCTACTTCGAAGCCGCCGCCAAGGCCTGCGGCCAGCCCAAGCTGGCCTCCAACTGGGTCATGGGCGAGATCTCGCGCCGCCTGAACATGGAAGAGATCGGCATGGACCAGGTCAAGGTCAGCGCCGAACAGCTGGGCACCCTGATCGCCCGCATCCACGGCAACGTCATCAGCAACAACTCGGCCAAGCAGGTGTTCGAAGCTCTGTGGACCGGCGAAGGCCAGGACGTGGATGCCGTGATCGATGCCAAGGATCTCAAGCAGTCCAACGACACCGGCGCACTGGAGGCCATCGTCAACGAAGTGATCGCAGCCAACCCCGCCAATGTCGAGCAATACCGCGCCGGCAAGGACAAGGCCTTCAACGCCCTGGTCGGCCAGGTCATGAAGGCTTCCAAGGGCAAGGCCAATCCCGGCCAGGTCAACGAGCTGCTCAAGGCCAAGCTGGCCTAAGCTCTCGACTCGGGCACCCGCCACTGTTCAAGGCCGCAGGCAGCATATGCCTGCGGCCTTGTTGCTTGTCATTGTTCGCCAGCGACCGAAGACGAGTCTCGGCCCGCTCTCTGAAAACCAAGCAGGCATGCGGTCAGAACGAAACACGGGCCAAACAAGCCCCAGGCGCACGCAACACCAGCGCCACCCGCAATCAATTCCTCAAACCGGCGCTTACATAAAGCCGAGGTAAAGCGCACACCAAACCCACACAAATCTGCGCACAATCCGGCGCAGGCCCCATATCTTTGCGCTCCATGTTCTCCAAGCTGATCAAGCCCCTGCTCTGGCTGCTGGCCCTGTGCCTGGCGGCCTACATCTGTATCTGCAGCTACATGTTTGCGCAGCAGCGCCAGATGATTTTTCCGGGGGCCAGCACGCAGGTGGCAGCCGAGAGCACCAATTTTTCGCTGCAGCGCTCCGATGCGCTGCTGCGGGGCTGGCAGATGCACCCGGCGGACGGCCGCAAGGCGCGCAATGCGGTGATCTACTTCGGCGGCAATGCCGAGAACATTGCCCACCGGCGCCAGCAACTGGCGCGCAGCCTGCCGCACAGTGATATCTACATGCTGGCCTACCGAGGCTATGGCGCCAGCGAGGGCGAGCCGACCCAGGAGCTGATGGAACTCGATGCCGCAGCCCTGTTCGACGAGGTCAGGCGCCGGCATCCCCAGCTGCCCATTACCGTGATCGGCCGCAGCCTGGGCACAGGCGTGGCGGCCGCCGTGGCCGATCTGCGCGAGCCGGACCAGCTGGTGCTGGTCACGCCCTTCGACAGCATTCTGAACACGGTGCGCGGCATGTATGGCTGGCTGCCGGTGGAGCTTCTGCTGCGCGACCCCTTCGACTCTGCCGCACATCTGCGCCATTACCGCGGCCCGATACTGGTGCTGCGCGCGGGCCGCGATCAGGTGGTGCGACCCGAGCGCACCGATGCCCTCCTCCACAGCCTCCAGGACAAGGCGGTACAGGTGCAGGCATTTGCCCAGGCGAACCATTCGACCATCTTCCGCGCCAACGGCTTCTGGACGGCCATAGAGCAGTTTGTGGACGGACATCAAAAAGCGGCCTGAGAGACCTCTTTCAGCCCTCCCAGAGCCGGGTCGGCGGCTGGTGGTGCAATGGGCAATCCATGCAAAAAGGAGACCGAGGTCTCCTTTTTGCGTTCAGCGGCCCGGGCCTCAGAACAGCACGCGGCAGCGGATGGTGCCCGCAATCTGCGCGAGCTTTTCCAGCGCCAGCGCCGAGGACCTGGCGTCGATATCGATCACCACGTAGCCCACTTTCTCATCGGTGCGCAGGTACTGGCCCGCGATATTGATGCCGTTGTCGGCAAACACCTGGTTGATGGCCGAGAGAATGCCGGGGCGGTTCTCGTGCACATGCAGGATGCGGTTGTTGCCCGGATGCTCGGGCAGTGCCACTTCGGGGAAGTTGACGGCCGAGGTGGTGGTGCCGTTGTCGCTGTACTTGACCAGCTTCTCCGCCACTTCCAGACCGATATTGGCCTGCGCTTCCATGGTGGAGCCGCCGATGTGCGGCGTGAGAATGACATTGTCCATGCCGCGCAGCGGCGACAGGAATTCGTCCTTGTTGCTCTTGGGCTCCTTGGGGAAGACGTCGATGGCGGCGCCCAGCAGCTTGCCGCTCCTGAGCGACTCGGCCAGGGCCTCGATATCGACCACCGTGCCGCGCGAGGCATTGATGAGAATGCTGCCGGGCTTCATGGCGGCAATCTGGGTCGCGCCCATCATGCCGTTCGTGGAGGCCAGCTCGGGCACATGCAGGGTGACGATGTCGGACTGGGCCAGCAGCTCGTTGAGACCGCTGCTTTGCTGGGCGTTGCCCAGCGGCAGCTTGGTCACCACATCGTGGAAGATGACCTTCATGCCCAGGCCTTCGGCCAGCACCGACAGTTGCGTGCCGATGGAGCCATAGCCGACGATGCCCAGCGTCTTGCCACGGATCTCGAAGGAGTTCTCCGCGCTCTTCTTCCAGCCGCCACGGTGGGATACGGCATTCTTTTCAGGGATGCCGCGCAGCAGCAGAATGGCCTCGCCCAGCACCAGTTCGGCCACGGAGCGGGTGTTCGAGTAAGGTGCGTTGAAGACCACCACACCACGCTCGCGCGCTGCGTTGAGGTCCACCTGGTTGGTGCCGATGCAAAAGCAGCCCACGGCCACCAGCTTCTGCGCGGCGGCCAAAACCTCCTCGGTCAGCTGTGTGCGCGATCGGATGCCCACAAAATGAACGTCGGCGATCTTGCGCTTGAGCTCCTCACCGTCCAGCGCACCGGTCAGCGCCTCCACATTGGTATAGCCCGCGTCATGCAGCACCTTGAGCGCTGAGGGGTGAATGCCCTCGAGCAGCAAAAACCTGATCTTCGATTTATCCAGCGACGTCTTGCCCATGATCCAGCCTCGATCCATCAAAACTCCATTACAGCGGTTTCGTAATTCCGTTACGGCATCTGGGTGCATCGCACCCCGGACCGCCAGCCGCCGGAAAACGGCATGACATCGGGTCACAGCATCTGTAACAAATTAAGACTTTCCGATTCGCTTTCTACAATCGCGATCATTCACGCGCTTCAAATTTCATAGTTGCAAGCGCATACCAATCAAGCTTTTTCCAAGGATTTGCTGCCTATGCTGACCCTCCTGCGCCGCGCAGAAGATTTGCTGATTCAAGTTCTGCGTCTTGTCCTGCTGGCTTTCTCCATCTTCGTACTGTTTGGCATGGGCCACTGGATCTGGGACCACTACAAGCCCAAGAAGCCCGATAGCGCCACGGCTGGCGCCGCGGCGCTGAACTGGAAGGATGCGCCCTACGACCTCAAGTACATGGAAGAAGAGACCGGGCGCGACCTGAGCGGCCTCGGCAATGCCGTACCCATGGAAAAGCGCCTGGCCGACCCTGCACTGCGCCCCGACTTCCGCAAGGCCGACGGCCTGCTGCGCGGCTTCATCTACAGGGATGCGGCAGCGCGCAAGCGCGTGGAAGCGGAAAACAACAGCCAGGGCCTGGATCCTGTCCACCCCCTGCTCAAGGGCGATGCCCTGCCCTCGGCCGACGATGTCAACCGCCAGATCAAGATGCGCGAGGCACGTGAGAACTCCTGCTGTGACAAGGAGGCCGCCGACGCGGCCGCTGCCGAGGTGGACGCCGCCTGGACAGCTCGCCGCATCTCGCTGACCCGCGAGGACCGGATGGCGCGTGCCGCGGCAGACGCGGCAGCCGATGCCGCGATGGCGGCTGCCGCCGAGGCTTCGGGCGAAGATGCCATGCGGATGGATCCGGTGAACCTGGCTTCCGAAATCAACGACCGTGCCCAGGCGGCCGAAACGGAGCATGGCGAGGGATCTTATGCGGCCTACCTCAAGGGACTGCCTGCGGCGCTGGAGAAGGTGCTGGGCAACGAAAGTCTGGCCAAGAAGCTGCAACAGCAATCCGCCCCGCAGATCGTCAACACCTTGCTGACCAACTACACGCTGTCCTTCGACCGCACGGCGGCCAAGCTGCGTGGCGACAACCCCGATGAGGAAAAGTGGGAGTTTCTGGGCATGGACACCGCCTTTGCCACGCTGCTGATCTCCTGCCTGGTGATGGTGATGATGGCGCTGGTGATGTTCCGCATGGAACGCCATCTGCGCGGCATCGGCACGCAACCGGATCAAAAGTCCTGATCTCCCGGCTGCGGCACAGGAGCCGGAGCTTGCGCTATCGTTTCGGGCCCGCCTCTGCTGCGCAGACGGGCCCGTTTCTTTTGAGAGATCACCATGAGCACCACCCGTAGCACCACCGTCCCCGTTCACACGCAATTCATCGAGCGCATGTCGCCGCGTGCCTTTGTCCCCGAAGCGCTGAGCACCACCCAGATCGAGCAACTGGTGGAAGCCGCCCGCTGGGCGCCTTCGGCCAGCAACAGGCAACCCTGGCACTTTGCCTACGCCCTGCGCGGTGATGCAAACTGGCAGGCGTTCTCGCAGATTCCCAACGAAGCCAACCGCCGCTGGTGCCTGAATGGCGGCGCACTGATCGTGCTGCTGTCAGACAAGCAGGCCTCGGCCGCCAAGCACAGCTTCGATGCGGGCTGCGCCTGGGGCTATCTGGCACTGCAGGCCCATGCCATGGGCCTGGCAACGCACGCCATGGGCGGCTTCTCGGCGGAAGAAGCCCGCAAGGTGCTGAATCTGCCGGAGCACCTGGTGCCCGAATGCGTGATTGCCGTCGGCCGCCGCGCCGATGCGGCCACCCTGCCCGACGACCTGCGCGAGCGCGAGCTGCCCTCGGGTCGCAAACCGCTGGCAGAAGTGCTGAGCGCCGGAGCCGTTCAAGCCGCTGCAACCACCTGAAGCGGAGCCTATCCCGCCAAAGCTCCACCGCTCACCCTGTGGAGCTTTTTTTGACAGAATTGCCGCATTAATCAATACAACATTGCGGGAGCAGCTATCAAATTTGCGCCCGTCGCCTGAGACTATGTCCGTCCTGCAAACAATGTGGCAACGCCTGGGGCCCGTGGCCTCGCGCCCTTCATGGAAGGAGCTGGTTCGCGCCAGCATCGGTGCCGGCCTGGGACTGGCCCTGGCCGGTATCCTGGTGGGCCTGGTGGAGCATTTCTTTCCGCGCACGCTGTTTCTGTTCGCACCGCTGGGCGCCACCGCCGTCCTCGTGTTCGCCGTGCCCAGCAGCCCGTTGGCCCAGCCCTGGAACTGTGTGGTCGGCAACACCGTGCCAGCGCTCTACACCTTGCTGCTGCTGTGGGCATTTCCCATGCTGTCCCAGACCTCGCTGGCCGCGCTGGCCGTGGCGGGTGCCATCGCCCTGATGCTGCTGCTGCGCGCGCTGCACCCGCCGGGCGGCGCCGTGGCCTTGCTGACGGTGCTGGCTGCGGCCCAGATGGCGCCGCTGGGCTGGCATCTGCTGATTCCCATGGCCGTGCTCTCGGGCGTTCTTGCAGCCGTGGGCGTGCTCTATCACCGCGCCTGTGGCAGACCCTATCTGCACCAGCCGCCCCAGGCCGCCAAAACCCAGCGCCCCACCACGCGACTGGCGCTGAGCGAGCAGGATCTGGAGCTACTGCTGCAGCGCTTTGATCAAAGCTACAACCTGACCCCTGAAGACCTGGGCGAGCTGCTGGCCGCCGCCGAGGAAGAAGCCATCAGACGCCGCCTGTCCAGCGTGAACTGCGGCACCGTCATGTCGTCCCGGCTGGTGACCGTGGGCCCCCAGACTCCGCTGGAAGAGGTCGCGGACCTGTTCCACCGTCATCTGGTCAAAAGTCTGCCGGTGGTCGATGCGCAGGGTGAGCTGATCGGCCGCGTGCTGCGTGCCGACCTGTTCGACTGGCTCTGGCAGGACCATCGCTCGCGCCAGCAACAGAATTTCTGGCAACGCCTGCGCAGCCGCCCGCCCAAGGTGCAGTCCGTGGCCGAGGAGCTGATGCGCGCGCCCGAGATGAGCGTGCAGGAAGACACGCCCATGGGGGATCTGCTGCACGAGCTGGCATCGCACAGCGTGCAGTTCATTGCCGTGCTGCGTGGCAAGACCCTGGTCGGCGTCATCACGCGTTCCGACGTGATCCGCACCTTGCTCTCCATGAATCCATAGCCCTGGGGCAAAGCCCTCTTGCCTGACCCGGCATGCTGGATAAACTATGGGCAGTAGTGGTTTGATTGCCCGAAAAGGAGTTGCTGCCATGGACGCCGTGTTCACCCCCAACCTCGACAAGCTGCGCAACATCGTTCAAAGCTTTGGCGCCAATTCCTTTACCGCGACACAGGTGGCCACGGAGTATGAGGGCAGCGCTGCCAGCAGCGAAGTCACCAAGACCTTCGAGGAACTGCTCGCCCACCACGCCATCCTGCTCGGCATCCAGCCGGTTCCCGGCCATCATGTGGTCTGGCGAGCGAACTGAGCCGCTGACGCTCCGATCCAGGCACGCCCACTTCGGTGGGTTTTTTCTTTTCCGCCGCATGACGCCCTGGGCTAAAGTGCGGCGCCATGTCGCTGATTCCTCTTTTCCTCTGGTTGCCGCTGTCCGTCGCGGCCTGCGTGCTGCCGGTACTGGCTGCGATGGGCTGGCTTTGGCGCACGGCCCTGCACGTTCCGGCCGACAGCCGTGACGGCCGTCCCGTGCGCCACATGGCCGCCATCGGCAACGCAGGCCTGCTGCTGTGGCTGGTCTATGGACTGTTCAAAGCTTATGGGGCGCTGTGGCAGGCCGATGCACTGCTGATCATGGCCCAGGCATCGCTGCTGGTGCAGATGCCGTTGATCATCGCCGCAGTGGCCTGGATTGCGGCCCTGCTGCTGGGCCGCGTCATGGCCATGCACAAGGGAGCGCACGAGGACTGAGGACGCGAGCCTCAGTGCGCGCGCGGTGCGGGCGCAGGGAGGTCTGCCCACAACCTGCGCAGCTGCTGCAGCTCGGTATCGAAGCGCTGGTTGATGCGCTGCTTTTCCTCTTCCTGCTGCCTGATGAAACGCTGCTGCTCGGCCTGGGACTCCGTGTTGTCGTCCAGCTGGCGGCGCAGATGGGCGGGGGCCTTCTTCGGATCGTTCTGATAGAACTCCAGCTCGGTATTGAGCTTGCGGCGACGCTCCTTGAGATCCGCATCCCTTTGCTGCGCCACGCCGATCACATCGTTGACCTGGGCGATGGCCTCGGCTCTTGCGGCATCATGCACGCCCTGGTTCGGGAAACGCGCCAGCATCGCGCGCTCACGCGAGCGCTCCTCGCGCAAGCGCTGCTGCTCGGCCTGATCCTGGCGGCGCCTGGCCTCCAGCGCACTGCGCTCCTGCTCGGTCAGCGTAGGGCCCACGCGGCGCAGTTCGACCCCCGTGTTGCCGAGCACACGCTGCTCACGATCGGCGCAGGAGGCAATCGGCCTGTCGGCCGTGATGCGCCTCCCGCTGGCATCCGTGCAGGCATAGATACCGCCACCGGTGACCTGGGCATGAGCCGGCATGGCCCCAGCCCAGAGGGCAGCAATCACATACAAACTCAGTCTTGCATGCCGGGCCTGCTTCATTTGCGTGTTTATTCCTTGTCTTCGACGCCATAACGCTGGCGGTAGGCCAGCACGCGCTCGTGGTGCTCGGAGCCGTCCTCCCCGCCTTGCTGCTCGAGATAAAGCAACAAATCGGCCAGCTTGGCAATCGCGCACACCTGCATGCCCAGCTGGTTGCGCACATATTGCACGGCACTGTGCGCCACGTCCTGACCATTCTCTGTCGCCATTTCCTGGCGATCCAGAGCGATGGCCACGGCATGAGGCAGGGCACCGGCGGCCTTGATGATAGCAATCGACTCGCGCGCTGCCGTGCCGGCCGACATCACGTCGTCAATGATCAGCACCCGGCCCTTGAGCGGGGCGCCCACCAGGGTGCCGCCTTCGCCATGGTCCTTGGCTTCCTTGCGGTTATAGGCAAAAGGAACATTCTTGCCCTGGCGTGCCAGTTCCACCGCCACCGTGGCGGCCAGGGGGATGCCCTTGTAGGCAGGGCCGAAGACCATATCGAACTCCATGCCGCTGGCCAGAATGGCTTTTGCATAGAATTCAGACAGACGGGCCATCTTGGCCCCATCGTCGAACAGGCCGGCATTGAAGAAGTACGGGCTGATGCGCCCGGCCTTGGTCTTGAATTCACCAAAACGCAGCACGCCCGCATCAACGGCAAACTGCACGAAATCCTGCGCCAGACGGTCTGCACCGCCCATTGGCTTCTCACTCACCACCATGGATTCATCCTTGTTCAAATTAACCAGCCTCAACCTCAACGGTATCCGCTCTGCCACGACCAAAGGCGCCGAAGCCTGGATCGAAGCCACTGCGCCGGATTGTATTTGTGTCCAGGAAATCAAGGCCCAGGCTTCGGATATGGCCGGGCGCTTCGAGGTGTTGGCCGGCATGAAAGGCTATTTCCACTTTGCCGAAAAGAAGGGCTATTCGGGCGTGGGGGTCTACACCCGCCACGAGCCCAGCGATGTGGTCGTGGGCTTCGACATCGAGGAATTCGATGCCGAAGGCCGCTATGTCGAAACCCGTTTCGACACCCCCGGCCGCAAACTCTCCATCATCAGCGCCTACTTTCCCAGCGGCAGCTCGGGCGAGCTGCGTCAGGAGGCCAAGTTCCGCTTTCTGGCCAAGATGCACCGTCACCTGATGCAACTCAAGGCAGAGCGCGACTTCGTGCTCTGCGGCGACATCAATATCGCGCACCAGCAGGCCGACCTCAAGAACTGGCGCGGCAACCAGAAGAACAGCGGCTTCCTGCCCGAAGAGCGCGACTGGATGACCAAGCTGCTGCACAAGACCGAGATCAGCGGCGGCCTGGTGGACGTGTATCGCCAGCTCCAGCCCGACACCACGGATGCCTGCTACACCTGGTGGAGCAACCGGGGACAGGCCTACGCCAACAACGTGGGGTGGCGGCTGGACTACCACCTCGCTACACCGGCGATCGCGGCCCTGGCACGCACCGAGTCCATCTACAAGGGCCAGAAGTTCTCCGACCACGCGCCCATCACCATCGGCTACGACATGGCGATCTGAGGCACGCATGCAACGCAGGCAGTGAACGCCAGCACGCACGGCGAATTGAGTTAGCGCAAGGTGCAACAGTACAACCCATGCGAGCATGCGTTGTACTGAGCCGGCTGGGCAGGATTCCGAAAGAATGAAATGCGGAACCTGGATGGCGAGAAGGCCGCAGCGGTTCCCATTTCGCTTTGAGGAAAAGGAATAGCCAATGAAAAAGATTCTGACAACCCTGGCCCTGTGTGCCGTCGCTGCCCAGAGCGCACCGGCCATGGCGGCCGGCTGCGAAGCCGTCGTTGAAAGCAACGACGCCATGCAGTTCAATGTCAAAAACATCGATGTGCCCAAGTCCTGCAAGAAGTTCAGCGTGACTCTCAAGCATGTGGGCAAGATGCCCAAGACCGCCATGGGCCACAACATCGTGGTCAGCACCTCGGCCGATATGCAGCCCGTGATCACCGACGGCATGGCCGCCGGCGCAGCCGCCGACTATGTGAAGGCCGGCGATGCACGCGTGCTGGCGCATTCCAAGCTCATCGGCGGCGGCGAGACCACCAAGTTCGATATCGACGTGGCCAAGCTCAAGGCTGGCACGGACTACGCCTTCTTCTGCAGCTTCCCCGGCCACTCGGCCCTCATGAAGGGTTCGCTCAAGCTGGGTTCCTGATCCGGAAATTCTATTTTTTTAGTAGCTGCTAGCGCTTTCTTTCAAAGGTTTTCAGATATATAAATACCTGAAAACCTTGATAAGAAAGCGCAATTAGCTTCTGAATTAATAGCAAATCTGGCTGACCCAAAGCGCCTGTGACGAAAGTCACCGGCGCTTTTTTCATGGCTACTCCATCGCCGAAGTCAGCGGCCTGTTGCTCACCACATGCTTCATGACCAGCGTGGACGTCATGCGCAGCACGCCGGGCAGCCGGGTCAGATGCTCGTCATACAGCCGCTGATAGGCCGGCAGATCGCGCACCACGACCTGCAGCAGGTAGTCCGGGTCGCCAAACAGGCGCTGGGCCTGCACCACATTGTCGAGCCGGGCCACGGCGTCCTCGAACGCGGGCACGGACTTGCTGTCCTTGAGGGTGACAAAGACCAGCGACGAAAAATCCAGCCCCAGCGCCGCGGGGTCCAGCTCGGCGCGGTAGCCGCGAATCACGCCCGACTCCTCCAGCGCACGCACACGCCGGTGGCAGGGAGACAGGCTCAGACCCACCTGCTCGGCCAGCTCGGTCACCGTGAGGCGGCCATTGTTCTCGAGCGCAGCAAGAATTTTTCGATCCAGCGAGTTCACGGGGCAATTTCTTCCAATTCCAAGCCGATCGACGGCGAATATTGAGAGCACATTCTCGCTCCTCTTCCCTATTCTCTCGGCATCAACGCTTTTCGAGGGAATTTCGTGTCCTACGCCGCCCTGACTGCCTTCTGGGCCGTCTCCTTTCTTCTGGTGCTCACGCCCGGGGCCGACTGGGCCTATGTGATCTCGGCCGGTCTGCGCGGCCGGCGACTGGTGCTGCCTGCCACGCTGGGTCTGGCCTGCGGCGCGCTGCTGGCCACGCTGGCGGTAGCTGCGGGCGTAGGCGCCCTGGTCGCACGCAACCCGGCCCTGCTGACCGCCTTGACGGCCACCGGAGCCCTGTACCTGGCCTGGCTGGGCGTGGGCCTGTGGCGCAGCCCGACCTCCATCAGCACCGCCGCAGATGCCGAGACCGGCACGCGCTGGCACTGGACGGTCAAGGGAGCCAGCGTCAGCGGCCTCAACCCCAAGCAGCTTTTGCTGCTGCTGGCCCTGCTGCCGCAGTTTGTGCAGCCCGGCGACAGCTGGCCGGTGTTTGCGCAAATCATGGTGCTGGGAGCTGTCCACGCCGCCAGCTGTGCCGTGGTCTACTTCGGCGTGGGCTGGGGCTCGCAAAGCGTGCTGCGCTCGCGCCCCGCCGCCGCGCTGGCGGTCTCGCGCCTGTCGGGCTCGCTGATGCTGGCGATCGCCACCGTGCTGCTGGGCGAGATCGCCGTCCAGCATCTCTGAAAGAAACAATGCCTGCGGCCGAACACCGCAGGCATTTCAGGAACAGGCGTACGCCACGGTACGGGACACTGCCGGGCAAGAGCCGCCTCCCGGCGGGGGCTATGCCCAGTCGAAGATGTCGTCCCCTCCCCGATTGCGACGCAGAGCGCTTCAGGGGCAGTTGCCCCGTTTCATCAGCTCTTCAGAGCGCCTAGCACCTCGTCGAGCATCTTCTTGGCATCGCCGAACAGCATGCGGTTGTTGTCCTTGTAGAACAGCGGATTGTCCACACCCGCATAGCCGGAGGCCATGGAGCGCTTCATCACGATGGAGGTCTTGGCCTTCCACACTTCCAGCACCGGCATTCCGGCGATGGGGCTCTCGGGGTCGTCCTGCGCCGCAGGGTTCACGATGTCGTTCGCGCCGATGACGATGGCCACATCGGTCTCGGGGAAGTCTTCGTTGATCTCGTCCATCTCCATCACGATGTCGTAGGGCACCTTGGCCTCGGCCAGCAGCACGTTCATGTGACCGGGCATGCGGCCCGCCACCGGATGGATGGCAAAGCGCACGGCGACGCCTTTTTCGCGCAGGGTCCGGGTGATTTCGTTGACCGTGTGCTGGGCCTGGGCCACGGCCATGCCGTAGCCGGGCACGATGATGGCGCTCTTGGCTTCGCGCAGCAGCTCGGCCGTCTCAACCGCGCTGACGGGCGCCACTTCGCCCTGGGGCTCGGCAGCCGCAGCGGCACCGCCCTTCCTGGCCGGCGCGCCGGAGCCGAAGCCGCCCGCAATCACGCTTATGAAGTTGCGGTTCATGGCCTGGCACATGATGTAGCTCAGGATGGCACCCGAAGAGCCCACCAGCGCGCCCGTGACGATCAGCAGGTCATTGCCCAGCATGAAGCCGGTGGCCGCCGCCGCCCAGCCCGAGTAGCTGTTGAGCATGGACACCACCACGGGCATGTCGGCGCCACCGATGGCCATGACCATGTGCACGCCGAACAGCAGCGCAATCACGGTCATCACGACCAGCGGCAGCATGCCGTCAGCCACGGTTTCGGCATGCAGAAATTCACGGCCGAACCAGACCACCACCAGCAGCGCGAGCAGATTGAGCCAGTGGCGTGCGGGCAGCAGCAGCGGCTTGCCGCCGATCCTGCCGTTGAGCTTGCCAAAGGCAATCAGCGAGCCCGAGAAGGTGACGGCGCCGATCAGGATGCCCACGTAGATTTCCACCTCGTGAATGGCTTTTTCTGCGCCAGCGAGCTGGATGGAGGTGTCGACATAGCTGGCAAAGCCCACGAGACAGGCCGCCAGGCCGACCAGGCTGTGCATGAGAGCGACCAGCTCGGGCATCTGGGTCATCTTCACGACCTTGGCCGCATACAGGCCGACGCCGCCACCGACCACCAGCGCGCCGACGATCCAGGCGATGCCGCCGGCATCGACACGCGGGCCGAACACGGTAGCCAGCACGGCCAGCGCCATGCCGACCATGCCGAACAGATTGCCGCGGCGCGAGGTTTCGGGGTTCGACAGGCCGCCGAGACTGAGAATGAACAGAATGGCAGCCCCCAGATAGGCCACCGTTGCAAGACTTTGGGACATGGTGTTTCTCTCTTGTGCTGCTTCTTCTTATTTGCGGAACATGGCCAGCATGCGGCGTGTCACGGCAAAGCCGCCAAACATATTGACTGCAGTCAACACCAGCGCGGCAAAGGCCAGCCAGCGAATCAGTTCATCCGGACGGCCCGTGCCTGCCGTGCCCGGCGGCGCAATCTGCACCAGCGCGCCAATGGCGATGATGCTGGAGATGGCGTTGGTCACGCTCATCAGCGGCGTGTGCAGCGCAGGCGTCACATTCCACACCACCATGTAGCCGATGAAGCAGGCCAGCACGAAGACCGTGAAATGCCCCAGGAAGGCCCCCGGCGCATAGGCACCGATGAACCAGAAGGCCAGCGCGGCAATCGCAAAAATAACGGCCAGGGTCTTGGCCGGCAGCGGGCCGGAGGCGCCGTGCCCATGGCCGCTTTTCTTCTGCTCCACCACAGCCGCAGCGGGCTTGGGGGCAGGCTTGGGTGCCTGGGCAATGGGCGGAGCAGGCCAGGTGATTTCGCCGTCCTTGACCACGGTCAGGCCGCGAATCGCATCGTCCTCCATATTCACCACGGCCACGCCATCCTTGGCCTTGCACAGCTCTTCCGTCAGGCGCAGCAAATTGGTCGCATACAGTGTGGACGACTGCTTGGCCAGGCGCGATGCGAGGTCGGTGTAGCCGATGATGGTCACACCGTGGCGCACCACCGCCTCGCCCGGCACGGTCAGCTCGCAGTTGCCGCCCTGCTCGGCCGCCATGTCGACGATCACGCTGCCGGGTTTCATGCTCTGCACCATCTCGGCCGTGATCAGCTTGGGCGCCGGTTTGCCGGGAATCAGCGCGGTGGTGATGATGATGTCGGCCTCACGGGCCTGCTGGGCATACATCTGGCGCTGCGCGGCCTGGAAGCCTTCGCTCATCACCTTGGCATAGCCACCGCCGCCGGCACCGTCTTCTTCGTAATCGACCTTGACGAACTCGCCGCCCAGCGAAGTGACCTGATCGGCCACCTCGGCACGCGTGTCGTTGGCGCGCACGATGGCGCCCAGGTTGGCGGCCGTGCCGATGGCCGACAGACCGGCCACGCCAGCGCCTGCAATGAAGACCTTGGCCGGGGGCACCTTGCCTGCGGCGGTGATCTGGCCGTTGAAATAGCGGCCGAAGGCATTGGCAGCCTCGATCACGGCGCGGTATCCGGAGACACCGGCCATCGAGGTCAGTGCATCCATTTTCTGCGCACGGCTCAGCGTGCGGGGCAGGGAGTCAATCGCCAGCACCGTCACCTTCCTGGCCGCCAGTTGCTGCATCAGATCGGGATTCTGGGCCGGCCAGATGAAGTCGATCAGGATCTGGCCCTCGCGCATCGAGGCGACTTCTGCAGGGGTCGGCGGCCGTACCTTGAAGATGATGTCGGCAGCGGCCCAGACCGCCGCCGCCGTGGGCAGCACCTCGGCTCCCGCTGCGCGATACGCCTCATCGCTGAAGTTGGCGGCATCACCGGCGCCCGATTCGATGGCGACCGAAAAACCCATCTTGACGAGTTTTTCGACCACATCGGGCACGGTGGCCACGCGCTTTTCCAGCGCAAAGGTTTCCCGCGGGATGCCGATGCGCTGGGCGTCACCACGCTGGGCGTCACCACGCTGGGCGCTGGTGGGCTGGTTGGAAGCGGCAGACATGAAGAGTCTCCTGGAGTTTAAAAACGGGTTCTCTCCAGGCCGACCGGCCCCGCCCATCCGCTGGCGGGTGATCCATGCTTTGCATGGGTGTTGGCACGGCCTGAACGATCTTGAAACTGTGTCGGGCCGCCTCCCGAGAAGCGACTGCCCGCTGCCTTGCAGCACAAATACGTTGTAGCAGCCCGCACCAAAATGGGGCACTCGCATCCATGCTAGCTCATATGAGGGATGACGCCAGAATCTGAGCGGGCATTTTTGATGCGCGTGTCATGCCGTGTCATGCTTGCGGGGTTCGCTGACCGCGAGACTACGCAAACGACCGAAAAATACAAGTCACCCATGTTGCAATATCACACCGTCCCCGTCACCGCCTTTCAACAGAACTGCTCTCTCGTCTGGTGCGACCAGACGATGGATGCGGCCGTCATCGACCCCGGCGGGGATATCGAGCAGATCGAGTGGGAGGTCGAGCGCCTGGGGCTGAATCTCAAGGCCATCTGGATCACCCACGCCCATATCGACCATGCCGGCGGCACCAGCGAGCTGGCGGCCAAACACGCCTTGCCCATCATCGGCCCGCATGAGGGCGATCAATTCTGGATCGACGGCCTGCCCCAGCAGGGTGCCATGTTCGGCTTCCCCCATTCCGAGCCCTTCGTACCGACGCGCTGGCTGCACGACGGCGATACGGTGAGCATCGGCCGGGAAACGCTGAACGTGCGTCACTGCCCGGGTCACACACCCGGTCATGTGGTGTTCCACTCGCCGCAGATCGACCGTGCCTTTGTCGGTGATGTACTGTTCGCGGGCAGCATCGGCCGCACGGACTTCCCGCAGGGCAACCATCAGCAGCTGATCGACTCCATCGTGCAGCGCCTGTGGCCGATGGGAGACCAGACGGTCTTCATCCCCGGGCATGGACCGGAAAGCAGCTTCGGCCGCGAGCGCAAGCTGAACCCCTATGTCAGCGGGACCTGAGGACTGACGGCCGGCTCTTGCGGATTCATGCCTTCCGTAGCAGCATGCACCTGTCACGCATTTTGTGACGCCATCAATTGGGGGAGTTCGTATGCGCAACTTATGGAAGGCCTGCCTGGCTTCGGCCCTGGTCAGCAGCTCATTGATCAGCCTGGCTCAGGCTCCGGCAGCGGCGCCTGCCGCACCAGCCGCCAAAACGGCCCCCCTGCCCGCCAAGCCGGCGGCAGAGCCGGCAACGAAGGCAGCCCCGGCCCCTGCCGCGGCCCCTGCGACGGCCAAGGCGGAAATGCAGACCTTTGTCTGCAAGGATGGCTCCACCATGAGCGCAGCATCCTCCAAGGGGGCTTGCTCGGGCCGCAAGGGCATTGACCAGGCGGCCACGGCCAAGGCAGCTGCGGGCGCCAAGCCGGCTGCGACCGCTGCCCCCGGCGGCGGTGCAGGCAAGGTCTGGGCGAACGAGGACAGCAAGATCTATCACTGCCCCGGCACCCGTTACTACGGCACGACCAAGAACGGCAAGTACATGAGCGAGGCCGATGCCAAGGCCGCCGGCATGCACGGCGCCAACAACAAGACCTGTAGCTGATCCTGCGGCCTTCAAGCATCGCGCCGACCTGCATCTGCAGGCGGCGCTTTTTTATGCAAAACAGACTCAAGCGCTTTACCATCAATCGTTTGAAGCTATCAATTCAAGAGGACAATCGCAGGCATGAACGGGCTGGTCGGACTGGTTTTCTTGATGGCGACAGCCCTGCTGATGTGGGCTTTCTCGGCGCTGCTCGCCAGCATGCTCGCCGGCCTGGCGGTCAGCGCCCTGCTCTGGCTGCCACTGCGCTGGTGGCGGCGCAGACAATGGCGGCGAGCACTGGAACGGAACCCGGCTTCCGACATCCAGCAGCAGGATCCTGGCGTCCTGTTTCATCTGCTGTCCGCAGCCGTGGTGCTGCTGGGATGTGCCGCCGCGCTGACCACCCTGATTCATCTGCCCGACCGCCTTTACTCGCCCGAGCAGCTTTCTCTGATCGGGGGCGTGGTCTTTGCCGCCGCTCTTGCAACGCTGATCAAGCTGAGCGGCAATCTCGTCAGCCTGGGCGAGGATGCCGCTGCCGCTGCCGAGATCAGGGCGGCCTGGTCGCTGGCGGCGGCCATTGTGCCCATGCTGTCCGTGGTCGTCCTGATTTTCTTCGTACCGCATACGGCGGGATGGATGGTCTGGCGCGAGCAATGGCGAGGCTATGACAGCACGCGGCTGCGCATCCCCCTGAAAGACCACCACGCCGAGCAGCAGCAGGCCTTGTTGCAACTGGTCCGCCCGATGCTGGAACAAGGCAGCCGCATTCTCAGTCACCATGCCCGCTCGCGCAGCGGCAGCAGCTATACCCTGAGCGCCGTACTGCCCGCACGCTACCGTTTCCATGAGGGTGCTCTGGAGTTGCAACTGGCAGGTCTGATGCCGCAGGAGCAGCTCGACATGCACCTGCAGGCCCTGGTTTCCGTGGTGGAAGGAGAAGCCGGCAGCCTGCCACTGGCCTATGCCCAATGCCAGCCATCCCCCGACTGGTTGGGCAGACAGCGCTTTTTCGGGCGTGGCCAGCAAGCCCTGCAATCGCTGCGCGAATGCGTGCAGACTCGCCAATCCGAGCTGAAGACCGCTCTTCCATTGCTGCGGGGCAATCTGCAGGAGGTCCAGGTAGGCTGGAGTCGCTTTCGTCCCTGGCCGGCTGTGACGCGCTGGCAGGCAACGGCCTTGCCGGAAGATGAAGATGCGATGCAGCAGCTCGATACCTTGCGCTAGACGGCCGGCAGCACATCCAGCCACTGGCCGGGCTCCAGCCCCTCCACCGAATAAGGTCCTACGGCCATGCGCACCAGCCGCAGCGTGGGGTGGCCGACGGCGGCCGTCATGCGGCGCACCTGGCGGTTCCTGCCCTCGCGGATGACGAGTTCGATCCAGCAGTCCGGAATGTTCTGGCGCACGCGAATCGGCGGGTTGCGCGGCCACATCCGGGGCTGGGGTTCTATCCGGCGGGCCCTGGCGGGCAGGGTCTTGCCGTCGCTCAATTCCACGCCGTCGCGCAGGCGCTGCAACGCGGCCTCGTCAGGCAGGCCTTCGACCTGCACCCAGTAGGTCTTCTCCATCTTGTGGCGCGGGTCGGCAATGCGGGCCTGCAGCTGGCCGTCATTGGTGAGCAGCAGCAGACCTTCGCTGTCGGCATCGAGCCGGCCTGCCACATAGACACCGGGCACGTCGATCCAGTCCTTGAGGCCCTGCCACTTGCCTTCGGGGGTGAACTGGCTGAGCACTCCATAGGGCTTGTGAAAGCACAGCAGGCGCGTGACCTCGGGCCGGGGCGCGGGCTGTCGTACCACCGTGCTGTGGCGCAGGTTGCTGGAGCGATTGGAAGAGAACGGGCGAGGCATGGCTGCGAGCTTAGCAACAAAGGCCAGGACTGACATCAAGCATCAAAAAGCCTTGTATCGCTTACTGGACATACGAATACAGCTATCAGTTTTGAAAATCCGGAAAAGCCGCCCCCAGCAGCGGCTGCGGATACACCTCACGCACGCAGTCCAGCCAGGCCCGGGCCGCGCGCGACAGATAGCCGGGCCGCCACATCAGCGCCACATCCCAGGGGATCTCGGGCTCCACCAAGGGTCGGCTGGCCACGCGCTGCGGGTCGTAGCGCGCGATGACATGCTCGAACATCACGGCCACGCCCACCTGGGCCGCGACCAGATGGCCGATGAAGTCCCAGTAGCGCGTCTGCAGCTTGACCTGGGGCGTGAAGCCCGCCGCCTCGCATTGCTGCAGCACATGCTCGTGCAGTGCAAAGTCCGAGGTATAGAGCACAAACGGCAGATCACGCAGATCGCTCCAGCGCATGGGCTGGCCGGGGTCAGCCACCTGCTGGGCAGGCAGCACCACGCGCGTCTTCTGCCGCGCCACCGTGTAGCGCTCCAGCGCCGGATCGGGGGCCGCGAACAGGCCCAGCGCCATGTCCAGCCTGCCTTCCTGGATCAGCTGGTACTGGGCGCGCGCCCCCTGCTCGTTGACCTGCAGATTCACCCCCGGATAGCGCTGCTGGAACAGCGCGATCACCGGCGCCATGTAGTGGCCCGTGGTGGGCATGATGCCCAGGGACAGCTCGCCGCGCGTGATGTGGTCCACCTCTGCCACCTGCCGCCGCAGCAACTGGGCCTGCTCGAGAATTTCCATCCCACGGTCGTAGACCACCTGCCCGGCATCGGTGAGCTGCACGCCCCGGCCTTCGCGCAACAGCAGGCGGCCGCCGAATTCATCTTCCAGCGCCTTGACCATCTTGCTGATGGTGGGCTGGGTCACATGCAGGGCTTCGGCCGCGCGGGTAAAGCCGTTCTGGCGCACGACCTCGATGAAATAGCGCAGGGCACGCAGGTCCATGACAATTCCTTTTTCGCATGGAAAAAATGAGAATAAGTCATTTTAAGAATATAAGTAAAAACCCTAGAATTTCACCCATGTCACAGATTCCGGAAGCTGCCTCCCCTCGCGTCCAGGGCGGCAGCCATTCCTTTGCCCAGACGCTCTGGCCATTGCTCCAGGCCGCGCTGCAAGTGTGCCTGCTCAGTGCGATCTGGATTGCCATGGATGTGCTGCGCCAGCATTTCGGCTGGAGCATGCCGGCTGGCCTGATCGGTTTCGGCCTGCTTGCGGTGGGGCTGTTCTCGGGCCTGGTCAAGGCGCGCTGGCTGCAAAGCGGCACCAACTGGCTGCTGGCCGAGATGCTGCTGTTCTTTGTACCCGCCATGCTGGTGGTCACCGAATACCCCGACCTGATCCGCCACCAGGGTTTGCGCATCCTGGCCGTCATCGTGGCCAGCACGGCCTGCGTGATGGCCGTGACCGCGCTGGCGGTCGATCGCGTCTACCGCTTCGAGCTGTGGCTGGCAAGGCGCCGGTCCGGCCGCGAAGCCGGCAAGGAGTAAGGCATGCTGTCGAATGAAGTCATCGGTCTGCTCTCGCTGCTGACCACCGTGGCCTGTTACTGGGTCAACAAACGCCTGTACCGCAAGCACCCCCACCCGCTGCTGATGCCCATCGTCGCCACGCCCGTGGTGCTGATCGGCCTGTCGCTGCTGACCCATGTCAGCTACCCGCAGTACATTGCCCAGACCCACTGGCTGGTCTGGCTGCTCGGCCCCACCACGGTGGCATTTGCACTGCCGCTGTACGAGAACCGCAAGCTGCTGCGCAAGCACTGGATGTCGATTGCCACCGGCGTGGTCGTGGCCAGCCTGGTCTCCCTCTCCACCACCATTGCGTTTGCCGATATGTTCGGCCTGTCCGAGGCGCTGCAAAAAGGCCTGGCCGTGCGCAGCATCACGACACCGTTCGCGATCGAGGCCGAGAAAGTGCTGGGCGGTCCCACCGATCTGGCAGCCCTGTTCGTGCTGCTGACCGGCGTCAGCGCCATGCTGCTGGGCGAGACCGTGCTGCGTGTGCTGCCCCGCATCCGCAGCAAGCTGGCCACGGGCGCCAGCTGGGGCGGCGCCGCCCATGGCAGCGGCGTGGCCCGCGCGCGCCAGGCCGGCGAAGTGCAGGCCGTGATGGCATCGCTGGTGATGATGATTGCCGGTGCCGTCAACGTGCTGGCCGCCCCCTGGGTGCGCACATTGTTTTTCTGAGCGGCGCTCGGGGACTGGCTCCGGCAAGCGCCGCTCTCAGCGTACCGGAATGGCGATGGGGCGCAGCGGCGCGGCGTCGCCGCCGCGGATCTTGAGCGGCCCTCCGATGAAGGCGAACTCATAGACCCTGTCGCGCGAGAGTGCGTCCAGGGCCACCAGCTCCATGATGGGTATGCCTTGCTGGGCCAGCAGATAGCTGTGCAGCGGCACATAGTCGTCGTCCACCTCGGAGGGGAAGGTCTCCAGGCTCAGATTGTCGGCGCCGATGATCATGGCACCCGCATCCTCGGCCAGAAAGCGGGCCGCATCCAGACCCAGCCCTGGCGGCTTGGCCATATAAGCCTGGGGGTGCTCGTAGAGCTTCATGCGGCCCGTGCGAATCAGCACGATATCGCCCTTTTGCAGCGTCACGTTCTGGCGGGCCAGCGCCTCCTTGAGGTCCTGGCGCGTGATCCGATACTGGTCGGGCAGCATGTCCAGGCCCTTGGCCGCAGCCACGTCAATCAGCACACCGCGCGCCACCAGTGGCGGGAATTTCTCTATGCCCGTACGCTGCCAGCCACGGTCGCCCAGATGCTCGTCGGCACTGAAGCCGTTCCAGATCCTGCCGCGTATGCCGAAGTGGTTGAGTGCGTCGATGTGCGTGCCCGTATGGCTGTACATGGAGAAAGCCGTGCCCGTGTAGCTGCGCGTGGCATTCATGCTTTTGCCCACATTCATGGGGTCGTCCACCACGGTACCGCGTGGCGTGTGCGTCATCCAGAACTGGTAGTGCGGATCGCCGGCGTCCTGCCAGCTCGGCATGCCCACGTAGTACTCGGTGGCGAGGTCATAGACCTGGCCGCCTGTGATGCGCTGCAGGATGGCAGCACGCGAGGCAGGCGTGATCAAATTCAGACGGCCGATCTCGTCGCCCGGACCCCAGGGGCTGGTGCCCACATCCTGGCCGGCACCGACCGGGAGCGTGTGGCCGCCGTGGGCATGAGCCAGGCCGGAAAACGCTGCTGCCATCGCAAGCAACAGGGAGGGCAAGCGCCGGACACGGGCGCGGAAAGCAAAGTTCATGAGTGTTTCCTAGGAAGCGGTGCACCTTGCGGCGCGAGTGAGAAGGTGAGAGGAAATGGCTTAGCCCACCAGGGCGCGCAGCCGCTCGCGCAGCAGGTCCTGGGGCAGGGTCTGCTGCGTGGGCAGGCCCGGAGCGATGACGCTGGGAATGCTGCGCAGGCCCAGGTGCCGGGCCAGTGCAAGGTCCTGGTGAACCATGTTCAAGGCCTCGGCACTTTCCATGCAGCGTGCAAAAGCATTGCGCTCGAAGCCGGTGTGCGTGGCGATGTCCAGCAGCACCTCGGCGTCGCCTATGTTGCGATGGGCGCTCATATGGGCGTGCTGTATGGCATCGAACAGATTCCAGTGAGCCTCGTCGCCCTCTAGCATCTGAGCGGCCTGGCAGGCCAGTGCGCCGGCCAGGCCGCTGGGGTACTCGAAGCTTTCGCGGCGCATGCCTTCGATGTCGATGCGCTGGGTGTCGTCATGCTGCGCGCAGGCCTCCCAGTGCCCGAGAATGGTTTGCTTGGCCTGCTCCATGGAGCCAAACCTGGCCACCATTTCGGCGCGGGAAGCTTGCAGCACAAAGCTGCGCTGACGTACGCGCAAGCCCAGCTCGCCTGCCACTTGGCGCAGGCGCGGCGACATCACATAGCACCAGCCACAGACCACGTCGTGGAAGAAATCGAGGATGGGGGGCGGCAGCGGGCCGGAGGCGAGATGGGCTGCGGGCTGCGCGGGCGAAGCGCAGGCAAAATCATGGCATTGCGTCATGCTTGTGTCCTTCATGGCTGATGGACCGCAAGCGTAGGGCGCAGGCCTCGCAGGAGTAAGAGGCCTGCGCTTGAGAGACTCTTAATCCGGCGTCAAGAATCGCCGCCCATGGCCGCAGGCAGCTCTTCTGCGAGAAAGTCCACAAAGGCGCGCACCTTGGGCAGCAGGTGGCGTTGCGTCGGGTAGACCACATAGACATGGCGTGGCGGCTCTGCCCAGTCTTGCAGGCTCAATGCCTCCAGCTGGCCCTGAGCGATGGCGGGCCGGGCCAGAAAGGACGGCAGTGCACCGATGCCGAGGCCGGCCACCAGCAGCTGCCGCAACATCAGGCTGTTGTTGACGCTGGCGCGTGCGTCACCCGGTGCCTGCAGGCCGTCATCGGCCTGAGCCAGGCTGTAATTCAGCAGCGCATGGTCGCGCAGCGCTGCCACGCTGGCCGGGCGGCCGTGTTGCTGCAGGTAGGCCGGCGACGCGCACAACATTTGCGACAGCGAGGCCAGACGACGCGCAATCAGTGATGAATCCGCCAGTTCGGCGCTCAGGCGTATGGAGACATCGAATCCCTGGCCCACGGCGTCCACCAGCCGGTCTTCCATGGACAGGTCGATCTGCAACAGCGGGTGGCGCTGCATGAAGCGCGCCAGCAGCGGCGCCAGCGTGCTCAGCGCAAACGACAGCGGCGCGTTCACGCGCAGCCGCCCCGTCACCAGCTGGGACTGGGCCCGCACCGACTGCTCCAGCATGTCAAAGCCATCGAGCAGCCGACAGCATTCGGCGTAGTAGGCCCGGCCGGTATCGGTCAGGCTCATGCGGCGCGTGGTGCGCTGGATCAGCACCGCACCCAGCTGTGCCTCCAGTGCACGCAACTGCTTGCTGAGGGCCGCAGAGGAAAGATCGAGTGCATCGGCTGCCCTGGCGATGCTGCCCAGTTCGACAATGCGCCTGAAGGCGCGCAAAGGGGTGAGCGAATCCATGGAAGAGAAGAGCGAAAAACTGGGCCGCAGCGTAGCAGCTT
>NZ_SPEY01000092.1 GCF_009360615.1 Comamonas sp.
CGCTGCGCAGACTGGGCGCAAAGTGGGTCACGGCCACCGTGGGCCCGTCAAACGGCTGCTGCAGCGCGGCGCGCAGCCAGTCCTGGCAGAGCAGGCTCTCCTCGCGCATGGGCGCGGCCAGAAACGGCTCCCCCTGGCGGCTGCCCCCAGTCTTTTGGAGATAGAAATTGGCGGCGCGAAAAGCCTTCTCCCGCAGCCGGTGCAAACGCGTGGCGTCGGTCACACCCTCATGCATGGCCATGGCGTCGAAGTCGCTCCACAGCGTGGTGCCGATGAAGCGCACGCCGTCCATGACCACGGTTTCACGGTCGAGCCAGATCAGACCCAGCTTGTCGCACACGCGCTGCAGCCGCTGCCGTGCCGCATCGAAATCCTGCATGTCGTACTCGTGATTGCCGGGCACGAAGAGCACGGGCGTGGGCCAGCCCGCGTATTGGGGCAGCGGCGAGAAACGCTCCAGCCCGAAGTTCTCGCCGTCGACCTGGGTGCTGCTCTGGTAGGAGCCGATATCGCCGGCCAGCACCAGCACATCGGCACCGGACGCCGGCTGGGCCACGAATTGGGGGTGGACTTCAAGGTGCAGGTCGGACAGCAGCTGGATCTTCATGCGGCTAGTTTAGTCAACCATGCTGCGTGACCTGCGCAGAGCCATTGGCAAAGGTGATCTCGGCCGAGCGCGTCAGCGTTTTCAGCAGCCAGTCATAGGCCTGCGGGTGGGGGCCGCGACGACGCCACAGCGCATCCACGTGCACGGGCGTGACGTCGAAAGGCAGCTCGCGCTGCACCAGCTGGTCGCCCATTCCGGTCACGGGCACGAAGTGGCGCGGCAGGATGGTCAGCAGATCGGAATTGATCACCACGCGCGCTGCGGTGAAAAACTGGTTGACGGTGAGCACCACTTCGCGCGAGCGCCCCAGCGAGGCCAGGGCCTCGTCGATGAAGCCGAAGGAGCGGCCCGAGAAGCTCACCAGCATATGGCGGGCCGCGCAGTAGCTGTCCAGCGTCAGCGGCACATGCGCCAGCGGATGGTCCTTGCGCATCACGCACAGATACTCCCCCTCATACAGCCGGCGGCTGTCAAACGCCACCAGACCGCCGGCCTGCGCACGCGCCGTCAGATCGGCCAGTACGGCAGGGAAATAGCCCACGGCCATATCGGCCTCGCCAGCGTCGAGCAAGGGCCTTGGATCGCGCGTGGTCAGCGGCAGCAGACGTACGCCCAGACCCGGGGCCTCGCGCTCCAGGATCGGATACAGGGGCGGAATCAGCGTGGCGGCCGTGGCATCGGCCATTGCGATCACGAACGTGGTGCTGGCCGTCTCGGGGTCGAACTCATCGGGTGCGAGCGCGCCCTCCAGGTGCTGCAGGGCTTCCCGGATCACCGGCCACAGCGCCTGGGCGCGCGGCGTTGGCTCCACGCCCTGCCCCTGGCGCACCAGCAGCTCGTCGCCCAGGACCTCGCGCAGACGGCGCATGGCGTTGCTGACCGCCGGCTGGGTGATGCTGAGCTTGTGTGCCGCGCGCGTGAGGCTGCGCTCGGACATGACCTCATCGAAGACGCGCAGCAGATTGAGATCCAGAGAGCGAAAGTTCAAAGACATGGCACCACCCGATACATCACTGTTGTGAATGCTACAGATTCAAAATATAAATTTGAACACACCTAGGGTAATCCCTATAGTTACACCTGTTCCCCGGGCAATTCGCCAAAAGCGTGGGTCAAAGGGTTATCTGCCATGAGCAACTTTATTTACAACTCCTACTGTGTCGAGCACCCTGGTGTGGTGCGTATCTATCAGGCCAGCGATGAACGCATGGCTGCCATTGCCGCCGAACATGAAGCGCAATCCCAGTCCCGGTCGCACTGGATGGTGCTGGCCGTCGTGCTGGCCGCCCTGGCCGCCGGCGTGTTCCAGGCCACCGAAACCTGGAGCGACGGCCATATGATGGCTGCCTGGATGGTCCTGTGGGCCATGGCCTTTGCCAGCATTGCCCTCTTCTCCCAGCCTGCCCGCCGCGCCATCAATCTGGTGCGTACTGGCTACCGCGCCTGGGTCAAGAGCCGCCAGCAGGCCGCCGCCGATGAGCGCGTCTGGAATGCGGCACTGCAAGACGCCCGCCTCATGGCCGATCTGGCCCGTGCCATGGATCGCCAGAGCCGCTAAGCATTCTCCGCGCTTCGCGCAAAAAAGCCGCTGCCCACAAGGCCGCGGCTTTTTTCGTGGGGAATAGATTTTGATCCAGACAAGCCTCTATCCCAGATTCAGAAAGCGCTTACAGCTACAAAAATAAAAGCAAACAAAAAGCCCTGCAGAAAAATCAGCAGGGCTTTTTTAATGTGCACAGTCTCCGTCAGGGACACCGCGCAAGGGCCGCCCCGCTGCGCTGGTGTCGTCCCCCTCCCGTAGCGTGAAGCGCGTAGAGAGAGGGCGCCCGGCTAGGGGGAAGCCGCGCCGCGGCTCAGGGAGAGAATCAAGCGCTCAAGCGCTTTTCCAGCTCAGCCTTGGTATCCAGCATGGCCTTGGGCAGGTTGTAAGCCAGCTTGTCGAAATGCTCGCCATGCAGCTTCATTTCCTCGGCCCAGGCGGCCTTGTCGATATTGGTCACGCTGTCGAACTGGGCGGCATTGAAGTCCAGGCCGTTCCAGTTGATTTCAGCGTACTGGGGCGCAATACCGAAGGCGGTTTCCTGACCTTGGGCCTGGCCTTCCAGACGGTCGATCATCCACTTCAGCACGCGCATGTTTTCACCGTAGCCGGGCCAGACGAACTTGCCTTCGGCGTTCTTGCGGAACCAGTTGGTGGTGAAGATCTTGGGCAGGGTTGCGCCCTGGCCTTCGATCTTGGCGCCCAGGTCCAGCCAGTGCTGGAAATA
>NZ_SPEY01000109.1 GCF_009360615.1 Comamonas sp.
AAGCCATGCTGGGCCTGCTCAAGGCCGAGGCAGCCCAGCGCGGCATCCCCAGCTGCGCCATGACCTTCGAGCCGCACCCGCGCGACTACTTCGCGCAGAAGCTGGGCAAGCCGGAGCTGGCGCCGGCCCGCGTGGGCACGCTGCGCGACAAACTCAGCCAGCTCGAGATCTGCGGCGTCGATCAGGTCGTGATCCTGCCTTTCAATCAGGCTCTGGCCAGCCAGAGCCCCGAAGACTTCATCCAGGATGTGCTGATCTCGGGCCTGGGCGCCAAATACGTGCTGGTGGGCGATGACTTCCGCTTCGGCGCCAGACGCGCCGGCGATTACGCCATGCTGGACAACGCCGGTCAGGCGCTGGGCTTCGATGTGGCGCGCATGAACAGCTACGAAGTCCACGGCCTGCGCGTCTCCAGCACGGCCGTGCGCGAGGCGCTGGCCTCTGGCGACATGCAGCAGGCCGCGAAATTGCTGGGTCACCCTTACCGCATCTCGGGCCATGTCGTGCATGGGCGCAAGCTGGGCCGCAAGCTGGCCGAATCCCGCCACGGAGCCGAGGATGGCTTTCGCACGCTGAATCTGCGCTTCGACCACTGGAAGCCTGCCGCCAGCGGCATTTTTGCCGTGCTCGTGCATGGGCTGACGGAATTGCCGCTGCAGGGCGTGGCCAACCTGGGCGTACGCCCTTCGCTGGACCCCAATGACATCAACGGCGGGCGGGTGCTGCTGGAGACCCACTGTTTCGATTGGCCCGCCCAGCTGGGTGGAGAAGGTGCCTACGGTAAAATCATCCGCGTGGAACTTCTGCACAAACTGCACGACGAGCTGAAGTATGACAGTCTCGATGCCCTGACGGCCGGCATCGCCAGGGACTGCGATGACGCACGCGCGTTTTTCGCCTCGACCCACATACCGTCCCACACCTCGTCGCACACCGAGACCCGTCGCCAGACCACGCGCGACCGAATTTGAAGCTCGCTGCTCGCACGTCCCAGGCGCAGCAGCGCACTGGCGCTCACCTCACCATTCACGCCCAGGCAGAACTGCCCGGGCATCGCATTGCTTTCAAGGTTCCCCATGTCTGACTCGAAGTCCAACAAGCCCGAAGCGTCCGCTTACCGCGCCACGCTGAACATGCCCGACACCCCCTTCCCCATGCGCGGCGACCTGCCCAAGCGCGAGCCCGCGTGGGCCAAGGAGTGGGACGACAACGGCATCTACAAGAAGCTGCGCGACGCCCGCAGCGGAGCGCCCAAGTTCATCCTGCACGACGGCCCTCCGTACGCCAACGGCAAGCTGCACATCGGCCATGCGGTGAACAAGATCCTCAAGGACATGATCGTCAAGAGCCGCCAGCTCGAAGGTTTCGATGCGCTCTATGCACCGGGCTGGGACTGCCACGGCCTGCCGATCGAGAACGCCATCGAAAAGCTGCATGGCCGCAACCTGCCGCGCGACGAGATGCAGGCCAAGAGCCGCGCCTTTGCCACCGAGCAGATCGAGCAGCAGATGGTGGACTTCAAGCGCCTGGGCGTGCTCGGTGACTGGGATCACCCCTACAAGACCATGAACTACGCCAACGAGGCCGCCGAGCTGCGCGCCTTGAAGAAGGTGATGGAGCGGGGCTTTGTCTACCGCGGCCTCAAACCCGTGTACTGGTGCTTTGACTGCGCCTCCTCGCTGGCCGAGTTCGAGATCGAATACGCCGACAAGCAAAGCCAGACCCTGGACGTGATGTTCCCCGCAGCCGAGCCTGCGAAACTGGCCGCAGCATTCGGCCTGGACAAGCTCGACAAGCAAGCCTTCATCGTCATCTGGACGACAACGGCCTGGACCATCCCTGCCAACCAGGCGCTCAACGTCAACCCCGATCTGGAATACAGCCTCGTGGACACCGAGCGCGGCCTGCTGATCGTGGCCTCCGCCCTGGTCGAGAAATGCCTGGCCCGCTGGAAGCTGGAAGGCCGCGTGCTCGCCACCGCCAAGGGCGAAAAGCTCGACCACATGCCCTTCAAGCACCCGCTGGCCCATGTGGACAAGGGCTTTGACCGCATCTCGCCCGTGTACCTGGCCGAATACGCCACCGCCGACGACGGTACCGGCATCGTGCACTCGGCCCCTGCCTATGGCGTGGACGACTTCAACAGCTGCATGTCCAACGGCATGGACTACAAGCAGATCCTGAACCCCGTGCAAGGCAACGGCGTATACGCGGCCGACCTGCCCATGTTCGGCGGCCAGCATATCTGGAAGGCCGTGCCCGTCATCCTCGACGCCCTGAAGGTCGCGGGCCGCCTGATGGACACCACCACCATCAGCCACAGCTATCCGCACTGCTGGCGCCACAAGACGCCCGTCATCTATCGCGCGGCCGCCCAGTGGTTCATCCGCATGGACGAGGGCGAAGGCGTGTTCACCGATCCCGCGCAAAAGCCCGAGAAGACCCTGCGCCAGATCGCGCTGGACGCCATCGAGCAGACCAACTTCTACCCGCAAAACGGCCAGGACCGCCTGCGCGCCATGATCGCCGGCCGTCCCGACTGGTGCATCTCGCGCCAGCGCAGCTGGGGCGTGCCCATCCCCTTCTTCCTGCATGTGGACACGGGCGCCCTGCACCCGCGCACCATGGAGATCATCGACCAGGCGGCGGCCATGATCGAGCAAGGCGGCATCGAAGCCTGGAGCCGCGTGAGCACCGAAGACATCCTGGGTGCCGAGGAAGCCAAGCACTACACCAAGAGCACCGACATTCTGGAAGTCTGGTTCGACTCGGGCTCCACCTTCTGGCATGTGCTGCGCGGCACCCATCCCGAGCACCACCACGACAAGGGCCCCGAGGCCGACCTGTACCTGGAAGGCCACGACCAGCACCGCGGCTGGTTCCACAGCTCGCTGCTGCTGGCGTCGGCCATCTTCGGCCGCGCGCCCTACCGCGGCCTGCTGACCCATGGTTTCACCGTGGACGGCCAGGGCAAGAAGATGTCCAAGTCGCTGGGCAACACCGTGGCTCCCCAGGACGTGTCCAGCAAGATGGGCGCGGAAATCATCCGCCTGTGGGTGGCTTCGACCGACTACTCGGGCGACCTGGGCATCGACGACAAGATCCTGGCCCGCGTGGTGGACGCCTATCGCCGCATCCGCAACACGCTGCGCTTCCTGCTGGCCAACACCAGCGACTTCGACGCAGTCAAGGACGCCGTGGCCTACGGCGAGATGCTGGAGATCGACCAGTTCGCGCTGGCGCGCTCGGCGCAGTTGCAGCAGGAGATCCTGGCCCACTACAAGGTCTACGAGTTCCACCCCGTGGTCGCCAAGATCCAGCTGTTCTGCTCCGAAGACCTGGGCGGCTTCTATCTGGACGTGCTCAAGGATCGCCTCTACACCAGCGCTCCCAAGAGCCTGGCACGCCGCTCGGCCCAGACCGCGCTCCATCAGATCACCCAGGCGCTGCTGCGCTGGATGTCGCCCTTCCTGTCCTTCACGGCCGAGGAAGCCTGGAAGATCGTGGGCCACAGCGAATCCATCTTCCTGGAAAAGTTCACCGAGCTGCCCGCCGGCGACGAAGGCCTGCTGGCCAAGTGGACGCGCCTGTGCGAGATCCGCAACCTGGTCAACAAGGACATCGAAGTGGTGCGCACCACCGGCGCCGTGGGCTCGTCCCTGCAGGCCGAAGTCACGCTCACGGCCGAGCCCGAAGACCTGGCCCTGCTGCAAAGCCTCAAGGACGATCTGAAGTTCGTCTTCATCACCTCGGCAGCGACTGCCGTGGCCGGCGATGCCCTGACCACCACCGTGAAGGCCAGCGAGCACGCCAAGTGCGAGCGCTGCTGGCACTACCGCGAAGACGTGGGCGTGAATCCCGAGCACCCCACGATCTGCGGCCGCTGCGACAGCAATCTGCACGGCGCGGGCGAAGTCCGCACCAAGGCGTGATCCTTCAAAGAGTGAGCTGCCAGCGCTTGCTGGCAGCTGCTTTCAGCAACGAATCATGCTGAAACAACTTTGAATCAAGCGCTACCCGCTATCAAGAAATCTAGCAAAAGAGCTGTCATGAGCAACACCCAGACATCCTCCGCAGGCCTTGCCCGCATCTGGCCCTGGCTGCTGTGGGCGCTTGTCATCATCGGCGTGGATCAGATCACCAAGCAGATGATTCTGAACCACTACCAGTATGGGGACTGGACTCCCCTCACCAGCTTCTTCAACATCGTGCGCGCGCACAACACCGGCGCTGCCTTCTCGTTCCTCGCAGGCGGCAGCGGCTGGCAGCGCTGGCTGTTCGTGGGCATCGGCGCGATCGCCACCGTGCTCATCGTCTGGCAACTGCACAAGCACCCCGGCGAGAAGCTGTTCTGCCTGTCACTGTCCAGCATCCTGGGCGGAGCCATCGGCAATGTGGTGGACCGTCTGCAACATGGCTACGTGGTGGACTTTCTCGACTTCTACTGGGGTAGCCGCCACTTCCCGGCCTTCAACGTGGCCGATATGGGCATCACGCTGGGCGCCGCCCTCCTGATCCTCGACGAGCTGCTGCGCGCAAGACGCACCCGAACTCGCAAGCCATAGGCACCGGCTGCCCCCCATGAACCAGGCCGCGCTCGCCAAAGCAGACTGCGGGCCACGGTTCATGGAGCCCTGCCCTGCCCGGTCTCGGCCGGCTCGTACAGAGGTTCGACGGCCCAGACCAGCCGCCCGCCCTTCCAGTAGCGCACGCCAATAGGCGTGGTCACAAAGCAGGCATCGAACACCCAGTCCGCCAGCACGAGACCGTTCAGGCGCCTGGGAAACAGGTTCCTGTCAAAGCTCGTGGGCCGCTCGACGGGGGACAGCTGCAGCATGTTTCCGGGCTCGCAGCGGACTGTCCGGGGGACCGGCCCCGTGAAACTGTGGGGCAGGGCCAGCTCCAGCAACACCTGGTGGTGGACGCTCAGGGCATTGACCCATATGTCGCCCAGTGGCACCGGATGGGGAAAGCGTATTTCCTGCAGCCCCCGCAGATCGGGCTGCCCATCGGTCCCGTCTGCAGAGCCTTGTGGCATATCGCGCTGGATATGGCTGCCCGCGGGCAAGGTGATGTCGCCCCATGCCATGGGCCGCTCCAGCGTGATGTGCGTGAGCCTCTGCAGGCGGCTCAACTGCTGCGCCTGACAGTGGTCGCTCCAGACCATCTGCACCAGTCCCAGCAGCGTGGAAAACAGCAATATGGACAGCCACACAGCCAGCACCCATTGCCAGATGCGCAGCGGCGGCCTGGGCTGGCCGCGCCGCAGGTGCCACAGCCGCCAGCCCCACCACAGCAGCAGGCCCGTGCCCGCCATGAACGACAACGGCATCAAAAGAACGCCCACGGGGACGGCACCGGACATGGGAGCAATCATGAAATCACCTTTTGATAGCAGCGTAGGCAGCGCCAGCATCAAAAAGTTTCAGTTTTTTCTGAATTCGCATCCGTAGAAACGATGTTTGAAATAATTCGTTTTTGTTCTATTGTGTTCCTTATTCCGCACTTTTTTGTGCGTGAAGAGTGAGGCATCCGGCAGACAGGGCTCACTCAGGGGTATATTAGGTCGCTCCTTCGCGGGCAGAACATGAAGCATTTATTGAATCTTTTAGCAGCCATTGCCCTTCTGATCTGGGGCTCTCAGATGGTTCGCACCGGCGTTCTGCAGGTCTTCGGCGCAAACCTGCGCAATATTCTCGCCCGCAGCATGAGCAACCGGCTCTCGGCGGCACTTTCGGGCATGGGCGTCACGGCCCTGGTGCAGTCCAGCACCGCCACATCGCTGATGACCTCGTCCTTTGTAGGACAGGGCCTGATCACCCTGCCTTCGGCCCTGGCCGTGATGCGCGGCGCCGATGTGGGAACGGCCCTGATGGCGGTGCTGTTCTCCACCGACCTGTCCTGGCTTTCGCCGCTGTTCATCTTTGTCGGCGTGGTGCTTTATATCTCGCGCAAGGATTCCAAGCCCGGTCGCATCGGCCGCGTGCTCATCGGCCTGGGCCTGATGCTGCTGGCCCTGCGCCTGGTGGTGGAAGCCACCGAGCCACTGCTGCAGGCTCCCGCCGTGCGCACCTTGCTGGCCTCGGTCAGCAGCGATCTGTTCATGGAGTTGCTGCTGGGCGCGGTGCTGGCCGTGCTGGCCTACTCCAGCCTCGCCGTGGTGTTGCTGATCGCGGCCATGGCCAGCTCGGGGGCCATTCCGCTCGATGTGGCCCTGGGGCTGACACTGGGCGCCAATCTGGGCAGCGGCCTGGTCGCTGCGCTGACCACGGCCAAATCGGCCGTCGAGGAACGACAGGTCACCATCGGCAATCTGCTGTTCAAGATCATGGGCGTGGCCATCGTGGCTCCCTTTATCGGACTGTGGTCGCAATATGCCCAGCCCTACCTGCCCAATGCCGGCCAGAACGTCGTGATGTTCCACCTGGCTTTCAATGTCTTCAACAGCCTTTGCTTCATCGGCCTGACCCAGCTTGTGGCGCGCTGGGTGACAGCCATGCTGCCCAAGCCCGAGGAGGAAAGCGCGGCCAAGCTGCTGCGCCCCCGCCATCTCGACCCCTCTGCCCTGTCCACCCCCTCGCTGGCCATCACCTGCGCCGTGCGCGAATCGCTGCACCAGGCCGACGTGGTGGAATCCATGCTGATCGGCCTGCAGAAAGTGGCCGAGACCGACGATGCCAGATTGTCAGAGGAGGTACGGCACCTGGAGTCCACGGTGGATGACCTGTACTCGGCCATCAAGTACTACATGACCAAGATCTCACGCGCAGAACTCGACGAGCGCGAAGGTCAGCGCTGGACGGAAATCATCAGCTTCACCATCAATATGGAGCAGATCGGCGACATCATCGAGCGCGTGCTGCTGGATCTGGAAGACAAGAAGATCAAGAAGGGCCGTCAGTTCTCGGCTGCCGGCAAGCTCGAGATTCACGAACTGACCCAGCATCTGCTGGACAATCTGCGCCTGGCCATGAGCGTCTTTCTCAACGGAAATGTGCGCGAGGCACAGAAGCTTCTCGAGGAAAAAGCGCGCTTTCGCGATCTGGAGCTGGCCTACTCGGCCACCCACCTGGAGCGGCTGTCGCAGCACACGGTATCGAGCATCGAGACCAGCTCTCTGCATATCGACATGATCAGCGACCTCAAGCGCATCAACTCCCTGCTGTGCTCGGTGGCCTACCCGATTCTGGAGCAGGCCGGGGCACTGGCGCCCAGCCGGCTCAAGTCCACAGCCCTGGAGAGCTAGAGCCAGCCGCCCTACCGTCCTGCCAGCCCATATAGGCGGCCAGCACCATGGAGGCCTCGGGCGTGAAGCAGCCCTGCAGCATCCAGCGCTGGACTTCGACCAGTTCCAGCCGCTCGAAACGCTGCACCTCGCCATCCTGATTCACGGGCTGCAACGCATCGGGCACCCGGGCCGAGAACCAGTCTATGCGCTCGACCATGTAGCCCTGCCCCTCGGCCTCGTCGCTGGGCCTTGCGAACACCACGTCGCCGCCATGCCTGAGATCGCCCAGCTCGGCCACCCGCAGGCCGGCCTCTTCCCAGGTCTCGCGCGCCAGCGCGTCGGTCAGACTGTCTGCCGCCGAGACCATGCCGCCCATCAAGGTGTCCCACATGCCGGGGTTGTTGGCCTTGTCTTCGGAACGCTGCTGCACCCAGAGGGCTCCGTCCGCACACACGCCCACCAGATGCACGGCCCGGGTGGCGATGCCCAGCGGCCGCACGGCGGCGCGCTCCACGGTCGCCAGCTGGCGCCCCTGTGCATCGCAGACCGCCAGTTGTTCGTTGCGCCAGGCACCCGCAAGACCGGCGCTGCGCATGGCCTGGGCCAGCCGGTTCAGTCTGTCCGTCGCTCCACCCTGGCCTTCCAGCCGCCATTGACCGGTCAGCAATCTCAGCGCTATTCCATGCGCCGCCAGCAGATCGGGCCCCAGCTTGCACGCAAAGTCTTCCTCGATACTGCCGATCTGCTGTCCATCGATGCACAGCGGCTGGCGCAGGCGCAGGGGATGCCTGCGGGCCATGGCCTGCTGTGACTGCAGCCATTGCTGCTGCGGCGGCGTGATTTGCTGCTTCATGAAAAATCTCCCAGGCCTGCATTGTGCTCAGCTTCGTAGAACGGGAAGGCTTGCATCACCATTGGCGCTCGCCCACCTGCCGCCAGCAGCCGCTGTCCGATGGCTGCGCAGGACCAAGTACCTGCGCCTGCGGGTTACAGTGGCAATCCATGAATTCCCCCCTGAAACCCGCCACGGTTGCCATGCTCAGCCTGGCTCCGGCACTGTGGGCCGGCAATGCCATTGTGGGTCGTCTTGCACACGACCTGATCTCGCCATTCGCCCTGAACTTCTTTCGCTGGTGCATCGCCTTCGTGCTGCTACTGCCGCTGGCCTGGCGGGTGCTGCGCAAGGACAGTCCGATCTGGCCCCTTTGGCGACAGTACATGCTGCTGGGACTTCTGGGCATCGGCTGCTACAACGCCTTGCTGTATCTGGCCCTCAAGACCTCGAGCCCGCTGAATGTGACGCTGGTGAGTTCCAGCATGCCGGTGTGGATGCTGGGCATAGGCCGCCTGTGCTGGGGCATTCGCATCAGCCGCCGGCAGATGGGCGGGGCGGTGCTGTCGGTGCTTGGCGTGGCGATGGTCATGTCGCGCGGCGACTGGCAGACGCTGCTGGCCCTGCACTTTGTTCCCGGTGACCTGTTCATGGTGCTGGCCACCATCGCCTGGGCCTTCTACACCTGGCTGCTGTCGCGCACCAGCGGCCCTCAGGAGGTGAAATCCCACTGGGCCAGCTTTTTGCTCGCGCAGATCGTTTTCGGCCTGCTCTGGTCCGGCCTGTTCACCGGCGCCGAAGCGCTGCTGGGCGAGTTCCGACTGGTGCCGGGCTGGCCGCTGCTCGGCAGCCTGCTGTTCATCGCCGTGGGTCCGGCGATTCTGGCCTACCGCTTCTGGGGCATGGGCGTACAACGCTCCACGCCCGCGATTGCCGGCTTCTTCGGCAATCTGATTCCACTGTTCACGGCCTTGCTGTCGATTCCCGTGCTCGGCGAAAAGCCCCATCTCTACCACGCGCTTGCGTTTGGACTGATCGTGACCGGCATCGTCGTGTCATCCCGCAAATAGGCGCCAGCGCACGAAAAAGAGCCCTGCAATGCGGGCTCTTCCTCGTGTCAGTCTTCGATCAACGATCAGTAGGTGCCAGGATACAGACCGCCGTCGGGCAGGATGTTCTGGCCCGTCATGTAGCCGGCCTGGCGGCTGCACAGGAAGGCACAGATGGCACCGAACTCTTCGGCCGTGCCGAAGCGCTTGGCGGGAATCTGGGCGGCCTGAGCCTGGCGCACGGCCTCCAGGTCCTGGCCGGTCTTGTCGGCCGCTGCCTGATGGGTGGCCACCAGACGGTCGGTGTCGAACTTGCCGGGCAGGATGCTGTTGATGGTCACGCCCTTGGCGGCAATGCCCGAACGGGCCAGTCCGGCCACGAACCCCGTCAGACCGCTTCGCGCACCGTTGGACAGCCCCAGAATATCGATGGGTGCCTTGACCGCGCTCGAAGTGATGTTGACGATGCGACCGAAGCCACGCGCGGCCATGCCGTCCACCGTGGCCTTGATCAGCTCGATGGGGGTCAGCATATTCGCGTCCACGGCCTTGATCCAGGCCTCTCGATCCCAGGTACGGAAGTCGCCAGGGGGCGGGCCGCCGGCGTTGGTCACCACGATGTCGTAGTCCTTGCCCGGGCCGCCGGGGGCTTCGAACACGGCGGTGCGGCCTTGCGGCGTGGTGATGTCTGCAGCGACACCGATGACCTTGATCCGGGGAGCAATGGCTTGCAGCTTCTGCACGGCCAGCTGCAATGCCTGGTCGTTTCTGGCATTGATGACCAGATTCACTCCCTCTTCGGCCAGAGCCTTGGCGCAACCAAAACCCAAACCTTTGCTGGCGCCGCAGACCAGGGCCCAGCGCCCGGCGATACCAAAGTCCATATCAGTGTCCTTTCACACAGTTTCCAAGCCGGGCCATCCGCCCGGAACTCTCAAAATCAATAGCATCCATCGCTTGCCTGACAATCGCTAACAGCCTCTTCATTTGCTAATGACTGCGGCCATGAAACAGCTTGTGATGCAGCCTGCGCAGCGACCACCAGACGCACAATGCCACGACCGGAATGGCCATGGCCGCCGTCGACTCGGGCGACCAGGGCCAGCCCAGCTTTTGCCCGCCCTTGGCCAGATAGCTGATCAGGCCCGTGATGTAGTAGGTGATGGCCGCCACCGACAGTCCTTCCACCGTGGACTGCAACTTGAGCTGGGTGCCCTGGCGGTCGTTCATCGTGCCCAGCAGTTGCTGACTGCTTTGCTGCTGCTCGATCTCCACACGCGTGCGCAGCAGGCTGCTGACGCGCGAAACCCGCTCGGACAGGGCATTCTGGCGGCGTGTCGCCCACTCGCAGGTCGCTCGCGCAGGCGTGAGCCGGCGGTCCATGAATTCACGGATGGTCTGGATGCCATCCACCCGCGTCTCCTGGATTTCCTGAATGCGCCTGTCCACCAGCTCGAAATAGGCGGAGCTGGCCGAAAAGCGCGAATGCGTGGCCGCATACTCGCTCTCGACCTGGCCGGCCAGCCGGGTCAGGCGATCCAGCAGCGCCGGTTCGGTGTCGCGGTCTGCCGCGCGGATGGCATTGGCCAGCTCGGCCAGCTCCCGCTCGGCCGTGGCCAGCACGGCTGCGGCCTTGCGCGCGGCGGGCAGGCCCAGCAGCGCCGCCATGCGATAGGTCTCGATCTCCAGCACCCGCTGCACCAGGCGCCCCAGGCGGCGCGGCGACAGGTCTGCACCCGCCATCAGCAGCATGCGCGAGAAGCCATCGGGATGGATGGCAAAGTCGGTATAGATGGAGCCTGCGCCGCCAGAGACACGCGAGCCGACCAGCGTATCGGCCTGCAGCATGTGACGCATCAGGTACTGCGGATCCACGTCCTGCTCGTTCAGAGCCCACAGATGCAGGCTGCTCAGGCACTGCCCCGGCAGGGCAGCCAGCCAGTCGCGCGGCACCGCGTCGATGGCGGTCTCGGGCTCGCGCACATCGGCCACACCGGCCTGCGCCATGGGCGTGGTGAAGGTCCAGGCCACGAACTCGGTGTGCTGCTCCCAACGCAGGCGAAATGCACCCAGATCGATCAGAACATGGGTGGTTGTTGCATCGGGCAGGGGGCGGTGGTGGTTGCGCAGCAGGGCCGCCACATGCTCGCGGCTGGCTTCCCGCTGGGCCCCATCGGCGAGCATCACGATATGCGAGATGGCCAACGGAGCCTGCATGATTTCCGCAGGACGGGCGTGAATTTCGTTGTGCAGCAGGACACGCTGGGGGTGCTGCGCGGGCAATAAAGACAAGGCCATGCAATCTTTCCAATAACTGCAGCTATTTTGCCGTCCCAATCCATGGCCCCTGAAACAAAGGTCCTCATATCAAAAAAGCGGCCCTTGCGGGCCGCTTTCGCGCTTCATTCAGCCATCGGGCAAGACCATCAGTCTTCCACGAAGGCTTCTTCACGCTTGTTCTTGACTGCAGGCATCAGCACCACGACCAGCAGCACCACGGCAGCAGCCAGCAGGCAGGCAGAGATGGGGCGGGTCACGAAGACCGACCAGTCACCACGCGACAGCAGCAGGGCACGGCGCAGGTTTTCTTCCATCATCGGGCCCAGGATGAAACCCAGCAGCAGAGGAGCAGGCTCGGTACCCAGCTTGTGGAACACATAGCCGATGAAACCGAAGATACCCACCATCCACACGTCCCAGGCATTGTTGTTGGTACCGTACACGCCGATCGCGCAGAACAACACGATGGACGGGAACAGCCAGCGGTAAGGCACGGTCAGCAGCTTGATCCAGACGCCGATCAGCGGCAGGTTCAGGATGATCAGCATCAGGTTGCCAATCCACATGGAGGCAATCAGACCCCAGAACAGTTCCGGGTTGCTGGTCATCACCTGAGGACCAGGCTGGATGTTGTGAATCGTCATAGCACCCACCATCAGCGCCATCACGGCGTTGGGAGGAATGCCCAGGGTCAGCAGGGGAATGAACGATGTCTGCGAACCGGCGTTGTTGGCCGACTCGGGAGCGCACACGCCACGGATGTTGCCTTGACCGAAAGGAACTTCGCCGGGCTTCAGCTTGGTCTTCTTTTCGATGGTGTAGGCAGCAAAGGCCGACAGCATGGCACCGCCACCGGGCAGGATACCCAGGGCCGAGCCCAGGGCCGTGCCGCGCAGCATGGCAGGAATCATGCGCTTGAAGTCTTCGCCTGTGGGCATCAGACCGGTCACCTTGGCGGCGAACACTTCGCGCTCGTCGTCGGGCTTGGACAGGTTGGCAATGATTTCGCCGTAACCGAACACACCCATGGCGATCACGACGAAGTCGATGCCGTCGGTCAGCTCAGGAATGTCGAAGCTGTAACGGGCCACACCGGAGTTCACGTCGGTACCGACCATGCCCAGCAGCAGACCCAGCACGATCATCGCGATCGCCTTGAGCAGCGAGCCGGAAGCCAGCACCACGGCACCGATCAGACCCAGGGTCATCAGCGAGAAGTACTCGGCAGGGCCGAACTTGAAAGCGACTTCGGTCAGGGGAGGAGCGAAGGCAGCCAGAATCACGGTACCCACGCAGCCTGCGAAGAAGGAGCCGATACCAGCTGCCGCCAACGCGGGCCCCGCCCGGCCTTTTCGGGCCATCTGGTAACCGTCGATCACGGTCACCACAGAGGACGATTCACCTGGCAGGTTCACCAGAATGGCGGTGGTAGAGCCTCCATACTGGGCGCCGTAGTAAATACCGGCCAGCATGATCAGCGCCGCCACGGGAGGCAGTGCATAAGTCGCTGGCAGCAACATGGCGATGGTCGCCACAGGGCCAATGCCGGGCAGCACGCCAATCAGCGTACCGAGCAGACAGCCCACAAAGCAGTAGATCAGGTTCTGGAACGTGAAAGCCACGCCAAAACCCGTCGACAAGTTCTGAATCAGATCCATGGACGATGCTCCTGATTAGCCAGCGATGAAGCTAGGCCACACGGGGAACTGCAGATTCAGCGCCCACACGAAAGCGAAATAGCTGCCGACCGCCAAAATGGTGGCCAGGATGGCTGTTTCCTTGAGGTTGAAGGTCTGACCGGCCATGCTGGCGATAAAGACCAAAGCGTAGATCGCAATGATCAGACCGAACTGGGGGATGCCCACAGCCGGCACACCCACCAACAGAATGCCGAAGGCAAAGTTGGCAGCCAGCACGAAGAACACCGGCTTCCAGGCCCACTTACCGATCTTGTCACCACCTTCGGGGCCCTTGGTCAGGCCGCCGACGCAGATGGCTGCACCCAGGATGGCCATGAGCACACCCAGGATCAGAGGGAAGTAGCCTGGGCCCATACGGGCACCGGTGCCAATGGTGTAGTTGGACGCGCCGATCGCAAATGCGAGACCGACGGCCAAGAACATCAGACCGGAGAAAAAGTCTTTTTGGCTCTTGATTTTCACAAAACGTCTCCTTACGGAAATCACGACTTGGCGATTCTCGTTTCATAGATATGCCAAATTGATGTGGATTCCACCTACAAAGGGCATACCCTAATGCTGACGTTTTACGCTCTTTGCCCGAGGACGGGCGTCTTGCAAGCCGGGCTTTTCTCTAGGCTCCGCAATGACAGCAAGCACTAGCTGTCGGTCCGTCAGATTTCGCTCATCAGCGGCGTGCAGGCCAGCACCTCCGGCAGGGTGGTCACGCCTTCGGCGACCCGCAAGGCCCCCGCCAGGCGCAGGGGACGCATTCCGTCCTGCACGGCCTGGCGGCGCAGAACGTCCATCGACGGGGCATCGTGGATCTGCTTCTTGAGCGCCTCCGTGACCGTCAGCAACTCGTACAGACCCATGCGTCCCCGATAGCCTGTCATGCGGCAGTCCTCGCAACCTACGGGCTTGTAGGGCTGGTAGCTGCCGGTCAGCTTCCAGGGCTTGACCGACTCGGCTAGATCCTCGGGTCTCGCGTCGTCATCACGTACCTTGCAGCCGGGGCACAGCGTACGCACCAGACGCTGGGCCAGCACGCCCAGCAAGGTGGCGTTGATCAGATACGGCGGCACCCCCAGCTCCATCAGGCGGCTGACAGCGCTGGGGGCATCGTTGGTGTGCAGCGTGGAAAACACCAGATGGCCGGTCAGAGCGGCCTGGACCGCCATCTCGGCCGTGGCCAGGTCGCGGATCTCGCCCACCATGATGATGTCCGGGTCCTGACGCATCAGCGCGCGCAGGCCTTCGGTGAAGCCGAAGTCGAGCTGAGGCTGAACCTGGGTCTGGTTGAAGCTGGGCTCGATCATTTCGATGGGATCTTCCACCGTGCTGACATTGACCTCCTCGGTCGCCACGCGCTTGAGCGTGGAATACAGCGTGGTGGTCTTGCCCGAGCCCGTGGGGCCGGTGACCAGGATGATGCCGTGCGGGCGCTTGACCAGATCTTCCCAGCGCAGGGCGTCATGGGCGCTAAAGCCCAGCGCGTCGAGGTTCTTGACCGTGTTCTCGGGATCGAAGATGCGCATCACCATCTTCTCGCCAAACGCCGTGGGCAAGGTGGACAAGCGCATCTCCACCTCCTCGCCGCGAGGGTTGCGCGTCTTGATGCGCCCGTCCAGCGGGCGGCGCTTTTCGACCACGTCCATGCGCCCGAGCAGCTTGACGCGCGCCACCATGGCGTTCAGCACCCCCATGGGCATCTGATAGACCGGATGCAGCACGCCGTCGATGCGAAAGCGGATCACGCCCTGCTCACGCCGGGGCTCCAGGTGGATGTCGCTGGCGCGCTGATCGAAGGCATACTGCCAGAGCCAGTCCACCACGCGCACCACGCCCTGGTCGTTGGCGTCGAGCTGCTTGTTGCTCTTGCCCAGCTCCACCAACTGCTCGAAGCTCGCGCCGCCGCTTGCACCGCCGGCCTTCTCGGCCGCACGCACGGACTTGGCCAGCGCAAAGAACTCCGCCGTATAGCGCTTGATGTCCTGCGGATTGGCCACCACGCAACGCACGCTGCGGTGGGCCTGCCGCTCGACTTCGCCCACCCAGTCCGTGATGAAGGGCTCGGCCGTGGCAATCACGACTTCCTTGGCCGTGACCTGCACAGGCAGCACCTTGTGGCGCTCGGCGTAGCTGGCGCTCATGATGTCGCCCACGCGGCCCACATCCACACGCAGCGGGTCGATGCGCAGATAGACCAGGCCGCTGCGCTGGGCCAGGTACTGGGTCAGGGTTTCGAGGTCCAGCGGCTGATGCGTGCGGGCACCGACCACGCCCACATTGGCCAGACGCACCAGAGGCAGCTGCGCACTCTCGGCGGACGAGCAGCGCGCCACCGTGCGCTCTGCCTCCTGCGCCGTGATCACGCCGTCTTCCTGCAGCCATTGCACCAGCGTGCGCCAGTCCAGAGGCCCCTGGTAGTGGGCGGGCTTGACGGATCGGGGCAGGATGGTTTCAGTCAATGACATGGGCGGCTGCAGCAACAAAACTGCCCTGACTGTACCGCCATCGGCCCATGCGCCCGATCAGGACGGTGCATTACAGGAGGGTGAAGCCTGTTGTCTGATGCAGCTCAGGCGTATTCGTCCACCAGACCACCGAGCCCGCCCAGGACCGGGTTGGCGCGACTTCTGCCCTGCACCGCATCGTCCGGCTGTGACTGAACGGCTTCGGAGCCACGCTGAGCAGCCTGCCGGGCTTGCTGCGCCTGCTGGTTCTGCAAGGCCTCGATCTGGGCCTGCAGCATCTGGATCTTGGCCTGCAGCAGCTTCGCCCGCTGCTCCTTGGTCTTGGCGTCCGCGTCGCTGTTGGCGACTTCCTTGAGCTCGTTGGTGGCATCCTTGATCTGCTTTTGCAGCTGCTGGATTCGCGATGCCGACCCGCCCCCTGCAGAAGCGGAGCTGGCAGAACCGGAAGAGAGGGCACTGATCGTCATGGTCCTGTGATCGGCAGAAATGCACGGCCATTAAGGCCTTCGCCCATCACTTTACCCGGGCTTTGCAATCACTCGGAGGCGCCCGGTTCGATGCGGCCTGGCCTGGCCCTGGCCGGCTTGCGGCCGGCCTCCGCGTCGCGGGCCGGCACGAACACCTTGGCCCAGCGGCTGGTGCTCAGATCCCAGCGCGCCTGGACTTGGTCGCAGGCCAGATCCAGCGCGGTGCCCTGGAGCACGCGCGGCCTGCGCTGGGCCAGCACCACGGTATTGCCCTCGCGGGTGGGTCGAAAGGCCCAGAGCGCGTCCTCGCCAAACGCCTGGGCCATCTGGTCCAGGCTTTTGTCAAAGCTTGAGGAGCGGCCAAACAGATTGACGGTCATGATCCCGTCCTCGGTCAGCAGATTGCGGCAATCGGCATAGAACTCGGCGCTATCGAGCACGGGGGCCGCTGCCTCATGGTCATAGAGATCGACCGCCAGCGCATCGACCGTGCCCTGCCATTCGGGCTTTTTGATCTCCTGGGCGGCATCGGCCAGCACCACCTGCAACGTGCTGCTGTCGGGCGGCAGCTTGAACCAGCTGCGGCACACGGCCAGCACCTGGGGATTGAGCTCGATGGCCGTGGTCTTCATGCGCAGCTTCTTGTGACAGAACTTGGTGATGGCCGCCGCCCCCAGCCCCAGTTGCATGGCGTGCATCCGGGGAACTTCGGCCGGCTCGGCAAACAGCAGCCAGCCCATCATGCGCTGCACGTACTCCAGATCGATATCGAAGGGGTCGCGAATGCGCATGGAGCCCTGCACCCAGGGCGTGCCCAGATGCAGATAACGGATATCGCCATCGTCGGAGACGCTGACTTCGGGCAGCTCCTGGGCGCTGCCCACATTCTTGTCCTGCGCGGATTTGGCTCCGCCACGGGTTTTACGGATCACGTTTCACACCAATCTTCAAAGCAGGCCATGGGCCGCCAGCGCATGGCGCCAGGCCTGCAGTTTTTTATCGAAAGACCAGCTGGCATTGGCCGGGCTGGTCGATGGCAGCTTGAGCGCCGTCAGCCCCAGCGCTTCGGTCTGGCGCGCATGCTTGTAGCTCTCGCCGCCGTTGTGCAATGCCAGCTGCAGATCCGGGCAGCGCAGGCGCAGCCCGGCAAAGTCGTTGACCTGGGCACGGCGAATGGCGCTGTCCAGACTGCCCTCGCGCTCACAGCTCGCATACACGTCCCACAGGCCCAGGCCACGCTCCAGCAGCCACTCGCAGCGCCCCGCATAGTCGTCACGCGCCGGTTGCGGATGCCGGGGCCACAGGGCCTGCAGCAAGGGCCAGAACTGATTCTGCGGATGGGCGTAGTACTGCGCCCGCTGCAACGACTTCTGGCCCGGGAAGCTCCCCAGCACCAGGGCTCGCGTGCGCCTGTCAGCCACCGCAGCCAGCCCCTGCCAGCGCGGGCCTGCCTCTGTCACGGTGGCAGAAGAATCCTCAGTCATGCCCTATTGTCGCCCAGCCATGCTGGGCATGGGCCGTGGGCTGATATTCGAAAAGATGGGCAACCGCCACCCGGCCTGCAAAGGCCAGATGCTGTTTTCCTACAAGAATGCCGGCAGGCCTCTGAGCGCTGCGCGTGCATTGGCCGTGCTGGCCTGCGCCAGCTGCTCAATGCCCATGCCGCGCAGCCGCGCGATTTCGGCCGCAATGCGCGGTAGCTCGGCGGAGCTGTTGCGCCCCTGAGGCTGGCCGGCCGCGCGCTGCCCGGCCGTGGTGTAGATCCAGTGCGGCGGGATATCGGGCGCATCGGTCTCTAGCACCAGGGCCTGCAGCGGCAGGCGGGCCGCCAGCTCGCGCAGCTTGAGTGCGCGCTCATAGGTGATGGCTCCGCCAAAGCCCAGCCTGAAGCCCAGATCGACAAAGGCCTGCGCCTGCTGGGCACTTCCGTTGAATGCATGGGCAATCCCCCCCACGACCCGGTGCTGGCGCAAGGTCTTGAGCAGACGGTCGCTGCTCTTGCGCACATGCAGGATGACAGGCAGCCCGAATTCGCGCGCCAGCCGGATCTGCTGCTCGTAGAACCAGATCTGGCGCTGCTCGTCCAGTCCGGGGACAAAAAAGTCAAGTCCTATCTCGCCCACCGCCACCAGATGCGGGTCGCCGCGCTGCAGGCTCAGCAGCTCGCGCAGGGCCGCAATATCGGACTCCTCGGCGCCAGACGTGTAGAGCGGATGAATGCCCAGCGCATAGCTGTCGCCATGGCGATGCGCCAGCGCGATCACGTCCTGCCAGTGGCTGCGCTGCACGGCGGGAATCACCAGATGCCTGACGCCGGCAGCCTGCGCCGCAGCGCGTACGGCATCTCTGTCCGGCGCGAACTCGGGCGCATCAAGATGGCAATGGGTATCTATCCAGGTCGGCATGCGCACATCATGCATCGGCCAGGCCCTCAATGCAGCCCAACCATCGCGGATGACCCGCCAACTGACTACAGACAAGTCCCAGCCTTGTCCTACGAGAAACACATTGAAACAAATAAAACATTGAGCAACTTCACCCACTGCCCTGTGCGACCGGCCAAAGGAGCAAGTTATGACGCGACTTCTGCAAAGCACGCTCTGGCAACGCCTGAGCCAGAGTCATCAACGCGCCGACATGCAGGGCAAGCTGGCCGCGCTGGATCAGGTACAGGCCGTGATCGAGTTCGACCTGCAGGGTCATGTGCTGACGGCCAATGACAACTTTCTGCGCACCATGGGCTATCGCGCCGAGCAGATCATCGGTCAGCACCACCGCATGTTTGTCGACGAGGAGACCCGCGCCTCTGCCGAGTACGCCCAGTTCTGGCAGCGTCTGGCGGCAGGCCTGCATGACAGCGGCCGCTACCGGCGCATCAACAGCCAGGGCAAGGATGTGTGGCTGCAGGCCAGCTATAACCCGATCTTCGACAGCCACGGTCAGCCGCGCAAGGTCATCAAGTACGCCACCGACATTACCGAACAGCAGCAGCATGAGGACGATGCCCGGGGCCAGCTCCAGGCCATCGCCAAGGTTCAGGCCATCATCGAGTTCGATCTGGGCGGCAACATCCTCACGGCCAACGATCTGTTCCTGAAGACCATGGGCTACTCCCTTGCCGAAGTCGTGGGCAGGCACCACAGCATGTTCGTGCAGCCGCACGAACGCCAGTCGCCGGCCTATCAGCACTTCTGGCACAAGCTGGGCCTGGGCCATCACGATTCAGGCCAGTATCTGCGCATAGGCAAGGGGGGGCACCAAGTCTGGATCGAGGCCAGCTACAACCCCATTCTCGACGCCGAAGGCCGGCCCTTCAAGGTCGTCAAGTTCGCCACCAACATCACACGCCGCGTGACCGCAGCGCAAACCCTGCGCGCGACGGTGGAAGGCCTGACCGAGAGCGCCAATCACGCCCGCCAGGCCAACGAGCTGGCCCAGGACGCCTGCACCGTGGCCGAGGCCGGCGGCCGTACCGTACAGGACGTGGTGAGCACCATGGAATCCATCAGCGCCAGCTCACGCAAGATCAGCGACATCATCGGCATGATGGACTCCATCGCCTTCCAGACCAATCTGCTTGCGCTCAACGCCGCCGTGGAAGCGGCCCGCGCCGGTGACCAGGGCCGCGGCTTTGCCGTGGTGGCCAGTGAGGTACGCCAGCTGGCCCAGCACAGCGCCGAAGCCGCCAAGGAGATCAAGCAGCTGATCCAGACCTCGGTCACCCAGGTCACCCAGGGGGTGACCCAGGTGCGCGAAGCCGGCACCACCATGGCCGAGATCGTGAACTCCTCGCGCCAGGTCACGCAGATCATGGGCGAAGTGGTCCAGACCTCGCTGGCCCAGTCGGCCAGGCTGCGTGAGGTCACCGACGATCTGACGGCACAGGATGTCTCCGCCAACCACGGCTCGGGCGGGCAGCAACGGGTCACTCCATTGCAGGCTTCGGCCCGCGAGCAGGCCACGATCGCCATCAGAAATGCCTCCGTCGGCGCTTGCTGACAGCGCGCTCCAGGTGCATTACACGGCAAAGAACGGGGCCGCTCCAGTTGAAGCAGCCCCGGGTCATTTCATCGCTCTGAACGGTCAGGCCAGTTGCCCACGCCCCAGCCTGACCATGCGATCGCAGCGCGCGGCCAATCCTTCGTCATGGGTGACCATCACAAATGCCGTGCCATGGCTGCGCGCCAGCTCCAGCATCAGCGCAAACACCGTATCGGCCGTGCCGCGATCCAGGTTGCCCGTGGGCTCGTCGGCCAGCACACAGGCCGGGCGCGTCACCAGCGCACGTGCAATGGCCACGCGCTGACGCTCGCCGCCCGAGAGCTCGGCCGGGCGATGCGCCATGCGCTCGCCCAGCCCCACGGCGCGCAGCATCTCGGCCGCGCGGTCCATGCAGTCCTGCTTGGCGTCGCGTCGAATGCGCAGCGGCATGGCCACATTCTCCTGGGCCGAGAACTCGGCCAGCAGGTGATGGAACTGGTAGATAAAGCCCAGATGCCGGTTGCGCAGCGCGCCCTGCTTCTGCGGGCTGAGCTGGTGCAGAGGCTGCCCCATGAGACTGACGCTACCCGTGGTGGGCGCATCCAGCCCCCCCAGCAAATGCAGCAAGGTGGACTTGCCCGAGCCCGAGGCACCGACGATGGCCAGCGTCTCGCCCGCCTGCACCCGCAGATCCACGCCCTGCAGCACGGTCACGTCCAGCTTGCCTTCGGCAAAGCGCTTGGTCAGGCCGCGTGCCTCCAGCACGCTCTGACCCATCACAACATCATTCATAGCGCAGAGCCTCCGCAGGGTTCACGCGGCTGGCACGCCAGCTGGGGTAAATCGTGGCCACAAAAGAAAGAATCAGGGAAATCACCGCGATCGGCACAATGTCCGTGGACTGCGGCTCGCTGGGCATCTTGCTGATGAGGTAGATGTCCTTGGGCAGGAAGTTGGCATGCAGAGCCTGTTCTATGGCCGGCACGATGACGTCGATATTGAAGGCAACCGCCAGCCCCAGCGCCAGACCGGCCAAGGTGCCGATGACGCCGACCATGGCGCCCTGCACCATGAAGATGCCCATGATGGACGAAGGCGAGGCCCCCAGGGTGCGCAGGATGGCAATGTCGGCACGCTTGTCCTGCACGCTCATCACCAGGGTGGACACCAGGTTGAAAGCCGCCACGGCCACGATCAGGGTGAGGATGATGAACATCATGCGTTTTTCGAGTTGCACGGCAGCAAACCAGGTCTTGTTCTGCTGGGTCCAGTCGCGAATGAACAGACGGTCCGTCAGGGTGTCCGCGAGTTCATGCGCCACGCGCGGCGCCTCGTGCAAGTCCTTGAGCTTGAGGCGAATGCCGGTCGGCCCTTCCAGGCGGAAGATGCGCTGTGCATCCTCGTAATGCATCATCACCAGCGCCGAGTCATATTCGTAGTGGCCGGAATCGAAGGTGCCTGCCACCGTCATCTGCTTCATGCGCGGCAGCACGCCGGCCGGCGTGACCTGACCGCTGGGAGCGATCAGCGTGATCACATCCCCTTCGCTCACACCGAGATTGCGCGCCAGCTCGATGCCCAGAACCACCTTGAAATCGCCGGGCACCAGACGCTTGAGCACCTCGCCGCTGGTGGCCGCCAGATCGGTCACTTCGCCTTCACGCGCCGGATCGATACCGCGCACCAGGGCGCCTTTCATGTCTTCGCCACGCGCCAGCAGTGCCTGAGCCGCCACAAAAGGCGCGGCCCCCACCACATCGGGGTTGGCTCTGGCCTCGCGCATGGTGCGCTCCACATCAGGCAGCGGAGCGCCCTGCGGGGCGTAGATTTCCACATGGGAGACGACGCTGAGCATGCGATCGCGCACTTCCTTCTGGAAGCCGTTCATCACGCTCAGCACAATGATCAGCGCCGCCACGCCCAGCGCAATGCCAAGCATGGAGACACCCGAGATAAAGGAGATGAAGCCATTGCGGCGTGTGGCGCGCCCTGCACGGGTATAGCGCCAGCCCACGGCCAGTTCGTAGGGAAATTGCATGTTGGCATGCATTGTGGCATTGCCCGCAATGCCCTGTTGTCGGCGCCTGCCTTATGCACTTCCTGCCCCTACCGGGGCCGGCGGCTGCGTCCTATGCGCGGCAGATCCGCATACTGATCCTGCTGCTCCAGCGTCACCGCATGGGCCTGGAGCCTTGCCAGCAGGCCGTCAAACAAGGCCAGTTCCTCATCGCTGAGAACAGACACGATATCGGCATGAATCTTGACCATCTCGGGCAGTATCAGACCGTACATGCGCCGCCCCTCTTCGGTCAGATAGATGGCCACGCGCCTGCGGTCTCCATCCAGAGGCTTGCGCAGCACCCAGCCTTTTTCCTCCAGGCCGCTGAGCGCACGCGAAGTGCGCGCCCTGTCCAGCTGCGCCTTCTGCGCCAGCTCGGATGACAGCAAACCCTCCTCGGTCGCCAGCGTCGCCATCACGCCCCATTCACGACGCGTGAGGCCGAAGCGGGCCTCGCACATGCGCATGGCCATGCCGCCCGCCACGCCGAAGAAGCGGCTGATGCGAAACAGCAGCATCTGCTGAATGGAGGTGGGCTGTCGGGTATTCACGGAGATGAGTTGATTAGATCAATTGTGGCCGCCACTTCTACAGTGGTTGCTCCCAATACAGAGACAAGGGAAATGCTGGGATTTTCGCAAATGCCAGCACCTTCCTCAGACAAGAGAGTGATTCCATGGCCCGCCTGATTGCACCCCGCCGCCTTCTTCAAACCAGCCTGGCTCTGCTGCTGGGCTGCACGGCATTCGCCTCCCAGGGCCAGCCTGCCGATGGCGCCGCCTGGCCCGGCAAGCCGGTTCGACTGATCGCCTCCTTCGCTCCCGGAGGGGCGGTGGACATATTGGCGCGCGGCGTAGGGGAAGTACTCCAACGCGAGACCAGGCAGCCGTTCGTGGTGGAGAACCGCACCGGCGCCGGCGGCAACATAGGAGCCGATTACGTCGCCAAGGCTGCCGCCGACGGATACACCCTGCTGATCGGCCTGGACACCAGTCTCACGGTCAACCCGCTGATCTACAAAAGCATGCCGTTCAAGAATGGCGACCTGCGTCCCGTCATGGTGTTCGCCTCGCAAGGCATGCTGATGGCTGTCAGCCCCAAAACCAATATCAAGACGCTGGAGCAGTTCATCGCCCGCGGCAAGGACAAGGGCCTGACGCTGGGCTCCGCCGGCTATGGAACACCCGGCCACCTGGCCGCCAGCATCCTGAGCCATGCCACCGGAGCCAAGGTCAACCACGTGCCCTACAAAGGCAATGCACCAGCCACGCTGGCGATGCTCTCGGGCGAGGTGGACGGCGGCGTCATCAGCTCCACCGCCATGCTGCCCCATGTGACCACTGGAAAGATCACGGCGCTGGCTGTGACCACGGCCCAGCGCAACCCCTTGCTGCCGGAAGTCCCCTCGGTGGCCGAACTGGGACACAAGGAGCTGCAACAGGAAGTGCTTTTCGCCGCCTGGGTGCCCGGCAGCACACCCGAGCCGCTGGTGCAGAAAATCCAGGCCCACCTCGAGAAGGCCATGAAGGACGGCACGCTGCGCGAGCGCATGCGAGCCAACGACATGGTCTACGAAGGGCTGACCGGCGACGCGGCCGTCAAGCGCATTCAGGCCCTGGCCGACCGTTACCGGATTCTGGCGCAGGCTACCGGCATGAAGATGGAATGAGCGCCTGCGCCAGCCATCAGCCCCATGACAACGCCCCGTATTTCATGACTCGTCCCAACATCATCTTTATCGTCGCCGACGATCTCGGCTATGCCGACCTGGGCTGCTACGGCGGCCGCGATGCCGACTTCGGCCCGGTATCCCCGGTGCTGGACCGCCTGGCCGCCAAGGGCCTCAGGCTCACCCAGGGCTATGCCAATTCCCCCGTGTGCTCGCCCACGCGTTTTGCCTTGGCCACGGCCCGCTACCAATATCGCTTGCGCGGCGCGGCCGAGGAGCCCATCAACAGCAGGACGCGCGGCACGCCGCTGGGTGCCCGGCTGGGCCTGCCGCCCGAAATCCCGACAGTCGCCTCGCTGCTCAAGGGCGCGGGCTACCGCACGGCACTGATAGGCAAATGGCACCTGGGCTACCCGCCCCACTTCGGCCCGCTGCGCTCGGGCTACGAGGAATACTTCGGCCCCATGTCGGGCGGCGTGGATTACTTCACCCATCTGAGCAGCTCGGGCCAGCACGACCTGTGGGTGGGCGAAGAGGAGCACCACGACGAAGGCTATCTGACCGACCTGCTGTCCCGGCGCAGCGTGGACTTCGTCAACCGCATGAGCGCGGGCAACGCGCCTTTCTTCCTGAGCCTGCACTACACGGCACCACACTGGCCCTGGGAAACCCGTGATGACCGCGAGACTGCCGAGCAGCTGGGAGCAGGCATCACGCATCTGGAGGGAGGCAATATCCACCAGTACCGCCGCATGATTCATCACATGGATGAGGGCATCGGCTGGATCGTCGAAGCACTGCGCGAGAACGGCCAGCTGGACAACACGCTCATCATCTTCACCAGCGACAACGGCGGCGAGCGTTTCTCGGACAGCTGGCCTCTGGTGGGCGGCAAGATGGACCTGACCGAAGGCGGCATCCGCGTCCCCTGGATCGCCCACTGGCCCGCCGTGATCGAGGCCGGCCGCACCAGCGCCCAGCTCTGCATGACCATGGACTGGTCGGCCACGGTGCTGGATGCAGCCGGCGTGGGGGCCGCCCCGGACTACCCGCTGGACGGCATCTCCCTGCTGCCCGTGCTGCACAGCGACGACGCAGAATTTGCCCGGCCGCTCTACTGGCGCATGCTCTACCGCCATCAGCGCGCACTGCGCGAAGGCGAATGGAAATACCTGCGCGTGGAAGACAACGAATACCTGTTCAACCTGGCCCAGGATGAACGCGAGCGTGCCAATCTGGCCGGCCGCCTGCCCGAGCGCCTGGAGGCCATGCGCCAGCGCTGGGACGACTGGAATGCCGGCATGCCCGCCATTGCCGACGATGCGAGCTACAGCCTGGTCTACACCCTGAAAAATATGCCGGCAAGGTGACAAAGGCCCCCGCACCATGCCCTGGCGGCGGCCATGCCCGACAATAGCGCCCATGTCTTTGACCGCGCCTTTGCTGCCTGCCGCCCAAGCCCTGGGCACAGGCGCCTCCGAAATCATTGTTGCCTATGCCAGCGGCCCTGCCGACATTCCCAAGGCATGGGACGGTTTGCAACTCCCTCACCTGCAGGCCTTGCTGGCAACGCTGGCCCCGACCCCGCTGGTGCGGGGCGACGAGATGGAGTTCTCCCCCCCGCACGAGCGCGCCCTGGCCCTTGGCATGCAACTGCCCGATACACCCGGGCTGATTCCCTGGGCGGCGCTGGCGGCTGGAGGCAGCAGCCAGGCCTGTGCCTTCATCACGCCCTGCCACTGGCACATCACGCCGGACCAGGTCCATCAGACAGACCCGGCCAGCGCGCCCCTGGACGAAGACGAATCCCGCCAGCTGCTGGCGCTGATCGCGCCCTGGTTCAGCGACGACGGCATCACGCTGGAATATCTGCGCGCCGACCTCTGGCTGGCGCGCGGCGCGGCCTTCAAGGATCTGGCCACCGCATCCATGGACCGCGCGCTGGGCCGCGACGTGCGCCCCTGGATGCCCGATCCGATTCAGGGAGCCACCATTCAGCGCCTGCAGACCGAGTTGCAGATGCTGCTCTACACCCATGTCTTCAACGACCGGCGCAGCGAACGCGGCCTGCCCCCCATCAACTCTTTCTGGGTGCATGGCACGGGAGACCTCGCCAGCCTGCCCGCCGCGACCGCCCGGACCACGGTGTGCGTGGATGATCTGCGCCACACTGCGCTGCAGGGCAATGTGCAAGGCTGGCAAAAGGCCTGGCAGGCACTGGACAGCGGCCTGATCGCCGAGCTGCAGCAGCGGGCTGCCCGTGGCGAAGCGGTCAAGCTCACGCTCTGCGGCGAGCGCAATGCCGTGCAATGGCAAAGCCAGCCACGTGGCATGATGGGAAGGCTAAAGAGTATTTTTGGCGCGAAGCGCTTGCCTGATCTGAGGGAAATGCTATGAAAATAATTCCCCGATCCATCCCCAGCGACAGTGTCTCTGCACTGCTGCAGGCCCAGATTCATCCCTTGCTGGCCCAGCTCTATGCAGCGCGAGGCGTGTGCTCGGCCGACGAGCTGGACGATGCGCCGGCCCGGCTGCTGCCGCCCTCGGGCCTTCGCGGCATCGATGCTGCGGTGACACTGCTGGCCGATGCCATCGACGCGCAAAAGCGCCTGTGCATCGTCGCCGACTATGACTGCGATGGTGCCACGGCCTGCGCCGTGGGCCTGCGCGGCCTGCGCATGCTGGGCGCGGCCCATGCCGACTACCTCGTGCCCGACCGCGTGGTCGACGGATACGGGCTGACCGCGCCCATCTCGCGCCGCGTCAAGGAGACCGGTGCCGACCTGCTGATCACCGTGGACAACGGCATCGCCAGCGTGGAAGGCGTGGCCGTGGCCAAAGAGCTGGGCATGTCGGTCGTGGTGACCGACCACCATCTGCCGGGCGAGCACCTGCCCCCGGCCGATGCCATCGTCAACCCCAACCAGCCGGGCTGCGAGTTCGCCAGCAAGTCCATGGCTGGCGTAGGCGTCATGTTCTATGTGCTGCTGGCCCTGCGCACCGAACTGCGCAGCCGGGGCCGCTTTGATCGCCACAACCAGCCCAGGCTGGAGCAATTGCTGCCCCTGGTCGCCCTGGGCACGGTGGCCGATGTGGTCAAGCTCGACGCCAACAACCGTCGCCTGGTGGCCCTGGGCCTCAAACAGATTCGCAAAGGCAGCATGCAGCCCGGTATACGAGCGCTGTTCGAAGCCTCGGGCCGTCGTTTTGACATGGCCACCACCATCGACTTCGGCTTTGCCCTGGGCCCGCGCATCAATGCCGCCGGTCGTCTCGCCGACATGACCATCGGCATCGAATGCCTGACTACGGAGGATGCGGGCCGCGCCGACAATCTGGCACGCATGCTGGACAGCATCAACCGCGAGCGCCGCGAGATCGAGGTCAGCATGCGCGAGCATGCCCTGCTCATGGCCGAGGGCCTGTGCGAGGACGGCATGACGCCGCCGCCTGCGATCAGCGTGTTCGACCCCGACTTCCACGAAGGCGTGGTCGGTGTGGTGGCCTCGCGCATCAAGGACAAGCTGCACCGGCCCACGTTTGTCTTTGCAGCCAGTGGCGCTCCGGGCAAGGAGCATGAGCTCAAGGGCTCGGGCCGCTCCATTCCCGGCTTTCATCTGCGCGATGCGCTGGATCTCGTCAGCAAGCGCCACCCCGGTCTGATACTGCGTTTTGGCGGTCACGCCATGGCAGCGGGCTGCACCATCGAGGAAGCGCACTTTGACGAGTTCGAGCAGGCTTTTGCCCAGGTCGCCAGGGAATGGCTGGATGCCGCCACGCTGACGCGCAGACTGGAGACCGACGGGCCGCTGTCTCCCCAGTGGCTGGACACCGGCCTGATCGAACAGATGCAGCTGGCCGTCTGGGGCCAGGGCTTTGCCGCGCCGACGTTCAGCGAAGAGCTGGAGATCACCTCGCAGCGACTGGTCGGCGAAAAGCATCTGAAGCTGGAGCTGCTGCACCATGGCTCCAAGATCGACGGCATCTGGTTCAACCACACCGACCCGCTGCCCGCGCGCA
>NZ_SPEY01000037.1 GCF_009360615.1 Comamonas sp.
ACAGGGTCAGGCCGTTCTTCTGGTACAGCTTGCCCATGGCGGGCGGCCAGGCATAGTCGGCATAGGTCTGGCCGCGCACTTCGGCCATGGCCTTGGGGATGTTGATGCCGAATTCGTGCGGCGGTGCGTACTGGCAGGCGTGCAGGCAGGCGCCGCAGTTGTGGCAGAGGTTGGCCAGGTAGTGCACATCGGCCTTGCCGAACTCCAGACGGCGCGTCATGGCCGGGAACACGGCACAGAAACCTTCGCAGTAGCGACAGGCATTGCAGATCTGCATCACGCGCGCCACTTCGCTTTCGGCAGCGGTTTCCGTTGGGGCGGGGAGGATGGGAATCACCTTGCCGGTGGCCAGGGTCTGGGCTTGCTTGCCCAGTTCTTGCAGGGATTTCAGGGTTTGCATGTCAGTATCAATGACGTTGGGCGTGATTCGCATCACTTGAAACTGGCGTGCTCCAAGTCAGAGACGCCGAGCAAGGGCCGCCCCGCCGCGAGGGCGTTGTCCCCCTCCCAAAGAGGGAGGGGGAAGCGGCGAAGCCGCTCAGGGGGTGTGTCATTTCAGTCCTTTACGGCGCCATGGATAGCGGGTTTGCCGGCGGCCGCGAGAGCCGCATTGCGTCCGGCGATACGGCCAAAGGCCGTGCCGATCGACATACCCACACCGGCGGTGTAGCCCTTGCCCAGCACGTTGCCGGCCATCATCTCGCCGGCCACGAACAGGTTCTGGCTGGGTTGATCCTTGAAGCGCACGGCGGCCGTGTCGTCCACCTTCAGGCCCAGATAGGTGAAGGTCACGCCGGGGCGCAGCGCATAGCCGTAGTAGGGGCCGGTGTCGAGCGGGCGAGCCCAGTGCGTCTTGGCCGGAGCCAGGCCTTCGGTGTGGCAGTCGTCCAGTGCGGTATGGTCGAAATGGCCGACCTTGCAGCTGCGGTTGTAGGCGTCGAGGGTAGCCATGAAGGTGTCCACGTCCAGACCCAGCTTCTGCGCCAGCTCAGGCAGGGAGTCGGCCTTCACGCCGGGGAACACCGGCGGCATGAAGCGGCCTATGGCCTTGCTGTCGATGATGGAGTAGGCGATCTGGCCGGGCTGCTGGGCCACCAGGCGGCCCCAGATTGCATAGCGCTTGGGCCAGAAGTCCTCGCCCTCGTCATAAAAGCGCTGGGCATCGCGGTTCACCACCACGCCCAGCGAGACGCAGTCGATACGTGTGCAGATGCCGCCGTCGTACAGCGGAGCGCGGGCATCGATGGCCACCATGTGCGCCTGCGTGGGATCGCCCAGGCCGTCGGCGTGCTGCTCTTGCAGCATGTGCTTGAGCAGCACGCCCTGGTTGAAGGCCGTGCCGCGGATGATGAAGTTGTCTGCCGGCCATTCGCCGCGCTCGTTCTGGCCCCAGGCCTCGCGCAGCCATTCGCGGTTGGACTCGAAGCCGCCCGCCGCCAGCACGCAGCTTTTGGCCGTGATGCGCTGGCTCCCATCCTTGGTCTTGACCCAGGCAGCCTGGAACCGGCCGTTCTCGATTTCGAGCTTGTCCACGGGCGACTCGTAGCGGATTTCCACGCCCAGCTTTTCGGCGCTGCGGAAATAGGCGTTCACCAGCGCCTTGCCGCCGCCCATGAAGAAGGCATTGGTGCGCGCCACATGCAGCGCGCCCGACAGCGGCGGCTGGAAGTGCACCCCATGCCTGCGCATCCAGTTGCGGCAGGTCGAGGAGGCCCGGATCACCATGCGCGCCAGATGCTCGTTGGTGATGCCGCCCGTGACCTTGAGCAAGTCCTGCCAGTACTCTTCTTCGGGATAGGCCTCGACCAGCACGTCCTGGGGAGCGTCGTGCATGCAGCGCAGATTGCGGGTGTGGCCGGAGTTGCCGCCGCGCCAGGCGCGCGGAGCGGATTCAAGCAGCAGCACGCGGCTGCCGGCTTCGCGCGCCATCAGCGCGGCGCAGAGGGCGGCATTGCCACCACCGATGACGAGTACATCGGTGTCAAAGGCTTCAGTTTTCATGATGGGCTGCCACGGGGCGATGCCTGCAGCGGTTCAACGTGGGTGGATGTCCTCTGTCATTTCCGCTGCCGGAGCGCGGTTGACAGGGTCAGATTGGAGTTGAACGCCACTGTAGTGAGCACCGCCTCACCCGTGCAGCGGGCCGAGGGGATGGGGGTATCACCAATCGTGATGGAGTGGTTGTGCCGCAGACGAGAGCCGGCGCGATGCGGCCATGCGCCACAGGCTGCAGCCCCGGCGGCAGGCACCAGGGCCGCTGCGCTGCGGCCCCGGTGTGGCCTGGACGGCCAGCCTCAATGCACGGTGACGAGCGCGTTGAAGAGCAGCACCATGACCAGGCCCACCACGGCCACGATGGACTGCACGACCGAGATGGTCTTGGTGGCTTCGCCCATGGTCATGCCGAAGGACTCCTTGACCATCCAGAAGCCGGCGTGGTTGGCATAGTTGAAGAACAGCGAGCCGCAGCCGATGGACAGGGCCAACAGGGGCAGGTTCAGGCTGGGGTCGGCCCCCGCCAGCGGCGCCAGCAGGCCGGCAGCGCCCACGATGCCCACGGTGGCCGATCCCGTGGAAACGGACAGCAGCATGGCGATCAGCCAGCCCAGGATCAGCGGCGGGAAGGCGAACTGCTGGGTCAGATGGACGATGGCATCACCGACCTTGGCGCTGGTCAGCATCTGCTGGAAGGCACCGCCGCCGGCAATGATCATGATGATGGAGGCAATCGGCTTGAGGCTCTTGCCCAGCGCATCGCGCAGCTTTTCGGTATCGCCGCCACGGGCCATCACCAGGGCCACGATGGCGAACAGCACGCCCAGCAGCATGGCGATCAGGGGATTGCCCAGGAAGCTGGCCACCTGCATGGCTGCCGCATCCTTGGGCAGCAGCATCTCGGCGACGGCGTGGATCAGCATCAGGATGGCGGGCAGCAGGGCCGCCAGCACGCCCAGGGCGATGCTGGGCTGCTGCACGGCCGTGGCTTTCTCGGTGAGGGTGAACTGGTCCAGCAAGGCCTGGTCGGGCTTGGTGCGCATGCGCGGGGCGATGAAGGCGCCATACAGCGGGCCGCCGAGAACCATGGCCGGAATGGCGGCCAGAAAGCCGTACAGCATGGTCGGGCCGACCGTGGTCTTGAGGGTGGCGATGGCGGTCAGGGGGCCGGGATGGGGCGGAACCATGCCGTGCATGGCCGCCAGTGCCGAGATCACGGGCACGCCGACGTAGACATAGGCCGAGCCCTTGAATCGGGCCTGGCCTTCCAGCTTGCGCGCCACGCTGAAGATCAGCGGCAGCATGACCACCAGGCCGACCTCGAAGAACATGGGGATGCCGACGATAAAGGCCACCAGGGTCATGGCCCAGGGGATCATGCGATCGGAGGAGTGCCTGAGAATGGCTTCGGCGATCTGCTCGGTGATACCTGCATCGGCCAGGATCTTGCCCAGCATGGCGCCGAGCGCGATCACGACGCCTACGGCGCCCAGCGTTTTGCCGGCGCCATTGGTCAGCTGCTTGACGATGGTTTCCGGATCCATGCCGGTGGCAAAGCCGACGCCTACCGAGACGATGAGCAGGGCCAGCAGCGGGTGCAGCTTGATGCGTGAAACGATCAAGGCGACCAGCACCAGCACGCTGACCAGGGCGGTCAGCAGCAACTGAATATCGAGAGATGTCATAAATGAACCTTGGTTTTGGCTGGCTGTCCTGAAGCGCACTTCACATCCAGCACGAGGCAAGGCTCATATTAAAAAAGCGCACTCGCACCCGCTGTAGGCTGGCGCCGTCGGCGTGATGCAAGATGGATGTCGAGATGCGGCCCAGGGGGCGCAACAGCAATGTTGTAATGAAGATCTAGGTTTGCCACCAGGTATGAGCTTTACATGGCAACAAAGTTGCTGTGGAAATTACGTAAGCTCGTGCCTGGCTTTTTCCTGCTGCACCCTGATTTCCTGGTGCCGCCCTCGGCAGGCCGGCCTATCGCTTCGCGGACTCAGTCCGTCAGCGACGCGCCTCGCCAGACCCCGGAATGCACCAGCTGGCGGGCGCAGTCCGTCAGCACCACACGTGCCGCCAGGGCTGCGGGCGACAGCTCATCGTCGGACAGGCTGCACAGCGCGGCCTTGCGCCGCACCGAGTCGTCGGCGATCTGGGACCACTGAAAACGCTCGGCCGCATCGCGGTACATGCCCACGGCCGACCAGGGTTGGACCGTGGCCCCCATGCCGGCCGCGACCGCTTCCATCAGCAGGGTCAGCGAGTCGATTTCCATGGCCATCTGCGACTGGAAACCGGCGCTGGTGAACGAGGCCATGATGGAGCTGCGCAAGCCGTGGCTGCCCGAGGGCAGGATCAGCGGCACCTGCTGCAGTTGCTCCAGGCTGATGGGCGAGGCATGCTGGATGTGCGGTGCCACCGGCTGCTGGCGCGACTGGATCAGAAACAGCTGCTCTTCGAGCAGCGGCATCACGCTCCAGCGCCGCGCATTCTGCGTATCAAAAAGAATGGCAAGGTCCAGCTGCCTGGCGTTGAGAAGACTCGTCAGATGTCCTGACAGCGCGGACACAATGTGCAGGCGCACCTCGGGGTAGCGCTCGCGCATGGCGCGCATCAGCGGCAGGCCCAGCACATTCGCAATCGTGGGCGACAGGCCCATGCTGACGGCGCCCGACAGCCGCGCCTGCTGGGCCGCGTGAATGGCCTGCTGGGCATGGCGCAGGGTGAGCTGGGCCTGGTGGAAAAAGGCCTGGCCGGCTTCGGTAGGGATGACGCCGCGCGGTGTGCGCTGCAGCAGCCGGGTCGAGAGTTCGGACTCCAGGCGGCTGATCTGCTGGCTCAGAGCCGACTGCACCATGTCCAGATCCAGCGCTGCCCGGCTCATGGAGCCCAGTTCAACAATTCGTACAAAGTAGCGCAGCTGGCGCAGTTCCATGGCAAATCCTCACGCCCGCAGCAGTTGACGGGCGCTGGGATAATCGCATACCTATGAGCAACAAGCAGCGTGTCGTGGTGGGTTTGTCGGGCGGTGTGGATTCCGCCGTCACCGCCTATCTTCTCAAACAGCAGGGCCACGAGGTCGTCGGCATCTTCATGAAGAACTGGGAGGATGACGACGACAGCGAATACTGCTCGTCGAATATCGATTTCGTCGATGCGGCGGCCGTGGCCGACGTGATCGGCATCGAGATCGAGCACGTGAACTTCGCCGCCGACTACAAGGATCGGGTGTTTGCCGAGTTCCTGCGCGAGTACCAGGCCGGTCGCACGCCCAATCCGGACGTGTTGTGCAATGCGGAGATCAAGTTCAAGGCCTTCCTCGACCATGCCATGCGTCTGGGCGCCGAGAAGATAGCCACCGGCCACTACGCACGTGTGCGCCAGAATCCGTCCACCCAGCTGTTCGAGCTGCTCAAAGGCCTGGATAACAGCAAGGACCAGAGCTATTTCCTGCATCGGCTGAACCAGGCCCAGTTGTCCAAGGCCATGTTTCCCGTGGGCGAGCTGCACAAGACCGAGGTGCGCCGCATTGCCGAGGAGATCGGCCTGCCCAACGCGAAGAAGAAGGACTCGACCGGCATCTGCTTCATCGGCGAGCGTCCGTTCCGCGACTTTCTGAACCGCTATATCAGCAAGGAGCCGGGGCTGATCCTGGACGACCGCAATCGAAAGCTGGGCAAGCATGTGGGCTTGTCGTTCTACACCCTGGGACAGCGCTCGGGGCTGGGCATCGGCGGCGTGAAGGAAAAGGGCGCCGCCCGTGGCGCGGGCGACCATGCGCCCTGGTTTGTGGCGCGCAAGGAGTTGGACAGGAACATTCTGCGCGTGGTGCAGGGACATGACCATCCGCTGCTGCTGTCGCATGCGCTGCTGGCCGATCAGGTCAGCTGGGTGGCCGGCCATGCACCGGCCGAGGGCAAGGCCTATGGCTCCAAGACCCGCTACCGCCAGCCGGATTCTCCGGCGCTGATTTCCCAGGCATCCGAGGCGGGCTTCCGTCTGGACTTCCCCGAAGCGCAGTGGGCCGTCACGCCGGGTCAGTCCGCCGTGCTCTACGACGGCGATGTCTGCCTGGGTGGCGGCATCATTGCGCAGGTCGATCCCGCCGCCTGAGCTCGGCCAGCGCTGCGGTTGTTCACTGGGCCGAAGCTGCGGGCGCTATCCCCAGCGCCATGATGGCCGTCAGCGTGGTGAGACCAGGGCGCGATTGAAGCTGCAGGCTTCCGTGCAGGCGCTCCAGCCGCGCCAGCATGCTGCGCATGCCCACGCCCATGCTGTGGGTCTGCACGGTATGCACATCGAAGCCGATGCCGTCGTCGCTGATCCTGAGAAGCAGCTCGCATGAGCGCTCCAGGCTCATCTCGACCAGCACATTGTGCGCATGGCTGTGCTTGACGACATTGGTCAGGGCTTCTTCGAGCACACGGGTCAGCGCCAGGCATTGGATGGGACTGGGCGCATGGTCCCAGTGCGGGGGCATGATCCATTTCACGCCGATATCCAGCTCCTCGAACAGGCGTGCAAAGCGGTGGCGCAACGGTGCCAGCCATTGCGTCGGGGTTTCGGGAACCTGGATGGCGGCGCTGGCTCCGGCGTCAATCATCTGGCGCAGGTCGTCACGCATGAGCTTGAGCATGGACAGCACCTGGGCGTTGGGCAGAGGGGCGCTGCTTTGTTCCACCAGTGCGATGGAGCGCACGAGGGAGCCTCCCAGCCCATCGTGCAGATCCTGGGAGATGCGCAGCCGCTCCTGCAGGCGAGAGTGGCTCAGAGCCAGGTGATGCTCTCTCTCCAGAGTCTGGCTCAGGTCATCGCAGGCCTGGGCGACCGTGAGGCTGAGCTCGTGATTGAAGCGCTCGATGTGGCGCATGTTCTTGACGATCTGTCGCCCCAGCAACCAGGCGATCACCAGCATGCTCATCAAGGTGGTGTAGGGAATCAGCGTCAGATTGTGATCCAGGGCCTTGGTCAGCAGCAGCAGGTCGTGGACGCCGATGGCCAGGTAGAGCACGAAGCAGAGACTGAAAATGATGTGGGCCGGCGTGCGCGTCTGCAGCGCACGCAGCGGAAACAGCAGGCAGACCAGAGCGCAAAGACAGAACATCAGCAGCCAGATGGCCTGGCTCAGCGCCATCTGTGCCTCGGGCACGGTCAGGGCGAACACGGCGCACAGGCTGCACAGGCCGGTCAGCATGCGCTCCAGTTTTTTCAGGCTCAACTCGGCAAAACGCAGCGCAAAAATGCAGAAAGTGTAGGCAAAGGCGATGAAAATCAGCAAATTCCATCGAGCGAAGGCCTGCGTGCTGGCAAAGGGCCAGGGTTCCGTCATGACGATAAAGCACAGCAGCAGGGCCCAGCACAGCAGATTGAGTGCGTACCAGCCATAGAGTTTCTGATGGCGATGGTGAAGCCAGGCAAATGCAAACAGCAGGCACAGCACCATACTGACCGTGATGCAGACCACATAGATGGTGCGCAGGCTCCAGGTGGCCTGTGCCGTCCATGGCTCGAGCTCGGCGGGGTTTCCGATGCGCAGCCGTCCCAGGCCCGGCGTCTGGGAGCTGATGCCGTGGATGCGCACCCAGATGCTATTGCCCTGCTCCTTGAGCAGGGCCCTGGGGAGCAGCCAGTAGCGCGGCATGTTCCAGCTGCGGCTCAGCGGCTCCACCAGCGACTGATCGCGCCAGATCAGCTCCGAATTCACGAACACCTCCCCTGCCATCACCATATTGACGATGGCCAGAGCCACGGGCTGGTCGCGTCCGCAGGGGCTCTCCCAGTCGATGCGGTACCAGGCGGCGCCGTCATAGCCGGGCCAGCGCTGGCTCCAGTCGTCCAGCGGCGGCACGTCCACCCACTGCAGCAGGGCTGCATCGGGCGGAGGCCCTTCGGGAAAGGCCTTGGCCGATTGGCGGGCCACGATGCGGGGCTCGCAGCGCAGGTCTTGAGGCTTGGCCTCCTGTGTCCAGGCCATGCTGCAGCTCCATCCCAGGATGAGCGCAAATATCAGGCGGAGCATGAGAGCCGTCCGCTCGGGCATTCAGATCAGCAAACCGCGTGCACGGGCCTCGCTGACCGCCTTGGTGCGGGAAGGCACGGCCAGCTTGCGGTAGATGTTTTTCACATGGCATTCCACCGTGTAGCGCGAGAGAAAGAGCGACTCTGCGATCTCCCGGTTGGTCATGCCATCGGCCACCAGCTTGAGGATCTGGATCTCGCGGGCGCTGAGCAAGGCCTCGGGGGGCATCGCCTTGTGCGCTTCCGTGGGCTGGGCCGGCTGCAGCTCGGCAATGATGCGCCGTGCAATGAACGGGTCGATGGGGGCGCCGCCGCGCAGCACGCTGCGGATGGACAGCGTGACTTCCAGGTCGTCCCGCTCCTTGAGCACATAGCCGTTGGCCCCGGCGCGCAGCGCCGAAAGAATGGCGTCTTCGGTGCTCCAGGCGGAGATGACCAGAATGCCCATGCCGGGATCCGCGGCACGCAGCTGGCCGATCAGGTCGATGCCGCTGCCGTCCGGAAGTCCCAGGTCCACCAGCGCCATGGCCACGGGATGCTCCGCCAGCTGCGCCCGCGCCTGCCGCAGGGTTCCCGCAAAAATGAGCGCATCATCTGCATACCCGAGACCGCGCAAAATGCTTTCCAGCCGATTGCGAATCAGCGGCTCATCCTCCACCACGATCAAGGGACTGGGGAGGATGGATTCGGCGGGTAGGGAGAATGTCTCGGCCATGGTGTCTGAGCTATCGCTGGTTCTGTGTCTTACTGTTACCGAGATCAACGGTTTTGCCTATCACTGAAAACAGGTAATTTGGGAGGCGTGCAGCCCCTTGTTCGCCCGGTGCTGCCGGGCTCAGGGGCCGCAATTCCCATGACGCCAGAGGCAATACCCCGACAGCGGCGGTCAGAGGTGGTTGGCTAAACTTTGCGGCATGGATCATGCCCGACCCTGAAGCGCCGGGCATCTGTGCTCTCGGCTTGCCAGGCGCAGGAAACTCAGGAATATCTCTCCATGGATGTCATGCTCGGTGCCGATTTCTGGATCGGCTTGTTCAAGATCGTCTGGATCAACATCATTCTCTCGGGTGACAACGCGGTAGTCATCGCTCTGGCCGCACGCAGCCTGCCCCCGGCGCAGCAGAAAAAAGCGGTCATGCTGGGCTCGGGTGCCGCCGTGGTGCTGCGCATTGCCTTGACGGTGGTTGCGGCCAAGCTGATGCAGCTGCCGTTCGTGGAGGTGATCGGCGGCCTGCTGCTGCTGTGGATCGGCGTGGGCCTGCTCAAGGGGGAGGATGAGGCAGAGGACTCCGGCAGCGTGGCCAGGCAGGGCATGATGGCTGCCGTTCGCACCATTTTGCTCGCCGACTTGGTCATGAGCCTGGACAATGTGATTGCCGTGGCGGCGGCAGCGGGCGGAAATATGCTGCTGCTGATACTGGGCCTGGCCATCAGCATTCCACTGGTTATCTTCGGCTCCACGTTGATGATCAGGCTGATGGAGCGCTTTCCGGTCATCGTCACCCTGGGGGCTGCGCTGATTGGCTGGGTGGCCGGTGAAACCATCACCAGCGACCATGTGCTCGAAGCATTTGTGCTGACCCATCCCTGGGCGCATTACACGGCGGCCGCCTGCGGTGCCGTGCTGGTGATTGCCGTGGGCAGATGGATGCAGCCGGGCAAGGCCGACGCTCCGGGGCGAACCGCCTGAGCCCTTTCGATGAAAGCAAAACGCCCGCGTTCAAGCGGGCGTTGCGTGCACGGCGAGCGGGTCTGCCTACAGGAAGGAGTAGAAGCAGCGAAACGGGATCTTGCGCTCGGCCCAGAAGTCTGCGGTGTCGCGGAACACATCCAGCAGCTGCTCGCGCACCTCCTTGTCGAACTTCGGCGTGGTCGGAATCTGGTCGAGCACCACCACGAAACCGGGCTGGGGGCCCGATTTGTTGATCGGCTCGGTCATGCAGTCATACAGCGCATCCCAGTTCTTGCCAAAGTGCGCCGGCAGGAAGAACTGGGTGGACAGCAGCTCGAAGACATCGGCCTTGGTCTGGGCATGGGCCAGATTGGCATAGAGGAAATGGGAGCCCAGCGCTTCTGCTGCAGCCTGAAGATCAGGAATGCGAAAGGCGCGAATGGATTGCACGATGTTCGGCCGAACATTGCGCAACGGTGTTTCCGAGGGCTTACGAAGTGGCGTGTCCATCTCCGTGATTCTTTCTAAAAACATCAAAACTGGTGGCAGAGGCGGTACTGACAGCGCTGTAGGCTATCTGCGCAAACCGCCGCTGCGGAATTTAAAAGGTCAAGAGCCGCTGTATGGCGGGCCTGCAGAGCGTCTTCGGAGGTCATTGGACGATCTGCTGAAAGCTGTTGTAGTGGTCACCCGTGTAGAAGCAGGCATCGGGCTCCTGGGGCTGCAAGCCACCGCAGACGATGCGCCGCGCACCCCGGTTTTTCGCGCCTGGCGTGCGCACGGTATATTCACGGTAATAGCCTCTGGCCTGGCGCGGTAGTATGCGCTCACGGTTGCCGAAAACCGTGCCGTCCTTGTCGTTGGGAAACGGCCCGCCTTGCAGGATGCGGGCATAGGTGGTGCGGCCTTCACGAGGCAGGTCGGCCAGGTTGACCGTTTCAAAGCCGGAAACGCTGACACCGGCTTCGGGCGCTTTGCGCGCCAAAGCCGCAGGGGATGCCAGCGCAAAAGCGGCACCCAACATCAACGCCAAACCCGTCTGATATACCTTGGCTGCAGCGGCCTTGAGCATTCACTAAACCTTTCAGAATCTCAGGTAATGCCTGAAATTTCGACCCGCAAGTGTGACGGATAGGCCCTGAAAATGCAAGTTGCGCCTATTTTTTGTGCAGCTCTCAGGGCTGCTGTCCGTTGGCTTGCGGTGGCTTTTTCGCCATAAAAAAACCCTGCCGGCATGGCCTGGCAGGGCTTTCGCCGCAGTGAGCGCGCCTATTCGCCGTGGGCGGCGATTTCGGCTTCCACCTCGCGGTGCTTGGCTGCGATCGTGGCCGAGGGCGCTCGGTCCAGCAGGCTGACCACAACGATGGCGATAGCCGATAACGCAAACCCGGGAACGATTTCATAGAGGCTGAACCATTGGTAGTGCTGCCAGACCAGCACCGTGACCGCGCCCACCACCATGCCGGCCAGGGCTCCGTTGCGGGTCATGCGGCCCCAGAGCAGCGAGATCAGCACCAGCGGGCCGAAGGCGGCGCCGAAGCCGGCCCAGGCATTGCTGACCATGCCCAGTACCTTGGCCTTGGGGTCCTGCGCAATCAGGATGGCGATCACGGCAATGGCAAACACCATGGCGCGGCCGAACCAGACCAGCTGCTTCTGGCTGGCGTTTTTGTGCAAAAAGGTCTTGTAGATATCTTGCGTGAGGGCGCTGGAGCAGACCAGCAACTGGCAGGACAGGGTGCTCATCACGGCAGCCAGCACGGCAGCCAGCAGCACGCCGCTGATCCAGGGATTGAACAGCAGCTTGGCGACTTCCAGGAACACCAGCTCGTGGTTGCCATTGACGTTTGCCGCAATCTCGGGGCGGCTGGCAAAGAACGCAATGCCGAAGAAGCCCACGGCCACGGCACCGCCCAGGCACAGCACCATCCAGGTCATGCCGATGCGGCGCGCGTTGGGAATGGTCCTGATCGATTCGGCCGCCATGAAGCGCACCAGAATGTGAGGCTGGCCGAAGTAGCCCAGACCCCAGGCCAGCAAGGAGAGGATGGCAATCGCCCCCTGGCCCTTGAACATGTCGAAGGCGCCGCTGCGGGCGGTGTCGATGATGGCCGCGCTGGCACCCACGCCGCCGTCGGCATAGATCACCATCAGGGGGGCCAGAATCAGCGCGGTGATCATCAGCGAGGCCTGGATCGTGTCGGTCCAGCTCACGGCCAGAAAGCCGCCGATGAACACATAGGCCATGGTGGCCACGGCACCCACCCACAGGGCGGTCTGGTAGTCCATGCCGAACATGGACTCGAACAGGCGGGCACCGGCGACCACGCCGGAGGCGCAGTAGACGGTGAAGAACACCAGAATCACCAGCGCGGTGACGATGCGCAAAAGGCTGCTGCCATCCTCGAAGCGGTTGGTGAAGTAGTCGGGCAGGGTCAGTGCATTGCCCACCTTCTCGGTATAGACGCGCAGGCGAGCCGCGACAAAGCGCCAGTTGAGCCAGGCCCCCACGCACAGGCCTATGGCAATCCACGAGGCCGACAGGCCGGTCGCAAACACCGCTCCGGGCAGGCCCATGAGCAGCCAGCCGCTCATGTCGGATGCCCCGGCAGACAGGGCCGTGACCAGCGAGCCCAGGCTGCGCCCGCCCAGAATGTAATCGGACAGATTGGAGGTGGCTTTGTACCCCGCCCAGCCGATGAGCAGCATGCCCAGCAGGTAGATGGCAAAGGTGACGAGGGTTGGCGTATTGGCGGTCATGTCGGCTCCGGGTCGGCGCAGCGCTGGCGGCATGCGGGTTGCATGCCCGGCGAAAACAGATCCGCCAGCGGCCTCCTGGTGGGAGACCTGCTGGCGGGTATCGGTGCGCAATTGGACCAGTTATTCGACAGCCCAGTGGGGCATGTGGCTGAAAACTGCGCTACTGGCTGTCCTGCGGCGCATTCAGTGGTGCCGCTGGCGGCAGCGGCGTGCCTATATCGCTCCAGCTGGAGGGCGCAGGGGGCCTGGCCGGGGCCGGAGCGGGCACTATCTCGCCGGGAGCCAGTCCAGGGCTGCTGTCCAGATCGGGCGGCTGGGCGCGGCTGTCGGCGGGCGCTGGCTGGACGGCGGTCGAGGGCGGCGCTGCGGGCGTGCTCTCGATGATGTCCACCTCGCTGCCATTGCTCCTGTTGGGGGCTGGATGGGCAGGAGTCGTCGGCGTTGTGCGATCGGGATCGTTGCCCTCAGCTGCGGGCCCGCTCCATTCCTGAACCTTGTCGCGCAGGCGGCCCACCAGATCACTCCACCAGTGGCTGGTGTTGGGCTCGGTGAACCGGGCCTTGGCATTGAGCAGCGGGCTGCGCAGGGCGCGCGACATGAAATCGCCCACCATGGGCAGGGCGCTGCGCGAGCCCTGGCCCCACTGGTCGCTCCTGAGCGTGATACGCGCGTCGTTGAATCCGGCCCAGGCACCGGCCACGATCTGCGGGTGCATGAGGATGAACCAGCCATCCGCATTGCCCTGGGTGGTGCCGGTCTTGCCGGCCACATCGGCGCGAATGCCGTATTGCTTGCGGATCGCGCGGCCCGTGCCCTTGTCGATCACGGCGCGCATCATCTCCAGCAGGCCGTAGTTCTCTTCCTCGTCCCAGACCTGATCGGGCTTGGGCGGGGTGAATTCGGCCAGCAGCTCGCCATCGGCATTCTCGATACGGGTGACCAGCTGGGGCGGAACGTAGCGACCGGAGTTGGCGATGCTGCCGTAGGCGTTGACCATCTCCAGCAGCGTGACGGGGCTGGAACCCAGCGCCAGCGAAGGCACGGGCTCCAGCGGACTCTGGCGCACGCCCAGAGCGCGGGCCAGCTTGATGACGCGGTCCATGCCCACTTCCTGGCCCAGCTCGGCCGTGATGGTGTTCTTCGAATAGGCCAGCGCATCGCTGAGCTTCATGGGCACGCCCGTGGGCTCGACGGCATCGCTGGGACGCCATACCTCGCCGCCGGGCAGCTGGATTTCCACGGCTTCGTCCTTGCGTGTGTCGTCGGGCCTGGCGCCGCGCTGCAGGGCTGCGCCATAGACAAAGGGCTTGAAGGTGGAGCCGGGCTGGCGGCGCGCCTGGGCCACATGGTCGAATGCATCCTGGGCATAGTCGCGGCTGCCCACCCAGGCCAGCACCGCCGAGGTGCGCGGATCCATGGCCAGAAAGCCGGCCTGCACGCGGGTCTTGTCCTCGCGCAGCTGCCTCATGAAGGCCTTGTCGGCCAGCAGCTTCTTGAGCGCTTCTTCGTCGCCGATATCGGAAGGCTTGCCGCTTCTGGCGAGCTTGCGGAAAGCCTCGGTCTCGCGTACCAGCTGCAGCACCAGGGCGTTCTCGGCGCTCCAGCCGTCGCGGTGGCTCCAGTTGTTGTTGGCAATGCCCTGCAGCGTTTGCATCTGGCGGTTCACGGCCTGCTGCGCCCAGTTCTGCAGACGCGAATCCAGGGTGGTGCGCACCACCAGGCCGTCGGTGTAGATGTTGTAGTCGTGCTTGTCGGCCCAAGCGATCAGCCATTTGCGCAACTGCTGGGAAAAATGCGGCGCCATGCCCGTGGGTTCCTCCTGGCGCTCGAAGTCCAGACGCATGGGGCGCTTCTTGAGGCGCTCGAACTCATCGTCCTTGAGCTCGCCGCGCTTGACCATCTGGCTCAGCACGGTGTTGCGCCGGGCAATGGCGCGGTCGGGGTTGATCACCGGGTTGTAATAGGCATTGCCCTTGAGCATGCCCACCAGCGTGGCGCTTTCCAGCACCGTGAGCCTGGCCGCAGGCTTGTCGAAATAGGTGCGCGCCGCCATCTCTATGCCATAGGCGTTGTAGAGAAAGGGCACGGTGTTCAGATAGGTTTCGAGAATCTCGTCCTTGGTGTAGAGCGCCTCGATCTTGAAGGCCGTGATCGCCTCCTTGAGCTTGCGGTTCAGATTGCGGGCGCGGCCGATTTCCGTGGGGTAGAGATTGCGCGCCAGCTGCTGGGTGATGGTGGAGCCGCCCTGGGGATTGCCGCCCAGCGTATGGATGACAGACCCCACGGTGCGCGTGAAGTCCATGCCGTGGTGCTCGTAGAAGCGGTGATCTTCGGTGGCCACGAGTGCCTTGACCACGGCGGGCGAAATCTGCTCCAGCGGCACCCACTGGCGGTTGCTGCGCTTGAACTCGCCGATCAGCTTGCCGTCGGCGCTCAGGATCTGTGCGGGCTGCTCTAGCTTGGCCTTGCGGATGTCGCTGATGCTGGGCGTGAACGGAATCAGCAGCAGCACATAGACGACAAACAGCACCGGCAAGGCCGCGGCAAACCACAGCCATTCACGCCGCGTCGGCCAGCGACGCCACCAGGGCAGGGCCGCAATGCGCTGTCCGGCAGTGCTGGCGCGAGCGCGCATCCACAGAGCTGTGGCCTGAGCTACCCATTTTTCTTTCAATTCGTTCAAGGACAAACGCACGTGGCAAGGCAGCCCGCCAAGGGCCGCAAGAAGGCAAGATTGCGAAGAATGCCCAAAAAACAGGCGCTCTGCTTGCGGGGATCGGTTTTTCTATGGTCGCAGCCCCGGTATTGTCTCCGTGACCTGCTGTGGCAGCGTTGTTTCTGGCTGTGACACAGGTTGCCGACTGCCTTAAGCTTGCGGCTTCGCATTGGCGGGAGAGCAGCATGGCAAACAGCGTTTATGACTTTGAAGCCACCGACATCCAGGGGCGCAGCGTCCGTCTGTCGCAGTACCAGGGCAAGGTGTTGTTGATCGTGAATACCGCCAGCGCCTGCGGCTTCACGCCCCAGTACAAGGGATTGCAGGCACTGCACGAGCAATATGCGGACCGGGGCCTGGTGGTGCTGGGCTTTCCCTGCAACCAGTTCGGTGCCCAGGAGAAAGGCTCGGATGACGAGATCGCGAGCTTTTGCGAGCTGAACTTCGGCGTCAGCTTCCCGCTCATGCACAAGATCGAGGTCAATGGCGACGGTGCGCATCCGTTGTACCGTTGGCTGACGTCCGAAGCGCCGGGCGTGCTGGGCACCAAGTCCATCAAATGGAATTTCACCAAATTCCTTGTGGGCCGCGACGGACAGGTGATACGCCGCTACGCACCCCAGGACAAACCCGAGAAGCTGGCAGACGATATCCAGGCGGCTCTGGGTTGAGGCTGCCGTTATCGTTCCGATAGCTGAAAGCGCTTTACCAGTAAGTGCTGAAGGTGGTTTTGATGCTCAGTCTTCCGACAAGGTCCTGAAGGATTGCGCCAGATGGTCGAGCAGGGCGCGCACGGCAGGCAGCTGCCCGCGGCGCGAGGCATAGACGGCGTGGATGATCTCGGGCCGCGGCTGCCAGCCCGGCAGCACCTGCACCAGGCTGCCGCTGCGCAACTCGTCGCGCACAAACATATTGGGCAGCTGCACCACGCCGACACCCAGCACGGCCGCGTCGCGCAGCGCGAGCATGGACTGGGTCACCAGCCTTGGCTGGTGCCTGACCTCGGCGCGCACGGCGTCGGGGCCGTGCAGCACCCAGCGGTGGGTTTCCTGCACGCCGCCCATGTCCAGGCTGGGCCAGGCCGACAGGTCCATGGGGCCGCCGGGCGGGCCCAGGCGCTGCAGCAGCTCGGGTGCGGCCACCAGGCATTGCCGGCGCTCGGCCAGCGTGCGCAGCACCAGGTCGCTGTCCTGCAGCGGCGGCGGGCGCACGCGCAGGGCCAGATCCAGCCCCTCGCCAATCACGTCCACGCGCCGGTTGGTCTCGTCCACCTGCAGCTCCACACGCGGGTACTGGCGCATGAATTCGCCCAGCATGCGGCCCACGCGTGAGGCCAGCAGGGCCACGGGGCAGCTCATGCGCACCTTGCCGCAGGGCTCGGAATGCACCAGCGCCACCGACTCTTCGGCGGCTTCGGCCTCGGTCAGCATGGCGCGGCAGTGCTGGTAGTAGCGCTTGCCCACCTCGGTCACTGCAAAGCTGCGCGTGGAGCGCAGCAGCAACTGCGCGCCCAGGCGCTCTTCGAGCAGGGCCACGCGGCGGCTGAGCTTGGACTTGGGCAGGCCCAGGGCGCGGCCTGCAGGCGCGAATCCACCATGCTCGACCACCTGGGCGAAGTAGTAGAGCTCGTTGAGGTCTGGCAGCTTCATCGTTTTATAAATGGAACTCTGATGCTGAATATTGTGGACTACTCAAGTCATCGTTCCAAATACATACTTTCTCCATGTTCAACGTCTGCGTCATCCACAGGGACTGCAGGCCGGCCGCAAAGGAGAAACACCATGCTCAAGAAAATCCTGGGTGTCTACGAAGCCCCCCGTCCCCACTGGGTGGGCAATGGCTTTCCCGTGCGCTCGCTGTTCAGCTATGGGGATCACGGCAAGGCCCTGAGCCCCTTTCTGCTGCTGGATCACGCAGGCCCCCAGAACTTCACGCCCACCACGGCACGGCGCGGCGTGGGCACGCATCCCCACCGCGGCTTCGAGACCGTGACCATCGTCTACGAGGGCGAAGTGGCCCACCGCGACTCCACGGGGGCCGGCGGCACCATCGGCCCGGGCGACGTGCAGTGGATGACGGCGGCCTCGGGCATCCTGCACGAGGAGTACCACTCCGAAGCCTTTGCCAAGAGCGGCGGCCCGCTGGAGATGGTGCAGCTGTGGGTCAATCTGCCGGCCAGGGACAAGATGTCCGCCCCCGGCTACCAGACCCTGCTGAATGCCGACATCCCGCAGGTCGCGCTGCCGGACGGCGCGGGTCATCTGCGTGTCATCGCCGGTGACTACCTTGACAGCAAGGGGTGCGCCTATCGCGGCCCGGCAAGAACCTTCACGCCCATCGATGTCCGGGATGTGAGGCTGAACGCCGGAGCCTCCACCGAGCTGCAGGCCCGGGCCGGCCACACGCTGGCGCTGGTGGTGTTGCACGGCACGCTGATGGTCAACGGACAGGAGATTGCGCGGGCCGGCCAACTGGTGCACCTGGACCGCGCGGCCGACAGCGTGCATCTGGAAGCCAACAGCGACGTCACGCTGCTGTGGCTGTCCGGCGAGCCGATTGACGAACCCGTGGTCGGCTACGGCCCCTTCGTCATGAACAGCGACGAGGAAATCCAGCAGGCGCTGGAGGACTTCCGCAGCGGCCAGTTCGGCCGCATCCCGGCGGCCGGGCGCCCTGTTGCAGCAACCTGAGCGGTTGCCCGGTATCGATTTTTCCCACCGGCGGGCCAGCCCGCCGGCTTTCACCCGCTCCACTCTTGAAGGAGATTCCCATGAGCCCGAAGCCTTACGTTCGCCTCGACAAAGACAATGCCGCCGTGCTGCTGGTGGATCACCAGACCGGTCTGCTGTCCCTGGTGCGCGACATCGACCCCGACAAGTTCAAGAACAATGTGCTGGCCCTGGCCGACATGGCGGAATACTTCAAGCTGCCCACGATTCTGACCACCAGCTTCGAGACCGGCCCCAACGGCCCGCTGGTGCCCGAGCTCAAGGCAAAATTCCCCACGGCTCCCTATATCGCCCGCCCCGGCCAGATCAATGCCTGGGACAACGAGGACTTCGTCAAGGCCGTCAAGGCCACGGGCAAGAAGCAGCTCATCGTCGCCGGCGTGGTGACCGAGGTCTGCGTGGCCTTCCCCGTGCTGTCGGCACTGGCTGAAGGTTTCGAGGTATTCGTCATTGCCGATGCTTCGGGCACCTTCAACAGCATGACCCCGCAGGCGGCCTGGAGCCGCATGGAACAGGCCGGCGCTCAGCTCATGACCTGGTTCGGCGCGGCCTGCGAGCTGCATCGCGACTGGCGCAACGACATCGAGGGGCTGGGTACTCTGTTCTCCAACCATATCCCCGACTATCGCAATCTGATCAACAGCTACACCACGCTGACCGCCGGCAAGTAAGCGCGGCGGTTTCAGACCCAAG